>CAVTTI010000048.1:0-30611 GCA_963737615.1 uncultured Actinomycetes bacterium | reverse complement strand
GCCAACGCCGATGCACGCTCGCGCCCGCGCTAGCAGCAGCGCGCACGCGGAGCGAGGTGCGCTCGTCCATCCGCCAGCGGTCGAATTCGCGCCTCGTCATGACCGGCTCGTCCGGATGCCGTTTCTCGCGGTGGGCCTTGTACCGGTCGTAGGCCGCGAGCGCTCTTAGAGGTTGCCGCGGAAGAGAAAGAGCAAAAGGAGGAGGAGAAGCAGCAGGAAGAGGAACTTGCTGATGAAGATGCCGCCGCCCAGCGCGAGCACCAGGATGATGATGAGGAGCAAGAGGAGCATTTCAACCTCCCAACGGTCGCTGAGCGGGCCAGGCCTATCAGTTCCTCGAAGATCACGCGTCTAAACGCGCGCCCCGTTTTGAGGGCATCCGCGCGGCCAGGTTACGCGTTCTATGACTTCACGGACTCGACGTACCCGCGCACGTCCGCTGCCGGCTCCGAGTACGCCTCGCCAAGGGTGGTCTCCATTCGGCTCATGAACTCCTCGGCCCAGTCCGGGAGGTCGTAGTCGATTGCGCGCAGGAACTCGAGCGTCGCAGCCAGGCGGATGTCCGCGATCGACGGCTTGTCGCCGCCGATGAACTGCTTGTCGCCCAGGTAGAACCTGCCGTACACGTCGAGCGGCCCGGCGAGCGCGGCCTCGGCCTCCTTTTGCGCCTGCGCTTTCATCTCGTCGTCGGCCTCCGACGTTCCCACCTCCCCCGCGTACTGTGGGAAGCCAAGCGCCGGATAGGTCGCGCGGGCGAGCAGCGGGTAGAGCGTGCCGGTCAAGTAGAACATGGCGCTGTCCACCATCGCCCGCTCGCCGGGATCGGTCGGATAGAACTCGTCGAGGCCGTGCTTGTTGCAGAGGTACTGCATGATCGCGCAGCTCTCCCAGAGAGCGCTGTTCGGCAGGCCCTCCTCCTCGAGTAGCGGTGTGAGGTCGGCTGGGTCCTTGGCCAGGAACTCCGGCGTGCTCTTCTTCCCCCACACGTCCAGCTCTTCGAACTCGAGCCCGGCGGCCCGGACGAAGATGCGAGCGGTCAGGTTGTTGACGCTCGGCTTCAGGATGCTCAGTGTGTTTGCAGGCATGTGAACCTCCGTTTCTTAGTAGGGATCCTTCGGCGACCGGTCCTCCGAGAGCGACGCCCGTGATCGCGTGACGAGCGTCTCGATGGCATCCGCAAGGTGGTTCTGGGCGATGTTGTAATCGCCGCGCTCCACCCGGATCTTGTGCGCCTCGAGCAGCACATCGGCGTGTGTGTAGCCGAATGGCGGCTCGAAACGATAGGAGGCGAGCTCGATCAGGAGGCCGAGCGGATCCTCGAAGTAGATCGAGTCCATGAAGCCGCGGTCCTTGACACCGCTGTGGCGGATCCCGCGCTCGTCGAGTCGCTCCACCGCCTGGTTGAAGGTGGCCTGCGAGACCGAGAACGCGATGTGGTGCACGCAGCCGGGGTCCGTGGCAGTGCGCGTCGGATCGGGCTCGCGATCCTCGTTGGTGAAGATGGTGATGAGCCGCCCGTCACCCGGATCGAAGTAGAGATGGCTCTCAGACTCGTTGTCGAGGTTGGGCTGCTCGAAGACGAACGGCATGCCGAGCACGCCTTCCCAGAAGTCGATCGACGTCTGCCGGTTGGCGCCGGTGATCGTGATGTGGTGAACACCCTGGCTCTGAAGTTTTCGAATCGGCATCGACTTGGGCTAGTGCTCCACGAGTTTCGACTTGTATTCGCTCCGCTGCAAGCTCCCCCAGGGCACGAGTTCAACGCGCGTTTGGGTGAGGAGCACGCTGCGTAGTCTCTCGCGGATCGCGTCCGCGAGTGCGGCGTCGGCAGTTGCGCCCCGCGCGAGCTCGACGCTGACGGGAAGCGGCGGCTCCTGCTTCACGCCCGCCGCCTGCGGCTTGACGAGGATGTGGCCGCTGACCTCGGGAGCGAATGCGCTCACCACCTCACGGACGGCCGAGGGGAACACGTTGACCCCGCGGACGATGAGCATGTCGTCCGTTCGCCCGATGCACCGCACACGCGGGCTCGTGCGGCCACACGTGCAGGGGTTCGTTCGGACCTCGACGTGATCGCGCGTGCGGAAGCGCAGGAGCGGTGCGGCGCGATGCTGAAGGTGCGTCAGGACGAGTTCGCCCGTGGCGCCGTCGTCCATCTCGACGGCGACTCCTGTTTCTGGTTCGATCACCTCGGCGTGGACGAATCCGCGTGCGCCCAGGTGCATACCGTCCTGCTCTTCGCATTCCCCCCAGAGCGAAGCGCCGATGTCACCGATGCCCATCACCTCGGTGACCCTCGCGCCCCAGCCCGCTTCGAGCTTCGCACGGAAGGCCGGCTCGCCCCCGCCGGGCTCACCTGCCACGAGTACGCGCTCGACGCTGGATCCGGCAAGATCGAAATCGCGCTCCGCGGCCCATTCGATGAGATAGGCGGCATAGGAGGGCGTGAGCACCGCGGCTTCCGGCCTGAGCAGCTCAACCGCCTGGATCAGACGCTCGGTGTTCCCAGTGCCGACCGGGATGTGACACAGCCCGACACGGTCGAGGGCAGCAAGTGCCGCACCCGCCACGAACGGCCCGGCGTTGTAGGTGGAGACGATGCGCTGACCTGCGGTGATCCCGGAGGCCGCGTAGCTGCGCGCTGAGCCGGTCACCCAGTTCTCGAGATCGCCCGCCGTCAGAGGGATATAGGTCGGCGCCCCGGTAGTGCCGCTCGTCGAGTAGATGCGCACGATCTCGGAGGGCGAGACGCAGAGATGCGCACCGATCGGATCCTCAGGCGTGCGCGTCGCACTGACCTCGCGCTTCTCCGTGAGGGGGAGCCACGCGATCTCTGCGAGCCCGCCCACCGCCGGGGCCGAGGCGAATCCCGCATCTTTCAGCTTCTCGCGATAGAAGGCCGAGCGCTCGAAGAGGTAGGCGAGCTGCACGCGATATGACGCATCGTCGATGGCGAGTTGCTCAACCCACGGACGGGCTTCGACCTCGGGCGCGAGCAGCATCCTCACCCGTCTTCCGGTTGCGGCTCGTAGTGAATCGCTTCCTCTGCCTTCCCCGCCATGAGGAAGCCGACCGGGTTTTCTTGCTCCTCCGCCAGATGGGCGAGCACACCGGCGGTGCGCGCGAGCAGCGGAACGGCCTTGACGGTGGCGGACGGGAAGCCGAGGTCGAGCATCACCGCCGCGGTTGGCATGGCGACGTTCATCGTGAGCGGCTTGCCCCACACCTCGGCAACCGCCTCGCGAAGGTGATGCGCAAGCAGGACGTGAGGGCCGCTCACCCCGCGGGCATCCGCGAGCTCGAGAATCCGCTCAGCGCGCGGGTCGAGCGGCCGATGAACCGGATGGCCGAATCCCGGCACCTTGCCGCCCGAACCGTGGATTGCCCGCGCCATCTCCTCGGCTACTGCAGCGGGCGCGCGACCGGCGAGCACCTTCGCCTGCGCCTCCTCAAGGAGGCGCGCGCACGGCTCGGACGTGCCGAGGACGACGGGGCCGCTGCCGAGTATCCCCGCCGCGACCGCGCCCTGCAGGGATCCCGGATCGGCGTCAAACGTCATGCGCGCCGCGACGTTGCTCGGCATCATTCCGTGCTCGGCGATAGCGACGAGAAGCACGTCGAGGAAGAAGCGCTGGTCCTCGGTCGGCGCGCGACCGGTGAGGAGCAAATGGAAGTACTCGGTGAAGCTCACGCTTCCCATCAGGTCCCGGGTGAGGTCACGCCCACGCACCTCGACCCTGTCGGGATACGCCTGGCAGATGTGGCTCACAGGGGCGCTGGCCTTACCGATCTGCATGCAACTGTCTCCGTCCTCCGCTACGCCGCCGGAGGTGGCCTTTGGCCAGCATCCCGGCGACGCTACGCATCGCGCACACGACCGTCAAGGGCGACCGCGGGCGCGGCCCTCACTTTCCCGCTTTAGGCTTACGCCAATGCCAGGCCCGAGCTCACGGAACCCTTCAGCTTGAACCGGCCGGGCAGGTTCGCGGGCCGCGCTTGCCTCGTCACAGGAGGTGGGCGTGGGATCGGTCGTGCGATCGCAGTCGCTCTCGGGGCGGAAGGAGCCGCTGTCGCCGTCGCGGCCCGGACTGCCGATCAGTGTGAGGCTGTGGCGGAAGAGATCGGGCCCGGCGCGCTCGCGATTCCGGCCGATGTGTCCGACGCCGACGCCTGCAAACAAGCTGTCGCATCGGTGGAGGAGCGGCTCGGCCCGCTTTCGGTGCTCGTCAATGCGGCCGGAGTTTCCCCGGTCCGGAGCCGCGCGGAGAAGCACGATGTCGACGCCTTCCGCGCCATCCTCGACGTCAATCTCACCGGCGCCTTTCTTGTGACGCGCGCGGCTGCCCCCTCGCTCTTCTCAACCGGCGGCTCGGTGGTGAACATCGCGAGCGTCGCCGGTGTTGCCGCCTCCCCCCGGATCGCCGGCTACGGGGCCTCGAAGGCGGCCCTCATCCAGCTAACGCGCACGCTCGCCCGCGAGTGGGCCGACCGCGGCGTCCGCGTGAATGCGGTCTGCCCCGGCTACCTGGAGACCGAGCTGACGGCCGAGTTCCTCGCGGTGCCGCACCTGCGCGAGGAGGTTCTCGCCGCCACACCGCTCGGCCGGCTCGCCACGCTCGAGGAAGTGGTGGCGCCGACGCTGTTTCTCGCCTCCGACCAGGCCTCCTTCGTGACGGGAGCCGCTCTCCTCGTGGACGGCGGCATGGCCGCATGATCGACTTCTCCCTCCCAGCCGAGGTGGAGGAGCTCGCCGAGCGGACCCGCGCTTTCGTCCGCGAGCGTCGTGATCCCGGCGGAGGAGCGCTTCCCGGTCGGCGAGCTCGACGACGCCTTCGGGCCGAGCTCCAGGACGGCGGCGCGGGCCGCCGGGGTCTTCGCGCCGCACGTCCCGAAGGAGCTACGGCGGCCTCGGGCTCGACATCCGCGGCTGGACGCGCGGTCTTCGAGGAGGCCGGCTACAGCCTGCTCGGGCCGCACGCGCTGAACTGCGCGGCGCCCGACGAGGGCAACATGCACCTGCTCGAGGTCGTCGCGAGCGAGGAGCAGAAGGAGCGCTACCTGGCGCCCGCTCGCCGCCGGGCGGACGTACGCTCGTGCTTCGCGATGACAGAGCCGCCTCCGGGAGCCGGCTCCGATCCGTCGATGCTCGCAGACGACCGCGCGCAAGGTCGAGGGCGGCTGGGTCATCGACGGGGACAAGAAGTTCATCTCCGGTGCGAAGGCCGCGCGACTTCGCGATCTGCATGGCGCGGACGGCGAGCAGGTCAGCGGCGGCGAGGGCGCGACGATGTTCCTCGTCGACGCCGACAACCCGGGCTTCCAGGTCGGCACGGCTGATCCCGACCACGGACACGATCTTCCTCGGCGGCCACTGCCGAGGTCGCGTTCCGCGAGTGCTTCGTGCCGGACGAGGCCGTGCTCGGCGAGGTCGGGCTCGGCTACCGCTACGCGCAGGTCGCGCCTCGGCCCCGCGCGGCTCACGCACTGCATGCGCTGGCTCGGGCTCGCGCGCCGCGCGCTCGACATCGCCCTCGACCGGGCCGCCGAGCGCGAGGCCTTCGGCGCGCGGCTGGACGAGCTCGGGATGGTGCAGGCGCTCGTCGCCGACTCGGTCATCGACATCGAGGCGAGCCGCGCGCTGATCCGCCAGGGCGCCTGGGCGCTCGACACGGGCGGGCACGGGCCGGCACGAGACGTCGGTCGCGAAGGTGTACGTCTCGGAGGCGGTCTTCCGTGTCGTCGACCGCGCGATCCAGATCTGCGGCGGCCACGGCGTCTCGCGACGACCTCGCCGCTCGCCCGCTTCCTCGACGAGGTGCGCCCGTTCCGGATCTACGACGGCCCCTCCGAGACCCATCGCTACGCGATCGCACGCGGCGGCGGCCTCCCCCGGGCGAGCGGGCCGACCGCCGACGTCGTCGAACGACCGTGGAGGCCGCGCGCTGGCGCTCGCCGCCGCTCCTCGTGCTCGGCCGCTCGAGGCCTCGGCTCGACGGGCCGGTCTCGGCCGGGACGCGGATCGACGCGCATCGGAGTGGGCACTCGAACGTCGACCGTCCTCCTCGAGCGCGGGGGCCAGCGGCTCGTCCTGCGCCGGCCGCCGCCGCCTCCGCTTCCCCCCTCGGCGCACGACATGCTGCGGGAAGCACGGCGTCCAGATGCGCGCTCGCAGGCGCCGGCGTGCGCGTCCCGCACGTCGTCGCGGTCTGCGAGGACGAGTCCGTGCTCGGCGTGCCCTTCTACGTCATGGAGTAGCTGGACGGCGCCGTCGTGACCGACCGGATTCCGCCCGGGCTCGACTCGACGCGGAGGAGCGGGCGCGCCTCGGTCTCGAGCTGGTCGACGCGCTCGCCGAGCTCCACGCGGTCGACCTGGTCGCCGCCGGGCCTCGAGGAGTTCGGCAGGCCGACCGGCTACCTCGAGCGCCAGCTGCGCCGGTTCCGGGGCTCTGGGAGGTGAACGCGACGCGCGAGCTGCCGGCGTCGCGGAGCTCGCGGCCTGGCTCGATGCGGATCGCCCCGAATCGCAGCGAGGCCGACGTCGTCCACGGCGACTACCGGCTCGGCAACTCTGCTCGCGTCCCTCGACGCGCCGCGCGCGGCTCGTGGCCATCCTCGACTGGGAGCTCGCGACGATCGGCGACCCGCTGGCGGACCTCGGCTACCTCGTCGCGACCTAGTCCGAGCCCGACTCGCCCGGCGAGGCCGCTCGAGCTCAGCCCGGCCACGCGGGCGCCCGGCTTCCCCACACGGGCCGAGCTCGTCGAGCGCTACGCGGAGCGGAGCGGGCGGCCGGTCGACGTTCGCTCGCGTGGTACGAGGCGCTCGCACTCTGGAAAGCGGCCGTCTTCTGCGAGGCACTGCACGGGCGCTACCTGCGCGGCGAGCGCGGCGACGCCTGGGCGGCGGCGCTCGACAAGGGCGTCCCTCGGCTCCTCGAGCTCGCGGAAGAGGCCGCCGCGCGTTCCTAGAGGATAAGGCTCGCGCCTACGTAGAGCAGGAGGGCCACGAAAAGCCACGGGAGAAGGGTGACGGTGAAAAGCGCTGCCAGTCCTCGCCGGTCGAGCGCCGGCAAATCCGTCTTCTGCTGAGCAGAATTGCCCCGGACGCGGTCCCGACTCCGTGGTTGATCTCTTAGGTACCGAGGAAGGTCGCCCATCCAGCCGGAGGCAGTGAGGCTCTCCTTGCTCAACTCGGCGCACAAGCGTCTGATGTCCGACGCACGGGCATCCAGCAGTTCCGCTTGCTCGACCAGCTCCGCCTGTAAGCACTCCTGCTCGGAGGCCTGAGGGGCCCTGAGCCTGATCGCGGTCTCACGGCGCTCTACCGGGTGGAAGGTGATGTTCCCATTCATGCGCTCACCGCCCTCGCCGAGAAAAGATCCGGGCCACTCTTGAACTGACCTCCGGTTCCGACCGGGCTCAGGAGTCGTGACCGCCGGACGGCGCCGGACGCATAGCTCCTTGCCTCTGCACGTCTCTGCCAGAGCTCCCGGCAGCGGAGTACGAGCTCGTCCCAGTTGATCTTGTCCACAGCTACGACGCCGAGGTCGTCGCAGGTTGCTTTTAGCTCGTCGACGAGGTAGGCGGTGAAGAGGATCGTCGGCAGCCTGATGCCCTCGAACCGGAGGGACCGGGCCACCTGAAGGCCGTTCATCCCCGGCATCATGTAGTCGAGCACGGCGACGTCGAACGACTCGTGACGGCAGCGCTCGAGAGCTTCGTCTCCTGACGCCGCTTCAGCGACTACCCATCCCTCGGACTTGAGGCACATGACCAGCATGCTCCGGATCTCGTCCTCGTCGTCGGCTACCAAAACGCGAGGGGCTTCGGCGTTCGCGGCCAGGTCAGTGGTCATCTCAGACTCCTTTTGTCGTCGGTCTCGGTGAGCGCTCGCGCCGCATACGAGCGTCCGGTGAGGCCAGGGCCGCCTTCCGCAGAGTCCTTGGTCGATCGGGCGGGGTTCATGTCCAGGAAGAACGAGCGGGGACACAAACCTTGCAGCCGAAGCCCGAAGATCACCCCTTTGAGTGACGTCTACCGGCAGGCGCGGCTCCACACTTAGAGGGCTCCAGAGGGCATGTAGCAGATGGCTGCCGCACCATCAATCGGTCGTGCTACCGGCGTCGAGGCTCCCGCCGCCGCGCCAGGCTCGCTGGCCGTCCAAACGCTCTACGAGCACCACGCCGACCGCGTCCTCGCATACTGCGTCCATCACCTGCGCGACAGGAACGAGGCCGAAGATGCGCTCCAGACCACGTTCATGCATGCGTTCCGAGCCCTTCAACGCGGAGTTGTCCCCGAGATCGAGCTGGCCTGGCTTCTCTCGATCGCGCGGAACGTGTGTCTGACACGCTGGAACACGAATCGCCGCAGAGGCGAGCGCGAGGTTGCACGCGATCCGCACGTTCTCCAGGAGGTGGCCCCGGGTCGAGAGCACGAGGGCGAGGAGCTCTTCCGGCTCCACGAGGCGCTTGAAGCAATGCCGGAACGGGAGCGAAGGGCAATCCTCCTCCGAGAATGGCAAGGCTTGTCTTACCGGGAGATCGCCGCAGAGCTTGGACTCAGCCAGTCCGCGGTCGAGACGCTCATCTTCCGGGCCCGCAGAGTGCTCGCGAACGGTCTGCGCGGGGTCCCGGCGCCGAACAAGCGCCGCGCTGCCTTCGGCCTCAATCTCAACTCGCTGCTCGAAGGGCTCAAGTCGCTTCTAGGTGGAGCGGCAGCCAAGGTCGCGGTGGGCGCGGTCGTCGTCGCAGCGACGGTGTCCGTAGGTGCGCTCGAGCTGAAGGCGGAACGGCCCGCGAGGCCCGCGAGCCCTCCGGCAAAGACGATCCCAACGGCTTCTTCGTCTCCGCAAGAGGTCGTCGATTCGGCTCGCCCAATGGCCCCGCACCCTGGCGGGAGGACTCAAGAAGAGGCTCAGCCCGACAGCCCCGAGCACTCAGCAGGGAGCTCCGGAACGGACACTGACCACTCAGCACCGCAACTCACGCATACCGCTGGCGGCCCTGGACAGGTCGCTTCCGTCCTTACCAGCCCCGCCACCGAGCTTGCCGGCGGAGCCCCGTCGCTCGAAGACGCGATTGTCCCTGTTGTGGAGCAGGTGACGCCTGCCGTTCTTCCGGTCGTCGGCGAGGCCTCTGCCGCCGTCCTGCAGGCCGGCGAGCAGGTGCTTGCTCCCCTGCCCGGGCCCCCAGTCCCCAGTCTTCCTTAGCCCGTCGCCAAACCCCTCCTAATGGGACTCTTTGGCCGTGGCCGGGTCGGCGCTCCACTCCGACCACGAGCCGTCGTACACGCGGAGGTTCTTGTACCCGGCGCGCTCGAGAGCCGCGAAACCGAGCGAGGCCGAGACGCCGCCTCCGCAGTAGAGGACGATCGGCGTGTCGGGGTCGGCCCCGAGCGCTGCGGCTGCTGCGACGACCTCCGACTCTTCCATCTGGGCAACCGATGGAGCGGGGAAGCGCTCCGCGCCCGGGATGTGGGCGGCGGCCGACTCCCAGGTCTCGTTCATCCGGCAGTCGAGTAGCACTCCCTCGCCGAGCTCGAGGAACCCGAGGACGTCCTCCTTCGTCGCCCGGATCGCTGGATCCGGCCGGGGCGTGAACGTGACAGCCTCTGCCGGCGGCGCCGAGCCCCCGGACTCGATCGGCCGGCCCTCGTCGATCCACCTCGGCCAGCCGCCCTCGAGAATCCAAGCATGCTGGTGCCCGTACGCGCGCAGGCACCACCAGAGGCGCGCGGCGCCGAAGATGACGCCGTCGTCGTAGGCGACCACGAGCGTGTCGTCACCGATGCCTCGCTCCTCCATGGCCGCCCGGAAGCGGTCGGGCGGGGCCAGTTGCCCCCGGACGGGATCGTCGGGATCGGAGAGGTCGTGGAGCCAGTGCGCGTACACGGCTCCGGGGACGTGAGCGGCCTCGAACTCGCGCCGCCCCCACTCCTCGTCGGCGAGCGAAAGGCGGGTATCGACGACGCGGACCCCGGGCTTCTCGAGAAGCTCGGAGAGGCGCTCGGTCGAGATGAAGGCGTCTTCGCGTCGCATGGCGGGCCCGCGTCGAACGTAGCACGCGGTCGAAGTAGAGTCGCCGCGTGAGCAGCGCAGGGGCGTTCGACTACGTCGTGGTCGGCGGAGGGAGCGCGGGGGCTATCGTCGCCGCGCGGCTGGCCGAGGATCCGGAGGTCTCGGTCTGCCTGCTCGAGGCGGGGCCGTCGGACGAGGGCGACATGCGCATCCTCGAGATAGCACGCTGGGCCGACCTCGCGGGCTCCGAGCTCGTCCGGTCCTACGACATCGAGGCCGCCGCGGACGGGAACGCCGGCCTCCAGCACAGCCGCGCCTTCGTTCTCGGAGGCTGCAGCTCGCACAACCAGGGAGTCGCGTTCACGGCTCCGTCCGCCGATCTGCGCCGCTGGGAAGAGCTCGGCGCGACCGGATGGGGGCCGGAGGGGACGAGGCCCTACTTCGACCGGGTGCTCGGACGCGTGCACGTCGCGGAGGTGCCGCACGAGAACGAGTGCGCAGCAGCGTTCGTCGCGGCCGCGGTCGGAGCCGGCTACCCGCTGATCTCCTTCGAGGACCCCGACTTCGCCGAGGGCGTCGGCTGGCTGCGCCTGAACGCTCGGGACGGCCGGCGCCAGTCGAGCTCAGTCGCCTACCTCCACCCTCTTGCCGACTGCGCACCAAACTTGACCATCCGCATCGAGACGACCGCGCTTGGACTCGTCCTCGACGGGGATCGCGTCACCGGTGTCGAGACGACGGGCGGCCGCGTCGAGGCTCGTCTGGAAACGGTGGTGTCCTGCGGAGCCCTCGAGTCACCGAAGCTCCTGTTGTTGTCCGGCATCGGCCCGCGGTCCGAGCTCGAGCTGCTCGGCATTCCCCCTCGCGTCGATCTGCCCGGTGTCGGCGAGAACCTGCTCGACCACCCGGAGGCGTCGGTCATCTGGGCGGCTGCCCGGCCCGTGCCGCTCGACGTGGCTCAGAACTGGGAGTCGGCGCTCTTCGCGCGCTCCGACCCCTCGCTCGAGAACTCCGACGTGATGATCCATTTCGGCACCATGCCGGCGCTCGAGCGGTACCTCCCGCCCGGGTTCCCGACTGCCGAGCATGCCTTCTGGATGACGCCGAACGTGAACCGGCCGAAGAGCGTCGGGCGTCTGGGGCTCCGCTCGTCGGACGCGTCGGCGCCGCCGACACTCGATTTCCGCTACTACGCGGACCCTGGTGACGCCGACGCGATGCTCGAGGGCCTCAGGATCTGCCGCCGTCTGGCTGACACCGCGCCGCTACGAGACTGGGTCGAGCGGGAGCTGATTCCCGGGGCGGACGTTCGCACGGACGAGGAGCTCCTGGCCTACGCACGACGCCACGGGACGACGGTGCACCACCCATCCGGCACCTGCCGGATGGGAAGCGCGGACGACGAGCTCGCCGTCGTCGACCCATCGCTTCGGGTTCGCGGCGTCGAAGGGCTCCGGGTCGCCGACGCCTCGGTCTTCCCGGCGATGATCGGAGCGAACCTGAACCTGACCTGCATGATGATCGGCGAAAAGTCCGCCGAAATGATTCAACGCTCCCAGAGCTCGTCGGCGAGCTCAATCGCCTCGACGATGCCCTGATAGCCGGTACAACGGCACAGATTCCCCGAGAGCGTGCGCCGGATCTCGTCCCCGGTCGCGCCCCGCCGCTCAGAGAGAAGCTCGTAGGCGGTGATCAGGAATCCCGGTGTGCAGAAGCCGCACTGAAGGCCGTGACAACGCTTGAACGCCTCCTGTAGTGGATGGAGCGGTCCCTCGGCCGGGGCAAGGGCCTCGACGGTCATCACCTTCGCGCCGGCGGTCTGAACTGCGTAGAGGAGGCATGAGCGGACGCTGACGCCGTCGAGCAGAACGGTGCACGAGCCGCACACGCCGTGCTCGCAACCGAGATGGGTGCCCGTCAGGCCGAGGTCATCGCGCAGGAAGTCCGCGAGCGTTCGCCGTGGCTCGACTTCCCGTTCGAATTGAGTGCCGTTCACCTCCAGGCTGACCACCGACATCACGCAGCCCTCACGGCGGCTTCGGTGAGCGCCCGCTCGGTCAGCACCCGCACCAGCCTCCGGCGATATGAGGACGACCCATGCGCGTCCGAGGGCGGCTCGCAGCCCTCCGCGGCGGCGGCCGCGGCGTCCTTGAAGGCCTCCGGCCCTGCTCCGGCCAAAAGCGCCGCCGACTCGGCCGCAACCCAGGGAACGGGTCCGACGCCGGCGTACGCGAGGCGGGCGCCGCTGCACGTGCCGTCCTCGGCCAGCGTGAGGGAGACGGCGACTCCGACGAGCGCGAAGTGACCGTGCCGCTCGTTGAGCTCCAGCCAGACCTGGCCCGTTCGGGCCGGGACCCGGGGAACGCGCACACCGACGACGAGCTCCCCCTCCTCGACTGCCGTCTCGAACGGGGCGCGAAAGAAGTCCCCTGCGCGAAGACGGCAGGAGCCGCGAACGCTTCTCAGCTCCACCTCCCCATCCAGTGCCGCCACGGCTGCCGGCAACTCGGCGGCCGGATCGGCGTGCGCAAGGCTTCCGCCGAAGGTGCCGCGGTTTCGAACCGCCACGTGGCCGACCTGCGCGGCCGCCTCGGCGAGCAGAGGACTAGCCTGCGCGATGAGCGGGTCGCGCTCCACGCGGCGGTGGCGGACGAGCGCTCCGATCGCCAGCCCCGCGTCCGTTTCCTCCACCTCGGCGAGGCCGTCGATCCGGTTGAGGTCCACGAGAACGCCAGGCCTGGCAAGCCGGAGGTTCAGAAGCGGCCCCAGGCTCTGACCCCCCGCGAGCGGCTTGGCGTCACCGCCGAGGCGCGCGAGCAGCTCGAACGCCTCCTCGAGGGTCTCGGGAGCGTGATAGTCGAAAGCGTGCGGCTTCAGCCGATCCTCCCGCGCTCGAGCACCGACGCGTCGTGGAACGGCAAGACGTTCTCCTTGCCGACGTCGAGGATCCGGAGCATCGAGTCGTAGCAAAGGATCGGATCCATGTGCATCCCGGCCGGAATCACCTTGTAGGTGCCCTTCGAGGTGACGCTCTCCGGCGGATAGAAGTTGTCGCGGATCGTGCACATCCCGGCGATCACGAAGGTGCCGTCGTCCGTGTCGACCACAACCGATTGTCCGCCCGGGCTGTGACCGGGCGTCAGCATGAGCCGCACGCCCTTCGAGAGCTCGAGGTCGCCCTCGATGAACTGGACGTTCAACCCGGCGATCTCGTCGTAGACGTACTTCGGCGCGTAGGTGCTCTTGAAGAGCGGGTGCACCGGGATCTTCTCCCACTCCGCCCGCTGGATCAGGATCTTGGAGTTCGTGAACTTGGGCGTGTTCATGCAGTGATCCCAGTCGAGGTGGGTCTGGACGAACGTGTCGATGTCGTCGAACGAGAGGCCCTGCTCCTCGAAATGCTCTTCGATCGGCTTCACATCGACGACGTCCTGGAAAACCTCGCCGGCGAGGTGGAGCGGCTCGTCGCCGCGAATGTGCGTCTTGTAGGCGTCGGCGCTGCAGCCCGCGTCCACGAGGATGTTCCGGCCCTCGCCCCTGATCAGCCAGGAGAAGTACGGGATGTCGACCTTCTCGCCGAAGTTGTGCATATAGGTGAATCTGCTCTTCTCGCGGTTCGGGCCGATCGCGACGAGCATCGGGGTGATCGTGTGCACGGCTTCTCCTAGGTAGTTGGGAGCATTTCGGCGACGGCCGCGGGCGTCAGCGGGAGGGCTTCGACCTGCACGCCCAGCGGCCTCAGGGCATCCTGGACAGCGAGGGCGACTGCGGCAGGCGTCGCGATCATGCCCGACTCGCCCATGCCCTTGACGCCGTCCGGCGTGTACGGCGACGGTGAAGAGCAATGGTCGATCTCGATCGGGGGGACCTCGACGGCCGTCGGCAAGAGGTAGTGGAAGAGCGTGTTCCGGTGCGGCTTGCCGCTCTCGTCGAAGTCGCACTGCTCCAGAAGGGCGGCGCCGATTCCCTGCGCGACGGCGCCCCGGATCTGGCCGTCGACGACGAGCGGATTTAGCATCGTGCCGCAATCCTCAACCGCCACGACCCGATCGACCCGCACCTTCCCCGTTCCCGAGTCGACCTCGACCACGCAGACGATGCAGCCGTTCGAGTAGGTCGCCTTCGGGTCGTGGAAGCGGGTGACCGAGAACTCGGGCTCCTCCAGCGAGTCGCGGAAGTCGGGGCGGAAGTACACCGCCTCGGCGACCTCGCGAAGCGTCAGGACACATACGTCTCGACCGCGCCGCCCTACGCCTCCTTCGACGATCTCGAGCCCGCCCGCATCCTGGTCAAGGAGGGCGCCGGCGGCCGCGAGCACTCGCAGGCGCAGCACCTCAGCCGCCTGGATGACGGCGCCGCCGACGACCACGGCCGTGCGGCTCGCGCGGGTGCCTGAGAGGGAAATCGGAACGGAGGACGTGTCGTCGGCCCGCACTCTCACGTCGTCGATCCCGACGCCCAGCCGGTCGGCGACGATCTGTGCGAAGACGGTCGCGTGGCCCTGGCCCTGGCTCGGCGTTCCGACGAAGACCGCGATCTCGCCGGACGGCTCGAGCGTCACGCGCGCTGAGTCGTGGGAGACGAGCACCCAGCTCGCCTGCGCGCTCCCCTCCGTCCCCCACCCGGTCGGCTCGACGTACGTACTGATGCCGATCCCGAAGTAGCGGCCCTCCGTTCGCGCCACTTTCTGGCGCTCGCGGAAGCGCCGGTAGTCGACGCGCTCGAGGGCAAGGTCGAGCGATTCCACGAAGCTGCCCGAGTCATAGATCATCCCGGTGCACGAGGTGTACGGGAACGCACCGGCCTCGACCATGTTCCGACGCCTGATCTCGCCCGGGTCGAGCCCGAGCTCGTGGGCGGCAGCCTCGATCAGAAGCTCGCGGGCGCAGTGCCCGGCCGTCCAGCCGATGCCACGGTAGGGCGCGACGGGCGGCTTGTTCGTGACCACGGCGACCGCTTCGCATTCGAGGTTCTCGAGCGTGTAGACGCCGGGCATCAGCACCGCAGAGAGGTACGGCTCGATCAGGGCGCTCGCGTTGTTGTACGAGTAGGCGCCGGCATTCCCGACGATGCGCGTCCGAAGGCCGAGAAAGGTCCCGCCGGAGGCGAGCGCCAGCTCGGATTCGATCTGCTGCTCCTTGGCCTGCTGAGCCGAGACGAGGTTCTCCTGTCGGTCCTCGACCCACACGACCGGGCGTCCGAGAGCCCGGGCTGCGAGGGCGACCGCCACCTCCTCGGGGTGCATCGGGATCTTTTGCCCGAACCCGCCGCCCACATCAGGAACGAGAACGCGGATCCGCCCCTCGGGGATACCCGTCGCGAGCGCCAGCCGACGGCGCAGAAGATGCGGCCCCTGGGTCGAGGCCCAGAAAGTCAGCTCACCCCGGGCCGCATCGAAGCTCGCGGCACAGCCGCGCGTCTCCATGGGTACCGCTGTCTGGCGGTTGCCGTGGTACCGCGTGCGGACGATGTGGTCGGCGCGCGCGAAGGCGCCATCGAGGTCGCCCGAGCTCCGAGTAGCCCGATAGACGACGTTCGTCCCGAGGTCGGGGAAGAGGATCGGGGCGCCGTCAAGGAGCGCCTCCTCCGCGTCCAGGACGAACGGCAGAGGGTCGTACTCGACGGCGACGACCTCCGCGGCGTCCTCGGCGAGATAGCGGTCCTCCGCCAGCACCAGCGCGATCGGCTCGCCGACGAAGCGAACGCGCTTGGGCGCAAGGGCGGGCTGCGGCGTCTTCAGCAGCCCCTCGATCGGCAGGAGATCGGTGAGCGCCTCGTGCGGGAGATCGTGCCCGGTTAAGACAGTGGCGCCCGGGACCTGTACCGCTTCGATGCTGCGGATCAAGCCGTGCGCGATCGGGGAGCGGACGAAGACCGCCTGGAGCGCACCGGGAAGTCTCAGGTCGGCGAGAAAGCTGCCGCAACCCAGGAGGAGACGCGCGTCCTCGACACGCTCGACCGGCCGCCCGACCCAGCGGCCGCCGCGGCGAGGAAGCGTATCGGCACACACTCTGAGATACGATATATCCGGTGGCTGCGACCCGGAAGGACTTCCGATTGGAGCCCCACTCCACCCGACCCCAGCTCGAGGGCGGCCGCTGGGACGCGGTCGAGACGGTCTCCCGCGACGAGCTCTTCGAGCTGCAGTCGGAGCGGCTCCGCTGGCAGGTCGAGCGGTGCTTCGCGTCCTCGACGCTCTACCGCCGGAAACTCGAGGAGACGGGAGCGGAGCCGGGCGACATCCGCTCGACTGACGATCTCGTGCGGCTCCCCGTCGTCACGAAAGAGGAGCTCCGGGCGGATCAGGCCGCACGCCCGCCATTCGGGAGCTTCGCGGTGGCGCCGGAGGCGGACTGGCGCGAGGTTCATCCGTCCACCGGCACGACGGGCCGGCCGGTCAACACGATCTGGACCGCGGCCGACGTCCTGACGATCACCGACTTCACCGTCCGAACGCTCGTTCAGGCGGGCGTCAGGCCCGGCGACGTCCTCCAGAACGCGTTTGCCTACGGGCTCTGGGTCGCCGGCATGAGCTGTCACTACGCGGCAGCCAGGCTTGGGTGCCTCGTCGTGCCGACGGGCGCGGCGGTCTCGAGCGAGAAGCAGATCGAGTTCCTCCTTGCTGCCGGCTCCACCGCTATGTGCGCCACCCCGAGCTACGCCCTCCACATCGGCGAGGTGCTCGCCGCGCGGGGGGTGCCTCCGGACGAGCTTCCGTTACGAATCGGGCTCTTCGGCGGCGAGCCGGGTGCGGAAAACCCGGCGACCAGGACGGCGATCGAGTCCGCGCTCGGTCTCTCGGCGCACGACTACTACGGCCTCGCAGAGGTCGGCCCCACCTTCGCCAGCGAGTGCGAGGCGAAGGAAGGGCTCCACTTCGCGGAGGATCACGTGCTCGTCGAGGCTCTCGACCCGGTGTCCCGGGCACCTGTCACGGACGGCGAGCTCGGCGTGCTCGTCTTCACGCACCTGACGCGCGAGGGAACGCCGGTGCTCCGCTACTGGTCGAACGACTACGCGCGCCTTTCCCGCGAGCCCTGCGTCTGTGGCCGGACGCATGCTCGGGCAGTCGGGGGCATCGTCGGCCGCCACGACGACCTCATCGTCTTCAAGGGCGCGAAGTTCTACCCCTCGCAGGTCGAGAAGGTCATTCGCTCGTTCGCCACGCTCTCGAGCGAGTTCCGAATCGAAATTGAGCGGCGAGACCAGCAAGGCGTCGTCCGAGCTTGCACGGTCGTCGCAGAGCACGCAGCGCAGCCCCACGCAGCAGTCGACGAGGAATTGCGCCGCGCGCTCAGGGCCGAGCTCGGCGTGGGCGTGGGTGTCCGGCTGGAGGCACTCGGCACGCTCGAGCGGACGACATTCAAGGCGAAACGAATCGTTTCGAGCTAGTCAGATACGATATATGGCCTGGTGCGGACGGCCGACGAACCCGCGTCCGAACGGACGGACCTCGGCGCAGCTGTTGAGGGATGGCGCGAGCGCGCCGGCGAGCTCCCGGAGGCCTCGACCGACTCCGGTCTCGACGTGGCGCCGCTCTACACACCGCTCGATGCCCCGGAGGAGGCCTATGCCGAGCGGCTCGGTGTTCCCGGCGAGTATCCGTACACACGCGGGATCTATCCGGCGATGTACAGAGAGCGTCTCTGGACGATGCGCCTCTACTCGGGTTGGGGCGGCCCAGAGGACACCAACGAGCGCTTTCGCTACCTGCTGAGCCAGGGGCAGACCGGGCTGTCGGTCGCGCTGGATCTCCCAACCCAGATGGGGATGAACTCGGACCACAAACTGGCGGAGGGCGAGGTTGGAAAGGTCGGCGTCGCGATCGACTCGCTCGCAGACATGGAGGCGATCTTCGACGGCATTCCGCTCGACCGCGTCTCCACCTCGTTCACGATCAACGCGACCGCCCCCATTCTGCTCGCCATGTACCAGGTGGTCGGCGAGCGCCAGGGAGTCGACCCCGCCGCGCTCCGCGGCACGGTGCAGAACGACATCCTCAAGGAGTTCCTGGCAAGAAAGACGTACATCTATCCGCCCGCGCCGTCGCTCCGGCTCGTCGCCGACGTGATCGAGTACTCGAGCATCAACCTGCCCAAGTTCAATCCGATCTCGGTCTGCGGCTACCACATGCGGCAGGCAGGTTGCGACGCCGTCCAGGAGATCGCCATCACGCTCGCGAACGCCTCGGCCTACGTCCGTTCGGTCGTCGACCGCGGGCTGCTGGTTGACTCCTTCGCACCCCGGTTCTCCTTCAACATCTCGACGATGCGTGACTTCTTCGAGGAGGTCGCGAAACACCGGGCGGCCCGACGCCTCTGGGCGCGGATCATGCGCGACCGGTTCGAGGCGCAAGATCCTCGCTCGTGGACGCTTCGGCTTTTTTCCGGCGGAGACGGAACCACGCTCACGAGCGTCGAGCCGCTCAACAACGTCGTCCGGACGACGCTCCAGACGCTCGCCATTGTGCTGTCAGGCGCACAGGCGGTGCACACGATGTCCTGGGACGAGGCCCTCGCCCTTCCGAGCGAGGAAGCCGCACTCGTCGCGCTTCGAACACAGCAGATCGTCGCCTACGAGAGCGGTGTGACCCGGACGGTCGACCCGCTCGGCGGGTCCTACTTCCTCGAGGCCCTCACCAACGAGCTCGAAGAGCGGGCGATCACGCTTCTCGACGAAATCGAAGTGGACGGCGTGATCGAGAAGATCGAGGACGGTTCGCTCGAGCGCGCTATCGCCGACGCCGCCTACCTCCAGCATCGCGCGATCGCGGCGGGAGACCGCGTCGTGGTGGGCGAGAACCAGTTCCAGAACGAGAATGCCGACGAGCAGGACATCGAGCTTCTCTTCGTTCCGAGCGCGGTCCAGGATCGCCAGGTGGAGCGGCTCGAGCGGCTCCGAGCAGAACGCGATTCGGAGGCGGTGGAGACGGCACTGGCGAAAGTCCGGCGCACAGCGGAGGGCACCGAGAACACGGTGCCGGCGATCCTCGAAGCCGTGCGAGCCCTGGCGACGGTGGGCGAGATCTCGGCGGCACTCGGAGACGTTTTCGGCTACCACCGGCCATCCACGGTCACGTGAGCGACGCGATTCTCGGCTCGGCAAGGCTGGATCACGTCGGGATCGCAGCCGAGGGTCCCGAGCTGGCGCTCGCGACGCTTCTGGGCGTCCAGGAGCCGGAGCTGAAGACGATGCCGAGTGGCGTAGCCGTGGGGCGGTTCGGGCGGGACCAGGCCCTCGAGCTCGTCGTGCCGACGGACACTGGAACGCCGATCGACCGGTTCCTCGAGAAGCGCGGCCCCGGCCTTCACCACGTTGCGCTCGCCGTCGATCAGCCTCTCGACGCGCTCCTTCCTCGCCTGCGCGCGGCCGGTATCGAGGTGGCGGGCGAGATCGAGCCCTCCTCGGACGGTCGGCCCTCCCTCTTCCTGCACCCCTCCTCCACGGGCGGTGTCCTCGTCGAACTGGTCGAGGGAGAGCGGCCAGCGTGACCGTCGCTCGCCTCCGGCTCGCTCCCGCGGGGGAAACCATGTTTCCCCCGCGAGCCCCCTTCTTACAGTCCAACGTGGAGGAACCTCCCGGTTCCCCCACACCCCTTCCACAGCCTCATAGGCCAAAGGGCCTATGAGCTACCCGCTCGAGAACGTGCGGGTGGTCGACCTGACGCAGTACGTGGCGGGCCCGTACTGCACCCAGGTCCTGGCCGACCTCGGAGCGGACATCGTCAAGGTCGAGCGCCCCGGGAAAGGGGACGTCTACCGCGGGCAAGGCCCCGTGTTCGCGAACGACGAGAGCGCAAGCTTCCTGACGCTGAACCGGGGCAAGCGGTCCCTGGAGCTCGACATCGGGACGGAAGCGGGTCGCGCCCGGCTGGGTGAACTGCTCGCCGAGGCCGACGTGCTCGTCGAGAACATGCGCCCAGGGGCGCTCGCCAAGCACGGCCTTGACTACGAGTCGCTGTCGGAGATCCACCCACAACTCGTGTACTGCTCGATCTCGGCCTTCGGCCAGACCGGGCCACGGGCAGAGGAGGGGGGCTACGACCTCACCATCCAGGCGCTCTCGGGGCTCATGGCCGCCACGGGCCACGAAGGCCAGCGGCCCGTGAAGGTCCCCGTCGCCGCGATCGACTTCGGAGGCGCCCTCTACGGCGTGATCGGCATCCTCGCTGCACTCGCGCAGCGCGAGCGCACCGGACGCGGGCAGTGGGTGCAGACCTCGCTCCTCGAAACCGCGCTCGCCTGGCTCTCGATGCACGTCGTCACCTACCTCCTGGGCGGCGGCGAGCCGGCCCCGACGGGAACCCGTAGCCCCTTCTTCGCCCCGTATGAGGCCTACCGCACGCTGGATGGCTATCTCGTCGTCGTCGGGACGGGAGGAAGGGATGCCTGGAGCAGCCTCTGTCAGGTGCTTGGGCTCGACGGGCTCGCCGACGATGCACGGTTCGCGAGGAACGCGGACCGTGTCCGGAACGCCGAGGAGCTCCGCACTGAGCTCGAGTCGATCCTCTCCCTAAACGACAGCGCGCACTGGGTCGAGCGTCCTCGGAGCCGCCGGAATCGCATGCGCGCCCGTCCAGCCGCTCTCCCAGGCGCTCGCTGATGATCAGACGACTGCGCTGGAGATGGTCAGCACGCTGGAGCACCCGACCGCCGGGCCCGTACCCATCGTCCGCCTACCGCTGACGCTCTCCGACGCACAGACGACGGCGGCGGAGCCACCACCGCCCCTCGGAGCCGGCGGCGAACGCGGCTTCGACGCTCCGAGCTAGCCCACTTGCAGATCAGGCCAGTGCTCACGGGCATAGGCCATGTCCCAGAAGGCGCGCTCGAGGCGCACGGCGGTGGTGAAGAGGAACGAGAGCTGCTCGAACGGGACGTCGTCACTGGCGACGAGCCACTCGAAGTCGGCTTGCATCCGCTCGACGACGCCTGCGTAGTCGGGGCTAGCAAAGAAGCGGACCCACTCGGCGTAGACCGGATGCTCCACGATCTGATCGCGGCGCCGTGAGGCGATCTCGCCGTAGCTCCAGGCGCAAGGCACGATCGCGGCCATGACCTCGACCGGCCGTGAGGTGGCGGCCGTCTTGACGAGGAAGCCCGTGTACGTGACAGTCGCCGGCGCCATCCCCTCGGAGCCCTTGAGATCGCGGGCGCCGAGCTCGAGGACCCGCGCGAGCAGCTCGCGGTTCTCCGGAATCTCCTCCTCGACGATGTTCGTGAGATCGGCGGAGAAGATCCGCATCGTCTCGACATCCCCGGCTCGGCCCGCGGCCAGAGCCATCGCCCGCGCGTACTCGAGCAGGTACTGGAGGTTCTGCTCGATGTAAAAGCGGAAGCTGTCCGGGGGAAGCGTCCCGTCAGCAAGGCCCTGGATGAACGGGTGTGCGTGCAGCTCCTCCCAGAGCTCGGCGCAGTCGTTTCGAAGTCGTTCGCAGAGGGTTGCGCCTTCGATCTTCACGATGCTCCCAGGGCCAGGGATGCGAAGCGCTCGACCGTGCCGCGCCGGTCCTGTCCGATCGGGAAAACGCTGACGCCCGTGGGCGCGACCTCCTCGACCCAGTCGAGCTTCACACGCGCCTGGGCCGGGGTTCCGCAGAAGGCGATCGTCCGAACCAGGTCGTCGGAGATGAGGCTCGCCGCCTGCTGGGCGTGCTGGAACTCGCCGCCGGCGTAGGCCGCATTCACCTGGTCGATCAGCTCGTCGCTCATCCCGGCCAACCGGGCGTACACGGGGGCGGTCTTAGGAAACCAGGCGGCGATCGATCGTGCCGACTCCAGGGCCTTGCTCTCGTCCTCGTCGATCGCTCCGTACAGGAAGAAGGTTTCCTCGAAGCTCTCTCGTTCGCTCTTTTCCCGGCCCGCTTGGAGGTGCTCACGGGCGAACTCGAGACCCTCGGGGAAGAGGCCGGCGAGGAGGATGACGCCGTCGGCAACCTCGCCCGTCAGCTCGAGCGCGCGAGGCTGGCTCGCCGAGACCAGCACGGGCGGCGCGTCGACGGCAGAGAGGAGGTGGGCAGCCGAGAACCGCCACGGGCCGACATTCCCGTCCACCGTCTCGCCGTTCCAGAGCGAGCGAAGGGACGCAATCGTCTCGCGAAGGGTCGCCAGCTTCGCCATCGACAGCCCGAGCTCACCGAGCGGCCGGTCGCCGACGCCGATGCCGCAGGCCACCCGGCCGGGGGCGACGTGCGAGAGCGAGCGGAACGCGTTCGCGGTAATCGCCGGATGTCGCGTCAGTGGGTTCGTGACCGCCGTCCCGACGCGGAGCCTGGACGTCGCTTGCAACGCCAGCGTCGCGTAGACGTAGCAGTCGCCAGCGTGCAGCGACGAATCCGTGATCCAGAGGTCGTCGAACCCGAGTGACTCGACCCACTCCACGAGCTCGATCCACTCGGCCGGCTCGTAGACGCCCTGGAGCGTCACCCCGTAGCGCATCACCAGACGACGACGTTCCGGCCGCGCACTTGCCGCGCTTTCAGGCGCTCGATCGCCTCGCGGATGTCGTCGAGCGGGTACCTCGTGTCGACCGTGACGCGAAGCCGGTCTGCCGCAGCGAGATCGATCGCCGTCTCGAGGTCACGGCGTGAGGCGGCGACCGAGGTGATGACCTGGATCTCCGAGAGGATGAGCTCGATCGGGTGGACGTTCAGGTGCTCGCCCGTGTAGCCGATGATCACGACCTTCCCGCCGCGCCCAAGCGAGCGGATCCCGGCCAGGAAGGTCTCCTCGGTACCAACCAGCTCGATGTAGTGGTCGGCCCCGGCGCCGTTCGTAAGCTCCTTCACACGGTCGGGTAACCCGTCGTAGCCCTTGCCGCCTTCGAGGACGATTGCCTCGGTCGCGCCGAGCTCGCGGGCGAGGTCGCCCTTCTCCGTCGAGTCGGCGACGGCGAGCACACGGGCCCCGGCAGCCACGGCGACCTGCACGGCCATGAGCCCGACGCCGCCGATGCCGTCGACCACGACGGTGTCGCCCAGGCCAATGCCCGCGAGCCGAGCTGCGTGGACAACCGACATGCCGCTGCACGCCAGGATCGCCGCAGTCTCAAACGACACGCTCTCGGGCAGCGGAATCAGGTTTTCCGCGGGCACCCGGACGACGTCAGCGAACCCGCCCGGAAGCGAGAATCCGAGCTGGCCGACCGGTTCGACGCAGAGCGACTCGCGCCCGGTGCGGCAGGAGCGGCAAGACCCGCAGCCGATGAAGTTGTAGACGGCCACCCGGTCGCCTGCGGCCACGGCGCTTCCCTCCGGTGCCTCGAGGACGACGCCGGCGCTCTCGTGGCCGAGCTGGAAGGGGTATGCGGGCGGCGGGATCATCCCTTCGACGAAATGGAGCTCCGTCCCGCAGACCCCGGCGGCCTTGCTCGAGACGAGAGCCCAGCCGTCCGGAGCCGGATCCTCCGTCTCCTCGACCCGGACCTCCCCGCCTTCGTAGAGCAGCGCTGCCTTCATTTGACCTCCCAGATGGTTGATCGGTAATTGGCATGCCCGCGGGGACGGGTCAGACCAAGCCAGGGTGTGCCATCGCCCGCAGGCAAGGCTAGAAGCCTTGACAAGGGCGAGGGTGCAGCCTGGCGCCGTGTCTGGGCCGCCATCCGAGGGTGTGGTAATTGTCGGTCAACCATCTCCATCTAGATCGGGCCACTGCTTCGACCCGTGTGCCATGTCCCAGAACAGAACCTCAAGCCGGGTCCCCATCGTGAAGAGCTCGGAGAGCTCCGCAATACGCGTGTCGGAAAGGGGAGCGAGCAGCTCGTCGAGCGCCGCGGTTCGCGCTTCGATCGCCGAGGTGTAGTCCTCACCGGCAAAGAACCGGACCCACTCGCTGTAGATCGGGTGCTCGACGAGGTCGGGCTCGAGCTCGACGGCAATCCCCGCGTAGCTCCACACGCAGGGGTGCGCAGCGACGAGCAGGTCGATCGGCTCCCCGCGGATGGCAACCGAGATGAGCCAGCCTCCGTACGCGACTGTCGCCGGTGCCTGGATCACCGGCCCATCAGGGCGTCCGGTCTGCTCCTCGACGTGCGCGAGCAGACCGCGCTCGTTCTCGAGCTCCCGCTCGACGATGAGCGCCGCCTTGTCGATCCAGAGCCGCATCTCCTTCTCGTCCCGGGCGCGAGAGAGCGCGATCCCGACCGCGCGGACCATCGCCTCGAGGAACTCGATGTCCTGCTCGAGGAAGAAGCGAAAGCGCCCGAGCGGCGAGCGTCCCCGCCTGGAGCTCCTTCAGGAAGGGATGCTCGGGGAGGCTGCGCCAGAGCTCGTCGCAGTCCAGGCGGAACGTCTCGCAGGGAGATCGGTGCGCCGTTGGGCCCACCCTAGGCGTCTAGGTTTACCCAGACGGTTTTCGTCTGCAGGTAGAGGTCGAGGGCCTCGCGTCCGAGCTCCTTGCCGAAGCCCGAGAGCTTGAAGCCGCCGTACGGGATCGCGGCGTCGAACATGCCGTACGTGTTCACCCAGACGGTTCCCGCCTGAACCTGCGCCGCGACGCGGTGGGCGCGGCCCACATCGCTTGTATAGATCCCCGCGGCAAGCCCGAAGCGGGTGTCGTTTGCGAGCGCGATCGCCTCGTCCTCGTCCGAGAACGTCCCGACCATCGCGACGGGGCCGAAGATCTCCTCCCGCATGATCTTCATGCCCGGCTCCACGTCGACGAAGACCGTCGGCGAGACGAAGTACCCGTCTGCCAGCCCCTCGCCGGTGGGAGGCTCACCACCGGAGAGGATCCGTGCGCCCTCGCTCCGGCCCGACTCGATGTAGCCGTTCACCCGCTGTCGCTGCTCGTCGCTCACGAGGGGACCCATGGTCGTCTCCGGATCCAGTCCCGAGCCGAGGCGGATCGAGCCTGCGCGCTCTGCGAGACGCTCGGCGAACTCGTCGCGGACCTTCTCGTGAACGAAGACACGGGCGCCGGCGATGCAGCACTGGCCCTGGTTGAAGAACACCGCGCCATGGGTGCCCTCGAGCGCTGCCTCCATGTTGGCGTCGTCGAAGACCAGGCTCGGCGACTTGCCCCCGAGCTCGAGAGAGACGCGCTTCAGGTTCGACTTCGACGCCTCGATGATCTTCTGGCCGGTCGTGTGTTCGCCGGTGAAGGTGATCTTGTCGACGTCGGTGTGGCCGGCGAGCGGGGCACCCGCGCTTTCGCCGAAGCCGGTCACGACGTTCACCACGCCCGGCGGGAACCCGACCTCGGTCACGACCTCGGCGAGACGAAGCGCTGAGAGCGGCGTCTGCTCCGCGGGCTTCAGGACGACGGTGCAGCCGGCGGCGAGCGAGGGTCCAGCTTGTAGCCGCACATGAGGAGCGGGAAGTTCCACGGGATAATCGCGCCGACGACTCCGACGGGCTCGCTCCGCATGTACGTATGGAAGTTGCCGAAGGAGGGCGTTCCCACCTGGCCCTCGATCTTGGTCACCCAGCCCGCGTAGTAGCGAAACAGATCCGACGTGAGGGGAATGTCGACGATGTGCGTCTCGGCGAGCGGCTTGCCGTTGTCGAGCGTCTCGAGCTCGGCGAACTCGTCCTCGAGCTCTCTGATGCGCGTGCCGAGGCGCCAGAGCAGGTCGGCGCGCTGGGCGGGAGGCATGTCGCGCCAGGCGGGAAAGGCGTCGCGGGCGGCGCTGACGGCGGCGTCGACGTCCGCCGGTCCCGCGGACGGGACCGTGGTCAGAACTGTGCCGTCGGCTGGATTGAGGACATCGAACCGCTCGCCGCTGGCGGCTTCGGCTTCCTCGCCGCCGATTAGCAGCCCGTGATCCTGAGAAAGGAACTTCGTGACAGGGTCAAGGAGTGCGTACGTCGTGGCCATCAAGTCTCCTCAGATATGAGATACGATTGCGAGCCTATCCAGCGCTGCAGCGGCTCGTCAAGCGGCCAAGAGCCTCTCGAGAACCGCGGCCAGCTGACGAAGGCCAAGCTTTAGGGCATCCTCCTCGATGGACTCGCCGGTGGTGTGCATTCCACGCCCGTAGGAGCAGCCGAGCGTCAGTGCGGGGATACCCCGCGCCAGGGCCGCGTTCGCATCCGTGGAGCCGGCTTCGAGCTCGTCGGGTAGGCCAAGTTCCTGGCGGACGGAGCGAACGGCGGCGAGAAGCGTCGAGGACCGGTCGAGCCGTCCTGCGGGCCGCCGACCGACGTCGTCGACGGTCACCGTGAGCGGTTCGTGCACGACCAGGGACGCCGTGGCGGCGACAAAGGCAGCGAGGGGCTCCTCGTCGACTGACCGTATCTCCGCAATGAGCTCGGCTTCGGCCGCGATCGTATTCACCGACTGGCCGCCCGAGATCGTGCCGAGGTTCACGGGATTGTCGGGCGTCGCGTCCGCGAGCAGATCCTGACCGAGGGCGAGGAGCCCGTGCACGGCGCTCGGCCGACCGCGATCGACCCATGAATGGCCTCCTGGCCCCTCGACACGAATCCGAACGCGAGCACTCCCGACCGCGTCGACGAGCACGCGCTCGAGCCCGTGTCCCTCGAGGGCGACGACCGCGGCAGGCTGAAGGCCCTCGCACGCCGCGACGGCCCCGCGGAGGTTCCCGAGGCCCTCCTCGCCGACCGTGAAGACCACCGCTCCAGGGCGAGCCTGTTGTTCCCCGAGGAACCCAGAGACCGCGTGGAGAGCGACAACCACGGCGGCTGCGTTGTCCCCGATCCCGGGCCCGATCAGCCTCCCTTCTTCGCGCCGGAACGAGAGCGGCGTCTCCCCCGGGAAGACGGTGTCGACGTGGGCCAGAATCGCCAGCTCGGGCCGGTGGTCGCCCCACTGCCAGACCAGGTTTCCGGCCGCGTCGCGGAAGCGCTGTCCCGGCGCAGAGATGAGGCGGTCATCGAGCCAGTCGAGCCGAGCCTCCTCGGCGAAAGTCGGAGCCGGGATCGCAGCGAACTCGAGGACGTCTCCGACCAGCTGCTCTGTCGTCACGGGGTCGGCGAGAGAGGCTCGCCGTCGAGCGCCAGGGTGGCGCGGAGGAGGACGCAGTCGATATGGGAGCGCGCGTCGTTCGAGCCACCATATGGCACGTTGTTCCCGACGGCGACGTGCGCACCGCCGACGATCCCCTCGAGCTCGAGCGCCGACCCGCCCGGACGCGAGAAAGGGTTGAGCCCGATCGACACCTCGGCGAGGAGCGACATGCGGTCGTCACCGGAGCGCTCGAGAGCGTCCGTCAGACGCCAGGCGTCGGGGCCGTCCACGTCGACGAGGTGTCCCGCCTCGAAGCGCAGCCGAACCGGGGCGGCAAGCTGGTCCGGGCCGAGGAAGAGAAGTGAGCCGTCGACGACCACGACGCCTTCTGCGGTTCCCTCCACCGGGCTCGCACCGACTTCGATGTCCGGCGGGGCCGCATAGCCGCCGGGCTCGTCGGCGACGCCCCACAAAGGCCGGCCGCGCCGGTCTTCGAAGCTGCCTGCGAGCTCGGTTCCTGCATCGCTCGTCAGTGTGAACTCGCCGGCGGCATCGAAGCGCTCTGCCAGACGCTTCGCGTGCTCCCCAAGGGCGCGGAAGTCCGCCGAGAACGGTCCGTCCGGACGCAGGGTCGTCCAACCGAGCCCCGGAACGGTCAGATAGCGCGCACCTTGCTCGCACGCCATCCGCCGGGCCGGACAGGACCCGATGAAGACCGAGGTCAGCTCCACGATCAGATCGGCTTCCAGCATCGCCGCTCCGACCGCCGGGGGCGGATCGTCGCCCGGCAGCTCGGCCGGATCCGAGCGGACGACGACGACGTACCCTCCCAGCGTCGTAAGTACAGCCTCCGCCGCCTGCACGACGTCCTG
Source organism: uncultured Actinomycetes bacterium (assembly GCA_963737615.1). GTDB lineage: Bacteria > Actinomycetota > Thermoleophilia > Gaiellales > Gaiellaceae > DASQGA01. Next base: position 2,813 of record CAVTTI010000048.1, on the reverse strand, counting down.
GTCGGCGCCCGTGTCGCTCACGACCAAGCAGCGCTCTCCAGGCTTGATCCCCCCGCATGTAGTCGCGAGCGTCCTGAGCGCCGGCAGGCACTCGAGCCGGCTACTCATCGGGCGCAAGCAGGATCGCCGCGGTCGCGGCATAGACCTGCGCTGCGATCTCGATGTCCTCGGTCGCAAGCCATTCGTTCGGCATGTAGACCGGCTCGCGGCCGGGGCCGAAGATCACGGTGGGAACCAGGTTCCCGAAACTTGCCGTATCGGCGAGCCACGAGCCGCCACCATACGTGGCAGCGGCTTCCCGTCACAGACTCGATCGCCTCCGCCAGGGCGACGGTGAGGGGATGGTCGCGCTCGATCAGGTGGGACGACTTCTCGTCGGCAAGCACGATGTCGTAGCGGGCTTCCGGATCCCGCTCTTGGGCCCGTTCCACTGCGCCCTCGATGAGTCGCCTGACCTCGTCGATCTGGACGCCCGGCTGAGGCCTCGAGTCGACGCGGATCGTGCACTCGTCGGGAATCATCGACGGCCCGCCCGGGGGCAAGCCTCCGTAGATTCGCCCTACCGCCGTGTAGAGCTCCGGGCCGAAGAGCTCGCTGACCCAGTCGGGAAGCTCTGGCTCATAGCGAAGCGCCTCGACTTCCTGGATCAGCGGCACCATCTTCGCGATCGCGTTCACGGCCAGGTGGCGATGGCACGTATGCGCAGAGTGGCCGATCGAGGTGATGTCCCAGTACGCACGCCCCCGATGGCCCAGGTAGACGACCAGGTCGGTCAGCTCGGCAAGGATGCAGAGGTCCCCCTGGTGCTCCTCGAAGAACTTGATCGCGCCCTGCTGCTGACCCATGTGGTCCGAGACTGCGGCAACCAGGACCTTGCCTCGCCACCGATCTTTGGTTCGGGCCAGGGCTGCGCCCGCCTCGACGAAGGCCCCCACACCGGCCTTCATGTCCATTACCGCATGACCGTGGAGCTGACCGCTCGCGAGGCGGCCCGAGTAGGGATCGTCGTCCCAGCCGAGGCAGACCGGCTTCGTGTCGATGTGTCCCGTGAGGACGAGCGACGGCCCCGGCCGGCCTGAGTCCACGACGCCGACGACGTTAGGCCGGTCCGGGAGCACGTCCTGGAGGTAGACGCGGTCGTAGCCCATTTCCTCCATCCGAGGAGCGAGCGCCCGGGCCAGCTCTCCCTCCTCGCCCACGACGCTTGGAATCCGGACGATCTCCTGTGTGAGCGCGACGGCGTTGACACCGTCTACAGCGCCGAGCACGGTGGAAATCGGGTCTGAGGCGGACGCGAGAGACATGATCAGATATCAGATACGAACTACCGAGTGTACGAGCGGATGCCGACCTATGTCAAGGACGAGATACGATGTATCACCGAAGACATGCGTCAGAGAATCCTCCCTGCACAGCTGGAGCGCCGCGTCTACGAGCAGCTCCGCGACGAGATCCTCTCCGGGACGCTGACCACCGGCACCCAGCTGGTCGAAGCCCGTATCGCGACTGATCTCGGCGTGTCGAAGACCCCGGTGCGCGAGGCGCTCATCCGCCTCCAGCGTGACGGGCTGGTGGAGATCGAGCCGTATCGTGGCGCTCGCGTAATCGAGCCGGCCGAGTCCGACGTCCGCGAGATCCTCGAGCTTCGGATCCTCCTCGAATGTCACATCACGCGGGACCTTGCTAACCGGCGCCCTCCCGACGCCCTGGACAGCCTCGAGCGGACGATCGAGGAGGGCCGGCAGGCGCTCCAGACAGGAGACGACGCGCGCGTCCACTCGGCGCTGACCGAGTTCTCCGACGTGATGGCGGAGGCCAGCGGAAACAAGCGCCTCGGGAAAGCCCTCGACGACCTCCGAAGCGTTCTGCTCCTGATCGCCAACACCTCGCTTCGCCGCCCCGGGCGCGAAGCGCGGTCCCTGGCCGAGCATGAGCGGATCCTGGCTGCCATCCGCTCCGGCGATGCCGACGAGGCTGCCGCGGCGACCGAGGCACACATTCGCTCGATCGAGGAAGACTCGGTCGGAAGCGACGGCGCGGTCGCTACTGCCGAAGCCGGCAGCTAGAGCGAGGCCCAATAGGAAGCGAGGTGCTTCCGCGTTGCTTCGTTGGCCTCTACGTGCCAGGGAGCGAGCTCACGGCAGGTCGCTTGCTCAGCGATGAAGTCCTCGAACGGATCTGCGTGGACGTCGAGCCCGCCGATCGTCTCGATGAAGGCCAGCCAGCAGAGGGGCGAGTAGACGGGGCTGTAACCGCCCTCCTGCACAGAGACGAGCCGTCCGTCCGCGACCTCGCTCGCGACGCCGAGCAGCCGCTCGGCCATGCCCGCGAACCCGGTCGCAGTGACACCAAGGCGGGCCATCGGATCGAAGAGGCTCGAGTCGACCCCGCAGGCGACGACGACGAGCTGCGGGCGGTACTCGAGGAGCACCGGGACGACGATCCGGTCGAAAGCATCGAGGTAGGCGGGATCTCCGGCACCCGGCGGAAGGTTCACGTTCACGTTCGTGCCCTCGGCGTCCTTTCCACCCACGCTCTCGACGCCACCGGTCTCGACCGGGAAGCTCCGATCCTGGTGGAGCGAAACCGTGAGAACGGCCGGATCGTCGTAGAAGATCGCCTCGGTCCCGTTGCCGTGGTGCGCGTCGATGTCCACGACTGCGACCCGCTCCAGGCCGAACTCGTCGAGAGCCGCTCGAGCGACGATGGCGCAGTTGTTGAAGATGCAGAAGCCGTAGCCGGATTCACGCCAGGCGTGGTGCCCGGACCGGCGCAACAGCGCATGAGCCGTGCCCTCACCGGCGAGAACCGCC
>CAVTTI010000047.1:0-23729 GCA_963737615.1 uncultured Actinomycetes bacterium | reverse complement strand
CGTGTCGCGCTGGTTCAGGGAATTCGGAAGTGCGGGCACGTGTTGTTGTCAATCGCGACGACGTGGCCTCGCACGGGCAAACGCCTAGTCACCGAGACCGCGACCGCCGTCGACGACGAGGCGCTGCCCAGTGATGAATCCCGCTGCCTCCGAGGCGAAGAAGCTGACCGCGTGGGCGATGTCTTCGCGGGTCCCGAGGCGGCCGGCGGGCACGGAGGCGATGTAGGCGCTTCTGATCTCGTCGGGGACGTCCGTATGGCGCTCGACTGGGATGAAGCCGGGCGCGACCATATTCACTGTGATGCCGAGATGGGCGAGCTCGCGCGCCCAACTCCGCGCGAGACCGATCTGGGCGTTCTTTGCGGTCACGTAGGCGGATCTGCCAGGGGGCGGCCGGTCGACGACCTCGGAGTCGATCTGGACGATGCGGCCGGACCGCTTGGTCTGCATTCCGGGGAGGACGGCTCGGAGCAGCAGTACCGGGCTCTTGACGAAGAACTCGAGCTGCGCGACGTGGTCCGCCCAGGCCACCTCCGCCAGGGGCGCTTCCGGCTGCGGACCGGTCGCGTTCAGTACCAGCACGTCGATGGGGCCGAGGCTGCTGGTCACCGCCGCGACGAGATCGGCAACCTGCCCCTGGTCGGTGACGTCGGCCGTAAAGGCGTCGGCGACTCCGCCGTCGTTCCGGATGGCGGCGACCACCTCGAGCGCCCGTGCGTCACCGTGGAGGCCGTTTACGGCAACGGCCAGGCCATCGCTTGCGAGACGCCTGGCGATGGCACTGCCGAGCCCGCGCGAGCTACCCGTCACGAGCGAGACACGCTGCTGGTGGGGAGGCATGCGCGTGATCATCCCTCAGACACTCGCGCCAGGACTACCCTCTCGACATGGAAGGCGGTCTGCTCGATTCGGGAGGGCGGTTTGAGGAGTACGCCCAGGATGCGCTCGACTCGCTGCCATCAGATCTGCGAGCGCGAATGTCGAACGTGGAGATCGTGGTCGAAGACGAAGCGCCTCCGGGCCAGCGCTTGCTCGGGCTCTATGAGGGCGTGCCGCTCACCAGGCGCAGCAGCCGCTACGGCGGGGTTCTGCCGGACAAGATCACGATCTACCGCGGCCCGCTCGTGCGCCTCTACGGGCACGACCCGGAGAGGCTTCGCCGGGAGGTGAGCCGGGTTGTCCTTCACGAGGTCGCTCACCACTTCGGGATCAGCGACGAACGCCTGATCGAAATCGACCGTTACTGAGACGTAAAGACGTACGCGCCCGCACCGTGACGGGGCGCTGCGATGCTCTCTCTCTGCGGGCACTGCGACCTCTGGGCTGAAGCTGCGGATACGTCCATTTCCGCCGCACCAGCTCGCGATGCCAGCGCAGCAGCGTCGTCGGGGTCACCAGGAGGTCGGCGTTCAGCAAATCCGATTGGCATCACTGACGCGTAGTACAGGTGGCGACTGAACGCAGAGGACGGAGGCGAACCATGAGAAAAATCTTCGTTGCGCTCTTCACCGGTGCGGTGCTCGCGGTGGCTCCCCTTACACCCGCGCTCGCGGCGCCGAATCCGAGCGGCACCGGCCAGCCCGGGGCAGAATGCGGCGAGCCAGGAGCGACCACAGAGCCGGCTGGGTTCCTCACGAGTGGGTTTGCGCACGCCGAGACTGTTTACGCAGGGAGCGAGGGCACACCTTCTGCCGCCAACGGTAGCCCGAAGGCGGTGTCACAGTACGACGTCGCCTGCTATCAGGTGACCTCGAGTCATTAGGGGGGAAACTCGGCCCGGCCGCCCTGGTGCGGTCGGGCCGGGAGCGAAAATTTCACGCCATTCGCACGGCGCTGAGAGGCGCTGCTGCCGGGAGCGTTTAGGCCTCTATTAGGCTCAGAGCCTCTTCGGAAGCCACGGATCGGCGCGACTCAATACAGTGCTGTGCTTCGGCGCGTCGACGACGGCCGCTCATGCGAACGAGGGAGGGTAATGGCACACGTGAGCGGAAGAGTGGTGCAGACGACCGCGGGTCAAGCCGGACGGTCGTGGTGGGGACCCGGTGACATGTACACGTTCATCGTGACGGGAGAGGAATCGGGCGGCTCGATGTTTGCGCTCGACTGCTTGGTCGGCATCGGCGGCGGGCCACCGCCGCACCGGCACCTCGCCGAGGAAGAGCTCTTCACGATCACCGAGGGAGCCATCACGTTCACCGCGGGCGCCGAGACGCGATCCGTTTCGGCCGGGCAGTCCGTCTTTGTTCCGCGCGGCACGGGGCACTCTTACCGGAACGACGGAGCGAAGCACGCGAGGATGATTGCGGTCTACACCCCTGCGGGGATGGAGGGGTGGTTCCGCGAGGTGTGCACACCGGTTGACGATCCCACCGGTCCGACGCCGCCCGTGACCCAGGAACTGATCGAACGGATGCTCGAGGCTGGGCCGCGCTACAACGTCGAGTGGATCGACTGATCGCAGTCTGGGGCCTGCCCGAAGCCGGTCATTCGAGTACCGGCCGGGCGATGGTAGGCGGCTCGCGGCCGGCGAGGAGCCAGCCAGCGGCACTGGCAACCAGTGGGACGCCGATGCCCAGGAAGGCGAGTGAGAGCACTGGGATCCGACTGAGATAGCCGAGGTCGTCGTAGTAGGTCGCCGCGAGTGCGAGATAGGCCCCGGCAATGCCGAGGAGCGCGCCGAGGAGCGCGAGCGCGCCGGCGGTAGCGGCGGTCAGCGTGCGGCGGATCCCGCTGGTGGCTCCGGTGGCCGTCAACGTGCGGAGGTCGCGAGTGCTCTCGCTGCGGATCAATCCGACCGTCATGGCGAGGATCGCTAGCGCCAAGAGGGCGCCTGCGGCGGTCGCGATCGCAATGGGCGTCGCGAAGGAGGTGCTCTCTCGCTGCGTCTCGATCGTGAGGCCGGACTCAGCCGCGAGGTCGCGGGCGGCGGCGATCTGGTCATTCGTCAGAGGACGGCTCGACTCGACGAGCCAGCCTGCCGGGATCTGCTTCCAGCCGTGACGGCGAAGACCGTTCAGCGTGACGAACGAGGACGGGACTTTGCCGGTGTCCGCTCTCCCGGATCCGAGGACCTCGCGGCTGTCGATCTTCTGGACGTTCGTGACGGCTAAGTGCCTCCTCGCGCGGATGCCCAGGATGGCGAGCTCGTCGGTGGGAACGGCCGGGTCGGCCAGGAAGTCCGCGCTCGGATTGACCGTGGCGGGGTCGATTCCGAGGTGGCTGAGCATTGCAGGCGTGGCGACGTAGAGGGCCGATTCCCGGGTCCAGGCGTCCTCGCCGATCTGCCTCGCGAGACCGACGGCGATAAGGGCCCGGTCGCCCTCGAAGGTGACAATGGGCGGAAGGCCGGGTTGGATGGCCTTCCGAAGGGGGATGACGGCTGCCTGATCGAAACCGGCGGCGAGTTGGCGGACGCGCGCCTCGCTCCGCGCGAGCTGGGCGGGTGTTTGGATCGGGATCGGGATGGCGTCCGGGTCTTGTATGGGACCCGTGTACACCCGGACTTGGCGGTCGGACAGGTTCGGCAGATCGGCGGCCGCCCGCTCGTTCTGCCGCTTCTCCTCGGCTGTCCCGGTGACGACGACCGCCGCCGCGATGCCGAGGGCAAGGGTGATGGCGGCGAGTGCCGCCCCGGAACGGGTCTGGTACCGAGCGAGGTCTCGCAGTGCCAATCGTGGCGCGATCGAAAAATGTCCAGCCAAGCTGGAGAAGATGCGGATCGCCGACGGGCCGACGAGGAGGCAGCCGAGGATGGTCGCCACAATGCCGCCGACGATGAGCGGCGGCCTATCTCGGCTGGAGAGTGCGAGCGAGGCGATGCCGACCGCGATCAGCGCTGCGGCCGCGATCGCCGCGTGACGAACGGGCCTCGGCTCCGGTGGTCGCCCCGAGAGCGCGAGCATGACTGGAAGGCGGGCGAGCGTGCGTCCCGGCCACCAGGCGGCGGCGGTCGCCGCGAGGATCGCGAGGAGCACGGTCAGCGCGAGCAACACCCAGGGCAGGCTGAGCCGGTCGATGCGATGGCCGACGGCGGACTCCAGCGTCGGGGCAAACGCGAGCCAGAGTGCGAGGCCGACGATCGCCCCGCCGAATGCAGCGATGGTGCCGACGAGGGCGCCGTTGGTCAGGAGCACGAGGCGGAGGTGCTTCTGCGTGGCGCCGACGGCGGCGAGCACGCCGAGCTGGCGGAGCCGCCGCTGCGCGACGACCGCGAAGCCCGCGGCGGCAACCAGCGAGGCCAGGAGGAGGAAGACGGTGACCACGGAGAGCATCGCCAGCGTCTCCGCCGCACTGCTGACGTCGTTTCCGCGCTCCATGGAGCCCGCGAAGGCCGAGCGGGAGCGATCGCCTTGGGATCGATAGAAGGAGTCGAGCGACCCGGCGCTCGCCTCGACGAGCACGGTGACCCGGTCCGGGCGCGCGGACGAGGCAGAGATCAGAGCGAACTCGTCGCTCAGCTCGCTCGGGTTCTCGACGATGCCCACGACGGTCCGTCGACGCCCGTCGAGAGCCAGCGTCGACCCTATGTCTAGCCGTAGGAGGTCGGCGACACCGGCGGTGACGGCGACCTGTTCGGGCGCCGTGGGGTAGCTGCCCCGGCGGAGTGCGAGGAGCTCGCCACCGTAGGCACCGTCCGGATCCTGCGCGCGGAAGTCGACCGTCTCGACGCTGCCGGGAACCGGCACGGAGCGGTGGCCAATGACGTCGATCGTTCCGAACGATCTCTTCGCGGAGTCGAGCCCCGCCTGGAGCTTTTGCGGATCGGAGCCGTCGAAATTGAGCGCCTGGCTTGCGGAGCCGAAGTCGCTGTTCTCGGCGGCACCCGCGTTGTCGGCGATCGTGATGCTGCCGACCGCAGCCGCGACCGCGAGCGCGAGCAGCGTCACCACCAGGAGCTGCTGCCGCCACTCGCGCCGGAACATGCGCCCGGCCCAGCGGACAAGGGCGCGGTAGGCGGCGACGCCGCTTCCCCGCCCGGCCGGCGTCGAGAGCCGGGCGGCGGCACTCATCCCCGATGACCCGCCGCGAGCAGCGACTCCGGGCCGGGAGGCGCGACCGTCTGGTCGACGACGTGTCCGTCGCGCAGGAAGATGACGCGGTCGGCCCAGGCGGCAAGCTGCGCCTCGTGGGTCACGACGACGCCGGCGACTCCCCGCTGGGTGGCGGCCCGGAGCAGTCGCATGACGGCCTCGCCGTTCACGGTGTCGAGAGCCCCGGTCGGCTCGTCGGCGAGCAGCAACCCACGCTCGCCGACGATCGCCCGTGCGATGGCAATCCGTTGGCGCTCGCCGCCTGAGAGCTCGTCGGGGTAGCGGTCTGCATGGTCCGCCACTTCGAGCGCCTCCATCGCGTCGATAGCGGTCAGGCGTGCGATCTTCGCCGAGACGCCGTCGAGCTCGAGCGGCAGCGTGACGTTCTCGACCGCCGTCAAGCCCGGCAGCAGGTTGAAGTCCTGGAAGACGTAGCCGATCGATCGGCGTCGCATCCTCGCCTGCTCCGAGCGCGAGGTGGTCGCAAGGTCGACCCCGTCTACGAACACCTGGCCACTGCTTGGCTCTTCGAGGCTGCCGGCGATCGTCAAGAGCGTGCTCTTGCCGGAGCCGCTCGGGCCCATGACGGCTAGGAGCTCGCCGAGCTCGACCGAGAGGTCGACCTCGCTGAGCGCACGCAATTCGCTCGGCCCTGAGCCGTAGATCTTCGATACCTGGCGCAGTTCGAGTGCGCTCGTCATTGCGTTACCTCCATCGCGCGAGTTGGTTCGAGAGGCGCGTCGACCGCCGCGGCCAGTGCGACCGGCGAATGCTGCTTCAAGCGGACGTCGGCGGCGTCTAGCCAGCGGACGATCGCTTCGAGCCTGAAGAGCTCCGCATCGGCGACCAGCGCAAGCGGCAGGTCTGCCTCTGAGGCCACGGCCTTGATGCGCGTGTAGCGCTGCATGACCTCGATGACGTGCCGGCGGTGCACCTGCAGGATCTCGTGGATCTCGATCTCGGGTACCTGCAGGGCAACTAGCACCTTGATCACGAGCTCGTCGCGCGGCGGCGGGACGAAGTCGGGTGGGGTGCGAAGCCAGCCGGCCAGTTCGTCGGCGCCGCCGGAGGTGATCCGGTACCGCTTCTGCGATCTTTCGCCCTCGCCATCGGCCTCGACGAGCCCGTCGCGCTCGAGGCGCTGCAGCGTCGTGTAGACCTGCCCGATGTTGAGCGGCCAGACCTCGCCGGTACGCGACTCGAACTCGTTCTGCAGCCGCAGACCGTACTTCGGCCCCTCCCTCAGGAGGGCGAGGAGCGCGTGGGGGACGCTCATCTGTAGAGCTTCGTTGCGAACATACTGAGTATGTATACCAGGTATGGTCCCGCACCGCAATTGCCGCGGGCGGCCGCGCGTCGAACGGAGCCGAGACTAGCGCGCAATCGAGCTCGGTTGATGTTCTCCCTGAATACCGCCGTCAGTTCGACGAGCAGCGCATGTCGTCCAACTTTGCCCGGTGGCACGGCCGTTGCGGCGGTGCCACCGATTAGTTTTGTGGCGCGTGCCGGTCTGAACGGGCAGAACAGTCGAACGATCCTCCGACGAGGCGCCGGGGTTGCGTACGTTCAGCCGCTCGCAGACGAGGAAAGGAGACTCCGTGTCCGCAACCGTTCTCTACATGTCGATGTCGCTCGACGGATTCATCGCCGGGCCGAATGAGGGACCGGGCAACGGGCTCGGCGACGGCGGACTCCGTCTCCACGAGTGGGTGATGACGGGCAGCGACGTCGACCTCGAGGCCGTCCGCCGGTCGGGCGGAGTCAACGGCCAGGTCGTCGAAGAGTTCATGTCCACTGGCGCGGTCGTCGCCGGCCGGCGGACCTTCGAGCCCGCCGGCGGCTGGGGCGGCGACCATCACGAGAGCGTGCCGATCTGGGTCTTTAGCCGCCACGAGCCTGGCATCGACGTGAGCAAGTGGCCGCTGGTCACGTACGTGAACGACGTGACGAGCGCGATGACTCGAGCCAAGGAGGCGGCGGGCGACAAGAACGTGTTGGTCCACGGCGCGGCCACCGCGCAGCTCGCACTCGGCGCCGGCGTTCTCGACGAGCTCGAGCTCCATGTCGTCCCGGTGCTCTTCGGCCAAGGGCGTCGTCTGTTCGAGGGCCTCGCCGCCGAGCAGATCGAGCTAGAGCGCACCCGGATCCTCGAGGGGGAGGGCGGCGTCACCCACATGCATTACCGGGTTCGGCGGTGAGCGCAGCAATTGAGTGCGATCACTCACCTCTTCGCCGGTGTTCCGGTATCCGATCTCGACACGAGCATCGATTGGTATACGCGGTTCTTCGGCCGGCCCCGGGACAGTCGCGTCGGGGACGAGGTGCTGTGGGAGATCGACGAGCACGCCTGGCTTTTCATCGAGCCGAACGCGGCGCGGGCGGGCGCGGGCCGCATCACCCTGGCCGTCGCCGGCCTCGATGCGCTCATCGAGCGCCTCGCTGTCCAGGGTATCGAGCACGAACCGATCGAGACCTACTCGAACGGCGTCCGCCACGTGAACATCCCCGATCCGGACGGGAACGCGATCGCGTTCGCCGAGCCGCCGGACGCTGCGAGCGCGTCACCTCGGTCGGTCGGAACTGATCCCCCAAAGCGGGAGGAGGCGTGAGAGTGGCCGAGCGCATGATCGAAGCAAACGGCGTCGAGCTCTGTACGGAATCGTTCGGCCGCTCCGTCGATCCGCCCATCCTCCTGATCATGGGCATCGGCGCATCGATGCTCTGGTGGGAGGAGGGCTTCTGCAGGCTGCTGGCCGAGGGAGGGCGCTTCGTGATCCGCTACGACCACCGGGACACGGGCCGATCGGTCACATCTGAGCCGGGACGCCCGGAATACACCGGCACCGACCTGATCGCCGACGCGGTCGGCGTCCTCGACGCATACGGGATCGCGGCTGCGCACGTGGTCGGCGTCTCGGCAGGCGGTGCCTTCGCGCAGCTGCTCGCACTCGACTACCCGAATCGGGCCCTCTCACTCGTCCTCATCAGCACCTCGCCCGCGACGCCGGGCAAACGTGGGCTCCCGTCGGCCACGGAGCGGTACCAGCGGTTCGTGGCGAGCGCGACTGTGGACTGGTCGGACGAGAACTCGGTGATCGAGTATCTGGTGGATTACGCGCGCTTGCTCGCCGGAGGCGCGCGCCCGTTCGACGAGGCTGCGACGCACGAGCTTGTCCGCCGCGACGTCGAGCGTGCGCACAACATCGCCGCCTCCGAGAACCACGGCCTGGCCGCCGAGGGCGAGATGCCGCCCGAGCCGCTGTCCTCGATCGCCGTCCCCACGCTGGTGATCCACGGCACGGAGGATCCGATGTTCCCGCTCGAGCACGGAGAGGCGCTGGCCCGGGAGATCCCCGGTGCAAGGCTGCTCACGCTCGAGGGAACCGGACACGGGGTCGAGCGAGCCGACTGGGAGACCATCGCCCGCGCGATCCTCGCGCACACCGTCCCCGGCGATCGGGGCAGGTGACGTGGCGGAGCTCGAGCAGCGGGGTTGACTAGGCGTCCAGCGCGAGCGCTCCTACCGACGCCCTGTCTTCCGCCTACTCGAGGTGGAAATACCTTCGTCTGATCTCAGGCCGGAGTCGCTGGCAAGCCTGCCACAGCCAACTCGGCACGCTCGGCAGGTGTGACCTCGAACGGAGCGCCAGGCTCGGCCCCGATCACGAGCACGACGGTGTTGTCCGACAGCGCGACGGCAGACCGGATCGTTTTCACGTCGAGGGCGCTCACAAAGGTGCCTGGAGGTGCGTCGACGTCCTGACCGTCCACCTGAAAACGCGCGTGTCCTGTGTGGACGAAGTACAACTCCTGGTGCTGCTCGTCGGTGGGATCCGCGTGGTCGTGCTCGCCGATGAGGCGATCGCCGGTATTCCGAGCGGTGTAGGCGTTGACGCCGAACGCGGTGATCCCGAAGTGATTGCGGACCGGCGTCCACTTCGCATCGGTGTGAGCGACGTCGGCGGCTGGGATGTCGGTCAGCGAGGCGTGAGAAGCGGACATGGAGGCGATTCTAGTGGCCACACTGCGCCAGCATGCCCCGCTGCCACGGCCTGGGAGGTTTGGGGCGAAATATGCGGAGCAGGCATCTCGTTCTAGGAACCGTGTCGGAGTTCGCCACCTGCATGAGCAACGTGTTCCCGCCCGGCCGGGAGTACGCAGACCCACTGGACCGGAACAAGGCAAACGTGATTGCTTTCTACGGACTGATGTTCAACGAGTGCAGGCCCGCCGAGGCAATTGAGCGCTATGCAGGCGACACGTACATTCAGCACAACCCGCACGTCGGAGACGGCAAGCAGGCGTTCATTGACTACTTCGAGCGGATGGCTGACGAGTATCCGGGCAAGCAGGTGAAGTTCCAGCGCGCCATCGCGGAAGGTCAGTACGTCGTTCTGCACTGCTTGCAGAGCTGGCCGGGCGACCAAGACTACGCGGGCATCGACATCTTCCGGCTCGACGCAGAAGGGAAAGTCGTAGAGCATTGGGACGTGTTGCAGATCGTTCCGGCTGAGTCGAAGAACGACAACACAATGTTCTAACGCTCGGCGCACCTCCCGCGGTGGCGACGGCGGCGTCGATGTCGTCGACTGCGAATGCGAGATGGCGGATGCCAGGATGTTGGCCGGCGCATGCCCGTCGCCGCCCCGGACCGAGGGGGCGTGGAACTTCACCAGCTCGAGCCGACCGTGGCCGTCCGCGGTCTCCACCATCGCGTACTCCACCCGGACGCCCTCGAGCCCGACCACGCGGTCCACCCAACCGCCCTCGACCTGCCCCTCTCCCTGCAGCTTGAGTCCGAGTTCGACGAAGAACGCCGTCGCGGCCTCGAGGTCGTCGACCACGATGCCCACGTGCTCCCTCGTCGACAACGCGCGGCTCGGCGACTCCCGCCACCTCGTGAGCTCGACCGGCGAGCTCGCCCGGCGTCGCCTCTCGGACGGCCGCGAGTTCGACATCGTCAAGCGCTTCTGGGAGCCGGGGGAGCTCGAGCGCGAGGTGGCGGCCGTCGGGTGGCGCCTGAGCGTCTGCACGACGGCGAACGGCTACTTCATCTCCGCCTCGGGCGCGAAGGCCCGCTGATCGTCGCGGCGCGCGCGAGACTGTCTACGCCCGAAGGACCCGCGCCGCGAGCGGCGCGTCCCGGCCTTTCAGCGAGAGCTCGCGCCGGTCGAGGTCGCCGAGGTCGGAGCCCGAAGCGGTGTGGGCCGCCTCGCTGATCAGCGCCTCACCCGCGCCCGCGAGCGACGCCAGCCTCGCCGTGACGTTGACCGCGTCGCCGAGCGCGGTGAAGTCGGCGACGGTCGAGTCGGAGCCGACGGCGCCGACGTACGCGATGCCGGTGTGCACGCCGGCACCGACCGGAACGAGGTCGGCGGTTGCGCGCAGCAGGTCGCCCGCGGCCTCGACCGCCTTTCGTGCGTGGTCAGGGCCGACGGCGGGCACATAGAGCGCGACGACCTCGTCGCCGACGAGCTTGTCGACGAGCCCGTCGCTGTCGATCACGACACGGTTGGCGCAGTCGAAGAACCGGTTCATCAGCCTGCTGAACTCCGTCGGCCGCATCTGCTCCGCCAGTGTCGTCGACCCGCGCACGTCGGCAAACAGCATCGAGATCTCGACCTCGGCGCCGCCGGGATGCGTCCGGACTAATGTCTCGCACACGTCGCAGTAGTTCGGGTTCTTCGCGGATGGACGGCGCTTGAGGACGAGGCGGACCACGGGTGCCGCCGGTCCGCCGAGCGGCACGAGGCACGTCTTGCAGCGAGGCGCGCCAGGGATGCGCCGATGTCGCCGGCGCTCGCGTCGCATCACACCCGCGTCGCCGGTGACGACCGCGCGCCAGAACTGCTCGTTGTCGGTCACGCGGCGATCGTAGAGCGATCGAGGCCCGCCCTGTGCGCGGTCCCCCCATCGATGCCCGCTCTAGGCGGCCTCGAGAGCGGGCGTCGCATCCACCTGCAACTCGACGACGTCCTCGCGATGCAGGACCACGAGCGAGACGAGGAGCTCGGCGAGAGCGATCGCCGCGGCGCCGATGAACGCGGCCTGGAAGCCGTGGGGTCAACGCGTTGGCCACGGCGTCGCCGGACGCGATCGCGTTTTGGTGTGACCCCACCTCCAGACGCCAAGGTCGCCCCCTTTCGCATGCTGCAAGAGCTACTGGGAGAGGAGCCGCGCCAGATCGGCCGTTAGCCGGTCGACGCTGCCGGCAGCCGCGGCTGCGTGGTCCGGGTTTAGCTCGGTGAGTGTGAGTCCCGCGAGCCTCGGCGACCGGAGAACCACTTCGAGTGCTCGAACGGCGTCGTCGTAGGCAAGCCCTTCGTTGCGGCCCGGATTCTCCGAGAGCGGCGCGTCCGTGAAGTCCATCACGTCGACGTCGAAGTGAACGACGAAGCGGTTCGCCCGCTCCTCGAGCAGGTCGAGAGCGCGAGTGGCAGCGGCGGCTGGATCCGCTCTCACCTCATCCGCCGGGACGACTTCAAGCGAGAGGCGTTCGACCGCCTTCCGCTCGTGTTCGGTCGCCTGCTCGGCGCCCCAGCCGAAGACAACCACTTGTCCCGCATCAAGCAGCGGGACCGTCGCTCCCACTTCGACGAGCTCCGGGGCTGCGCCCTCCTCGCCGAGCATGTGCGCCATCCCCATCCAGTCGAGCGCGCCCTCGTGAACGCTTGTGGGCGTGTTCAGATCGGCGTGCGCGTCGAAATAGACCAGCCCGATCGACTCACCACTCTCGACATGCCCGGCGACCGTGCCGATCCCGACCGTACAGTCGCCGCCCAGCACCAGCGTCGCCTCGCCCTCCGCTACCGCAGCCGCGACCCGGCGCGCCGTATCCTGCACGATCTCAACGACGGCTCCAAGGTTCTGGGCGTGTGGATTCTCCCGATCCGGCCGCCAGCGCCAGACTTGGCGATCCCCGCGGTCGCGGACGTCGATCCCGGCATCTCTGAGCAGCTCGAGCAACCCCGCGTCGCGCAGCGCCCCGGGCGCGCGCTCCTGACCGGGCGCGAAGGCACCCGCGCTTGTCGGAACTCCAATCAAGGCAAGTGGCTGCCCGCGCACCGCGTTCAGCCTACGTCGTGGAGAACAGGCGTCGTTCGCGTCGTGCAATCCCGTCGTGAGAGCGCGAGATCGTCCGGTGATCCGGTGCGACTGGATGTTTGGGCCACGTGTGGGCCATGGCGGAGTGCCCCGCTCGTGACCATCAGGTACGGAAAGCAGCCGCGTCCAGGCACTTCGAGAGACGGGAGCCGACGGGACTCGAATCCGCGACCTCCGGCGTGACAGGCCTGTTCGACGGTCACGACGATTGCCGACGATGGAAGCGGAATCGCTCTATTCACGCGGCTTTTCAGGCTCTTCGCTGTCCGATTCAGCATGGTTGAGCCAAGCCGATTTCAGACGTTTGCTGCCCGTTTGCTGCCCGGGCTGGACCACCGCCGTAGGCACTCTCCGGCGACGGCAGCCTCTGCCTGCTGCTGGCCGCGACGCAGTGGACGGAGCTCGACACCGCAGCCGACCTCGTCGTCAAGGCCTCCGGGTGGTTCATCGAGTACCTGCTGTTCGACGTCGGGGCGATCACGACGATGACCGAGAACGGTGTCCGCGACGCCTCGCTCGACGGCATGATCGTCGAGCCGCCGGCGTGAGATTCCATGGTCGGCAGAGCCCGCAAGCGTACGGCCGAACGACCGCCCGCCGGGCGCGCCGCCGCCGCAACATGTTCGCTGTTGGACTATCGGCGGGCGCCTCCGAACCGAAAGACCGGCCGGGGTCCTTCCTCTCGCCGGTGCGACCGCGGCGCCACGGGAAGCTGTCTCATCAAGACGATCAGCGGCCGCCCCGGCCTCGTCGCCTACA
The DNA here is from genome assembly GCA_963737615.1 of uncultured Actinomycetes bacterium. GTDB lineage: Bacteria > Actinomycetota > Thermoleophilia > Gaiellales > Gaiellaceae > DASQGA01. The sequence goes on along the minus strand of CAVTTI010000047.1, from coordinate 10,836 downwards.
GCCAGCCGTCTCGTCCTCGAGCGGGAGGTCGGCATTTCCGGGGACGGAGAGGGAGGGCGGAAGAGGGTTCTCGCTCGGCCTCTCAGAGCACTACGGCGGCGGCGGGAAGAAGCTTCACGAGCGTCTTAACGATCGGGATTACTGGTCCCGCTGCCTCTTCAGCACTCTTGACTATTTCGCTGATCTTCTTGGTGAAGGCGGCTGCCTTGTCGAGGAAGGTCTTGTCCTCTGATGGATCCTCAGCCAACTCGGCTGCTTCGCGGGCCAGCTCGTCGCGCTCGGGCAACTCGCTGGCAATGAGGGCAGGTACGAGGCCGCGCAATTCGGCTCTGGCCTCTTGAACGACCTGGTGTTGAGCCTGCTGCTGCGCCTGCTCCTGCAACTGCTGTTGAGTCTGTGTGACGATCTGTTGAATAACCGGCTGCCCGCTGGCATTTTCTAACATCGCGTCTCTGAACCTATCTGCTTCAGCCCGAGCGGCAGCAAGCTCTTCACGCAACTTTCTTTCCGCAGAGCACTCGCGGACGGCTGGGTCGATCGCAATCGCAGCGTAAGACATGTAGCTCTCTTGCAGTGCTTGTGCGTTTTCGAGATTCGAAAGGGCTGCAGCAAGCGCGGCCTCGCGCAGCGATTCTCGTGCACGGTCATACGCTGCAAATGCACCGTCCCACTGCTGGGCGGCGCGCATCTTCAGAGCCTCGGCCATCGCTAGATCCACATTTCCTTTAGCCAGCGCCATCTCAGCCGTAGCGCGTTGATTCGCGGGGGCAGCTGCTAGACCAGCTAGGAACCTACCGAGTCGTTCCGCCGTTTCCTGCGCCGCTGAATACGCAGCCGTATGGTCTCCTCTTGCCATTGCGCTTTGGTAGACCGCCTCACTCCCAGCCGCTTCCACGCCCAGAAGCTGTGCGTCCACGTCCTGCTGCAAGCGTTGCAGAAGGGCCTTGGCGGCATCGTCGTCCTCCTCCGAAGCAAAGGCTGGCAGCCGATTGTTGACCAGATCCTGAAGACGTGCCATAGCTTCAATGTACGCGGAAGCCGCGCCCGCGAAATCGAAGCGATATTGACGTTCCACGCCCCTGGCCATCGCATGCATTCCCCGCGCAGTGTCGGCCCACACAGCGAGAGGACGTGCAAACGGCGGGCATTCCTCGATTGCCTTGTCGAATTCGGCGGCGGCATCCGCGAAATGCTTTGCAGCGCGCTCACTGCTGCGGGCGAGTAGGTCCGACATCCCATCCGACATGGCGACGAGGGCGCCAATCAGCGATGAATCAATCTGAGCCAGCTTCTCCGCAGCACTTTCTTCGTCCCCCGCTGCGATATCGACGAAAGCAGCACGCACCTGGTCAAGCTCCTCAACGGTCAGCTTGGCAGGTTCACCATCACGCATCCGCAACTCCTTCCGCGCGGCGCGCTAGCTCTCCGTGTGAAGCGTTCGGCCAACCACATCCACGCAGTCCACTCAGCGCTCTGTGGGTCAGTATGGATCGAGGGGCTGCGAATGGCAAGCACTCCCGTTCATGCGGTCGGTTCCGGCGGTACGCGCCACTCCGAGCGCCTGCTGACGTTGCCACTCGAAGCACTCCAAGTCACCCGTCGGCCACCGAAACCGAGCCAGGGGCGCTGCCGTCCTCGGCAGTTCGAGCCATCCTCGCGAAGGCACACGCATGACCGGTTTTCCGGGGCAGGCCGCAGCATCATCGGAGACGCCTATGCGAGGAATACCTCGTTTTGCAGGCGATTCATCCTGAAGAGGCGACTCAAGAGATGCCGGTGGGGCAGCAAACGACGATGGAGAAAGCCGGAACCCCTGTCCGTTCAGACAACAAAGGATTGCAGTTTGCAGGGACTTCGAAAGACGGGAGCGACGGGACTCGAACCCGCGACCTCCGGCGTGACAGGCTGGCAGTCGGCGATGGCGTGCTCACCGCCGTCCGGCCATCGGTCCCGCGTGTGGACGCGACTGTTTCGCCAGGTAGCGAAGCGCCGCGAGACCGGGGAGGAGGAAGTAGGCGCCGCCCCTGACCGTGACGAAGCGTGGGACGTTCGTCACACGCTCGCGGACACCCTCGGTGGGCATCGTGAACGTCCCCCCGTGCGGCGCTGAGGGCGCCACGAGCGGGTCGGCATCGTCGTAGAGGTCGGCGAACTTTGGGTTGTTCAGCCACGTGTGGTTCACAAACTCGAACTGGCGCTGGATGTTGGCGTTCAGGCAGATGAAGTGCAGACCGCGGTCGGCGGAGTCGTCCCCGGCTAGCGCCTGCTCCATCGACAGCGGCGGCCCGTACTCGCGACCTCGTCGAAGGAGACGATGACGCCGGTTGATCTCGAAGGACCTCGAGGAGCCGGGCCTCGGGTCGAGCGAGTCGCGAGGGTTCGAGCGCCGGATGTGGGAGCCGATCGGGCAGCGCGCACCTCGCCGGTCGAGCTCGTGGTAGGCGAAGTCGTTCGCCTCCGCCAGGGCGGGATCATCCGCATCGGGTGCGAGCGTCAGCGGCGCGCCGCTCGGCCAGCGCCCGACCATCTTCGCGGCGAGCCGTACCCGTGCCGCTGGGTCGCTGGTCCCGTCAGCCCGTTGAGTTGCAACATCGACGAACTGCCAGAACCGGCCGACGTTCTGGCGCAGCTGCCGAAAGACCAGGTAGCTGCCGTTGCGGCCGAGATCGGCCTTCCCGGAGCCGGCGGCGTCGCGTGGAAGTACCCCACCGGGGTCGGCCGACGGATCGAGCAGCGGCCGGTCCGTGTAGAGGCCGTACTCGTTCTCGTAGCCGAGCAAGAACTCGCCGGCCCGCACGGTGCTTTCGGGCGGCCCCGTCTTGGAGAGGCCCTCGACGAACGGCTGCGAGACTCCGTCGCGGAACCCGAACGGCTCGACGCCGTCGAGGTCAGACGTTCCCAGGCGCCGCGCGACGCGCATGCCCCCCTGCGGCAGGGCCCCGGTCTGCTCCGTCTCGAACAACGTGAGCTCTCGATCGTTGAGTGCGTACAGGAGCAGGACGGCGTGGACCGACGGCCCGATCTCTCCGCCCCATTCCCACCACGCGGGTGCGTTCTCGTCCTGGTCCCCGAGGATCCGGGTCCGGTGCGGCGTCGTCATCCCCGTCACGAACTCGTTCGAGAAGAGCTCCAGCGTCCGGCGGTCGAGCCCCAGCCGCTCGAGGCCCTTGCTCGTGAACGCCACGTTTAACGCCCGATTCGGTCGCCGCAGCTCGGCGCTCGTGATCGCGCCGCTCACGTCGCCGAGCCAGCGCCGCGCCGCAGCGGCGTCCTCTATCGTGAGGAGCAGGAAGGCCGCCGCACTCAGGTGGCCGTAGCCTCTCGCGACGAGCCCCTGAATGTCGTGCAGATCGAGCGGCGCGGGCGTCACAACGATTGCACCCAGGCTCGTTCTTTGTTTCGGCTCAGGTTGCCCTGGAGGCCGGCGCGGATCCGCTCATTCTGCTTGACGTTGACCGCCGCGAGCCGGCCGTAGGCCGAATACCAGACGCCCGTGGGTACCTGGTGCAGGCGCAGGTAGTCCTTGAAGGCGAGCTCGTCCTTCGCGCCGCCGAACACGAGCCACCTTGTCTCCGGGTATCCCACGCCGTTGCTGAAGACGAGGTTCAAGCCCCACGCCACCTTGTCGATGAAGTCGTCCATGTAGCTCTCGAGGCTGCCGTCGTAGTTGCTCGCGAAGAACATGCGCCGCTTGTCGTCGATGAAGACCCAGCGCGCGAAGTGGATCGTCTTCACGCCGGCCAGGTTTCCCCGGTTGAAGATGTGGCGGGTCGCGTAGTTCAGCAGGAAGAGGATGACGATCAGGCTCAGGCGCCTGAACCGTGACGGCTTGATGTGGCCCAAGGCGGTGAAGGGGTTCTGGACGATGTGGTCTTCGAGTCGTGCCAGCTCCTGGACGAGCTCCTCGTTGGGTTTCACGTGGGGCGCCTTGTCCCGCCGCTCGTGCTTCCTGAGGATGAATGCGAAGATCGGCGCGCCGAACAGCGCCAGCGGGAGCAGTGGCAGCAGTAGGAGGGGAATCGCAACCAGGTGCGCCAGCTCGCGCAGGCGCGCGAGGAGACCGGGGCGCTCTGCCGGATCACGCGCAAAAGCAAGGCCCGGCTCTCGGTCCACGAGCTCCCGCACCAACCGGCGTACATCGGCCGGACTCGCCCCTTCGTGACGGGTCCGGTCGAGAGTGTCTTCGATCGCATCCCGAAGCTCGGCCTCCTGCCGGATCTGCCGGGCCGTGCGGCCGGTGGTGTTGACGTACCTCGCCGCCTCCTTCACACGGTGGCTCGTCAGGTACTCCAGCCGGTTGTGCCGCGCCGGCTCGCCGGTGGGGTAGCCCTCGCAGTGGCCGAAGAGGCGGTCGATGCCGTTCCCGGCCGTGTCCACGAGTTCCTCGAGATGGGTCTCCACCGGGACGTCGAAGTCGCTCAAGAGAATCAGGCTCGCCGGGAGAGGCTCGCCGGCGCTGTCGCGGTCCTCGTCGACGACGATTAGGCGGGCGAAATGGACGTCCGAGAGCGCGCCGAAGTCGAGGACCGAACCGTTGGCGACTCCGTCGCCCATCGTGGCGAGCAGGGTCTTGAGATCGCCGACGGCGCCCGGAACAACGGGCGCGACGATCGTCAGTGCGCGCTGGTACGGCATCGCCGACGCCGCCGGGCGGTCACCTGGGGAACTGGAGCGAAAAGTGGAGGATCTTGTCGCGCTCCCAGAAGACGAGCCCGAGATACAGGCGGGGGGAGACTTCGCGGATCTCGTCTCGGATCCAGTGCGCGACGAGCGAGGTGTCCGAGTAGTCGAGGACGATCGTCTCCTTCCCGTCGAACCAGCTCGGCTCCTTGTAGACCTGCGCGCGAATCGCCTTTAGGCCGAGCGGCCCGATCTTGTTGAGCAGCTCACCCTTCTCCCGATCGAACACCTTGCCTTGCCAGGCAACGAGGTGGGCGACCTTTGCCGCCGTGCCGGAGACGGTGTCGTTCTCCGTCCCGATCAGGACCTGTCCGTTCGCCTCGCCGTCCGGAATCTCTCCCGCGGGGCTGCGGCCGAAGAGCTCGTCGAGCTCGGCCTTAGACATGTTGACCAGATCCCTTTCTACGAGCGCCACCGACGCTCCTTCTGACGCAAAAACGGCGCGCCGAAGGTACCACGGTGCCTTCCCGCTCGGCAATGTTGACTTGCCGAAGCTCGGGTGTTTATATCGAGCACGCCAGGCGGTGAATTCGCTCCAGGCCGTCGTTTCGGAGCGCATGAGCCGCGAGAAAAACGAGCTGTCACGGAGTCGCCGCGTGGCCCGTTCGCTGTTTTCTACGGTGCTCGAAAGGGCCGCCTCCCGGGCCGACCGGCGCACGGGCTGGGAGAAGCTGCCAAAGCCGCTCGGGATCCTCACTCTCGTCGGCCTTCGCGACCGGCTTCGCCACGAGAACCTCTACGACACCGGCCGCGGCAAGTCCGACGGTCCGCCGAGCTCGGATCACGAGAACTACCTCGTCGCGCGGACTCGCGACGGGATGTTCAACGACCTGACTGACCCGTTGATGGGAACGATCGGCAGCCGCTTCGGGCGCAATGTCCCGCTCCGCTACACGTACCCGGAGCCTCCCGAGGCGATGCTCGAGCCGGATCCGCGGCTCGTCAGCCGGCGGCTGCTGACGCGGGAGAAGTTCCAGCCCGCCGAGTCGCTGAACGTGCTCGCGGCGGCCTGGATCCAGTTCGAGGTGCACGACTGGTTCAGCCACGGGAAGCCCCAGCCCGATGGGCCTTGGGAGCTTCCGCTTCAGGCGGGCGATGACTGGCCGCACGACCCGATGACGATCCAGCGCACACGGCCCGATCCCTCGCCTGACGAGGCCGGGCCGACGACCTTCGTCACCGACGACTCGCACTGGTGGGACGCTTCACAGATCTACGGCAGCGAGCGAGCCTTCGCCGAGGCGCTCCGCTCGGGCGAGCACGGCAAGCTGCGCCTCGACGAGACGGGGTTGCCGCCCACCGAGCTGGAAGCGCACATCGACCTCTCCGGCGTCGCGGGCAACTTCTGGGTCGGCCTCGCGCTCCTCCACTCGCTCTTCATGCGCGAGCACAACGCGATCTGCGACCACCTGCACAAGAAGCACTCCGAGCTCGACGACGAGGCCCTCTACCAGAAGGCGCGGCTCACGAACGCGGCCCTGATGGCGAAGATCCACACGGTCGACTGGACGCCCGCGGTGATTGCGCACCCAACCACCGTCGTCGCGCTGCGGGCGAACTGGTACGGGATCCTTGGCGAGCGGTTCGTGAAGCGCTTCGGGCGGCGCACAAGCAGCGAGGTCATTCGCGGCATCCCGGGCTCGCCCACTAACCACCATGGCGTTCCGTACTCGCTGACGGAGGAGTTCGTCTCCGTCTACCGGATGCATCCGCTGATTCCGGACGACTACATCTTCCGTTCGCACGAGACCGACGCCGTGCTCAGCGAGCACTCCTTCGACGACCTGAACGCGCTCGGCGTGCGTGCGCGCCTCGACGAGACGCCGATGGCCGACCTCTTCTACTCGTTCGGACGGGCCCATCCCGGCGCGATCACACTCCACAACTACCCGCGGACACTCCAGCACTTCAAGCGCCCCGACGGGACCGAGATCGACCTGGCGGCGACGGACGTCCTGCGCACGCGGGAGCGCGGCGTCCCGCGCTACAACCAGTTCCGGCGGCTCTTCCACCTCGAGCCGGCCCGCTCCTTCGAGGATCTGACCGACAAGCCGGAATGGGCAGAGGAGCTTCGCGAGACCTACGGCGACGTCGAGCGCGTCGATCACATGATCGGGATGTACGCGGAGCCGAAGCCGGCCGGGTTCGGGTTCAGCGACACGGCGTTCCGCGTGTTCATCCTGATGGCGTCGCGGCGGCTGAAGAGCGACCGGTTCTTCACGCGCGACTACCGGCCGGAGGTCTATACGCAGGCCGGGATCGACTGGGTCGAGTCGAACACGATGCGAAGCGTGCTCCTGCGCCATTTGCCCGCCCTCGAGCCTGCGCTGCAAGGAGTAGCGAATCCGTTCGCACCATGGCGGCAGGTCGACAAGGCGTCGCGGTAGGGAGGGACGGGTGCACGGACTCAGCGGTCGCGACTACGCCCGCATCTCGCTTGCCTGCATCAGGATTTTCAACGGAACCGCGGCTCTCGCCGCACCGCGCGCGTTCGCTCGGCGGCTCGGCACGGACGTCGACGCGGAAGGCTCCGCCGTCCACATCGCGCGCATGTTCGGCATCCGCACGATCCTGATCGGACTCGACCTGCTGAGCCCTGACCCCGGCATCAGGAGGCACGCCCAGAAGGTCGCCCTCATGATCCACGTCTCCGACACGATCTCGGCCGCCTCGGCCGGGTTGTCGAAACAGCTCCCGGCGCGAACTGCCGTGTTCGCGACCGGGATTTCCGCAGTCAACGTCGTGCTGGCGGCGATCGCCGGCTCGGAAAGCTGAGGTGGCGGTGAGCGAGCGCGTCTACGAGCTGGGCCCGCGTGAGGAGGAGTGCGACCTCGTCATGAAAGGCGGCATCACGAGCGGCGTCGTCTACCCGAGCGCGATCAGGAAGATCGCCGGCCGCTACCGGTTCCGCAACCTCGGCGGCGCGTCGGCCGGTGCGATCGCGGCCGTCGCCGCGGCGGCATGCGAGTACCGCTGGAACCAAGGCGAGCCGGCGGCGTACGAGGCCCTGGGCGAGGTCTCGGACGAGATCACGGAGCAGGGGTTCGTGCTCAGCCTCTTTCAGCCGACGGCCGCCGCGCGTCCCGCGTTCGACGTAGCGCTTCGCTTCGTCACCTCGAAGGGCTCGCTCGTTCGCCGCGGGCCGAAAGCGCTGATTTCGATCCTGCGCGGGCGCAAGCTCTTCCTCGCCGCCGCCGCGCTGGCCGTGCTCGTCTGGCTTGCGATCATGGTTGTCGCGGTGTGGGCGCTCGCGGACGGCGGGCTCAGCGGGCTGGACTGGTTCGCGATCGTCCTGCTCGTGGTGGCGACCCTCGTCGCCGTACCTGCCCTTCTCTTGCTCGTCGCGCTCGTCGCGCTCGGGCGCTTCGCACTTGCCCTAAACAAAGCTCTCAGCGAGAACTGGATCGGGATGTGCACCGGGCGGACGGAGGCTGGAAAGCCCGAGCACTCCGGCCTCACCGACTGGCTCCACAAAACGATTCAGCATTGCGCCGGGCTCCCCCTCAACCGGCCACTTACCTTCCGGATGCTTCAGGGCGAGGATCCCAAGAACCCGGACGTGAATCTCGCGCTCGTCACGACCGACCTCAGCGCGTCAAGGCCTGTGACACTGCCGTTTCCCGAGCCGGACGAGGAGACGACGCCCTATCTCTTCGATCCCGAGGAGCTCGGGAGGCTCTTCCCGCCCGAAGTGGTGATTCAGATGACCGAGGCGACGCAGGCGGGAGCGCGCAAGTACGACAAGGCCGGCGGCAAGGAGCGGACGCTGTATCCGGTTCCCGGCCTTGACCTGCCGCTCGTGGTTGCGGCGCGGCTCAGCCTCAGCTTTCCGGTCCTCCTCGCGACGGTGCCGCTCTGGCGCAACGATCCTCTCAGAGGCCCGGTGCGTCACACCATGTCCGACGGCGGCATCTGCAGCAACTTCCCGATTCACTTCTTCGATGCGCTTTTTCCCTCGCGGCCGACCTTCGGCCTCGATCTCCAGCCATGGCGCCGGCCGGATCTCCCGCCGGTCGAGATGTCAGACAACCCGCGTTTTCCGGGCTTCACGAAGGTTCCCGACGTCCTGAAGTTCTTTCCACAGCTCCTGAATGCCGCGCGCAACTGGCGCGACAACACGCAGGCCGAGCTACCGGGCTACCGCGACCGCGTGTGCCAGATCCGCCTGACGGACGACGAGGGCGGCCTGAACCTGAGCATGCCGCAGGAAGTCGTGGACGGACTCATCAAGCGGGGCCAGGACGCGGGCGAGCTGGTGATCGATCCGAAGGGCTTCGACTGGAACCGCCATCGCGTCACCCGCTACTGGATCATGATGCAGATGCTGCAGCGGAGCCTCGGCGCAGCCGGCGTCGGCCGGGAGGGCGTCTACCGGGGCGGCGCGACGGCGGCCAGAGTCCCGTTCCGGGACGTCGTCGAGGAGTGGAGAAAGACAGGCGCGAGCCCCATCGATCCGCCGCCGCTCGAGTGGTGGGAGGCAGCGATCGCCGCGAGCGACGAGCTGTTCGACCTGGCAGCGACGTGGGGCCCACCGGCGGAGCGAGACTTCGACACAGGCGCGCCAACGCCCACGCCGACGATCCGCATTCTGCCCCGCTCCTGAAGGGCTTGCACTAAGTAGAGGTCAGTCACGACTCCATACTGTTGCAGGGGCCGCTGAGGAAACTACCGGACGCTACGGCCGTAGGTCGTTGAAAACTTCGGCTAGACGCTGCAGCGTGAAGGGCTGACGCAACTTTACGACCACGTTTTAGAGTAAGCGCTAAAGTGGAAGCCTCGCGGGGGTCCGAACGTCCCGCGGCGGGGAAAGGGGGAGGCGGCACGGGTGAGTAGTCGCGCCCAAGAGCTCGAGTTGGGCCGTACGGTTACCCATCTCCGAAACGGAGCACAGGGCGTTGTGCGCGGCGTCTCGGGCAAAGCTGCGAAACGCATGTGCTCCGTTGAGTTCGCCCACGGCGTGGAAGAAGTTCCTCGGTCGCTGTTGCGACCGGAGTGGGATGCGTTCCAACTCCTAAAGCAGCCGCCAGCGACTGGATCGTACCCGTACCAAGGCTGGCTTCGGCGCGAGCGATATCGGATCCTGGACGCCAAACGCAACGACTCCGTTCTGGCGCTTTCGCATTCGCGTGTAGAGCCGCAGCTTCATCAGGTATCTGTTGCATTGCGAGCGCTGGAGAAGTCCCAGCCGCGACTCATCCTTGCCGACGAGGTTGGGCTCGGCAAGACGATCGAGGCCGGACTGATCCTCAAGGAACTCCGCGCCCGAATGGGCGACACACTCGAGCGGGTGCTGGTGATCGTCCCCGCTGGCCTCGTTACTCAGTGGCAGTTTGAGTTGCGTACAAAGTTCAACGAGCAGTTCGTTCATCACGATTCCGCAAAGCTCGCTCGGGTCAAGGCCGATCATCCGCAAGAGAATCCTTGGAGCGTTGAGCCCAACGTCCTTTGCTCACTCCACCTCGCTCGGCTCGATCCGCACGCGGGGCAGATCGCCGAGGCCCCCTGGGATCTCGTGATTGTCGACGAGGCGCATCACGCGCGCCGGCAACTCAAATAGCCATGGGTCTTCTCGACTTGGTCTCTCGACTTCTCGGCCGCCGCCCACAGTCAACCCCCGTCTGACGCGATGTCGGAGGCATCGGTGCAATCTCTCCGTGCGGCCCGGGAGCCACTCGCGCCGAGACGGTCAAACGAGGTCGATCCAAAGCGCGACGAGGATAACCCAGCGCTCGAACACGCAGCCACGCGTGATGATGGCGCGATGGACGCCTCGGTCGCCGTGTCGCCAGCAGAAGCTGCCAGCGTCGCCGAAGAGCTCGAGACTCATCGCTTCGGCATGTACCGAACTCTCAAGCCGGTGACAATGCGTGACGTGCTCGCGGCGCGTCCCCGGCCGATCTTTCGGTTCATCTATCCTGCCATTTGTGCAATTACGGTGGTCTTAGTCGTCGTCTACTGGATCTCCTGATGTCACTACCCCCGCGCGCCACCGTCTCCATCGCCGTTGGAGTCTTTCGCCCAGCTTTTCCCGCGTGACGTGATCCAGTGTGGTCTCGCGTGTAGGAAGACGAGGTCGATCGGAAGGACCCGCTTCTAGGGTCCACGTACAACGTGCGTCGAGATGGGCTCAGGGGCGAACGAGCTCAGCAGGCACCC
>CAVTTI010000046.1:0-16231 GCA_963737615.1 uncultured Actinomycetes bacterium | reverse complement strand
ACCAAATCTCCCGGTTGGGCCGCGGCTCGCGGCCGAGGCGCTGGACGAGCTGGCGCTCGATGTGGACGACCTTGTTCAGCTTCTCGACCATGTGCACCGGGATCCGGATCGTGCGCGCCTTGTCGGCGATCGCCCGCGTGACAGCCTGGCGAATCCACCAGGTCGCGTACGTCGAGAACTTATAGCCCTTCCGGTAATCGAACTTCTCCACCGCTCTGATGAGCCCGAGGGACCCTTCCTGGATCAGGTCGAGGAACGAGAGGCCTCGTCCGAGGTAGCCCTTGGCGATCGAAACGACGAGGCGGAGGTTGGCCTCGATCATCTGCGTCTTGGCGCACATGTCGCCACGCTCGATCCGCTTGGCGAGGTAGACCTCCTGGTCGGCGGTGAGGAGCGCGACCTTGCCGATCTCGCGGAGATAGAGGCGGAGGGAGTCCAGGGACGGCTCCACCGTCAGGTCGAGCTTCGGGGCCGGCTTGGAGTCGTCCTCGGCCAGGGAGGGCTGCTCGTGTGGAGGGCCTTTGTGCTCGACGCCCTCGACCAGCTCGACGCCGTGGTCGATGAGGTAGGTGTAGAAGTCTTCGATCTGCTCCTTGGTTAGGTCGACCTCATCGAGCCCAGCGACGATCTCGTCGTAGCTGAGGAAACCCTTCTCCTGCCCCTCCGTCACGAGCTTGTGCAGCTCTTCGACGTCGGGGAGCGTGATGTCGACCGTGAGCATCCAACCGCCTTTCTTCGCGCTCCGGGGGGGACGAATAAGAGCCCGCGAGATGCAGCTTCTTCCCGACTCACGGGCCCAGCAGTGGCCGGGATCATATACGACTACTTGTGGAAAAGGGCTAGGGATTTTTGGGTGGTGGGGATCGTCACGAACTGCGTGACACCCGTACGACTTCCCTCGCTAGGCTCAACGCAGGGGGTATCCATGAGGGGGTCCCCCGGGGGAAACCATCCAGCCAGCGGCCGGCCCAGCCGGTCTTGCCCTGCCGGCTCACTCGGCGACGATCTCCCCTACCGGCTCGCCCCGGCTGTTCTTGATCGGCAGCCGGGCGAGCTCGTCGATACCGAGGTAGGCGGCGAGAGCCGGCCCCGTGGCGCGGTTCGCGCCGTCTTCGACCTTGAGCGCAACCCCGGTCCCGTCGGGGAGGCCAACGCACATCACCCCCTCCGCGCCGCGCTTTGCGATTGCTCCGGGAATCGCACGCATGATCCGTGTGTCGACCGCCTCGGGCCCACCGATCAGGTCCGGCCGCGCCCTCATGGCCGCCACCACCGGGTTCGATCCGGGGAGCTCCTCGCGCACGAGCTTCGAGAACATCCGCGCCATCCGCTCGAGCGGCAGGCCGAAGCACACGACGCCGCAGCCGTCGACAGCCGTCTCGACCTCCCCCCGCGCGAGCCCTGCGCTCTTTGCGACGACGCCCAAAATCTCCTGCTGGAGCGGGTGCTCGACCAGGTGGTATCCGTCCAGGGGCCATCCCCTGGTCTGGCAGACGAGCAGCATGCCCGCATGCTTCCCGGAGCAGTTGTGACGCAGCCGGCTTCCCTCCACCGGCCCGCACGCGAGGTCGTGCTCGCTTGTCCCTGCGCGCTCGAGGAGCGATCGCACGGCGGCCAACTGCTCCTCCCTGGCTTCGTGCGATGCGCACGCGATCGCCAGCTCTTCCTGCGCCAGCTCCGGGTGCTCGAGAGCGAGCGGAAGCGCCTGGAGCGGCTTTGCCGCAGAGCGCATGTGCGTCGCAAGGACGGGCTCCCCCGCCGACGCGACCAGCTCCCCATCGCGCACCGAGACGGCGTGCACCGTATGACGCGACTCGATGAGGTTGCCCCGCCTGACGGCTACGCTGATCGGGCGCACATTCGGTATCTATGCCTGAGTTTCCCGAGATCGAGGCGCTCTGCCGGTCGCTGGACGGCCCCGTCAGCGCGTACCCGATCGACAAGGCGGGCCCGGCGCACATCGCGACGCTGAAGACCTTCGACCCGCCGCTCGCAACCCTCGAAGGCCGTCGCTTCGAAGGAGCGCGACGGCGCGGGAAGCACCTCCTCTTCCTCACCGACGACGGCGAGCTCGTCCTCCACGTCCACCTGATGAGCGCCGGGCGCATGCGCTACCTCGAGCCCGGCGCCAAGGGGCCGAAGACGCCAGCCTTCCGGCTTTCGTTCCAGGGTGGTGGCTCGATCGTGCTGACGGAAGCCGGGGCGAAGAAGCGCGCGAAGGTGGGCCTCTACCGCCCGGACGATCTGGACGCTGAGCTCGCGCACCTTGGCCCGGAGGCGCTCGGCCTGGGACCCGAACGGCTCGGTGAGATCCTGCGGGCGGACTCCCGCCGGCTGCACTCGTTCCTCCGCGATCAGCGCTCGCTCACGGGCATCGGGCGCGCCTGGGCGAACGAGATCCTGCTCCGCGCCAAGCTTTCTCCCTATGCGCTCTCCACCGACCTGGACGAGGCAGAGATCGAGCGGCTGGCCGCCGCGATCGACGAGACCCTCTCCGAAGGGCTCGCGCTTCGCGAAAGCGGGGTCGCAGACAAGAAGGCCTACCGGATCCACAACCGGCTGGGCGAGCCATGCCCCGTCTGCTCGACGCCGATCGAGCGCATCGACTTCGACGAGCACACGATCTACTACTGCCCCCAGTGCCAGACGGGCGGGCGCGTCCTCAAGGATCGCCGGCTCTCGCGGCTACTGAGGTAGCCGGATCCTCGCCAGCTCCCCGTCGACCTCCACCGACCCGCCAAGTGCCTCGATCACCATCACGGCGGCCGGAGCTCCGAGCTCTTTCAGCGACTCGCCGGAGACGACGGGCCCCGAGAACTTCGTGATCGGGCCGAGCTCGATCACGGGGCCCTGGACGGTGACTTCGATCGCCTCGAGGCCACCGTGCCGGCGCGCCGCCCGAAACAGCTGGCCGACCGCCCGCTGGATGGCCACCTCGTCCACCTGCACGGATGCTCCCTCGCCACCGACTGCTCCGGCCTCCACCCCTTCGTCAGCCGCCGCTCGGCGGGCGAGCTCGAGCGAGTCGACCTCGGAGAGGGTCGGCTGATAGCGGCCCTCCGCGATACGCGCGACCAGGACGAGCTGGTCGAGGAGATCGGCGACCTGAGCCGAGGCCTCGTCAATCATCTCGACGTAACGTGGCGCCGGATCTGCGAGCTCGATCCGGGTGAGCGTCCGTGCGAACCCGTGCACCGTGGCCAGGGGCGTGCGGATGTCGTGGCACGCGATCGAGACCAGTCGCGCAAAGCGTTCGTCGGCCAAGGGGCTGCTACGTTAGCCGCGTGAGCGAGCGGCTGACGGAGGCAATCGACCTTCAGGCGTCCACGCCGGACGTCCGGATCGGGCTCTCCCGGGCGGGCGTGACCGGGGTCCAGAAGGCCGTGCGGATGCAACACGGAGGCCAGGACGCGCTCGTCTCGGCCGAAATCGACTGCTTCGTCGACCTCGACCCCGCCCAGAAGGGCGTGCACATGTCCCGCTTCCCCGAGCTCTTCGAAGAGGCGATTGACGAGATGGTGATCGGAGAAAAGCTTCTCGTCGAGCGCCTCGCGGAACACATCGCCCGCCACATCGTCGAGCGCCAGCAGGCCTGCCGGGCCGAGGTCTCCATCCGCGCGCGTTACCCAATCGAGCGCCTGACACCGGTCACGGGCATGCAGACACAGGAGCTCGTGACCCTGATCGGCATCGCAGCCGCGTCGCCGGCAGCGTCCCGCCGCGTAGTCGGCGTCGAGGCGACGGGAATCAACGCGTGCCCTTGCGCCCAGGGCATGGTGCGGGAGACCACCGCCGAGCGCCTAGGAGAGGCGGGTTTCGACGATGTCGAGATCGAGCGAATCCTCGAGCTCGTCCCGCTTGCGACGCACAACCAGCGTGGCAAGGGCCTCCTGTATCTCGGCACCGGCCTCCGGCTCGATGCGGAGGAGCTGGTGGGCCTGGTCGAGCGGTCGATGAGCTCGCCCATCTACGAGCTCCTGAAGCGCCCCGACGAGCTCTTCGTGGTCGAGCACGCACACTTGGCTCCCCGCTTCGTTGAGGACTCGGTCCGGCTCATGGTCAAGAGCGCGCTCGACGAGGTCGGCGGCCTCGAGGACGAGGACTTCGTGCTCGCGCGGCAGATCAACTTCGAGACGATCCATAACCACGACGTGCTCGCCGAGCGTTACGGCACCGTCGGTGAGCTTCGCCGCGAGCTCGCGACGGGCGAGCCTTCGGCCGTTCACACAGAGCTCAGAGACTGGCTTCGCGTCGCCGACTGAAACGGCGCGTCAGCTGCAAATCGAAGCGATTCTCCGTTCCGTTTAGAAGCCGGCCGATATTGGCACGGTGGAGCAGGGCGATGGCGATGCCCGCCCCGACTAGGAACGCGACGACAGGCGTCGAGGCGTCGAAGAGGAACGCAAACAGGGGAAGCGCAGCAGCGCTGGCGAGCGACGCGACGGAGGCGTAGCGCGTCAACAGGAAGACCGCGATCCACAGGGGAACGACCGCCAGGGTGGCGTACGTCGCGAGGCCCAGCCCGACACCCGCCGTCGTTGCCACCATCTTCCCGCCGCGACCGAGGCCCATGAAGAGCGGCCGCCAGTGACCGACGACCGCGGCGCAGCCGGTCAGGACACCGATCAGGTCTCCGCCGACCCAGCGTCCCAGGAGCGCTGCGGCCAGCCCCTTGCCGATGTCGAGGAGGGCAACCCCAAGTCCGACCTTGAAGCCGACCGAACGCCAGACATTTGTCGCCCCCGTGCTGCCGCTCCCGACGGTGCGGATGTCGACGCCGGAGAGGAGACGCGGGAGCCAGTACCCGAACGGCAGGCTGCCGATCAAATAACCGAGCGGGATGATGGCTAGTTCGAGCACCAGGCCAGGCCGGGCGAGACTAGAGACTCACGGCTGGATCTGATACCTGGAGGCCCACTCGTTCACGACGCCCCAGTCGAGGTTGTTGAGGAACGCGTCGATGTAGGAAGCCCGGTCCGTCTGGTAGTCGAGGAAGTAGGCGTGCTCGTACACGTCGAGCGCGATCAGCGGGGTCGCGTTCCAGACCGGGAAGGTGTTCTGAGCGTCGCCGATGTAGTTGAAGAGCCGCATCTCGTCCCAGTCATAGGCCGTCCACGCCCAGCCACGCGCGCCCATCCCGGTCGCCTTCAGGTCGGCGCGCCAACCCTCGACGCCGCCGAAGTCGCGCTCGATCAGGTCTCGGATCAGGCCGTCCGGGTCGCCGCCCCCGCCGCCCAGATGCTCGAAGTAGATCTCGTGGTTCTTGACGCCGCCGATCGCGAAGGTGAGATCGACCTTGAGCGAGCGAAGCTCGGAATAGACCTGGTTCGCCGCGGAGGCGTCCACCTCGCCGAGCTTGCCCAGGATCTCGTTCCGCTTGTTCACGTAGCCCTGGTAGAGCTTGTAGTGCGCCTCGACCGATGCCCGCGAGATGCCGTCCATGTCGTAGAGCTCCTGCTTGAGCTCGCGGGCAGCGATCTCCTCGTGGTTGAACGCCAGCGTCGCCATCGGCTCCCCTCTCGTCTCCGTTTGTGACCGCTAGATGTTTGGTCGGTAATTGGCGGGCCCACGGGGACGGGTCAGACCAAGCCAGGGTGCGCCATCGTCCGCGGGCAAGGCTAGGAGCCTTGGCAAGGGCGAGGGTGCGGCCTGGCACCGCGTCTGGGCCGCCATCCGTGGGTGCGGTAATTGTCGATCAAGCATCTAGAGCTTATCGTTCCCTCTGTGGCCGCTTGCGCCCTCCTTACCGGCGGCACTGGGCGCGTCGGAAGCGCCATCGCGGCGCGGCTCGAGCAGGAGGATTTCCGTGTCATGGCGGCCGGACGCAGGCACGGCGACCTGTCACGGCCCGAGAACGCCCGTGCGCTCGTGGAGACCGCGGCGGAGGAGCTAGGAGGGCTCGACCTCGTCGTCTATGCCGCAGCCGACGGGTTTGCGCCGAAACGAGTCGAGGACGTGACGGAGGCGGACTGGGACACTTCCATGGACTCGATCGCAAAGGGGAGCTTCTTCGTCGCCCAGGCGGCGGCGCCGCACCTCCGACATTCCGAGCTGGGGCTGATCGTCCTGATCGAAGACGTCGCCGCCTACCAGCCCTGGCCCTCGTTCGCACCCCATTGCGCCGCGAAAGCCGCCCAGGCGATGCTGACCCGCGTCCTCGCGCGCGCGCTCGCGCCCGAGGTTCGCGTCTGCGGCATCGCGGCCGGCTCCGTCGCGGTCGATCCAGGACAGGAGGAGCGCCGCGCGGCCGAGACGCTTCTCGGACGGATCGGCACTCCAGAAGACATCGCGGGGGCGGTTCTCTACCTGACACGGGCGCCGTTCGTGACCGGAACGTCTCTCGTCGTCGACGGCGGGCGCCTCCTGCGCTGAACCGTTCCCCCTTGAGTTCCGTAGGGAAGCTCGATATGGGTTTGACGGCCATCTCGACGATCGAAAACGATTCGGTGCTCATCGAGCGGACGGGCCGCGGCGACCAGGACGCCTTCGAGGAGCTTTACCGGCGCTTCGCCCGCCCCGTGCTCGCCATGGCCCGGCGCCAACTCGGGGACAACGGACGCGCCGAGGAGGCGACCCAAGAGACCTTCGCGGCGATCTGGCGCTCGGCCCGGAGCTACCGCCCTGAGCGAGGCACCGCCTCGGCCTGGCTCTTCGCCGTTGCCCGCCACGCGATCATCGACCGGGCGCGGCAGCGAGCCGTCCCGGTGGCGGAGGTTCCCGAGATCGCCAGCGCGGATGCCGGCCCCGACGAGGTGGCCGAGGTCACATGGCTCGCCTGGCGCGTCCACGCAGCGCTCGAGCGGCTGCCCGAGCGCGAGCGAGCCGTCCTCGAGCTCGCCTACTGGAGCGGGCTGTCCCAGACCGAGATCGCGAGCTATCTCGACGTCCCCCTCGGCACCGTCAAGACCCGAACGCGAGCCGGCCTGGCCCGGCTAGGCCCCCTTCTCGAGGAGCTGCGAACGTGAGTGAGCCAAGGGACATCCGCGATCTGGTCGGCGACGACGTTCCGGAGGAGGAGCTCGCCGAGCTCGCCCGGGTGGACGCGCTCCTTCGCTCGGTGCCCCCGCCGGTACCCGAGGTCCCGGCGACGCTCACGAGAGCGGTCACGGGATCGCGCCCGAACGCCACGAGGTGGCGCGCACGCCGCCTGGCCGTCGCGGTCGCCCTCGCGGCCGCGCTCGCCGCGCTCTCCTTCGGTGTCGGAGCCTGGCTTTCGAGCGGCGACGACTTCAACGCCCGCGGCACCGTGCCGATGGAGGCGACGGACAACGCGCGCGGGGCCTCCGCGCTCATCCGCCTCGGGGCCCCGCAGGGCGGCGGAAACTGGCAGCTCGAGCTAGAGACCAAGGGCCTCCCGAAGCTTCCAGACGGGGGCTACTACGTCCTGTGGCTCTCGAAGGACGGGGAGTATGCGGCCACCTGCGGCACTTTCGCGGTCGGCTCCGGGACGACGACCGTCCGGATGAACGCCCCCTACCGACTAACCGATTACGACGCCTGGGTCGTGACCGCGGTCATCCCGGGCCAAAACGAGAACGCCGAGCCACCCTGGCTCCTGAAGGCCGAGATCACGCAGGCCTAGGAGGGTTGGTCGTGCACCGACGCGCCGCCGGCACCCGCCCGAGCGGTCGGTGGATACGGCTCGAGGTCGTTGACGAAGCCGGACTGTGACTCGACGCGCGCGAGCCACGCGCGCACCGCGGGCAGCGGCTCCAGGTCGATCTCGCCCTCCTGGGCGGCGTGCGTGTACCCGTAGAGGCCGATGTCGGCCACGGTGTAGCGACCGCCGACCAGGAACTCGTTCCCAGCGAGATGGCGCTCGAGGATCCCGAGCGCGGCCACTCCCGACGCCCGGAGACCTTCCCAGACCTCGCGTCGCTGCTCGTCGCGGCCCGTAAGGCGCCAGAACCGCGCGCCTCCGACGTTCGGCTCGAGGAGGTTCTGCTCGAAGAAGAGCCATTGCCAGACGCGAGCCTCCTCCAGAGGCTCCGCCGGCAGGTAAGGGGTGCCCCGCGCCAGGAAGAGCAAGATCGCGTTGGACTCGGCGAGCGTCTCCCCGGAGTCAAGTTCGAGCACCGGGGTCCTCCCCGCCGGGTTTCGGCCGAGATGCTCGGGCGTCTGACTCTCACCCGCGAAGATGTCGACCGGCACCCGCTCGTAGGGCAGCCCGAGATGGGCCAGGAGGATCCGAACCTTGAGGCAGTTCGCCGAGGCGCCGTAGTCGTACAGCTTCATGACCGGTGCAACGCGGCTGAGGCCAAGATTGTGAGGTTAGCTAGGAGGTTTGGCTCGGTCGGTCCCTACTTGCCATGGCTCACCCACCTGCGGCAAGGTCGGATTCGGGTGGCGCGCTCGGAAACTACACCCACTGCCCTGTAGCGGCGGTGACCCTGATTTACGGAGTGATACGGTCCCCTTCTACACCTCCGACAGAAAGGTGAGGGGATGAGAAATCGAACGCTTGTCTGGTTCGTGACCGTCATCTCAGCCCTGTTCGCGCTCTCGGTCGCCGCTCCGGCGACGTTCGCGGCAGAGGCCGAAGTTACGGTCGGCAGTCCGCATCACCCGTTCCCGCGCAACAAGCAGAACGAGCCGGCGGTCGCGATCGACGCGTCGCGTCCGAGCATCGTTGCAGCGGGCTCAAACGACGAGATTGATCTCGCTCCCTGCGGCACAACGATTTTTGCAACAGAAGAAGCGCCTTGCCCGTTCACTCCGGGCGTAGGTGTCTCAGGGATCTATCTCTCCTTCAACAGTGGAAACAGCTGGGTGCAGCCGACGTACACGGGGTGGAGTGCACGAAACGGCACGCCTGAGGTTGGGCCAATCGGAACACTGCCCTGGTACTTCGAAAACGGCCTTGTCTCCGACGGTGACCCGGCTCTCGCATTCGGCCCCATCCCGGATGAAAACGGTGACTTCTCGTGGGCGAATGGATCGCGTCTTTACTACGCAAACCTGACCTCGAACTTCCCCTCCGGCCTCTACGCCTCCGGTGCCGTACCAGAGGAGCTGGACGAAGAGGAGGCACCGGAACGAAACCTGGCGCTGCGCGAGCAGGGCTTTGCTGAGCCGGGCACCGTGAAGGGCATCGAGGGAATCGCCGTCTCTCGCGCGGACAACATCGACGCGTCCAACTACCAAAACAAGGACACGTGGATGCAGCCGGTCATCGCATCGCAGGCGACATCCAACACACAGTTCGCTGACAAGGAGCAGATCTGGGCCGATAATGCCGAGTCCAGCCCCTTCTTCGGTAACGTCTACGTCTGCTACGGCAAGTTCGTTGGCGGTGGGGCAGAGCCACTGATCGTCTCGACCTCGACCGACGGCGGTTCGACCTGGCAACAGAAGCAGGTCAGCCGTGCCGCAGCAGCCTCGCCTATCCACTTTGGACAGTCGGGCTGCACGATCAGGACGAACAGCCACGGCGTCGTCTACGTCATGTACCAGACGTTCCAGGGCTTCGTTCCGGGCACGTCCCGGCACGAGCTGGTGCGCTCGTACGACGGTGGTAGGAGTTGGACGCGGCCACGTCTCGTCACGACGCTGCTTGACAACTGCTTCGTCGTCGACCCGATCGTCGGACGCTGCGTTATGGACGGGGTCGCTGGTGCCCGCAACGACCTGAGCGCCTCGCCGAACATGGACATCGCAAACGGAGCGCCGAGCGGTGTCGGAGCCCCGAACACGATCGTCGATAACTACGTGACCGGTCCGGCCCTCAACCAGGAGAAGGTCTACATCACTTGGGCATCGGCTGACGAACAGTCTGCCGACCTCGTTCCTCCTGGTAGCCAGGGTGCACCGCTCGACTGGAGCGACCCGCAGGTCGTCTCCGAGCCGGAGACCGTGGCTACTACACCGCCCCGGCCTTCTCGCCGGACGGCAGCGACCTGTACGTCGTCTACAACGCCTTCACAACGCCGTATCAAGAGACCACGTTCACACCACGTGGACTGGTCGGCGTCACGCGAGTGGCAGCGTTTGACGGCGGTGCAACCGGTTGGACGACGCTTCATCGAGGCGCAGTTGGTGACCCACGAGCATCGTCTCAGAACAACCTCGTGGGCGAGTTCCTCGGTGACTACGTCTACGCCGATGCAACGAACGAGTACGGCGTAAGCGTCTGGAACGACGTTCGAAACGGCACGGTTTGCCCGGCCATGAACGCATGGCGAATGTCGCTACAAGAGGGCGGCACGGCCAATCCGCCGAACCCGGTAACCGACTGTCCGGAAGGCTTCGGAGACACGGACATCTGGAGCTTCACGACAGGCTAAGCAGACAGGGAAAACGGGGGAGCACGGTGCTCCCCCGTTTCATCCCTCAGCGAATCACTTTCCTGCGCGGCCCACCGGCCTGAAGGAGTTTAGGCTGGCATCCCGGGACGGTTCACCCGTCCCTCACTACTTATTTCGTCAACCCTCTCGCGTGGTAGAAGCCTTGGCGAAACGAGCGCTGGCCGAACGTCGTTCCACCAGTCCCTCCTCTACGGTGCGACGCGGTCGCTGGCGACGAACGAGGCGTGCGTGACGGGCATCTTCTCGGCGAGGAAGAGCTCGCAGGCGTCTGCATAGCGCCTGATCTCGCGCTGGGCCGTGTCGGCAGCACGAAGGGAGACGAAGTTCATGAGCGCTCTGGCGTTCACCGTCCAGTAGAACTCGGTGTAGGCCCCCACCGGGATGGCCGCGCGCGCGAGCTCGCGGGCGACTCCCGCCTCGACGAGCCGCTCGTAGGCGGCGTAGGCGGCCTCGTAGACGGCGCGCAGCTCCTCCCGTGCGGTCTCCGCCAGCTCGTCCGACACGGGCTCGAAGGAGTAAGCGCCCGGTTTCCCGACCTGGCTCCGCACGTCCTCAGGCTCGGGGATGTAGAACTCGTCGGTGGCGCGCGCGTAGCGCATGCTGAACTCGTTGAACGACCCGATCCGGTGCCGGAACCACTCGCGGGCGACGAAGAGCGGCGTCCGGATGTGGAAACGGAAGGAGTTGTGCTCGAACGGCGTGCCGTGACGATCTCGCATGAGAAAGCGGATCAGCCCCTCGTCGGATTCGTCCATCTCCTCCTTGCGGCGGGCGAAGCTCACCCGCGCCGCGTTCACCACCGACAGGTCCGTCGCCATCGCGTCGTCGAGCCGGACGAACCCGTGATCCAGGACACGGATCGTGTTCTCGGGTATGACCTCTGAGGTGACAGCCATCGAATCGAGTCTAGCGAGGGCGTACGTCGGATCCTCGGGCTTCTCGTACTCCGCCTGGAAGGGCGGCTTTTACCCGACGGGCTCCAGGGAGAGCGACTTCCTGGCGCTCTACGCGGAGCAGCTGCCCGCGGTCGAGGTGAACTCGACCTTCTACCAGCTTCCGTCGGAAGCGACCTTCGAGCGGTGGGCGGAGTCGACTCCGGCCGGCTTCCGCTTCACGCTCAAGATGAATCGCCGCGTGACGCTCGCCGGACGGCTCGAGCTCCTCCCCACGTTCTGCGAGCACGCGCGCCTCCTCGGTGACCGTCTCGGCCCGATCCGAGTCGCACTCGATCGCCCGCGCGACGACGGCTTCCTGCAGCTGCTCCTGGACTCGCTGGATCCAGAGCTCGCGTACGCCTTCGAGCTCCGGCATCCGAGTTGGGAGGATTCCGGGAACCGGCTCCTTGCTGAGCGCGGCATCGCCCGGGTCGACGAGCTCGAGGACGGCCCCGGGTTTCGCTACCTCCGGCTGAGAGAGCCGCCCTACGACGAGGGCCAGCTCGAGGACTGGGCAAGCCGGATCCGGCCGCTGCTCGCGAGCGGTCTCGACGTCTACTGCTTCTTCCGCCACGAGGACGAGCCCACGGCCCCGGCCTACGCGACCCGCCTGCTCGAACTCATACGGCGTTAGAGTGCGGCGACCCCGCCGAAGGAGCACTAATGGCCTACGAAGTTCCGCCACTGCCCTATGACTACGCCGCGCTCGAGCCGCATATCGACGAGCAGACGATGCGCGTGCACCACGACAAGCATCACCAGGCCTACGTCGACAAGGCGAACGCCGCGCTCGAAGGAACGGAGTGGGCCGACCGGCCGGTCGAGCAGGTCCTCGCGAACCTCGAGATCCTCCCCGAGGACAAGCAGGCCGCCGTCCGCAACAACGCAGGCGGCCACGCGAACCACTCCATGTTCTGGGAGATCATGAGCCCGGACGGCGGCGGCGAGCCCTCCGGCGCGCTCGCGCAGGCAATCGAGTCGACGTTCGACAGCCTCGACGCCCTCCAGGAGGCGATCAACCTCGCCGGCGTCAACCGGTTCGGCAGCGGCTGGACGTGGCTCATCCACGACGGCACCGGGCTCGCGGTGGTCTCGACGCCGAACCAGGACAGCCCCATCTCGAACAGCGACGTCCCACTCCTAGGCATCGACGTCTGGGAGCACGCCTACTACCTGAAGTACCAGAACCGCCGCCCGGACTACCTTGCGGCGTGGTGGAACGTCGTCGACTGGGACGCCGTCGGCGCCCGGTACGACGAGGCGGTCGGCTAGATGAAAGCAAAGATCGCCGAAAAGCGGGAGGTCGCGAAGGGGACGCTCTACGTCGTCTTCGACCTACTCGGCCACGAGGTCGATTTCAAGCCGGGTCAGTACTTCTGGGTCACGCTCGTCGACCCGCCCTACGACGACGAGAAGGGCCCCAAGCGGCACATCTCGGTCGCCACCTCCCCCAACGACCGAGGGGTCCTCGCGCTGTGCACGCGGCTCCGCGACTCGGCCTTCAAGCGATCGCTCGCGGAGCTCCCGGTGGGAACCGAGGTCGAGGTCGAAGACCCGAAGGGCAGCTTCGCCCTCCCGGAGGACACCGACCCGCCATATGTGTTCATCGCCGGCGGCATCGGCATCACCGTCTTTCGCAGCATGCTCCGCTACATCGGCGAGGAGAAGCTTCCGCACCGCGTCACGCTCGTCTACTCGAACCGCGACCGGGAGTCGACGGCGTTTCTGGACGAGCTTCCGGAGCTCGAACGTACCTGCCCGAACTTGAAGGTCGTCCTGACGATGACCGACGACGAAGACTGGGACGGCGAGAAGAGGAAGGTCGACGCCGAGTTCCTGCGCGACCATCTCGAAGGCGAGCTCGAGGACTACACCTACCTCGTGGCGGGTCCGCCCGACATGGTCAACGGCGTCGTGGAGACACTGAACGGCGCCGGGATCCCGGGGGAGCAGATCCAGCCCGACCGCTACAGCGGCTACTAGGACCTACGGGCGAAAGCGGAGGGCCGTCGTTAGCGCGGCCAGCTACGAGCGGTCCGCTTCGAGGCGGGCCTTCGTCTCGGGAGGAACGGCCGTGTGGAACCGTCCCGGGATGTACCAGCGGAACGCGCGCCCGACGGTGCTTCGCTGACAGATGCACTCAGGCGGACAGCCGCACTTGAGTCCGAGCGGGTTGTGAATGCGCGCAACCAGAGACATGGCGAGAGTGTACGACCGTTTCGTCAACCGCCCGACTAGGCAGCCGTCGACGCGCGAGCGGCGGAGAGCGCACCGGGAGCCGAGAGAACCGTGATGCCGGCCGCTGCAGCGATCGCGGAGACCGTTGCCTCGTCCTCCTCTGTAGCCCAGGCCGGCGCTCCGGATTCCGAGGGTCGCGCGACCGCGCGCAAGAAGTCGTCGTAGCGCGCGGCGGACTCCACACGCGACCTCGTCAGGACGCGGGCCTTGGCCGACTCGGCCCGGTACGTGTGAGCGATCCCGGCCGGCGCGACCAGCGTCTCGCCCGCTTCGAGGCGGACGGCGTCCTCCCCGAGATAGAGAGTCAGGCTTCCCTCGAAGAGGTGAAAGGACTCGTCCGCGGCATGGACGTGGAGCGGCGGCATCTCGCCGTAGGCCAGCTCGCTCTGGACCATGATTGTCCGGCTGCGGTGCAAGGTGGCAGTCTCCACCGCTCGCAACGCCTCCACCAGGCGGCCAGCAGGCGTTCTGAGGTGTGGTTATCCGAACGCTAGGGAGCGGCGCAGGTCTCGTCGCCGCCGGCGACGTCGGGTAGCTTGCCCAGGATCTCTGAGAGCTCCTCGATCTCTGCCTCGGAGAGATTGTCCTCGAGCAAAGTGCGAATCGAGCCGACGTGGCCGCACGATGCGACCTTGAGCTTCTCGGCGCCCGCGTCCGAGAGCTGGGCGTAGGCAACACGCAGATCGGTGGGGCACGAGACTCGCTCGACGAGGCCGGCTCGCTCGAGTCCTTCGAGCAGGCGTGTTACCCCTGACGGCGTCAACAGAAGCCGTCGCGAGAGCTCGACCCGCTTCAGCCGCTGGCCTTCTGCGTGCGCGAGCACGTAGAGCGCCTCGTAACCGTTGAGCGAGAGCCCGTGCTCGGCCTGAAGCTCCGCGTTTAGAAGCCGCGTGGTTGACGCATGCGCACGGAGAAGCCGCGTCCACGCACGGACTGCTGGAGCGACCTCAGTTACTTGTGGGCTCAATACTTGCATGGTCAATCTCTTTCTGCTACATTTACTTGCGTACTCAATAGTACACTACTCAACAGGAGGCGCAACACATGAGCACGACAGAGATTTTGACCGCAGCACCGGCGGGCACCTGGCAGCTCGACCCGGTCCATTCGACGGTCGGCTTCGAGGTCGAGTACCTCGTGGGCACGTTCAAGGGCCAGTTCCGTGAGGTCGAGGCGAAGCTCGTCGTCGGCGAGTCCGGCGCGTCCCTCGAGGGCATTGCCAAGGTCGCGAGCATCGACGTCAAGGACGAGAACCTCGCCGCCCATCTGCAGTCGCCCGACTTCTTCGACGCAGAGCGCCATCCGGAGCTCCGTTTCACGGCCGAGCAGATCGACCTCGACGGTGACACGATCACCGCTCCCGGCGAGCTCACCATGAAGGGCGTCACCAAGCCCGTCACGGTGACCGGGACGATCCTGCATCCGACCCAGGACGCATACGGGAACGAGCGCCTCGGGCTCCGCGTCTCGACCAAGGTCGATCGCACCGAGTTCGGCATCAGCTGGAACGCGCCGCTTCCGACCGGCAAGCAGGCCCTTTCCGACGAGGTCACCATCATCGGTGAGCTCTACTTCGTGAAGGCCGCCTAATGAAGGTCCTCGGCATCTCGGGGAGCCTCCGCCGGGAGTCCTACAACACGAGCCTGCTCCGAGCCGCAGCCGCGCTGATCGGCGAGGACATCGAGTTCGAGTTGTGGCAGGGCTTGAAGGCGGTTCCTCCCTACGACGCCGATGAGGACATGGGGAATGCACCGGCAGCCGTCGTAGCGATGCGCTCGGCGGTTGCCGGCGCCGACGCCGTCCTCTTTGCGACGCCCGAGTACAACGCTTCGATCCCGGGCCAGTTGAAGAACGGGCTCGACTGGGTGTCGCGGCCATTCGCCACGAATGCCCTCCGGAACAAGCCTGTGGCGGTGGTGGGAGCGTCAGCCGGCGCGTTCGGCGCCGTGTGGGCGCAGGCCGACCTCCGAAAGGTCCTGGCCGCGATTGGCGCCCGCGTTGTGGAGGGCGAGGTCGCGGTCGGCCACGCCGACACGCGCTTCGACGAGCAGGGCCGGCTCATCGACGACGATCTGAGGGAACAGCTCGCCGAGCTCGTGGAGGGGCTCATCGCGGCTGCCCGTGGCCGGATCCCTCAAGCCGCCGCTGCTTAGAAGCGGTTACCGGCCGTCTTCCGATCGCTGGTAGCGAACGTAGACGACGCGAGAGCCAAACGTCCGTGTCTCGACGAGCTCTAGGTTGATCCTCTCCTCCAAGGCAGGAAAGTACGGCGTACCCCCGCCCAGGACGACCGGGCTGATGAAGAGCCGGTACTCGTCGATGAGGCCGAGCTTCATGAATGTGGACGCCAGCGTGGCCCCCCCGACGGCCAGGTCCTTTCCTGGTTGATCCTTCAACCTGGCGACCTCTTCGGCAGCGCTGTCCCTGACCAGCCTGGCATTGCCCTCGACCTTCTCGAGGGTCTTCGAGAACACGATCTTCGGCGTGTCCTTCCAGATGCGGGCGAACTCGAGCTCATGCTCTGGGGCCGACGGTTGCTCGTCGGCCGTCTCCCAGTAGCGCATCACCTCATACAGCCGCCGTCCGTAGAGTTCTGCGCCCGTCTCCCGCGCCTGCTGGTTATGGAACCGATGAAGCTCTTCGTCCGGCGCCGACCAGTCGATCTCGCCCTCGGGCCCAGCGATGAAGCCGTCCAGCGACACTCCCATCGAGTAAATCAGCTTCCTCATTACTACCTGCAGCGGCGTTTCGCCA
>CAVTTI010000045.1:0-67420 GCA_963737615.1 uncultured Actinomycetes bacterium | reverse complement strand
ATGTTTATGTCTGGCCTCAACTTCAGTTCGTCTTTGCTAAACCCGCGGAGCCCCTCCGGCTCCTCCTCGACGGTATCGACCCGGTCTACGCGTGCGGCCGGCGGCCCTTCGCCCGCGACCGCGAGGAGCCGCTCGACGGCATCCGGCTCTCCCTCGAAAACCGCCTCCAGGGTTCCATCGGGTTTGTTTTCGGCCCATCCCGCGACGCCCTCCTGCGTCGCGTGGTGGGCGAGCGTAGAGCGGAAGAAGACTCCCTGGACGCGCCCGTGGACAACGACTCGGCGCCGGATCACGCTTCGCGCTCCGCGTACCGCGGAAACCAGGGCAGAAGGAGCAGGGCGACCAGGAGCGTGAGGCTCGCAGCGAGGTAGAACGGCGCGCGCGTGTCGAAGTCGAAGAGAGGGACGTAGATGAGCGGTGCGATCGCGACCCCGGCGAACTTGAAAGCGCTGTAGACGGACGTCGCCCCGGCCCGGTTGTCCGGGAAGGATTCGACGGTGATCGTGTTCAGTCCGGCCCACGTAAACGCCGAGGCGCATCCGACCGCGAGGAAGATCAGCGCGAGGCTCCACGACGTGGGAGCGAAGGCGAGCCCGAGGACTCCGGCGGCGCAGGCGAGCGCTCCCGCGAGAGCTGTCTGGGGCCGCCCTAGCCGGTCGACGGCGGACCCTGCGTACCGGCCCAGGGCGATCGCGCCGACGCCGTACCCCGCAACGACGAGGCCCCGGGCTCCCGAGCCGAGCCCGAACTCCCGATCTGCGACGAGGACGACCACGAACCCGATCGCTGTGAACCCGAGGTAGCCGAGCATCGCCTTGGCTGTGAGGAGCGCGATCCAGCGGTTTGCGAGCGAACGGAAACCACCCTTGCCGCGCGGGCTTTGCTCGATCGCCCCGAGCGACCGGCGCGGGAGCGCCAGCACGGCCGAGACAACAGCCACGAGGACGAAGGCGAGGCGCCACGACACCTCGCCCAGGGCGCCGCCGATCGCGGGTGCGAAGGTCACTCCGGCAGCCTGCCAGGCCGCGAACGTTCCGACGCTACGGCCGAGCACCTCGGGCGCAACGACCTCCGAGAGAGCCGCCAGGAGGATGGGGGAGAGGAACGCGTTGGCCGCTCCCATGATGGCACGGCCTGCTAGGAACACCCAGATCGACGGGGAGAGCGCACAGACGAGGGCCGCGCAGCCGTAGACGAGGTAGCCGGCCCGGACGACCCGTCGGGGCCCAAGCCGGCTCGCGAGCGTCCCCGACACGAGCTGAAGGACGGCGAATGGCACCATGTAGACGGTGATCGCGCCGGCGACGAGCGCAAGGGATGTGTTCAGGCCCTCGGCGACGTTCGGGATCAACGCGATCAGCATCGCGCCTCCGAACGGGCCCAGGAAGCCGCCCGCGTAGAGGGGGAGGGTCAGCCGCACGCGCCTAGGCTATTCAGGACGATGGTGGAGGCTCTGGCACAAGCGCAGATCGGCGAGACGTTCAACTTCTACCGCCGCGGTCCCGGCGCGGCCCTTCGCCGGGCGCGGCTCGCTGCCTACCTCGAGCTGCATGCCGACGCACCTCTCCTCCTCGTCGCGGAGGCGCCGGGCTTTCGCGGCACGAGGATCAGCGGCATCCCGCTCACCTCGGAGCGCCAGCTCTCGGGTACGGGCCCGGCCGAGGCGACTGCGACGATCGTCCACCGCGTGCTCTCCGAGCTGGGGCTCGCGCGGTCCGTGCTCCTCTGGAATGTCGTCCCGACGCACCCACACCCGCCCGGGAAGCCGGCCTCGAACCGCCGCCCGACGCGGACCGAGGTGGAGGCGTCCCGCCCTTTCCTCGAGGCACTGGCGCCTGGCCGCAGCGTCATCGCGGTCGGAAGGCTCGCCGAGTCGGCCCTCGGGCTGCCCGGCATCAGGCACCCTTCGCACGGTGGCGCGATCGCGTTCCGGGCGGGGCTGATGAAATACGCCGGTGAGCTCGGTCTCGGCCGGTAGCCCGGCGCCCCCCGTCACCAGGAACACCGTCCTCCTCGCCGCGTCGCTCGCGACCGTCTCCGCGATGCTGCAGCTCGGGGCGGCGATCGCGACGATCACCTTCGTCCTCGTCACGGGCGTCGACGCGCTGCTGGGACTCGGCCCCGCGATCCTCCTGTCTAGCGGAGCGGTCGCGGCGCTTTTCGCCGGGCGCGCCATGGACAGGCTCGGCCGGATCCCGGTCTTGGCGGCGGGCTATGTCGCGGGCATGGCCGGCTCGGGTCTGATCGCCCTCGCCGCGCACGCGGAGTCGTCGTTCGCGTTGATTCCGGGCCTGGCGCTGGTCGGAGCATTCGCAGGAGTTGCGAACCTGACCCGGACCGCGGCCGGAGACATGTATCCGCCCGAGCGCCGCGCCCGCGGGATCTCGTTCGTCCTCTTCGGCTCCGTATTCGGAGCGATCCTCGGGCCGGCTGTGTTTGCACCGCTCTTTGCAGGACGCGACCTCGAAGCGGAGTCGCTCGTCGTGCCGTGGCTCGCCGGCGGCGGCTTCCTCGTCGTCGGGCTTGCCCTCGTCCTCGCCGTCCGCCCGGATCCAAAGCGGATCGCCGAGCTGCTCGGAACGTCGCGCGGCGCCCCGACCCCGGCCGCTGCCGCACCCCTCTCGGAGATCCTCCGGCGCCCGGGCGTGCTTCCCGCCCTTCTGGCCGCGCTGGCGAGCTTCGGCGTCATGGTCAGCGTCATGAACCTGACCGGCTACGTCGTCGTCACCGAGCACGGGCACGAGCAGAAGGACGTATTCCCGATCATCGGGGCGCACGTCGCCGGGATGTACGCGCTCGTGCTCTTCGTCGGACCGGTGATCGACCGGATCGGACGCACCCAGGCGCTCGTGGGTGGGCTCACGATCATGGCGCTCTCCTGCGTGCCGCTGGCCTGGGTGGGAAGCGTCGGCGTCACGGCGGTACTCCTCTTCGGGCTCGGGCTCGGGTGGAACCTCTCCTTCGTGGCTGCCACCGCACAGCTCGCCGACCTCACGTCGCCGGTCGAGCGGGGAACCATACTCGGCTTCAGCGACCTCCTGTCCGGGATCCTCGGCGCTTCGCTGGCGCTGCTCGGGGGCTTCGCGCTCGAGGCGCTCGGAGTCGTCGCGCTCGCCGCCGGAGCGACCGCGATCGCGCTCGCTCCCATCACGCTCATCGTGCGCCGCCGGATGCGGCCAGACCCCGCTCTTGCTACCATCTCCGACCGCTGAGGCGGACCCGCGTCCGCCCTTTTCTACGATGAAGACCTGGAACGCGAAAGCGCATGAGATCGAGCGACGCTGGTACGTCGTGGACGCCGAGGGCGAGACCCTGGGCCGCCTCGCGACCCGCATTGCCGACACGCTCCGCGGTAAGCGAAAGCCTGAGTTCACGCCACACGTCGACACCGGGGACTTCGTCGTCGTCGTGAACGCGGAAAAGATCTCCGTGACCGGCAACAAGCTCCAGCAGAAGCGCTACTACCGTCACTCCGGGTACCCGGGTGGCCTGCGCTCACGGACACTCGCGGAGCAACTCGACCGGCGGCCCACGGAGGTCATCCGCAAGGCTGTGAAAGGCATGCTCCCGCGTAACCGTCTCGCGAACCGCCAGATCACCAAGCTCAAGGTCTACGCGGGGCCCGACCATCCGCACGAGGCCCAGGACCCTCAACCTTTGCCCGAGTCGTGAGCCAGCTTGCGCAGTATCAGGGCACGGGGAAGCGCAAGACCTCGGTCGCCCGCGTCATCCTTCGTCCGGGCGACGGTCAGACGTGGATCAACGGCCGCACGCTCGAGGAGTACTTTCCACGCCAGGTGCTTCGCACCGTGGCCACGATGCCGCTCCGGACCGCCGGTGTCGAAGGCACGTTCGATATCAGAGCGCGACTCCACGGAGGCGGGCCGGCAGGACAGGCAGGCGCACTTCGGCACGGGATCGCACGCGCGCTCATCGAGGCCGACCCCGAGCTTCGGACTGTCCTGAAGCGCGAGGGGTTCTTGACGCGCGACGCTCGCATCGTCGAGCGCAAGAAGGCCGGGCTTCGCAAGGCCCGCAAGCGCCCGCAATTCTCCAAGCGCTAGATCGGCTCTAGACGGTCGCGGATCGAGTCGAGGTCCGGGTCGCTCGCGGCATGCTCGCGTAGCTCCGGGTCGAGTTCGAACGCCCGCTGCACGTGCGCGGTTGCCGCCTCGTTGTCGCCGGCGAGCGCCTCGAAGCAGCCGAGGTTGTAGAGAAGGCCCGGATTGTCCGGGTGGTCCGGTATTCCGGCCGCGACCATCTCGGCCGCCTTGTCGTACTCGCCGGCCTCGACATGGGGTCGTGCGGCAAACCACAGCTCCCAGGCAGACGGGTGGAAGGCCTCGCCGCGCGGACCGCCGATCGCGAGGACCGTGGATTTCGCCTGCTTCGCCACGGCGTGGCGCTCCAAGGCGGCGTCGCGAATGAAGATGAGGGTGCCCTCGGGAGCATCCACCTGTTCGCCACCGACCGTGAAGGTCGCGTGGCCCGAGGCCACGTAGTAGAGCTCCTCGTGCTCGCCCCCGCCGCTTCCGAGCTCGTCGTGATCCTCGACCAGCTCATCGCCGGCGCTTTCTGCCGTGTAGGCGTTGACCCCGAAAGCGCCGATGTCGAATCGCCGGCGGATCGGCCTCCAGACGAGCGTGCCGGAGACCGGGATGGCATCCAGCTGGGAGAGATGAGCGGTGTCGAACGGCTTCGAGTGCATGCGCGGAAGTCTTCCACACGGTTACCGTTCCGCGGTCGTGCGCCGATATTTCGGAACGGACGGTGTCCGCGGGGTCGTCGGCGACGACCTCACGGAGGCCCTGGTCGAGCGACTCGGACTCGCCTTCGCCGTCTGGTCCGAGGGAGAGCCGGTACTGATCGGCCGCGACACCCGAGGCTCCGGGCCGGCGCTCGAGGGCGCTCTCGCACGAGGGCTCGTCGCGGGCGGCTCGGATGCGATCCTCGGCGGCATCCTCCCGACGCCCGCGGTGGCCCTGCTCGCGGAAAGCTGCGGCGTCGTCGTCTCGGCGTCCCATAATCCGGCCGAGTACAACGGCCTCAAGTTCTTCGGCGCTGAGGGGTCGAAACTCGGCGACGACGAGGAGGAGGCGATCGAGGCGCTGCTGACGGCAGACCCCCCGCATGGTGGGGAGATCCGCCAGGCGGAGGGTCTCGAAGGGCGCTACGTGGATCTCGTCTGCGAGCGCTTCGGCGCGCCGCTCGACGGGCTTCGGCTCTGTGTCGACTGCGCGAACGGCGCCATGTATCGGGTTGCCCCCGCCGCGCTGAAACGACTCGGCGCGGACGTGACGACGATCGCCGCCTCTCCGGATGGAACGAACATCAATGCCGAGTGCGGCGCAACCGACCTTGGCCTGCTCTCGAGCACGGTGAAGGCCGGTGACTTCGACCTGGGGGTCGCCTTCGACGGTGACGGCGATCGGCTGCTCGCCGTCGACGCGGAGGGAAAGCCCGTCGACGGCGACGGAGTGCTCGCGGTGCTTGCGCTCAACCTCGGCCTGGACCTGGTGGCGGTGACCTCGATGACGAATCTCGGCTTTCACCGCCTCATGTCCTCCCACGGAATCCGGGTCGTCACGACAGACGTCGGCGACCGATACGTGCTCGAGGCCCTACGTGCCGAGGGCGGTGTCCTCGGAGGCGAACAGTCGGGACACGTCCTCTACCTGGACGGACACGTGGCGGGCGACGGCCTCGTGGCCGCGATCCTCTTGTCGCGCGCGCTCAGCGAGTCCGGCAAGCCGCTGGCCGAGCTCGTCGCGCCGCTCGTTCGCTTCCCCCAGGCAAAGCGCGACGTCAGTGTGGCACGGAAGGAGCTTTCGCCGGCCCTGCAAGACGAGGTGAGGCGGGCGAACGCAGATCTCGAGCATGGCCGGGTGCTCGTCCGCCCTTCGGGGACCGAGCCGGTCGTCCGTGTGCTCGTGGAGGCGGAAAACAAGGTTGAGGCGGAAAAACTCTGTGATACCATCGCGGCCCTCGTAAATCAGGAGCTCGGCTGACGCCGGGCTTCAGTTTTCAGGCGGCATTTGCAGGGAGAAGAGCGGTAACCAACGTGACGGCCCGACGACGGGGAGGAGGCGGCTTCAGTGTGCGGAATCATCGGTTACGTAGGCTCGAGAGCCGCCAAGGAGCTCCTTCTCAGCGGTCTGGAGCGCCTCGAGTACCGGGGCTATGACTCTGCCGGGCTCTGCCTCATCGAGGACGAAGGGCTCGACTTCGTTCGGGCGGTCGGCAACCTCGACCAGCTGAAGGCAGCCGCAGGGCCGAATGGCTCGCTCTCGACGACGGGCGTCGGCCACACGCGCTGGGCGACGCATGGCCGGGTCTCCGAGGAGAACGCCCACCCGCTCGAGGGCTGTGTGCCAGGCGAGCTCGCGCTCGTCCTGAACGGGATCGTCGAGAACTTCGTCGAGCTCCGCGCGTCGCTCGTCGCCGACGACCATACGTTCACGTCGGAGACCGACGCCGAGGTCGTCGCCCATTTGGTCGAACGGCACTACCAGGGCGACCTCGTCGAGGCCGTGCGGGCAGCTTACGCCGACATGGAGGGCCACTTCGCCTTCGTCGTCATCCACAGCGGGCATCCGGGCTTGCTCGTGGGCGCAAGGCTCCAGTGCCCGCTGGTCGTGGGTGTCTCCGACGGCGAGACCTTCCTCGCCTCGTCGATCGCGGCCTTCCAGCGCGAGACCCACCGCGTGCAGCTGATCGAGGACGGGGAGGTCGTCGCGATCACGCCCGAGGGCGCCACCTTCTACTCGCCCGACGAGGGCATTCGAAGCCGCGACGAGCTTTTGGTCGACTGGGACGACGAGTCGGCGGAGAAACAGGGCTACGAGAGCTTTATGTTGAAAGAGATCTACGAGCAGCCCTGCGCCGTGGAGCGAACGATCGAGGAGTACCTGCTGAACGGTTCCCTCGAGCTCGACCTCGGACTCACCGAGCTCGAGCTCCAGAACCTCCGCCGCGTCGTCGTCCTCGCCTGCGGCACCGCCTACCACGCAGGCGTCGTCGGGCGCTATGTGATCGAGGAGTGGGCTCGACTCCCCTGCGAGCCGGACATCGCGAGCGAGTGGCGCTACCGGCACCCGGTCCTGACCAAGGACACACTCGTGATCGGCATCTCCCAGTCGGGCGAGACCGCCGACACGATTGCAGCCATGGCCCGTGCCCGCGAGTCGGGTGCGCGAACGGTCGCCGTCACCAACCTCCAGGGGACACAGATCACCCGTGAGGTCGAGAAGGTCCTCTACACGAGGGCGGGGATGGAGATGGGCGTCGCTGCCTCGAAGACGTTCACCGCCCAGCTCGCAGTCATGTTCCTAGTGGCGCTGAAGCTCGCTCAGGTTCGGCGTACGCTTCCCGACGACGAGATCGCCGGCCTCCTGGAGGAGATCTCTGCGTTGCCGAACAAGATGCGCGCGTACCTGAACGCCTACCATCCGATCGAGGAGATCGCGCAGCGCCACCACGAGAAGCCCTTCTTCCTCTACCTGGGTCGCCACATCGGCTTGCCTGTCGCCCTCGAGGGGGCGCTGAAGCTGAAGGAGATCTCCTACATCCCGACTGAGGCCTACTCCGCGGGCGAGATGAAGCACGGCCCGATCGCGCTTCTCGACGCGTCGACGCCGGTCGTCTGCATCGCGACCGACTCGCACGTCTACGAGAAGGTGGTCTCGAACATCCAGGAGGTGCGGGCGCGGGCGGCGCAGGTGATCGCGATCGCGACCGACGGGAACGAGGACATCCAGCACCACGCCGACGACGTCATCTACGTGCCGCGCTCCCACCCGTTCCTGCAGGCTGCGCTGGCCGTCATCCCGCTCCAATTGCTCGCGTACCGGATCGCCCGAATCCGCGGCATGAACGTCGATCAGCCGCGGAATCTGGCCAAGACCGTTACCGTCGAGTAGGGCGCTTGCCTTCGGGGCGGCATCGGTCTTAGGATCTTGCGTTCCTAAACGAGGGAGGCTCGCTTGCCGCTTTACATGGACGTGCACACAATGGACGGAGGGGTCTCGGCGGACGACGTCGCCGGGGCGCACGCGAAAGACCTCGAGCACCAGCACGAACACGGCGTGGACTTCAAGCGGTACTGGGTCGACGAGAAGCAGGGGAAGATCTTCTGCCTCGTCGAGGCGCCGGACGCCGAGGCTGCGGTGACGGTGCATCGTGAAGCACACGGTCTCGTGCCGGACGAGATCTACGAGGTCAAGGAAGGCAGCTAGGCCCTATTCGTCAGCGGGCGGCCGACGCAACCGCTTCCGCGAGGACTGCTGCCGCTTCTCCTCCAGGCGTCGCTCACGGGCAGCTTTGCCCGGCCGGGTCGGACGGCGCTTGCGCTCGACCCTGAGACCGTCTCGAATCGCGTCCGCGAGCCGGCCGAGCGCCAGCTCGCGGTTTCGCCACTGGCTGCGCTCGTCCTGGGCGACCGCGCGGACGACAGGCCCGCGCTTGTCGAGGAGCCGAAGCTTCTGGGCCGGAGTGAGGGTCTGAGAGGCCCCGACGTCGAAGATGGCCTCCACGCGCGTCTCGGTCTTCTGTGCGTGCTGGCCGCCAGGTCCGCTCGAGCGGGAGGTGCGCAGCTCGACCTCTGCGAGCGGAATCTCTAGTCGTGGCGTCACCTGAATAGACTCGCCTGCGATGGCGGCCATTCTCGTCGACATCGATGGCGTCCTGCACGTTTCCGGCGAGCCGATTCCCGGCGCGGCCGAGGGCGTCGAGCGACTGCGCGCCGACGGTCATGCCTTGCGCTTCGTCACGAACAACACGACGAGGGCGCGGGCGCGCCTGGCGGAGGAGCTCCGCGCGATCGGAGTTCCGATCGAGGAGGACGAGATCGAGACGACCCCGCTCGCCGCAGGCAAGCTGCTGGCCGGGCAGCGAGTCCTTGCCCTGGTCATGGCTGCGATCCGGCCCGATCTGGAGCGGAACGCCACGCTGGTCGACTCGGGCGCCGACGCCGTCCTGCTTGGCGGCGCCGACGAGACCGACGAGACTGAGCGTGTCTTCGCCTATTCGAATCTGAGCCGAGCGTTCGTCGAGCTCGAAAACGGCGCGCGTTTCGTTTGCCTGCACCGGAACCGCTGGTGGCAGACCTCCCGGGGACCGCTTCTCGATGCGGGCGCGTTCGTCGCCGGTCTCGAGTACGCGGCCGGCGTCGAGGCCGAAGTGGTGGGGAAGCCGACGCGCGCCTACTTCGAGGCCGCCCTCGGCGAGCTGGACGTGAAACCCGGAGACGCGGTCATGGTTGGCGACGACATCGAAGCGGACATCGGCGGCGCGAAGGCCATCGGCATGCGGGCGGTGCTCGTTCGGACGGGCAAATTCCGGGAGGACACGCTTGCCGCTTCAGAGCATAATCCGGACGCCGTCCTCGACTCGATCGCCGACCTTCAGGCCTGGCTGGCAGGGACCGCATGAGGATCGGCATCGACCTGATCGAGATCGCGCGCGTCGAGCGCTCGCTTGCCCGCTACGAGGCGTTCCGGGAGCGGGTCTTCACGGAGGAGGAGCGCCGCTATTGCGACTCGCGGTCGAACCCGGCCCAGCACTATGCCGCCCGGTTCGCCGGTAAGGAGGCGGTGGGCAAGGCCCTCGGCTGCGGCGTCCGCTTCACGTGGCGGGAGATCGAGATCGCAGGCCGGCCCAAGCCCGGGGTCCATCTCTCGGGCTGGACGAAGGGCTGGGCCGAACGCGTGCAAGCGGGAGCAATCGACCTCTCCATGACCCACTCGAGGGACCTTGCTGCAGCGATTTGCGTCGTCGGCGATGTGGACTGAGCCGCTCTACACCGCCCCCGAGATGCGGGCCGCCGAGGGGGCCTTCGAGGGCACGACGCTCGAGCTGATGGAGCGAGCGGGAACTGCCGCAGCTGCGGCAGCGCTGCGGCGGTTCGCCGACGCGGAGCG
This sequence comes from uncultured Actinomycetes bacterium, assembly GCA_963737615.1. Lineage (GTDB taxonomy): Bacteria > Actinomycetota > Thermoleophilia > Gaiellales > Gaiellaceae > DASQGA01. The sequence goes on along the minus strand of CAVTTI010000045.1, from coordinate 57,503 downwards.
CTTTACCGTCTGGTGCGGGCCGGGTGCGAACGGAGGCGACGGCTTCGTCGTCGCCCGGATCCTCCACGAGGCCGGGCGCGCGGTCGAGGTCGTTCTCGCTGGGGCCGAGGAGAAGGTGAAGGGAGATGCTGCCAAGAACCTGGCGCGCGTCAAGGAGCTCGGGCTCAGGTTCGCCGAGACCGGGAGGAGCGCCGACGTGGTCGTCGACGGGCTCTTCGGGACGGGCTTTCACGGCGCCCCGCGGACGGACGCCGCGCGCCACATCGAGGAGATCAACTCTCTCCGGGCGCCGGTTCTCTCGCTGGACGTTCCGTCGGGCATCGATGCCTCGACCGGGGAGGTGGCCGGCCCCGCGGTGGAAGCTGACGTCACGGTCACATTCCACGCGCTGAAAGTAGGGCTTGCGGTCGCGCCCGGGCGGTTCCGCGCCGGCGAGGTCGAGGTGGCGGACATCGGTCTTGCCGCCGGCCCAACCCGGCATGGGCGGGTAACCAAGGAGATTCTGGCGGCCGTTCCACGCCGGAAGCCGACCGACAACAAGTACACCGCCGGCTCGGTGCTCGTCGTCGGCGGCTCGACCGGCTACACGGGGGCGCCGTCCCTCACCGCCGAGGCCACCCTACGGGCGGGAGCCGGGATCGTCACCGTCTGTGTCCCCGCGCCCAGCAACCTGGTGTTCGAGGTCCGACTCCTGGAGCCGATGTCGCGCCCCTGCCCCGCCGACAGCGAAGGCCGGATGACCGCGGAAGCTGCGGACGTGGTCCTTGAAGCGGCCAAGCGTGCCGGCGCGGTCGCGATCGGTCCCGGCCTGGGGCGGAGCGACGGGACGCGCGAGCTCGTCCGGATCCTGCTCGACCGGCTCGACGTGCCCGTCGTGCTCGACGCTGACGGGCTCTGGGCGCTGGCCGGGCACCTCTCGTGGGTTTTCTCGCGCGATGCGGGAACGGTCCTGACGCCTCACGCGGGCGAGCTGGGCCGCCTCCTGGGCCGGACGTCGGACTGGGTTTCCGCACACCGCCTGGATGCCGTCCAGGGTGGCGCGGACGACGTTGGCGCGACCGTGCTCCTGAAGGGCGCCGATACCCTCGTAGCCGCGCCCGGTCGAGGCGTCCTCGTCTGCGACCTCGGGAACCCGGGCCTGGCGACGGCAGGGACCGGCGACGTCCTCACCGGCATCGTGGCCGCTTTCCTGGCCAAGGGGATGAAGCCGCCGGAGGCCGCGGCAGCCGCCGCTGCCGCAGGAGGCGTCGCCGCCGGCCTGGCCGCACAGAGCCATGGAACCGCCGGCATGCTCGCCGGCGACGTCGTGGAGGCGCTTTCGCCGGCGCTCTCGTCCCTGGTTGAATCGACCCCGCCCGCCGACTAGATTCAAGCTCGTGCTCTCTCGGGCCCTCGTCCTCGCAGTCGTCGTTGCGCTCGCGGCCGCCGGTGCAGCTTCGGCGTTTCCGGGCCGGAACGGGAGGATCGCGTTCAGTCGCAGCACAGACGTCGCACTCCACTACGACGTCTTCACGATGCGCTCCGACGGGACGGTCAAGAGGAATATCACCTCGAGCGCCACGGACGAATTCGACCCGGCCTGGTCGGCGGACGGGAAACGGTTTGCGTACGTGCGCGGGGCCGGCGGGAACTTCGACGTCTTCACGATGGCGGCCGACGGCAGCAACCGAATCCGGGTCGCCGGTGGCCAGGGCGTTCAGTGGGAGCCAGCGTGGGCGCCGGACGGCACGAAGCTCGTCTTCTCGAGCGATGCCGACGGCGATTTCGAGATCTGCGTCGTCGACCTGGCGACAGGCGTGATCACGCAGCTGACCTCGAACGCCATCTCCGATGGCCAGCCAGTCTGGTCGAAGCAGGGCCGGATAGCGTTTGCAAGCGACTCGGACGGCGACCTCGAGCTCTACACGATGAAGCCCGACGGGAGCGATCTCCGTCAGGTCACCCACAACCTCATTTCGGATGCGGCGCCCAACTGGGCGCCCGGCGGCGTGCGGCTGGCGTTCGTCCGCGGAATGGGCGCGAGGAGCGAGATCTACGTCATCAAAGCGGACGGCACGCGAGCGGCGCGCCGCCTCACCAGGAACCAGAAGACGGACTCAGCCCCGGCCTGGTCGCCGAACGGGAGGAAGATCGCTTTCCAGCGCCAGTGGGACGAAACGGACCTGAGTGGCCGAATCTGGACGATGCTGAGGGACGGGACAAACCAGCGCGTTCGGACGCCTCGCTCCTCTGACGCGAAGCAGCCCGACTGGCAGCCGCTCCCGCTCCTGTAGGGACGCGCCCGGCCCCGCCACTATCGTTCGACGCGATGCGCCGGTCGGAGATCACCATTGACCTCGCGGCGCTGCGGCGGAACGTCCGGCGCCTCCGCGAAGCGGCGGGGGACGCGGAGCTCTGGGCCGTCGTCAAGGCGGATGCTTACGGACACGGGGCCGAGGATGTGGCCGGAGCGGCGCTCGACGCCGGTGCGGCCGCTCTTTGCGTCGCAACCGTGAGCGAGGGCGAGGCCCTCCGCCTGCTAGACCCGAAAGTGCGGATCCTCGTCATGGGCCCTCTCGACGTTGGGGACGAGGACGCGGCCCGGCGAAGCCGTCTGGAGGTGACCGCGCATCGCCGCGACATTCCTCGCGGGCTTCCCGTACATCTCAAGGTGGACACGGGCATGGGTCGCTGGGGCATGTCGGCCCAGGAGGTGCTGACAGCCCGCCGAGAGGGTGTCGTCGGTCTCATGAGCCACCTTGCGACCGCGGATGAGGAAGACGAGGGCTTCGCTCGCGAGCAACTCGAGCGCTTCCGCGAGCTGGCGGAACAGTTCGACGGGGTCCTACGTCACGTCGCCAATAGCGCCGCGACGCTGCGCTTCCAGGAGGCCCGCTACGACGCCGTTCGCTGCGGCGTGGCGCTCTACGGCCTCTCGCCCTTCGGCGACGATCCTGCAACTCACGGCCTCGAGCCCGTGCTCTCCTGGCGGAGCCACGTGGCTCTCGCGAAGACACTGGCGCCAGGGGAGAGCACGGGCTATGGGCGTCGCTTCGTCGCCGAGCGAGCAGCCCGGATCGGGCTCGTGCCGGTGGGCTACGGAGACGGCTTTCGGCGCGGCCTGACCGGAACTGAAATTCTCGTGGGCGGGTCGCGTCGCCGAATCGTCGGGACGATCTCAATGGACGCGCTGGCGGTCGAGCTCGGCGACGAGCCGGAAGGGACCGAGGTGACGCTGATCGGGAACGGCGTCCTCGTCGAAGAGCACGCCCGGCGGCTGGGAACGATCAACTACGAGGTCACCTGCGGCATCCGCTCGGCGCCCGAACGGGCGGAGAGGCGGATCGTCGATGGATGAGCGGCTCCGACAGGCGGTTGGAGGTGAAGAGGCTTACATGGTGGGTGGAGCCGTGCGGGACGAGTTGCTCGGGCGGCCCGGCATCGACCTCGACATCGCGTGCCCGACGCCGGCGAAAGCCGCGCGCTCATATGCGGGCCTTGCCGGGGGCGCCGTGTTCCCCCTCTCGGACCGCCACGGCGCTTGGCGGGTCGCTTTTCGGGACGGCCGGACGGTCGACTTCACGCCGCTCCCGGACGGGATCGAGGCGGATCTCGGCACGCGGGACTTCACGATCAACGCGATCGCGATCCCTCTCGCCGGGGGGGAGCCGGTCGATCCCTTCGGCGGTCGCGGCGACCTCGAGGCCGGGGTTCTCCGGGCGGTTTCGCTTCAGATCTTCGCGAACGATCCGATTCGCCTGCTGCGTGCCGCCAGGCTCGAAGACGAGCTCGGAGTGCGCCTCGACGAGGAGAGTGAGCGTCTGGCGCGCGCTCACAAGGAGCTCGTCACGAGCCCTGCCGGGGAGCGCATCCTGGGCGAGCTCATCCGTCTCTCGCTCCCAGGCTTCAGGCGGCTGGACGATTTGGGTCTCCTCGCGCCGCTCGAGGGCTCGCTGGAGAAGCTCGACCGGGCCGAGGGCATCGACACCCCTGGGTTTTCTCTCATCTGCGTCTTCGGCCCGGCGCTCGAGGGCTATCCCGTCTCGAACCGCCTCCGGCGCAAGGCCCGCACCGTGCTCCGGGCCGAGCGCCCGCCGGACGCATCGGCTCGCTCGCTCCACCGATTCCGACGGGCGACGGAGCCCTGGAGCCGTGAAGCTCTTGCATACCTGGGAGCCAACGACCTGTTGGCCGCGCTCGAGGAATCGCGCGCCTCAGATCCCCCCGAGCCCCTTCTCAGGGGGGATGAGCTCGGGTTGGCGCCCGGGCCCGAGATCGGCCGGCTGCTCGAGCTGATCGCCGAGGAGCGTGCCGCCGGAACGATCTCGACGCGTGAGGACGCACTCGACCTCGTCCGTCGAGATCGCAGTACGTGAGCGGCGACGATCCACTCCGGCGCCGGTTCGCGGCGAGCGCTCCGCTCATGGCCGAGCAGACCGCAGGCCACGCGGACGAGCTCGGCGAGCGTGTCGCGCGGTTCGCCGGCCTGACCGGTACGGAGCGTGTCCTGGACGCCGGCACCGGAACCGGCACGCTGGCGCTCGGGCTCGCACCACACGCGCACCAGATCGTCGGGCTCGACCTGGTGCCGGAGCTCCTCTCGGAGGCGCGACGGCTCGCCCGGGGCCAGTGGAACATTTCCTTCGTTCAGGCCGACGTCCTCGCGTTGCCGTTCGAGCCGGAGAGCTTCGACCTTGCGGCCAGCTCCAGGACGCTCCACCACGTCGCTCGGCCCGAGCTCTTGGTCTCCGAGCTCGCACGCGTGACACGGCCTGGCGGTGGGGTCCTCCTGATCGACCAGCTGGCCTCGCCCGACCCTCTCGAGGGTATGGCGCACGACCGGATCGAGCGTCTCCGGGATCCCTCGCACACGCGGACGCTCTCCGATCAAGACGTCCGAGGCCTGCTCGAGGTGAACTCCCTCGTTCTCAGGCGGTTCGAGACCTTCCGGGAGGAGCGTGACCTCGACCGCTTCCTGGATCTCGGCGCCTGCCACGGCGCGCCTCGGGAGGCGGTTCTTCGCGAGGTCGAGCGCCTGGTCGAGCAAGGAGATCGGGCAGGCATCGACCTGCGCCGCACCGCGGAGGGCTACGGGCTGACAGTCACCGTGGGCTTCTACCTGGCGACGAAGCCGACCCGCTGATGCCTCTTCTGTACGACGCCGTCGGGTTCGGGATGTGGGCGTACTCGCGCTCGGCGTTCCGGGTTCGAACGCTCGGGCGCGGGCGCCTCGATTTAGAGCCCGGCACCTTGATCATCTGCACGCACCGTCGCGAAACGGACGTGCCGCTCGTCTGCCCTTCGATCTACTTCGGGCCGGGTGGGCTTTTGGCAGACCGCTCGCGACGCATGAGCTTTGCTGCACGGGAGGACCTGTTCGCGCCGGGATTCTTCGCGGGGTTTCCATCCGGGCTCCCACTCTGGCTCCGGCGTCTTCTCTTCCCGGTCGGAATCGACCCTTACTTGCGGGGTCTGACGCTCTTTCCGATTCGGAGTGCGACGATGGTACGGCTCGAGGAGGTCTTCCGCCGGCTGCCCGAGCTCGAGCTCGCGGACGCATTGCCGCCTGAAGACCTCGATGCTCTGCGAAATCGTGCACGCGAAGTGGGTCTGCCGGAGCCGCGACTCGCGAGCGAGGCCGTGCGAGGCGAGTACGCCGACCTCCTGTGGCGGTCGCACACTCGCGCCCAGCTCGACGCCCCGGCTCTCGAGCCAGTCTGGTCGCAGCGGGCCTCGGACGCCTTGCGGGACTTCCGCGAGCTCGTTGACGTCGTCTCGCGGGGGGCAGTCCTCCTGATCTTTCCGGAGGGGCGCCCTTCCCCCAACGGCGAGATCGGCCCGCTCGAGCGCGGGCTCGCGTCCCTCGTCCGGCGGGCAAGGCCTAAGGCTCTGCAACCGGTCGGTCTTGCCTACGACCCGCTCGTCCCCGGCCGGACGCGCGCTCTCGTCTCCTTCGGCGAGCCGCTCGACCCGCCCGCAGAGGCGTTCGAGGAAACCATGCTTTCGGCTCTCCGCCTCGCGATGCCGCTCACGTGCGGTCAGGTGGTCGCCGCTTGGATCCGCTCGGGACGGGACGGATCGGCCGGCGCTGCGCTCGCGGCGGAGTTCGAGCGCGCCGTCGCCGAAGGCAGGAATGTCGATCCCGAGCTGCTCGACGCGGCGAAGCGCAGCCGGAGGCTCCGCCTCGCGCTCGGGTTGGCGGACGCCTTGTCCGACGACGATCCGGCACTCGCCTTCCTTGCGCGGGAGCTCGAGAGCACTCGCTCCTAGGCAGCCTCGGCGCCGCGTCCGCGGAAGAGGCGCGGAAGGGCGGGACGAACGAGCAGCGCGCCGAGCACCGTGACCGGAAGAACGGTGAGCGCGTGCATAGTCAGGACGTAGGCGGTCGCCGTGTTCTCCGGAACATCGATGCCACGCGCCGCGACGAGCGTCAGATAGTCGAAGCTTCCGATTCCAGCCGCGGTTGCGGGTACCGCCAACGCCAGGTTCCCGATCCCCTCCAGGAGGAAGTAACCGCCCGTCTCGAGCTCGAGATGAAAGGCGCGCCCGACGATCGCATACATCGCGACGTCCGCCAGCCACATCGCCACCGAGGCGCCGAACACGGCAAACACGCGTCGCGGGTGCGTGAAGCTCCCGAGACCCTCGACGAAGTTCGATGCCGATCGCGCCACGCGAGTGTGCCACCGAGGGGGCAGCCGCTTGGTTGCTCGCCAGACCACGCGTTCGGCCCGGTTCGGGTCCCGCGCAGCGAGCGCAACGAGCACGACGCCGAGCGCCGTCCCGGCCGAGAGGGCGATCCCCGTCAGCAATAACGCCCCTCCCTGTCCGAGGAGGACGGCCCCGAGGACGATCCAGGCTGCAAGTACGACGCCATCGAGAAGACGCTCCGCGAACAGCGTCCCCGCGGTCACGAATGCCGGGATGTTCGCCAGCTCGCGCATCGATTCGATCCGGATCAGGTCACCACCTCGCGCCGGCAGGATGTTGTTGGCGCCGCGCCCCACGGACACGGAGGAGAAGAGCGCGCGCAGAGAAACGCGGTAACCCGCGCCGTCCAGAAGGATGCGCCAGCGCAAGGCCATGAAGACGACGTTCACGAGGACGAGACCGAGCGCTCCGAGGATCGTCAGGCCGGGAAGCTCTCGGATCTGGCGCCACGCCTGCCCCAGGTCCACCTCGCGGAGAAAGAGAAACAGGAAGGCTGCGGTCGCAGCAGATCCGACCACGAGACGTATGACTTTCCGCTTCACGGCTTCAAGGTATCGCCTGCGTCGCCGGATAGGTGGGAGAATCCGCCGTCCATGGGCGGACGGGACAGCCGTGCTCGCACGTTCTCCGGGCGACGCGAGGCCACGATCGGACTCGGCATGTACGCCGTCTACCTGCTCGTCCGGGTCGCGGTCGTGAACGACATGGGCCGGGCGCAGGCCCGCCGAAACGCAGAACGGATCGTGGCGGCCGAGCGACGCCTTCGAATTCATGTCGAGCCGGAGCTCCAGCAGATGCTACTGCCGCGGGCACGCCTGATCGCGGTCCTGAACGTGACCTATGCAGTCGCCAACGTAGGGCTCACAGTCGGGTGGCTGGCGCGGCTCTTCTTCCGACGCCGTCCCGAATTCCATCGCCTGCGGCGCGCGGCCGTCTTGACGACTCTGGGTGCGCAACCGGTCTTTCTGCTCTTCCCAACCGCCCCTCCCCGGACGCTCGACCACTTCGTCGACACGATCGCAGAGGTCAGCGGTTTCGACCTCGACTCCGGCCTGATCGCCAAGCTCTACGACCCCATTGCCGCGATGCCGTCGATCCACGTCGCTTACGCGGTGGTCACCGCGACGGGAATTGCCGAGACGAGTCGCAGCTCTCTCGCGCGGCGCTTCGCGCCGGCCTATCCGCCGCTTGTGGCGCTCACGGTGCTCGCGACCGCGAACCACTACGTCCTCGACGCAGTCGCGGGCGCGGCCCTCGGTTTCACGAGCCTGCGGCTAACTCGCGGGCGTTAGGCGACGTTTTCGATCGCGGCAGAGTCTTCTTCCTCCAGCAGGTCGAGAACGGCCTCTTCGATCGCGCCTTGCGTCGAGGGCTCGCCGAACCGGCTCTCGTCGCCCAGGCGCTCGAGGGCGCCGCCGATCGTGACCCCGTCCTCGAAGCGGTCGAAGACACGAGGGTCGATGTACGAGGCTCGGCACACCGCGGGCGTATTGCCGAGGTAGTGCGAAACCTCCTTGATTGCCCTGGTGACCGCGCGCTTGCGCGCCGTGGGCGTGCCCGCCGCCCGGCTGGAAACGGCGAGCCCGACGGCCGCGAGCACGGTGGCGTTCCAGGTGCGGAAGTCCTTGGCGGAGAAGTCCGCCCCCGTGACTTCCTTGATGTAGCTGTTGATGTCCGCGGAGCGGACGTCGACCCAGCGACCGTTCGGCTTGTAGGCGAGGAGCTCGCTCCCGCTCCGCCTGCGCTTCAGCTCGCTGATGACCTCGCAGACGTGCGGGTCGACGATCGACTGGATCTGCTGCTTCCCGCCCTTGGCCTCGTAGTCGAACGTGATGAGCCCACCTTCGCCAACCGTCACGTGGCGCTTCTGCATCGTCGCAAGCCCGTAGGTCTGATTCTGTTCGGCGTAGTCCTCGCCGCCGATCCTGAAGAAGCCCCGATCGAGGAGCCGCACGGCGCAGGCGAGCACGCGTTCACGCGGCATCCCGCGGAGCTTGACGTGCTTCTCCGCGACTGCGCGCACGTGCGGGAGCACCCGGGCGAAGGCGAGCATCTCGTCGAACTTCTCCTGGTCTCGCCTCTGGCGCCACTTGTCGTGGTAGCGATATTGCCTCCGGCCGGCAACGTCAGTGCCAATCGCCTGAATATGGCCGTTCGGGTAGGGACAGATCCATACGTCGGCCCACGCCGGAGGTATCACGAGCTCGCGGATCCGCTGGAGCACCTCCGGGTCCTCGACGCGCTCGCCGTACTCGTCGAGATATTCGAAGCCGCGGCCGCGCCGGCGGCGCGTGATCCCGGGACCGGAGCAATTGGCTCGTCGTAGTCTCGACATGGCAGCGGAGTGTTCCCCGCCACCTCGTGGCTCAACCCAGCCTCTCGGCCTCCCGGGATCCTCTGCCCCTCCGGCGGGCGCCTCGCCGGACGCCGAGCTTGGTAACGAGCCCCGGGACGAGCCCTTCCGCCGCCGCCGCGAATCGGAAGACTCCCGGTACAAAGATCTCTATGCGACCGCAATCCAGAGCTTCGAGGGTCGCGTCGGCGACCCGCTCGGGAGAGATGACGAGCCGGCGAGACAGCCGCCCGGCGAGCAAACGCGTCTGCGGAAATCCCTCGGTTGCGACCGGGCCCGGATTCACGCTCAGCACACGGATCCCAAGCGACGCGAGTTCCGCCGCGACACTCCGTGAGAACGCGAGTTGCGCATGCTTGGCGGCCGCGTAGGGCCCGTGCGGGCCGATCGGAATCGTGCCGGCTATCGAGGCGACGTTCACGACCGCAGCCGGTCGGCCACGCTCGAGGAGGGGTAGGAAGGCTCTGACGCACCAGACACCCGCCAGGTAGTTCGTGCGCGTGACAGCTTCGATCTGCTCGGCGTCGAGCTCCAGGAAGGCGCCTCCGGCGGGAATCCCGGCGCTGTTGACCAGGAGCCGGATCGCCTCGTGTCGCTCGCCGACTCGCCCGGCGAGATCGTCGACCTGCGTCCGATCCGCGACGTCGCACGTCTCGAACTCGCCGTCGACCTCCCCGGCGAGGCGCTCCAGCCGCTCCCGCCCCCGGGCGACGAGAACGCAGCGCCACCCCCGATCGGCCAGGCGCCGTGCGAGGGCGGCGCCGATACCGCTCGATCCACCCGTGATCACCGCGACCGGAATGCGCGAAGCGTAGACTGCGGCGCCGTGACTCAGGACTTCCAGGGGAAACGTGGACTCGTCCTCGGCGTCGCGAACCGCCGGTCGATCGCCTGGGCGATCGCACAGCGCCTCGCGGCCGGCGGCGCAAAGCTCGCCTTCACCTACCAGGGCGAGCGCATCGAAAAAAGCGTCCGCGAGCTGGCGGACTCAGTCGGAAGCCCGCTCGTGACTGAGTGCGACGTCCGCTCGGACGACGAGGTCGCACGCGTCCTCGGCGAGGCCGGCGAGGTCTTCGGCGGGGAGCTCGACCTCCTCGTCCACTCGGTCGCCTTCGCCGACGCACGCGATCTCGAGGGACGCTTCACTGACACCCCGCGCGACCGCTTCTGGCTTGCGCTCGACGTTTCTGCTTACTCGCTCGTGGCGGCCGCCCGCGCTGCCGAGCCGCTGATGGAGGCAGCCGGAGGCGGGTCGATTCTGACCATGACGTATCTCGGCGGCGAGCGGGCCGTCCCGCACTACAACGTCATGGGCGTCGCAAAGGCTGCTCTCGACGCGTCGGTTCGCTACTTGGCCTGGGAGCTGGGTGAGAAGCAGATTCGCGTGAACGCCGTCTCGGCGGGCCCGGTGCGGACCCTGGCTGCGCGATCGATCGCGGGCTTCCCGACCATGGAGGCGATCGTCGAGGAGCGCTCTCCGCTCCGCCGTAACATTGAGGCGGAGGACGTAGGCTCTGCGGCGGCCTACCTCCTCTCGGACGAGGCCAAGAACGTCAGCGGGACGACGCTCTACGTCGACGGCGGCTACCACGCCATGGGGATGTAGAAATGTTCGCTCCGCACATCGCGCGGCGGTGTGCCCGAGATGTGCGCGGCGAGGGCATTCCGTGCTCTCCCTCTAGCTAGGACAGGCCATTTTTCGACCCTAGCCGACTGGCCGTAGCCTAGGCGGGCTTGCGCAAGGTCAACTTGGCCTACAAAACCAAAGCTAGGAAATCCCTGTATATCGGGGTAATATCCTCATCACGGGCGGGCGTGGAGCGGAGCGCGCAGCTTCAAGATCTACGACTGGAGCGGAGTGGAGTGACCGGGACGAGACTGAATCCGGCTCAGATGCTTCCCGAGGAACGTCCTGGTCGCGTGCGCGTCGTCGTTCTCGCCGACATCTGCCTGTACCGCGAGGGCTTGAGGCAGGTGCTGTCTCGGAGCGACCGGGTCGACGTCGCCGGGACCGCTGGCGACGTCCAGGCGGCGCTCGAGCTCGTGCGCGAGGTCGGGCCAGACGTTGTCCTGCTGGATTTTGAAACGCCCGACACCGCCGCACTGATCACGGCGCTGCTCGAGGTCGCACCTACGACGAAGGTCGTCCCTCTCGCCGTTCGTGAGACGGCTGACGACGTGATCACGTGGGCCGAGGCGGGCGCCTCCGGCTACGTCTCCCGCGAGGCGTCTCTCGAGGATCTCGTCGGGACGATCGAGGGCGTAGCGAGGGGCGAGACACCCTGTTCTCCCCGTATCGCGGCGCTGCTCTTCCAGCGCGTCGGCGCGCTTGCGCGGGAAGGTCGCACGGAACAGCCCGGCGCCCGTCTCACCCCGCGCGAGCTCGAAATCGCCCGCCTGGTCCAGCGCGGCCACTCGAACAAGGAGATCGCAGGCCAGCTCCATATCGAGGTGCCGACCGTCAAGAACCACGTACACAGCATCTTTCAGAAGCTGGAGATCCGCCGGCGGGGCGAGGCTGTGGCGAGGCTGTTCGAGCCGACCGTGATGGTCGCGAGCGGGCTGCTGATCTAGTCCCTCCGGCTGCCTGGCCGAGAGAGGCAAGCCGCAAGGTTCGTCCTGCTTCCGCCGCCGCCACGGAGCGGTGGAACTAGTACTTGAACTAGATCTCATTTCGTTCCTTTGTCCCATTGCGGATCGCGGATGCAGACGGGAGATTGCGAGGCCTGCGATGGAGCTCGCACTTTTTCATCGCCGTCGGCTTCGCCGCACGGAGCGAACCCGGGTTCTCCTCGCGCATCTGCCGCAGATGCTGCGCGATCTGGTCTCGGACATCGTCGGGCGAGAGGCGGATATGGAGATCGTCGGCGAAGTCAGCGAGGGCGCGCAACTGGTGGCAGCCGCCCACGCGACCGACGCCGAGTTCGTCATAGCCGGCCTTGACGACGCCGAGCTGCCGTCGCCCTTCCGGGAGCTTCTCGACGAGCGTCCAAGGATGAAGGTTCTAGGCTTGGAGGGCGACGGCCGGCTGGGAGTGCTTTACGAGCTCGTACCCCGAAAGGTCGCGCTCGGGGAGCTCACAGCCCGGAGCCTCGTCGCGGCGATCCGAACAGGATCAGACGACTCTCCCCTCGCCGGGGCATCCACCGATTGCAAGGAGGTGCCCGTGCAGGGAGGAGGTCTCCGCCGCTAATGCGTTGGCTCGTCGCATGGAGTCTGAAGTTCCGACTCTTGGTGGTTCCAATCGCGGCGGCCCTGATGGTGCTCGGCGTAGCGCAGCTTCGCAACATGCCTGTGGACGTTCTGCCGGAGTTCACGCCGCCCTACGTCGAAATTCAGACCGAGGCCCTCGGGTTCTCCGCGCCTGAGGTGGAGGAGCTGATCACCGTTCCGCTGGAGGGGAACCTGCTGAACGGAGTTGCAGGAATCGACGTGATCCGCTCCGAGACTGTCCCCGGACTCACCGCGACCACACTCCTCTTCGAGCCCGGAACAGACCTCCTTGGCGCACGCCAGCTCGTGCAGGAGCGTCTGACCCAGGCATCTGCGCTCCCCGGGGTGACGTCTCCACCGGCGATGCTCCAGCCTCTCTCGTCGGCAAGTCGCGTGATGATGATCGGTCTGTCCTCGAAAGAGCTGTCCCTGATCGAGGTGGGGCTGCTCGCCCGCTGGACGATTAGACCCCGCTTGCTGGGTGTCCCGGGGGTGGCGAACGTGGCCATGTGGGGCCAGCGGGAACACCAGCTTCAGGTTCAAGTCGACCCGGAGCGGCTGCAAGAGCACCGTGTCTCACTCGAGCAGATCATCAGCACCGCCGGGAATTCGCAGCTTGTGTCGCCGTTGAGCTTCCTGGAGGCCTCGACGCCCGGTAGTGGCGGGTTCATCGATACGCCCAACCAGAGGCTTCAGGTGCGGCACATCCTGCCCATCACGAAACCGGAGGGCCTGGGGCAAGTGCCGGTCGACGGGGTGGAGGGGAAACGCCTGCGTCTGGGTGACGTAACGGAGATCGTGGAAGAGCACCAACCGCTCATCGGGGACGCCGCCGTCGGCGACGCTCCGGGCCTCCTGCTCGTCGTCGAGAAGTTCCCCGGCACCAACACCCTGGAAGTGACCCGGGGTGTGGAGGAAGCGCTGGATGCGTTGCGACCGGGTCTCACGGGCGTCCAAGTCGACTCCTCCATCTTCCGGCCGGCGAACTTCATCGAGACGGCGATCGAAAATCTCACTGTGGCGCTGATCACCGGTTGTTTCCTGCTCGTCCTGGCTCTCGTGGTGTTTCTCTTCGAGTGGCGCATCGCGGTGATCAGCCTCGTTTCGATCCCGCTGTCGCTCGTCGCTGCTGCGCTGGTGCTCTTCCTTCGGGGCGAGACGATGAACACGCTCGCGTTGGCGGGACTCGTACTTGCGGTCGCCGTCGTCGTCGACGACGCCATCGTCGGCGCGGAGAACACCTGGCGGCGCTTGCGCCAACATCGCGGAGAGAGCAGCGATGAGCCCACGTCGGCGATCGTCCTCGAGGCGTCGCTCGAGGCGCGCAGCCCCATCATTTTCGCGACCCTGATCATGCTGCTGGCCGTCGTGCCAGTGTTCTTCCTTCCGGGTCCGTCCGGCGCGTTCTTCGAACCCCTCGCTCTCTCCTACGCGCTCGCGGTGCTGGCTTCCATGGTTGTCGCGCTGACCGTCACGCCGGCCCTCAGCCTGATCCTGTTGCGGAGCGCGCTGCGCGAGCGCCGCGACGCCCCGCTCGTGCGGGCGCTGAAGCGGGGTTACGGTGCGCTTCTCTCGCGGATCCTCGGAGGGCCGCGCCCGGCGCTCGCGGCCCTCGGCGTCATCGCCGTGGCCGGCTTCGCCCTCGTACCCTGGCTCGACGGCTCGCTGCTGCCCTCATTCAGGGAGAGGGAGCTCCTCGTCCACGTGGGCGGCCCACCCGGCACATCCCGCGTGGAGATGAACCGAATCACGAATCGGATCGGCAGTGAGTTGCGGGGCGTCAAAGGGGTGCGCAACGTCGGAGCGCATGTGGGGCGGGCGGTGATGGCAGATCGGGTGGTCGGCATCGATGCCGGCGAGCTCTGGGTCAGTCTCGATTCCGAGGCCGAATACGAAGAGACCGTGAGCTCCGTTCAGGCCGTGGTCGACGGATACCCGGGGCTCGATCGCGAGCTCGTGACCTATTCCAACGAGAGAATCAGGCAGATCGGGTCGCTGCCCGACGGGAACGACGATGGAGAGGGAGTCGGTCTCGATGCATTGAGGGGAGTAGACGAGCCCCTGGTCGTGCGTCTCTACGGCAAGGACCTGGATGTCCTGCGAAGCGAGGCGGAGAAGGTGCGCCAGGCCATCGACGGCGTTGACGGCGTCGTCGATCCTCGTCTGGAAGGCCAGATCCAGGAGCCGACCCTGGAGATCGAGCCTGACCTCGACGCGGCTAGGCGTCATGGAGTGAAGCCGGGTGACGTACGTCGGGCCGCGGGCACGTTGGTACACGGCATCACGGTCGGCAGCCTCTTCGAGGAACAGAAGGTGTTCGACGTAATCGTGACTGGCATGGCTGCGGCGCGCCACAGCCTGACCAGCATCGGTGAGCTCCCCATCGACACGCCGGGCGGCGACCGGGTACGGCTGGCGGACGTCGCGGAGGTTCGCGTGGCGCCCTCACCGACGGTTATCAGGCGTGAGGCTGCATCGCGGCGCATCGACATCGTCGCGGATGTGGACGGGCGCGACCTCAGCTCCATCGTCTCCGACGTCGAGCGGCGTCTTGCAAACCTCCGACTGCCCCTCGAGTACCACGCCGAGGTGCTCGACGAGTCCAGGGAGCGGCAGGCCGCCGGGCGGCGGATGCTGGGCTTCGGGATTGCCGGCGCGATCGGAATCCTCCTCCTGCTCCAGGCGGCGTTCGGGAGCTGGCGCTTCGCGTCTCTCTTCTTCCTCAGCACCATGTTTGCCCTGGTCGGCGGAGTGGTTGCCGCGTTCATCGCCGGCGGCACGATCTCGCTCGGCTCGCTCCTCGGATTCTTCGCGGTATTCGGCATCGCCGCGCGCAACGGCATCCTGCTCGTCAATCGCTTCCAGCACCTGGAGCGGGAAGAGGGCGAGGCGGTCGGCCCCAAGCTCATCCTGCGGGGAACAGGCGACCGGCTGACTCCGATCGTGATGTCTGCCGGAGCGATCGGGCTGGCGCTTCTGCCGTTGGTGGTTCTCGGCGGCATTCCTGGGAACGAGATCATCCACCCGATGGCAGTCGTAATCCTGGGCGGCCTCGTCACATCGACTCTGTTCAGCCTCGTAGTCGTGCCTGCTCTCTACTTGCTTTTCGCGCCGAAGACGAGACCCAAGCCGTTCCAGCGTGTAGTTGGACAACCAGCTGCCGGGAGGTGACCTGAAGGTGGGGGAAAAAATGGTAGGAGCCGGACGGTGGCGGAGAGTTCGATGGAGGCGGTACCTGATTCGCGTGCTGTCCATGGTGCTGATCGCTCTCGGCTTGGTCGTTGTGATCCAGGAACTGTCGGAAAAGGAGCTGTCAGAAGACGCAGTGGCGAGCGAGAGCGAACCTGCCACGCTTGAGCCCGTCGAGGGAACAAGCCTCGTGCGCGTGACCCTGACTTCCCACGCAGCCGAACGCGTCGGCGTCCAAACCGTTCCGGTGCGGGACGCGGGTAGCGGAACCGACCAGAAGGTCGTTCCTTACGGCGCGGTTATCTACGACGCCGAGGGTAAGACCTGGGTGTACACGAGTCCCGAACCCCTTGTCTTCGTGCGCGCCCCGATCGAAGTCGCCCGCGTCGAGGGAAGGAAGGTCTTTCTTTCCAGTGGGCCAGCCACCGGCACCGAGGTAGCGAGCGTCGGTACGGCCGAGCTCTTCGGCGCCGAGTTCGAGGTCGGCCACTGAGCGCGAAGGGACCTCTCGCCCGATGATGCGCTGGATCGTCGGTTCGAGTCTGAAGTTCCGCATGCTCGTGGTGTTCGGCGCCACGGCGATGATGGTCTTCGGCGCCGCGGAGCTTCGCCGCGACACGAGGGTGGACGTCTTTCCCGAGTTCGCCCCGCCGCGCGTCGAGGTCCAGACCCCCACCCTTGGCCTCTCCGCCGTCGAGGTGGAGGAGTTCGTCACGGTTCCGCTCGAGCATCAGCTCAACGGGGTGCCGAATGTCGATGTCATCCGCTCGAGCTCGGTTCCCCAGCTGTCCTCCATCACGCTCATCTTCGAGCGCGGGACAGACCTTCTTGGCGCTCGCCAGTTGGTGCAGGAGCGTCTGGCGGCGATCACGCCGTCGTTACCGACCTGGGCGGTGCCGCCGTTCATGATGCAGCCCCTCTCTTCGACGAGCCGTACGATGAAGATCGGGATTTCCTCGGACGAGCTCTCCCTGATCGAGCTCTCGTCGATCGTGCGTCACACGGTCCGGCAGCGCCTGCTGCGCGTGCCGGGCGTGGCAAACGTCGGCGTCTGGGGCCAGCGCCAAGAGCAGCGGCAGGTGCTCGTCGACCCCGAACGGATGCAAGCTCACGGCGTCTCAGTGAATCAGGTCCTGGAGGTCACCTCGAACGCCCTCGACACTCCGCTCCTCAAGCACTCACCGGGGGCGCTCGTCAGTGCGGGAGGATTCATCGAGACGCCCAACCAGAGGCTCGCGGTCCGGCACGTCTCGGCCGTTCTCGAGCCGGAAGAGCTGTCCGACGTCAGCTTCGAGGGAGAGGACGGCAAGCCGCTTCGCCTCTCCGATGTCGCCGACGTGGTGACCGGGCATCCGCCGCTCATCGGCGACGCCGTCGTCAACGACGGTCCCGGCCTCCTTCTCGTCGTCGAGAAGTTCCCCGGCGCCAACACCCTTGAAGTGACGCGGGGGGTAGAGGAAGCGCTGGATGCGTTACGGCCCGGCCTGAAAGCGGTCGAGATCGACTCCACAATCTTCCGGCCGGCCACCTTCATCGAAACAGCGATCGACAATCTGACCCTGGCGCTTCTCATCGGATGTGCACTCGTTGTCCTGATCCTGGTCGCCTTCCTGTTCGAGTGGCGAACGGCATTCATCAGCCTCGTGTCCATCCCCTTGTCTCTCATGGCGGCGGCACTCGTGCTTCACCTCCGCGGAGCAACCATGAACGTCATGATCCTGGCCGGGCTTGTGATCGCTGTCGGCGTCGTCGTCGACGACGCGATCATCGGCATCGAGAACACCTGGCGACGCCTCCGTCAGCATCGCCAGGAGGGCAGTCACGAGTCGATCCCGGCCATCATTCTCGAAGCCTCGCTCGAGGTGCGCAGCCCGATCGTCTACGCGACGCTGATCAACGTCGTAGCCATTCTGCCGGTCTTCTTTCTGGAGGGCCTGTCCGGAGCGTTCTTCGAGCCGCTGGCTCTCTCCTACGCGCTGGCGGTTCTGGCCTCGATGGTCGTCGCGCTGACCGTCACGCCGGCGTTGAGCCTGATCCTGCTGCACAGGGCGCCGCTCGACCGCAGCGATGCCCTACTCGTACGATGGCTCAAGCGCGGCTACGGTACGGCTCTCTCGCGTGTCATCACTGCGCCGCGCGTGGCGTTCGCGAGCGCGGGTGTTATCGCGTTGGCCGGTCTCGCGGTGACGCCGTTTCTCGGCCAGTCGCTCCTTCCGGACTTCAAGGAGAGGGACTTCCTCATGCACTGGCTGACAAAGCCCGGCACCTCGCTTCCGGAAGAAACGCGGATCTCGGCGCGGGGTTGTCGGGAGCTCCGATCGGTTCCCGGAGTCCGCAACTGCGGGTCGCACATCGGGCAAGCTCTGTTCGCGGACGAGGTCGTCGGTGTCGACTTCGGCGAAAACTGGATCAGCGTGGCTCCGGAGGTCGATTACGACAAAACCCTGGCCTCCGTCCAGGAGGTGGTCGAGGGCTACCCGGGAATCTTCCGCGACGTGCAGACGTACTTGCGGGAGCGAATCAGAGAGGTCCTGACGGGCACCAGCGAAGCCGTTGTCGTACGCATTTCCGGCGACGACCTCGAGGTTCTCCGCCGCGGTGCCGACGAGGTGCAGGAGCAGCTTGCGACGATCGACGGCCTCGTCGACCTGCACGTCGAGCTCCAGGCCGAAATTCCCCAGATCGAAGTCGAGACAGACCTTGTCGCGGCCAGGCGCCACGGAGTCAAGCCGGGCGATGTGCGCCGGGCGGCCGCCGCACTGATGCAGAGCATCGAGGTCAACGACATCTGGAAGCCCTCCCGTATCTTCGACGTGAACGTCTGGAGCACTCCCGAGACACGCCACAGTCTGACAAGCGTTCGCGAGCTTCCGATCGATACGCCCGGTGGCGGCCACGTGCGCTTGGGCGATGTCGCCGAGGTGCGCATTGTGCCGGCCCCGAATGTCATCAAGCGTGAAGCTGTTTCGCGCCGCATCGACGTTACCGCGAATGTCGGGGACCGCGACCTCGGTTCCATCGTGGCCAATGTTCAGAAGCGTCTCCAGGAACTTGAGCTCCCGCGGGGCTATAGCGTGCAGCTGCTAGGCGAGTCCGCCGAGCGGGAGGCCGCTCAGGGTCGCTTGGGGCTCTACGGGCTGGCAGCCGCGATCGCGATCTTCATCCTCCTGCAGGTGGCCTTCGGGAGCTTCCGCCTAGCGGTGCTCTTCTTCTTCACGTTGCCGCTGGCTCTCGTGGGCGGAGCGCTGGCAGCGTACGCCAGCGGCGGTACCCTCTCGCTTGGCTCGCTCGTCGGGTTCTTGACGGTGTTTGGAATCGCCGCCCGAAACGGCATCCTGCTCATTAACCACTATCAGCACCTCGAGCGCGAGGAAGGTGAGACGTTCGGTCCAGCGCTCGTCTTACGGGGGGCCCGGGAACGGATCTCCCCGATCTTGATGACGGCGCTGGCGACGGGGCTGGCCCTCGTACCTCTGGTGGCTCTCGGCAACATTCCGGGCCACGAGATCGAGTACCCGATGGCGATCGTGATTCTGGGCGGCCTCGTGACGTCCACGGCGGTCAACCTGTTCCTCGTGCCCACCCTCTACCTGCGGTACGGGAGGGGTAGGTACCTGACTCACCGCGCGAGCTAGTCAAGGGCGCGAGCACTCCGCGCCTACCTTGCTACTGCCAGCCGTCGCCGAGGCCGTGTGCCAGTGACGGCGCCGGGGGCAGCTGTTCCCCGCCACCACGCTGGTCACGGACGTAGTCGTGGAGGCAGGGAGCAAATGAACACGAAGCTGGTGGCGTCGGTGGCTTTCGTCACAGGCGAGACCATGCCTGCCAACTTGGCCCTGGGCGAGCGGTTGCGCTCCGGGCGGCCGCGCAAGGACAGCTCGGCTACCGCGAGCTGGAGTGGAGCGCCACGCCTCGTAGGGACGCTCCACCGTGCATCCGCTACGCGCCTGCTGAAGCAGTCACCGGAAGGCCCATCGCGGACGCCGCGTCGACCTCGAAGTAGGTGTTCTGACAGCTCTCGCGAGTAGCCGGATCGAGATAACTGCGAAGCGCGTCGAGCGACTCAGCCTCCCAAAGACAATCGGCGGCGGACGCATCCCGAGCCGGGAGGAAGTGGCGGACCTCAACACCGGCCGGTGCGTTTCCGCCGATGTCTTGCGGGTCGGTTGCCAGGAACTTCTCCCGGTTGATGACATGGTGGTGAACGATCAGATACATAACCTCGGCCTACCTTTCTCTCGTACGTCAGGGCGTCTCCTTGCTTGATGGCGACGATAAGGCCGCCACTGGGAGCCGTCATCGCACACGCGTGCCAACCTTCGC
Organism: uncultured Actinomycetes bacterium; assembly: GCA_963737615.1. Classification (GTDB taxonomy): domain Bacteria; phylum Actinomycetota; class Thermoleophilia; order Gaiellales; family Gaiellaceae; genus DASQGA01. Next base: position 37,735 of record CAVTTI010000045.1, on the reverse strand, counting down.
GTCAGGCGGGATGGCTCGTTCGTGCCACGACCTGCGTCAGATCAGGTCGTGCTCGAACGCGAACGCAGTGGCGGCGGCCCGTGACGACACGCCTACCTTGCGGAAGATGTTCTGGAGGTGTCGTCGGACCGTGTGGTCGCTCAGGAACAGGTCGACGGCGATTGCGTGGTTGCTCTTCCCGGCGGCGACCAAGCGAAGCACTTGCAGCTCGCGCTCCGTCAGCCCATGAGTAGCGCCTCGCGCGGCGACGCCGGCGAGCGAGTCAAGGGCGGCCAGGTCCGGCCGTGCCTCCAGGTGTGCGAAGACTCCGCGAGCGGCCTCCAACTCGAGCAACGCCGTGTCCTCGTCTCCGAGAGCGCGACAGGCCAGCCCAGCCAGCACGCGTGTGCGGGCCGCTTCATAGGGCGCCTCGAGGTCCTGCCACGCGTGCCAGGCGCGGCGCAGCGCGACCAGCGCAGCATCGGGATCGCCGCCGGCGAGGTCAACCGCTCCCCGGGCGTGCGCTGACATCGCATCGAGCGCGTCGCTGCCCTGGCGCTCGGCGAGCTCCTCGAGCTCAGTGGATGCGGTGCGTGCGCCGTCGATCTCTCCGACGGCGAGCATGACCTCGACATACGCAGGGAGCAGCGCCGCACGCTTCAGCGGCGGGGTCGTTTCGCTCAGCGCACGACGGATCGCAGCAGCAGCAACGTTCCCGTTGCCTTGACTCAACCGCAGCAGGGCGAGACCCGGCTGCGGTTCCAGCCCGAAGCGGCTCGCCTCCCGAAATGCTGCTTCGGCGGCTCCGAAGTCGCCCTGAAGGCGATGTACCTCACCCTGTCGATATGCGGCGTGGCCGAGAGCCCGTTCGTTCAAGGCTCCCTGCGTGAATCGCTCTCCGACCCGTCGCGCTTCTTCGAGGGCGTCCCGCCACAAGCCCCCCAGCGTCATGATCTCGGCGCGATGCACCAGGCACAGCCCTTGGTGGGCGATCATGTCGGGCTGCTGCTCGCACCACCGCGTCAGCGCGCCGGTCCACTCGCGGGCGCGTTTTAGCTCATATGCATCGCGGCAGAACGCGATCGTGTTGCAGTAAACGATGCCGGCGACGATCGAGGACAGCTCCCCCGCGGTGACGGCCACCATCGTCTCGTCCACCAATCGAAGGCCCTCCTCCGTCCGTCCCTGCTTGACCAGGGCGTGGCCCTGCTCCATCAGGGCGATTGCGACGAGATCTCGATCGGCGAACCGCTCACCGATCGCACCGGCCTCGGCTGCAGTCGCGTACGCGGCCTCGTAGTGACCGCTGAACGAGTGCTCCAGGAGAACGGGGATCAGTAAGTAGCCCCGTTCGACGCAGTCGCGCTCGTCTCGCTCGAGCAACCGCTGCCCCCGAGCGAACCATCCCCTCGCGGGAGCGGTCTCGCCGTGAAACAACAGGTTGTGACCAACCCACCACGCGCACCGTGCGGCGCGTGGCGAGTCGCCCGCCTCGACATACGCGTGATAGGCCCGCTCGAGGGCGCTTCGGTAGTAGTCGTCAAGGCCGAGCATGTACGCCGACCTCGCCAGCAACTCGAGATCCTCTGCGTCGTCGGCGTGAGACAGTGATTCGTAGGCGTCTGCCCACGCCCGCCTCGCGTACGACTCACGGCCCCGCCGGAGCTCGTCGCGACCCTCTTCCACAACTACTCCAGCCGGTCCGGCAAGCCCTTCGGCACGCGAACGTCATCCACGGCTTAAGTATCGCCGAGGAGAAGAGCTAAGAGCCGGGACGAGGTTACCTACCCGGCGATCAGCGGGCATGTAGCCGAGCGGCCAGCGCGGGCCTTACGCCCAGCTGTCGCCAGAGTCCGCCAGGAGTGACGTTGGCGGCGCACCTTGCTCGCGGTGTCGGAGCATTCCCTGCACCTGCCCCACGTAGGCGGACAGCTCCGACTGCTTCTGCGCGAGCCGCTCGTCGAGCACACGGAGGCGGGACTCCTCGTTTTCGAGCTTGTCTTCGCGAGCCTGCGTGTCGGACTCGAGTCGCGCGAACCGTTCATCCAACTCGGCCTCGCGTGTGTCGAGATCCGTCAGCCGGTCACGGACTGTCTCCTCGGCCTGGGAGAGACGCCGCTCCTGACTTTCCACGCGCGACCGGGCCGACTCGGCAAATGTTTCTGCGTTCGCCGCCTCTGCCTCGCGCTCCCGCAGCGCCGACTCGCGCCGCTCCAGCAAGGCGGCCAGCGCCTCGACGTCTTCGCGCCGGGCCTTGAAGTCTTCGATCTGCTGAGATGCCGCCTCGCGATCCCGGAGGTCTTCCTCCCGACGAGCCACCGCTTCCTCGCGCTCGGAGAGCTCCCGCGCGCCCGCGTCGAGCTCGGAGGTGAGCCGCGATCGCTCGCCTTCGCTTACTCTGAGTAACTCGAGCTCCCGGACCAACCGGTCGAGCTCTAGGCGGTCAGCCTCCTGCATCGCGACCTGCTCGCGGAGGAGCGCGAGCTCTTGCGCCTGCTCCCGGACCTCGCGCTGCGTGTCGGCGATCTGGTCGTCACTCCGGGCCAGCTCGGCGAGCAGTCTGTCGATCTCGTCCGGATCCGAACGGTCGGAATCGGCTCCGAGCGCTCCGAGGCGTATTTCCAGCTGCTCGGCGCGCGCTTCTGCGGCTGCGACCTGCTCCGTGCGCGCATCGAGGGTCGAAAGTAGCTCGGCGAGCTGCTCGTGGCGCTGATCCGCCATGTCGTCGACGATCTCGCTCGCATTGCGGAGAAAGAAATCCTCCATTCGATCCCAGAACCTGAGCATGTCCCGCGCTCATCGGCACCTGTCGAGCCTGGCTGAACCTCAATGCCAGGGAAATGCAAACAGACGCGTGTCAGTGCCACGGAAAGCTGATGCGTGTGAGCGTCAGCCCGTACGGCGGGGCGGTTTCGTAGATACCCGGAATCTCGACCAGCAACGGATGCCAGCGCTCGCCTGTGAGACGAACCCGAATCGTGTCGGTCTTCGCGATCGTGAAGCGCCGCTCGCGCTGCCCGTCCAGCCAGAGTGACGCCGTCGTCGGGCGGGGAGCGACGAAGTCGAGCGTCAGGACGCCGGGGCCCCACACCCAGAACGGTGCCTGGGGCTCGCTGGTCCGCCGGCCGATCCAACCCCGGCAAAAGTAGGGCTCCTCCCGCGCGGGCTCGCCGAAGGGGTTCGACAGGTCGGCGCGGCCATTCGGGCTGAGGAGCGTGACCGCGCCATCCCGGACCTCAGGGCGATAGCCGGCCGCGAGCACCCCATGCCACGCGAACCATCCGCCCGGAACACCGCTCTGGAAAAGCCCCCGGTGGAACAGGAGCTGCTCGACGCCGAGAGCATCGAGCCGGCTGCGGTCACCGTCGAGCCAGACGCCGCATGACACGCGCCCGAAACGGTAGTAGAAGGCGAAGGCCGCCTCCGGCGCCAGGGTCGAGTAGCCGGTTGGTCTCTCGCGCCTTGCTTGGAGCGTGTAGAGGTCGTACACCGACCCCTCCTGTCGGCCCGGGTCGAACGAGGGCACCTCGAGGATCCGGCCGGGGGGAGAGCGGCGGGCCGCTGCATACGCCGCGTTCGATTGGTCGGCAGACGTTGGCGCGAACGGCATCACGGTCAGATCGGCGGCTACGAGCAGAAAGGCGGCTGCGCTGACCAACGCTCTCCGCCTCGGCACGCGCTCGAGGAGCGCGGCGAGTGCGAAGGCCGCGAGGGCTGCGAGCGCCAGATCCGCAATGGGCATGAAACGTCCGGGGACGCGAGCACTCTGGAGGGGCGGCACGAGCGATCGAAGCGGCGCGTAGAGCGGCAGGTTCGTTCCGAAGGCAATGAGGACGGGGACCAGCAGGGCGAGCCCGAGCAGGATCCCGAGACCTCGACGAGCTCGCAGGAGCACGGCCAGCCCGGCGACCGCGAGCGCGAGCGTGAGCCACCCGAGATAGACGAACTCCTCGCTCGGTGCGGTGTGGAAGCGGTTCAGGAAGTCGAGCGCCTCTGCCGAGTAGGCATCCACGCTCGAGAGGGATCGTCGGTCCGCAAGCCTCGAGCCTTCGACGACGGTGTAGCGGAGAGCGAGTCCGGCGGCGGCCGAGGCGACGACGCCGGCCGCCACCCACACGGCGGGCAGCCGCCGGTAGCGCACGGCAGCGTAGGCCGCGACGAACGGGAGGGCCCCGAGCGCGAGGTGGAGCTGGCCTGAGAGCGGGAGCGAGACGAGCGCGACGGCCGCGAGGGCTCCCCACGCATGCGCACTCCTCCGTGTCGGAGCCGCGCGCGCCCGTTCGACGGCCAGGAGGCTGAGCGGGAGGAAGATGGCGATCCAGCCGAGGAGGTGGTCAGCACTCTGGGCGAGTCGGTAGGGGGCGATTTCGAACGCGAGCCCGCCCACGAGTGCCGGCACGAAGCCGAGATCGAGCGCGCGAAGCCAAGCGTAGGCCAGGAGACCTCCGGCGACCACCGTCGCCAGGAGCAACAGGTTCCAAGCAAGCACGGGCCCGAAGAGGGCGTCGAGCGGCCAGAACGGGAGGCCGAACGGCCAGCCTCCCAGCGCCACCTGAGGCTCCACCAGCGGCTGGAAGCTGTACGGATCCCGCCACGGAGCGTCCCAGGTTGCGACCTGGTGGCCGAGGAGCCAGAAGCGGTAGACGACCTGGCCGTGATCGCCCGGTGCCGTCTCTCCGTATCCATCCGCCCCGCCGGCGAGGTAGGCCGATCCGAGCGAGGCGAGGCCGGGCCAGGCGGAGACCAGTGCCGCTGCCGTATAGAGGAGCGCTACGAGGCCGAGCGGGCCGAAGCCAGGAGCTCGTCGAAATCGGGGAGCTCGCCGACCTCGTATCGCCATGCAGCGATGATCATGCCGTCTCCGTCGAGCAGGAAGGCGGATCGCTCGGCTACGCGCTCGAGGCCGCGGTAGTTGAAGGCGTTGTCGAACGCCTCGACAGCGTGGCCATTCCAGTCGGAGAGCAAGGGGATGTTGATATCGAGCGCCTCCCGCCAGGCGCGGTGCGACCAGGGGCTGTCCCGCGAGATGCCGAAGACCGAGGTGCCCGCCGCTTCGAATTCGGCCCGCCTGTCACGCAGGAGGACGAGCTCGTCAGTTCAGGTACTCGACCAGTCGAACAGATAGAACAGGAGCAGTACGCGCTCCCCCTCGGCCGGAAGCTCGCGGAGCCGGACACGTTCGTCCGTAGCGAGCCACACCTCCACGTCGCGTGGGCGCTCTCCAGGGGAGATCACACGGTCACCGGCGGGCTGACCTGCTCCGTCACGTCGGCGATCTCGCTCACGACCTCGGCGAGGTCGCGATTCGCGTTCCAGACGCGGAGCTGGCGGTCGGCGCCATTCCCGCGCGCGAGGATCTGGCGTATCCCTTCCAGCTCGCGCTCGGATCCGAGCTCGCGTGCGTGCGGCTCGATGTCACGGAGGGTGCGCCGTACGAGCTGTGCGACCGGGACCCGATTCCTGCGGCCGGTCGCGAGGTCCATGACCGGCGCTTCGAGGCCGTAGCGGGCAGCCAGCCACTTGTTCTCGGTCACGAGGATCCGATGGTAGGACGGCAGCTCCTGTCCGGCGTCGTAGCGCTCGGAGTAGAGCTTGGCGATCCCCTGGATGTAGGCAGCCAGGGCGACTGCCTCCTCGACGCGCGTGACTGCGTCCATGATGCGCACCTCGACGGTGCCGAAGCGCGGGTGGAGCCGCACGTCCCACCAGATGTGGGTGTAGTCGGCGATGCAACCCGTCTTTTCGAGCTGGCCCACCACCTCGGCGAAGTCTGCGTAGTCTCGGAAGCGGGGTGGCGGGCCGGAACGGGGAAACGCGGCGAAGATCATCTGGCGACTCGAGGAGAGGCCCGTCGGCTCCCCCCGCCAGAACGGCGAGTTGCCTGAGAGCGCAAGGAGATCGGTCAGGTGGACGAGGAGTGCGCTCTGGATCTTGATCGCCTTCTCCGGGTCGTCGATGCCGACGTGAACGTGCATCCCGAAGATGAGCTCCCGCCGGGCGACGTACTGGAGCTGGTCGACGAGGTTCCGGTATCGGTCTCGAGCGGTGATCCGCTGGCGCTCGAAGAGGCTGAACGGGTGGGTGCCGGCTGAGCCGACTCGGAGGCCCCGTGTCCGGGCGATCTCCGTCACGTGCGCCCGCAGCTTGCGGAGCTCCGCGTCGACCTCAGGGACGGTCCTGCAGACGGGAGTCGCGATCTCGAGGACGGACTGCATGAGCTCGGGAGCGATCCGTGTCTCGAACTCGCTGCCTGCGGTGGCGCTCAGGATCGTGTCGACGTGCTGGACGAGATCGAACGACTCCATGTCGAGCAGCATGTACTCCTCCTCGACACCGAGCGTGTAGGGGTCGCTCTTGCCGAAGTTGTGGTCGAGCACGCTGCCGCCTTCGGCGAAGCTTTTGCCTGTGATGGTCGCGGGATAGATCTGCTTCACGGCTTGACTGTATCCCGCTCGTTGGCCGAATCGACTGTTCAGGTCTCGTGGGAGAGAACGGCGTCGGCTTCAATCTCCACAAGCCAGCGTGGATCCACGAGCTCCTTGACGGTCAGGGTCGTGTTGGCGGGGCGGATCTCGGAGAACGCTTCGCCGTGCGCGCGCCCGACGCCTTCGAAGTCCTCGGTGTGGACTAGATACACGCGCGTTCGAACGACGTCGGCCAGCGAGCCGCCTGCCTCCTGAAGGGCTCGTTCGACGATCTCGAGACAACGCTTCGCCTGCGAGTACGCATCGGGAGGTGGGTCACTGCCGTCCGGCATGATCGGAGCGCAGCCGGCGATCCAGACCTGGCTCCCGACCTGGACCGCACGCGAGTAGCCGACCACGGGCTCGTAGGGCGATCCGGAGGAGATCAGACGCCTGTGCAACCGCATCTAGTATCGCTGTCCGTGCCGGCCCTTGCCGCTATCGATGAGTGGGGCGCCGACCATGCGGCGGCCGGAGTCGTTTGGGGCGGGCGAGTGGTAGCGACGCACGGCGAGCGAGAGAACGTCTTCCGCTGGGCTTCGATCACGAAGCTCCTGACAGCATGCGCTGTCCTCGTGGCGGCCGAGGAAGGGATCGTCGACCTGGACGAGCCGGCCGGCCCGGAGGGCTCCACGATTCGACATCTCCTCGCGCATGCGTCGGGCTTGCCGTTCGATGGTCTCGATCCGATCGCCCGTCCGGGCGAGAGGCGGATCTACTCCAACACGGGCTACGAGGTGCTCGGCCTGTTCGTCGCAGAGCGTGCCGAGATGGCCTTCGCGGACTATCTCCGAGAGGCGATCCTGGAGCCCCTCGCGATGGACGCGACCCACCTGCGGGGGTCACCCGCCTCGGAGTGTCACGGACCGCTCGACGACCTGCTCCTCCTCGCACAAGAGCTCCAGGCCCCGTCGTTCGTTGCTCCGGAGACGTTCGAGGAGGCGACGCAGACGGTCTTCCCCGGGCTCGCCGGGGTGCTCCCGGGGTTCGGTCGGCAGGACCCGATGGACTGGGGCCTTGGGTTCGAGTTGAAGGACGCCAAGACCCCCCACTGGACCGGGACTCGTAACTCGCCTAGGACATTCGGCCACTTCGGCGGCTCGGGTACGTTTCTCTGGGTTGATCCGGAGCCCGGCCTCGCGACCGCATGCCTCACCGACCGGGAGTTCGACGAGTGGGCGCTCCAGGCATGGCCCACCCTGTCGGACGCGGTGCTGTCCGAGTTCTCCTAGGCCGTAAAGAGGGGGCGGACGATCTCGTTGAAGGTGTCGCGGTCGCAGCTCGCGACGGCGGCGGGCGTCATGCCCTTGACTGTCGCGGTCCGCGGCACGTCCATGACCAGCCCGACCTCGCCGAAATAGTCGCCGGGCCGGAGCAGGTTCCGCTGGCCGCGCTCGGCTTGTGAGACGGTCAGGAGGCCGGAGAGGACGACGTAGAAGCGATCACCCGGCTCCCCTTCGCCGACGACCTGCTCGCCCGGTGCGACGGTGTGGCGCTCCATCCGCTCGCCGAGCTTTGCGAGCGTCTCGCCCGGGAGTCCCGCCAGAAGCTCGACCCGCGCAAGCTCGTGAGCGGTCGCGGACTGGTGCCTCACTCGTCGGGCTGGGAGCCGGGCGACGCGGCGCCATCCGGGTCTTCGTGTCCCGGCCCGCGTTGCTCGTCCTCTTCCTGGCGTCGCTCGAGGGAGGAGTCCCTTTCCTCCTCGCTCGGGTCCGGACCTTCGGCGTTCGGCTTGATCTCGCTCACGAATTCATTCTAGGGACGGAGCCCAGCCTAGAGCCCTGACGCGAAGGTCGCCGGGCCGGATGACACCCCAGACCGGGGTCGAATTCATATCAACCTCTCGCCGGGGGTACCGTGCGCACGTGGGCGAGCTCGACGGCTGGAAGCACTGTCCGCGCTGCGTGTCGGACCTGCGAGCCGAGCCCGGCTCGGTGCGCTGCGACTCGTGCGGGCTCGTTGTCTACGCGAAGCCCGCGCCAGCCATCTGCGGCCTCGTCGTCGACGATGCAGGACGGGTCCTTCTCGGCCGGCGGGCACACGAGCCGGCGGCGGGGCGCTGGGACGTCCTCGGGGGCTTCATGAACGAGGACGAGCAACCGTTCGACACGCTCAAGCGCGAGCTGCGAGAGGAAACCGGCCTCGATGTCGAGCCGGGGGCGTTGGTCGGCGTCGTCGCCGACACCTACGGGGAGGGGGGCAACGCCACGCTTAACCTGTGCTGGATGGCCAGGATCGTTTCCGGAGACGCAGCACCCTCCGACGACGTCTCTGAGCTCCGTTGGTTCGAGCCGGACGAGCTCCCCGGCGAAGAGGAGCTCGCGTTCTCGAACACGGTAGAGCTGCTGCGCGCCTGGCGAACGAGCTAGGCCAAGAGGGGCCGGAAAATGGGCCAGACGGCCCATTGTCGCTCCTGGCTCCGCTGTCGATGATCAGGTCATCGTGAGCGATTCGAACGTGCACCGCATCGACGATTTCCTCCATGAGGAGTGGATCGCCGTGTGGGCGAGCGAGGTCGTCGTCCAGGTTGAGGACTACCTCGCGAAGCACGCCGCGTTCCACGCATTTCTTGAAGACGGTTCCGGTACTGCCGGCGCGGTCTAGGCCTCGACGAGACCCAGGTTCCGCTCGAGCATGCCCTTTGGCTGGGCGCCCACGGCCGCCGCAGCCGGCTTGCCCTCGCGGAAGAGGATGATCGTAGGAATGCTCATGACGCCGTAGCGCTGCGCGAGCGCAGGCTCCTCGTCGATGTTCACCTTTGCGACCCGGAGCTCACCGGAGCGCTCCTGGGCGATCTGATCCAGGACCGGAGCAACGGCATGGCACGGGCCACACCACTCCGCCCAAAAGTCCACCACGACCGCCTGCTCGCTCTCGAGCACCTCGGCTTCGAATGTCGTCTCTGTCACTTCAGTTGTCATTGTTCTCCTTCTGGATTTGGGGCCGGCCGCGAGCCACCCTCCGGCTTCAGCCTATTTTCGCGTTGCGCATCGATGGTGCGCAGATTGCGTCTAAAGCGCTTAAACGATGAGACGGATCAGGAAAATCCCGCGCCGGACCCGCCACTAGACTGGCCTCATGGCGCCTGAGCCTGTCTTCACGCCTCTCCCTGCTGTCCCTGACCACACCGTCCTGGAGCAGGAGCTCCTTGCCTGGTGGGACGACGCGGACATCTTCCAGAAGCTCAGAGCGCAAAATGCAGGGGGCCCTACCTGGAGCTTCATCGATGGCCCCGTCACAGCCAACGGTCCGATGGGCGTCCACCACGCTTGGGGCCGGACCCTAAAGGACGTCTTTCAGCGCTACAAGGCGCTGAACGGGTTCGATCAGCGCTACCAGAACGGCTTCGACTGTCAGGGGCTCTGGGTCGAAGTGGAAGTCGAGAAGGCCCTCGGCCTGAACTCGAAGCGAGAGATCGAGGAGTACGGCCTTGCCGAATTCGCCCGTCGCTGTCGCGAGCGTGTCGCCGAGTTCTCGGAGGTACAGACCGGTCAATCGATCAGGCTCGGCCAATGGATGGACTGGGACAACGACTACTACACGTTCTCGGACACGAACATCAGCTACATCTGGGGTTTTCTGAAGGACGTCCACCAGCGAGGTTGGCTCTACGAGGGCCACCGTTCGATGGTCTGGTGCCCACGGTGCGGTACGTCCCTTTCCCAGCATGAGCTGATCGACTCGTATCGCGACATCACCCACCCGTCGCTCTACGTTCGGTTTCCGCTCAAGGATCGCGAGGACGAGGCGCTCGTCGTCTGGACGACCACCCCCTGGACGCTTCCCGCGAACGTCGCGGCAGCCGTGCAGCCCGATGCGCGCTACGCCCGGGTCGAGACCTCGGCCGGGATCGAGATCGTCGCCGAGGCGCTCGTTGAAGTGGTTCCGCTGGCCGGCGAGGTCCGCGACACGGTGGTCGGGTCTGAGCTCGTCGGGCTCGAGTACGAGGGACCGTTTGACGACCTCAAGCCTCAGCAGGGAATCGTCCACCGGGTGATTCCGTGGGAGGAGGTCTCGTTGGAGGAGGGGACGGGAATCGTCCACATCGCGCCCGGCGCCGGAACTGAGGACTTCGAGCTCGCGCGGATTCACGACCTAGCAGTACTTGCTCCGCTCGACGAGTCCGGCCGGTTCTACCCCGAGTACGGCTGGCTGCACGGGCGCTCCACGGACGAAACCGTCGGCCAGATCATCGGCGACCTGGGCGAGCGCGGCCGACTGCTCGATGCGGGCGAGATCACGCACCGCTACCCCGTTTGCTGGCGCTGCTCCACGCCACTCGTCTTCCGGATCGTCGACGAATGGTTCATCTCGGCGGACGAGATCCGGCCCAAGATGATGGCTGCGAATGCCGCCGTTCGCTGGACGCCCGAGTTCTACTCGAGGCGGATGGACGACTGGCTTCGCAACATGGGCGATTGGTGCATCTCGCGGAAGCGGTACTTCGGACTGCCGCTTCCCTTCTACCGCTGTGAGGACTGCGACGTCCTCAACGTGGTCGGCTCCGAGCAGGAGCTACGGCAGCGTGCCGTGAGCGGAGTCGAGCAGCTCGAGGAGCTGCACCGGCCCTGGGTGGACGAAGTGACGATTGCTTGCGAAGGGTGCGGCGCCGAGCTTCGGCGGCTCCCGGAAGTCGGTGACGCCTGGCTCGACGCCGGCATCGTGCCGTTCTCGACTCTTGGCTGGCAGAACCCCGAGTACATCGAGGGCGGGTACGCGACGGGCGCGGCCCGAGGACTCACCGGGGCCGACCTTCCAGACCACGCGTACTGGGAGACGTGGTTCCCGGCCGACTGGGTCTCCGAGTCCCGAGAGCAGATCCGGCTCTGGTTCTATTCGCAGCTCTTCATGTCGGTCGCCCTCGTGGGCGAGGCGCCGTACCGGCAGGTTCTTGCGTACGAGCGGGTCACCGATGAGACGGGTCGTGCCATGCACAAGTCCTGGGGGAACGCCATCGAGTTGAACGAAGCGCTCGAGCGGATGGGCGCCGACGTGATGCGCTGGATCTACTGCTCCCAGGTGCCGAGCCAGAACATCAATTTCGGCTTCGGGCTCGCCAGGGAGGTGAAGCGCGAGCTCCTGACCTTCTGGAACTCGGTCAGCTTCCTGATCCTCTACGCGAACGTCGAGGGGTGGCATCCCGAAGCGCAGCTCATCGAGTCCGGGCCGGCCAGGGACGATTTGGCTCAGCTCGATCGGTGGCTTCTCGCCCGCGTCCAGCAGCTGGTCGCCGAAGCGAACGGGGGCTTCGAGCGTTTCTGGACCCGGCTGTCACGAAGGCGTTTACGTCCTTCATGGGTGACCTCTCCGACTGGTACGTCCGGCGTAGTCGTCCGCGCTTCTGGCATGGGGAGGAGGCTGCCCTCGAAACCCTGTGGTATGCGGTCGTCCAGGCGCTCCGCACGATCGCTCCGCTCATGCCGTTCCTGTCCGACCACCTCTGGCGCAACCTCGTCGCGGGCCCCTGTGTCGACGCTCCCGAGAGCATCTTTCTCGCCGGCTCGCCCGAGGTCGCTCCAGATCTCGAAGACGAGGCGCTGCTGGTTGGGGTCGAGGAGGTTCGCCGGGTCGTCGGCCTCGGCCATTCCGCCCGTCAGCAAGCGGGCCGGAAGGTGCGCCAGCCGCTCCGCCGGATGGTCGTCGAGGGCGCGCGCGCGTCCTCGCCCCATTCCGAGGAGATCAAGGCCGAGCTGCGTGTGAAGGAGCTCGAGTTCGGACCCGTCGAAGGCACGTATCTGCGCGTCAAGCCGAACCTCCCGGTCCTTGGGCCCCGGCTCGGGAAGGAGCTCGCGACGATCCGCGCCGAGCTTCAGGAAGGGCGGTTCGAGGACCTCGGAGGAGGACGATTCCGCGTTGCGGGTCACGAGCTCGGGCCCGACGACGTCTTCGTCGAGAGGCTGGCACCGGACGGCTGGGCGTTTGCATCGGAGGACGGCCTTGCGGTTGCGCTCGATACGCGCCTCGACCCAGAGCTCGAGCTCGAGGGACGCGTGCTCGACCTCATCCACGCGATCCAGCTCATGCGAAAAGAGGCGGGGCTGGACGTGACCGACAGGATCGTCTTGACCCTTCCAGGGATCGGGGACGACGTGCTCCAGCATGCCGACTGGATCAAGCAAGAGACTCTCGCCACCCGGATCGAGCAGGGCGAGGAGCTCGGAATCTCCAAGGCCTAGGCCTTCTAAGCCGTCATTCTTGGACCAAGCTCGGTCGGGAGCTTGAAGGCAAGGCTCTCCTCTTCGCCGGCCAGTGTTTCGACTTCGACGTCGCCGCGTTCTCGAAACCAGGCGACGACGCGGCGGACGAGTGCTTCGGGCGCAGAGGCGCCGCACGTGATGCCCACGGTCTCGACACCGGAGAGCCAGCGCTCCTCGATCGCTGCCTCGTCTTCGATCAGATACGCGGCCACGGCTCGAGCACGGGCGACATCGACTAGGCGGTTCGAGTTCGAGCTGTCTTCCGACCCGATCACGAGCAGGAGGTCGATCCGCCCGAGAATCCGCTTGACTGCACGCTGGCGGTTCGTCGTTGCGTAGCAGATGTCCTCGTGCTTCGGAGCCTCGATACCGGGGAAGCGAGCCCGCAGGACGCCGACGATCGCCTCTGTCTCGTCGACAGACAGCGTCGTCTGCGTGATGTACGCGAGTGGTCGGCCGCGGGGCGGTTCGAGCCGATGAGCCTGGTCGACGGTCTCGACGAGGACGATTGCCTCCGGCGCCTCCCCGATCGTTCCCTCGACCTCTTCGTGGCCGGCATGGCCAATCAGGACGACGGTAAAGCCGCGAGCGGCGAAGCGTCGTGCCTCCGCATGCACCTTCATGACGAGAGGGCAGGTGGCGTCGATTGTTCTGAGCCCGAGCCTCCGGGCGTTCACGCGGACGGCGGGGGAGACGCCGTGGGCGGAGAAGATGACCTCGGCTCCGGTCGGGACGTCCTCCTCGCTTTCGACGAAGACCGCGCCACGCCCCTCGAGCTCGCGAACGACGTGCGTGTTGTGAACGATCCGCTTGCGAACGTAGACGGGGGTTCCCCGGAGGCGAAGCGCCTGCTCGACCGTCTCGATCGCCCGTTCGACCCCGGCGCAGTACCCGCGCGGAGTCGCAAGAAGAATCCGATTGACCACAGGCGGCCACTGTAATCAGGGGCCTGTTCAGCTCGGGTTAAGGAAGGCCCGCCACTCGGGGGGGTTGTGCGGCGGGCCTTCCAGAAATGCGTACCGTGGCCGTTTATAGCCAGGACACCAGCCACGGTCGCATCGCCCAGTAACGGCACCGTATCCAGCAGGCTTCTGGCTGCCAATAGGCCTATCGGCCCATCTTCGTAAGGCATGTGACCCGGGCTTGTCGGGAGGGAAATCGTAGACGGAGGTTCGTCGTCCTCCCTATCATCAAGGTGCCCAGTGACGAACGAGACGACGACGTTGCTCATCAATACGGTGCCGCTTCTCGTTGCCGCGGCGCTCTATCTCGGCCTGTCCGCACTCTTGTTCCGCTCTTTGCTCGGGGCTGGCAGGCGGCCGACAACGTCCGGTTTCGCGCTGTGGCTGCTCTTCACGGTCGCCGGGGTGACGACTGCCGTTCTCGGGGTGGCGAAGATCGGCGACTCCGAGCCGCTCGCGTCCTCCAGTCCCTGGCCCGCGTTTGCCTTGACGCTCCTCGCTCTGGTACCCGCGATCCTCCTGCTGGCCCGGCGCGAACGCAAGCTGCTCGTCGATCCGGCGGGGCGGGTGCGGGAGGCTGAAGAGGTCGCAAGTGAGCGGGAGCGCGAGGCAGGGGCGATGTCGCGCCTCTCGAGCGCACTTTCGCGCTCGTTGAGCGCGAGAGACGCATCCGAGAACCTGTTCGAGGAGCTGCAGCATTCGCTCGGGATCGAAGCGGCGTTGCTCGCTGTCGTGGACGACACCGAGCGCCGTGCGACGGGGTTTGCGGCCAGGGGCGCTGATGAGGATTGGTGGAAGGGGATCGAGATCGATCTCGTCGAGGATTCGGGCGGGATCGCGGCCGTTGCGCGTGAGCGGGCCGCGTTTGCCGTGTACGACGTCGAGGCTGCACCGCACGTGAGCCGTGCCCTCGACACGGTGCCGGCGAAGAGCGCTGCCTTCGTGCCCCTGTTCTCCGAGGGCAGGCTCACAGGCGTCCTCGTCGTGGCCGTCTTCTCCGAGCGCCGTTTCTTCTCGGCGGGCGAGCTCGAGCTCTTCCAGCGACTCGCGAACGAAACGGCGTTGGCGCTCGGCCGGAGCCGTTCTTCCGAGGCGCTCGAGGCCGCGCTCGAGCGCGAGCGCCTCGTTGCCTCGATCTCGCACAAGGTCCGCTCGGAGCTCGACCTCGACGATGTGCTGGCAGTTGCAGTGAGAGAAACCGCGCGGGCGCTCAAGGTCTCCCGGTGCTTCATTTGCCTGGCCGAGCCGGGCGGCGCGATGCAGATCCATTCCGAATGGACCGCCCCTGGTCACGATCCCGTCGGCGGTGCTGCGGCGCGCTTACCGGCCTCGAACCTCGCAGGGCGAGAACGGCGCACAGTCTCGATTGCCGATGTCGCGTCGGCGTCCGAGCTTGACGACCTCAACTTCGGCGGCCGTGAGGCACTGGCCGAGCTCGGAACGAAGGCCGTCCTCGCAACGCCAATCCTCGTCTTCGACGACGTGATCGGCGTCTTCGCACTCCACCGCTCCGAGGTCGGCCGTTGGACCGAGGGCGAGGTCGCGCTGGCCGAATCCGTTGCCGGGGAGGCGGGGCTCGCGATCCACACGGCCCGCCTGCTCCGAGAGGAAGGGCAGCGGGTCGACCGCCAGAGCGCCCTTCTGAAAGCGGCGCAAGTGGTGACGAGCGACCTTCGCTTCACGTCGGTGGTGAAGCGCCTCGTGGAGGAGGTCGCCGAGCTGCTCGGGGCCGATGCAGCCGATTGCTGGATTCTCGAGCCTCACCGCGACTCGCTCCGCTGTCGCGCCGTGTTCGGGCTGCCGGAGGCGGCCGTCGGCCGAAGGGTCGTCGCGGCCGGGACGCACGAGGCGGCAATCGAGAGTGGAAAACCGGTGCTGAAGCGCAACTTTCGCGAGACCGAGGATCCTCCGCCCAGCACCTACTACGCGGAGTTCGAGGACGTCATGGTCGCTCCCATCACATGGCTCGGCGAGGTGCGGGGTCTGCTGGGTGTCTGCTCCGTGGAGGCCGGGAGGTTCGGAGAGACGGATCTCGAGCTCCTAGATGCCTACGCCCGGTTCGCCTCGCTCGCCTTCCACAATGCGGAGAGCTTCGAGGATCGTGAGCGGCAGGCGCAGATCCAGCAGGGCTTCTACCGGATCGCCGAGGCGCTGGGGTCGCCACTCTCGCTCGACGAGACAGTCACCGCGCTGGCCCAGGCGGCTACAGAAGCCCTGGGTGGCATCGCGGCGTTCGTTCTGCGACCGGCGGGCGCCAAGCTCGTCCTGATGGGCTCCTACGACGTCCACGACGAAGTCGAGGCAGCTCTTCGGCACGGCATCCAGGATGACGAAGCTCCGCTTGCGGCGGCCACCCGAGAAGGGCGGCTGGTCACCGCAAGCAGTCTCACCGAGGACGAGCGCTTCGATAGTCGGTGGAGGGAGCTTCTGGCGGCCAACAACGCTTGTGCGCTCCTCGCAGCCTCGGTGGAGGGTACGAGCGGCGCGCCGGGCTCTGTGGTCGTGCTCTTCGGGGAAGAACGGGCCTTCACTGACGATGACCTCGCCCTGGCGCGGCACCTGAGCCGTGCGGCACGGGGCGCCCTGGAGCGCAGCGAGCTGTTCGAGACCGAGCGGCGCGGCCGCAGGCTCTCGCAGCGCCTTGCAGCGATTGGCGCCCGCGTCGTCACCGTCCTCGATCCTTCGGTCGTCCTCGACGAGATCGTGCGCGAGGCGCCCGTCCTCCTCGATGCGGACGCCGCGACCGTCAGGCTTCTCGATGGCGAAGAGCTCGTTATCCGGGCGGCCTCCGGCGTGGAAGGGGACACCGCTCACGATCTGGTCGGAACGCGCGCGGTTGTCGGGACCGGCCTCCTCGGCGACGCCGTCCAGTCACGCTCTCCCGCGACCCTCGACGACATCGGCGCGAAGCCCGATCTCGGACAGGATGACCCCCTGCTCGCGCGAGGGATGGCGGGGTGCATCGCGGTGCCGATGATCGCCCATGGGGGCGGCCTGCATGGCGTGCTCTCGGTGTACACGGAGAGGCCGAGAGCGTGGCGCGAGGAGGAGGCGCAGGCGCTCTCCGCACTCGCCGCTGTCGCGTCCGCTGGCCTTTCGAACGCCGAGCTCTACCAGCGCGTCGCAGAGGAGAAGGAGCGTTCGAACGCGATCCTCCTCAACGTCGCCGACGGGATCGTGGCCGTCGATCGTGAGGAGCGAGTCGTCCTCTGGAACGCTATGGCGGAACGGATTACCGGTGTCCCTGCAGCAGAAGCTCTCGGCAGGCGGATCGCCGAGGTCCTCCAGCGCGACCTCGCGGGGGCAGGGCGTGGGCAAGGGAGGGAAGAGCCGGTCACAATCAGCAGAGGCGGCAAGGACGTCTTCCTCT
Organism: uncultured Actinomycetes bacterium; assembly: GCA_963737615.1. GTDB lineage: Bacteria > Actinomycetota > Thermoleophilia > Gaiellales > Gaiellaceae > DASQGA01. Next base: position 20,763 of record CAVTTI010000045.1, on the reverse strand, counting down.
CGCTGACGGAGGCCGTGATGCTCGACCCAGGTGGCGCGGTAGGGGGCCGCATCTTCGCCTTCCGGGACGTCTCGGGAGAGCGCGTAGTCGACCAGATGAAGTCGGACTTCGTCGCCACCGTGTCTCATGAGCTCCGGACTCCGCTCACCTCGATCTACGGGTTTGCCGAGACGCTTCTCAGGAGTGATGTAGCCTTCGGGGACGAGGAGCGCGCGACATTCCTCGGCTACATCGCCTCGGAATCGGAGCGTTTGATCGGAATCGTTGACGATCTGCTGAGCGTCGCGCGTCTCGAGGCCGGCACCCTGGGGCTGGATCTGGCGCCTGTCGACGTGGCCGAGGTTCTGGAGTCCGTCGGCGGACGGGCCCAGGACCACCTCGACGGGTCCTATCGGCTGGAGATCGATGCTCCCGAAAGCGGACTCTACGCAGAGGCAGACGGGGAGAAGCTCGCACAGATCCTCCTGCACCTGGTCGACAACGCCGTCAAGTACTCGCCCGAAGGTGGCACGATCACGCTTGCTGGACGCAGGAAGACGGATGCAATCGAGGTCAGGGTCAGCGACGAGGGAATTGGCATCCCCATCGACGACCAGAGCCGGATCTTCACGAAGTTCTATCGGGCGGGCACCGCTCCGCTGACGGGTGCTCACGGCACAGGGCTCGGCCTCTTCCTCGTGCGGGGGCTTCTGGCGGCGATGGACGGGCGAATCGCCGTCGAGTCAGTCGAGGGGGAGGGGTCGACGTTCGTTTTCGAACTCCCTGTCTCGAAGGGCGCGGCACAGGGCAGAGAAGCCCAGGTGGAACCGGCCGGACGCTCATGACGAAGGTTCTGATCATCGACGACGAGGCGCCCATTCGCCTGCTGTGCAGGGTGAATCTCGAGGCGGAAGGTATGGAGGTGGTCGAGGCACCCGATGGTCCGACCGGACTGGAAGTCGTCGAGAGCGAACGGCCGGATGCGATCCTCCTCGACGTGATGATGCCAGGCCTGGACGGGTGGTCGGTGGCCGAGCGACTGCTCGAGAAAGAGGACACGCGCGAGATCCCGATCGTCTTCCTGACCGCGCGGGCGGATCTCCGCGACCGCGCGCGCGGCATGGATCTGGGCGGCCTCGACTACATCACGAAGCCGTTCAATCCCGTCGATCTCGCATCGCTCGTCGAGGAAGTGGTGTCAGCGGTCGCGCGCGGAGAGCGCGAGCAGCTTCGCTCCGACAAGATCGCAGAACTCCGAGTCCTCTTCGAGGTTTAGGCCCGTTAGCGGGGACCGCTTTCGGCTTCTGCCCCGCTCGGTTCGACTTCGCGCGCCGTCTGGGCAAGGACGATGCCGCCGAGCACGAGGAGCGAGCCGGCGATCTGCTGTCCCGTGAGCTCCTCCCCGAGCCACGCGTACGCGACCGCGGCGGCGAGAACGGGCTCGAGCATCGCGACGATGACCGTTCGGGTCGGGGAGATGTGGTGGAGCGCGTTCACGATCAGGACGAAGGGCACGACGGTGCCGAGGACGACGACGTAGCCGAGCAGGAGCCAAACGGGCGCCGAGAACTGGTCGAGACGACCCAGGAGCGATGCACTCGTCCCGACACTCGCGGTGGGAAAGCTCCACCACGGTTGCACGACTGCCCAGAAGATGCTCGCGAAGAGAAACCCGTAGGCGAGCAGCGACGCCGCGTCGCGTCCGCCGCTGAGGCTTCGGTCGGCCATGACGATGTAGAGCGCGTAGGCGACCGCGGCGGCGAGGCAGGCGAGAACGCCCGTCGTGCTGAGAGTTACCCCGCTCCAGAGGTCGACCACGAGCGAGAGCCCAGCCAGGCTGAGCGCGATCGCGGCCCACAGCCGGCGCCGCACCGGCTCGCGGACGAAGAATCGGGCGTAGAGCGCCACGAGAACCGGCGCGACGTACTCGATCACGAGGGCGATGCCGATGTTGAGCCGGCTCAGCGCCACGAAGTAGAAGAACTGGACGAGGGCGAGGCCGAAGATCCCGAACACCACGAGGAAGGCGAGCTCCCGCCGATTCGTTCGCAGGGATGAGGGACGGAGGAGGGCGACCGCGACGAGGAGAATGACGGCGGAGCCGCTCGCCCTGACTTCAGACAGGCGAAGCGCCGAGAGACCGGCCGAGTCGAGCACGATCTTCGAGACGGTCGCGTTGACGGACCAGAGCAGGACGGCAGTCCAAACGAGGACGTACCCGACGAGTGGGCGGCGTGTTCGGGGCAGCTCGCGAGGCTAACCGAGGAGCTGTCGGGCCGTGGCGCGTCTACACTTCGTGCCAGCGGGACGTGGCGCAGCCTGGTAGCGCACCTGCTTTGGGAGCAGGGGGTCGCGAGTTCAAATCTCGCCGTCCCGATCAGAAAAGGCCTTCGAAACGGGGCCTTTTCTTATCCCGTTTACCCCTCTTGCCGCGTCGGGCTCACTTCCGGGGGAGAGATAGGCGGGCCCTCCATTAAAATGGGCGTCCAGGTCGAGTTGCGAGCGGTTGACCAGTGGGCCGCCCGCTAGCGGGCTGCACCCATCGACCGCGCTACGCCCAAAGACGAAAAAGACCTAGCGCACGAGTCCGGCTCCACGGGTTCCGGGCTCCGTCCGGCAACCCGCTAGTTGGCGGTACCAGACGCTATCGTGATCCGGCCCGACCGACTACTAGACAGTCGGCTAGCTAACCGGGCTTCCGAGCGATTTCGTACTCACGGATCGAGCCGACGACCTTGTCAGCTTCGTTCCGTGGGTGGCCGGCGATCATGACGTAGTGGTTCGGCGCGGCGGAGACGACTTCCCACTGGCTGGGCGTGAGTTCTACCCGACCGAGACAGTTCTCGTCGGCGCACTCACACAGGAACGGCACCGGCGCCGTTTCATACCCAGCAGCAACCGTCGCGTCGTGCAGCCACTCGTCGTGCTGGAAGATCTTCTGGTTCTCCTCGCGGCGTATGTCCCGGGTCGCCATGTCTCGGAGATCCCCAGCGGATGAAGGCCGAAAACTCGACAAGCCAATTGTGGGCGTGTCCCGGAGTTTTAGAGTTGGTGCGGGAGCTGGGGGAGCGTCAGGGGTTGGGACGCGCCTTTCCAATGCGGAGGGGTACCCAGCTCTCGCCTCGCCAGGTTAACACCCTTATGTTCGGAGTGGAAGTCCGAGATTGCTCGAGGCTTCGAACTCGCGAACGATTTCAAATCGGCTCGAACGGCATGTCCTAAGCCGTCTGCGCGTGTCCGATGCTGCTCGAATCGGCCACCCGGCACGCTAGGTGTGAGCTGTGAAGATGCGAGATGTGGACGAGAAGCAGCGATTTCACCCGGCGGAGGTCGAAGGGGCAGCTGGCGGTATGGGTGCTCCACTTGTTGGCGCCTCACACGCGCTGGCCGCAGGCGTCGACCCGCGTGCGGTCGTGCTCGTTGAAGGCATCAGCGACCAGCGCGCGCTCGAAGCGCTCGCTGAGCGCCGTGGTCGGAATCTTGACGCTGAGGGGATTGCCGTTGTGCCAATTGGGGGTGCGCAATCCATAGAAAGGTTCCTGAATCTATTCGGCCCTCAGGGGCTCGACGTCAGACTGGCCGGTCTCTATGACGCCGCAGAGGAGGGCGACTTCCGGCGGGGCCTCGAGCGGGCCGGCTTCGGCTCCCACCTTACGCGCGTCGATATGGAACGGCTGGGTTTCTACGCGTGCGACGCAGACTTGGAGGAAGAGCTGATCCGCGCTCTCGGTGCCGCCTCCGTGGAACAGGTCGTTGACGCTCAGGGTGAGCTTGGGTCCTTCCGCACCCTCCAGAAGCAGCCTGCGTGGCAAGGACGGGCTAACGAAGAGCAGCTTCGGCGCTTCATGGGCAGCGGCGGGAGCCGGAAGATCCGATATGCGCGTTTGCTCGTCGAGGCGCTTGAGCTCACCCAAGTGCCTCGGCCGCTCGACCAGGTACTTGCTCATGTCTGAGCCTCAGCGACTGGGGCGCGCGATGGAAGCGCTGGCGCGGTAGCGCCGGGAAGACGGAAGAACCAGCAGGGGTCGCGAGTTCAAATCTCGCCGTCCCGATCAGGGCCTTTTCTGTTGCCTGGCCAACGAGGAGTTGAGGTTGTTCACCGGCCCGCGCCGCCCGAGGTTTGCAGAGCGCGTTGGGGGGAAGGCAGGTGTGCGGTTCGGTGTTTGGTTTCGTTGTCTCTAGGTTCAAAAGGGGTTGATGTTGTTGTTGGAGCGAACGCGAACTGGTCTTCGGGAGTTGCCGTCTAACGCTGCTTGGTTATTGTCCGGAGCCCTGAAACCGGCGGATGCGATCAGAACCGCGGCCGATTCCGCTACGGCAGGCGCTCTCGATCGGGGGCGGCAGGTGGGGGCAGCCGTGCTCGACGCCGCCCCCGTCGGCGGCGATTCAGTCGAGATCCGGATGCGGCGTGCACAGGATGCTACGGAGCAGGCTCGGGAGGCGGAAGAGCGGGCTGTGGAGGCGGCGCGGGAGTCAAAGGCTTTAGCTGACCGCGCTCGGCAGGTGGACGAGCGTGGGCGCGCCCGCGTCAAGGACGTTGAGCGCGAGCTGAGTCGGTATGTGCAAGAGCGCGTCACCGAGGCTGAGAAGGCGGCCGAGGAGTTCGTGAAGCGCGAACGCCAAGCCGCCGGGGCGGAGGCTGAAGAGCAGCGTCAAGAAGTCCAGGAAGAAGTTGACACCGAGATCGAGGAAGCTGAGCGTGATGCCGAGGCATCCCAGCAGCGAGCCGAGGAGCTCGTCGAAGACGCGACCGAGGCACTGGCGGAGGCCAGGCGACTAGCGGACGAGGCCGCTGAGGCCGCCCGCGCCGCGGCCGAGGAAGCCAAACGCCAGGCGGAGCAGCTCGCCAACGAAGCAGAGCAGCAAGCGCGTGACGCAGAGGCACGCGTCAAAGCGACCGAGAACATACGCGAGCACTCTGTGGCGGCCGCGAAGGACACCGCGCGCCAGCTCGACCGAGATACGAGCAACGGTGGTCTGAAGTCCTACAAGAAGCCGGAGCTGGTCGAGCTCGCGGCCAGCGTCGGTATCAAGCAACGGACGAGCATGACCAAGGGCGAGCTCGTCAACGCCCTGACGAAGGCCGCTCGTAAGCGATGAAAGGGGGCGACGCACAATGAAAGTCTTTACCAGGAAAAGCGAACCTGAGGAGCTTCTCGAAACGGTCAACGACACGCTTCAGAAGCTGAGCGGAAGCTCCACGAAGGGCAAGCTCATGAAGGTCGGCTTGATCGCCGTCAGCCTCGCTGGCCTCACGGCGGCAAGCGCCGCCATCTCATCGCTCCGGCGCCAAACGGAGGGGGCGAGCGGCAAGCCGTGAAACTCACCCCGGTGGTGGATTTTCGGAGCTGGGTTCATGAACGGTTTGGAGACAGGGCATGAGCGCTATGGGCAGATCGACGACGGGGTGGAGACTCAGCCACTCGAAGAGCTCATTCCCCATCGCCCCCCAGGCCGTCGGGGCCACGGCTCCGGTCGTATTGACAGCGGCTTCAGATCGCAGCAGACGCCTATCAGAGGGAGCTCTTGCCCAGGCGTCTGTCCGTGCGCGCGTTCTGGGAATCCCGCTCTTGAGGCTTGACGCGACCGTCGTGCTCGTGCCGGCCGGAATAACAGCCCCGTCCCCTGCGCCCTCCGAGCCGCCGGCGCGCGCGCCGGCGCGATCCTCTGGCGTACGACCGACGCGTTCCGGCGCCGCGTCCGGACACGGCTTAGCGGAGGCTGTTCGGAGCATCAATGAGGGAGCAGAACTCCTTGCCGAGGTGCGGCGCAACGGCTCTCAGCAGAGTACGGAGACGCCGTAGAAGACCATGCGGCTGCGCGACGAGCGCTGCGACATCCGCGCCCTTACGGAGAGGGATTACGAGTGCACCGATCGCAATGGTTGCCGTCGCGCCACATCCAAGACGAGAGAGACGTAGCTGGCTTGGTGGTCAAACGCGCAACTATCGAGCCTCACGAGAAGCGCCTCGCCGGCAAGTAGTCTCTGCGAGTGAGCGAGCCCTGTGCCGACGTCGTTGAGGAGGGCCAGCGGCTCATAACCCTTGCGGAGCAAGAGAACCTGCCGCTACGCCTCCTGGGGGGTGTGGCTGTCAGACTCCGCGGCCCCGCGACGGGACATTCGGCATTCGAGCGCCAGTACGCGGATCTCGACTTCGCAGCCGCGAAGGGCTCATCTGGGAGAACGGCGTCCTTCTTCGACGTGGCCGGCTATGTCCCACATGTCGCCTTCAACGCCCTGCAGGGAAGCAAGCGCCTGCTGTTCTTCGACGACGCCAACGGGCGGCAGGTGGACGTGTTCGTGGGTGCGTTCTCCATGTCCCACAAGATCCCGCTTGCGGAGCGCCTCGAGCTCGAGCCCGTCTCGGTCCCGCTCGCGGAGCTTCTCCTGACGAAGCTCCAAATCGCCGAGCTGAATGAAAAAGACGTGCGAGACGTGCTGGCCCTTCTCCACGAGCACCCGGTCGGAGACGAGGACGGCGACACCATTAACGCGGCGCGAGTCGCCGTGCTCTGCGCTGCCGACTGGGGACTCTGGCGCACCATCACCTCGAATCTCGAGGCGACGTTCGCCCTCCTAGATGACTATGCCCTTTCGGCGGACGAGAAGAGCGCCGTCGCGGACCGGGCGCGGGTGCTTCTCGACCGCATCGAGGCCGAGCCGAAGTCTCGCGCGTGGCGCCTTCGCGCGCGCGTCGGGGAGCGAAAGCGATGGTACGAGTTGCCGGAAGAGGTTGCTGGCGGCCCCTAAAGGCCGGCGCGAGCTTGTTGCAAGCAAGGCTACCGCGTTGCAATACTTGCGTCGGTGCAATCCGCAGACAAGGCACTCGCGATCCTCGCAGCCTTTACCGAAGCTCGGCCGGAGCTCGGTGCAACCGAGCTCGCGGGGGAGCTCGGGATACACAAGAGCACCGTCTCGCGGCTTCTCGCAACGCTCGAGGCGCGCGGTCTCGTGCGCCGAGCCGGCGACCGCTTCCTTCCGGGACCGGAGCTGGCACGGCTTGGCTCGCTCGCCGCGCGCGGCCTCGCCCTACTCCCAACGGCCCGCGATCCGCTCGCGCGCCTTGCGGACGAAACCGGCGAGACCGTTAACCTCGCGATCCGGGAGGGCGATCGCGTCGTGAACGTGTACCAGGTCGAGACCTCCCACTTCGTCGGAGTGAAGAACTGGACCGGCCGGACGACACCGCTCGACACGACCGCGAACGGCAAGGTGCTGCTCGCCTTCGGTGACGGCGACGCTTCGGCGGAGCTCGAACGCATTCGTGGCTGCGGGTATGCGACGGCGGTCGAGGAGCTCGAACCGGGCCTGAACTCGGCGGCAGCGCCGGTCTTCGATTGCTCGGGCGCTTGTGTGGCCGCAGTCTCGGTCGCAGGCCCGTCCTATCGCGTCACTGAAGGGCGACTCGCAGATCTCGGCCGTGCGTGCGTCGCGGCCGGAGACGAGATATCTGCTGACCTCGGGCACCGGAGGGCTGTCTGATGGCCTGGGAGGTGCGCACGTTCGCTCCGGATGTGCTCGCGCCCGACGTGGGGCGCATCGAAGACCTGGCGCGCGCCGAGCCCGCACTCGCCGGAGTCGACGTCGCGGTCGTCAAACCGGGGGACCCGGTGCGGGTCACGCACGTCCTCGATGCTGTCGAGCCACGGATCCGCCCCGACGGTCGAAAGGCATTTCCCACCGAGGATCGAGCGGGCGAGGGCGTAACGAACCGGATCAGTGACGTCGCCCTGCTCTCCTGCCTCGATTTTCCCGGCGAGGAGCGTCCGCTGCACGAACAGGAGTCGGTCGTCGACCTCGCAGGGCCGGCCGCCGACCTGACGCCTTTCGGCTCGATGCAAAACGTCGTCCTGACCTTCCGCCCCGGCGAGGACGCGGGTCACCGGGCCATCGACAGCGCAGTCCGGTGTGTGGCACTCCGCGCGGCCGAGATCCTGGCGGAGCCGACCCTGAGCGCCGAACCGGTGCACACGCACACGTTCGCACTTGGGCCGGCGGACGATTCGCTTCCTGCCGTCGCGGCGCTCGTACAGCTCTCTGACCTCGGCCAGCTGTACCAGCTCTACCTCTACGGAACTCCGGCCGGGGAGAGCGGCCTGCCGAAGCTCGTCGATCCTGCAGAGGTGATGGACGGAGCTGTCACTGCAGGGGAGTACCACTGGGCGGCGATGCGGAACCCGACCTACTTCTTCCAGCTCAACTCGCTGGTGCGAACCCTCTACCGCGAGCACGGCAAGCGTCTGCGCTTCGCCGGCGTCGTACTCATGCGGGGATACGAGCAGTCGGCGGCCGACAAGCAGCGCGCTGCCGACGCGGCCGCGCGAGTCGCGGTCGGGCTTGGCGTTGACGGAGTCGTGATCACGACTGACGCCGGCGGGAACAGTCACACCGACACGATGCTCACCTGCAGAGCCTGCGAGAACGCGGGCGTGAAGACAGCGGTGATCGTCTGCGAGGAGACCGATCTGGACGCGACCGAGCCGATCCTGACCGACTGGGTCTCCGAGGCCGACTGCATCGTCTCGACCGGGAATGTCGAGCAGTTCGCACCGGCCTGGAAGCCGGAACGCGTGCTGGGCGGCGATCACTTCCTCGACGGCACCCCGGCCGCTGAGGCGGGACCGATCCCGGTCCGCAACTATCTGGGCGCAGCCAACCAGATGGGCCAGCTCGACCTGGGAGCGACGTCATGGTGAGGGCCGTCCATTACTTGAATCAGTTCTTCGCGGGGCTCGGCGCCGAGGAGGCCGCGGGCACCGAGCCGACTCGTATCGACGGCCCGGTCGGCCCGGGCAAGGGACTTGCGGCTGCCCTCGAGGGGATCGAGATCGTCGCGACCATCGCCTGCGGCGACGACTATTTCAGCGAGCACGAGGAAGGTGCGCTCGGGCGACTCTTCGAATTGATCGAGCGCGACCAGCCCGACCTGCTGATCGCCGGCCCGGCGTTCGGGTCCGGGCGGTACGGCTACGCCTGCGCTCGTGTCGCGGCCGAGGCGAGCAAACGTGGGATTCCCGGGCTTGCGGCGATGCACGAAGAGAATCCGGGTGTTGCAGCAGCAGCGGGCAAGGTGCTGATCGTCCCCACGGCAGTGAATGTGGCAGGCATGCGTGACGCGCTGCCGCGGATTGCGTCTCTCTCGCGGACGCTCGCGAGCGGCCGTGAGCTGGGTCCGCCGGAGGACGAGGGATATCTGCCGCGCGGGCTGCGGCGGAACCGGCACCACGGCGCGACGGGAGCCGAGCGGGCTGTGGACCTCCTCCTTGCGAAGCTCGTCGGCGAGACGCGCTCCGAGGTCGGAGGGGCGTTCGACCGGGTCGAGCCTCCAGTGCGCGTGGGAGATCTCTCGCACGCCCTCATCGCGCTCGTGACCGAAGCCGGGTGCGTTCCTCAGGGAAATCCCGATCGGCTACCAAGTGTGCGCGCCCAGGCGTGGCTTCGATATTCCCTCGTGGGTGAGACGCGGCTCGAAGCTGGGGACTACGAAAGCGTGCACGGCGGCTTCGACGTCACTCGAGCGAACGAGGATCCGAACCGGCTCGTTCCGCTGGACACCGTGAACGGCCTCGTCGGCGAGGGCCGGATCGGCAGGTTGCACGAGTTCTTCTATACGACGACGGGGAACGGCACGCCAGTTGCAACTTCGACCGAGTTCGGCCGTGAGATTGCGCGAGAGCTACGAGATGCAGGCGTCGAAGCCGTTCTCCTGTCGGGAACCTGAGGAACGGGTACGCGCTGCGGGGCAGTGCTCGCGAAGGAGATCGAGCGGGAAGGGATACCGACGGTGTTCGTGACCTCCCTGCCGACTATCTCGACCATGATCGGCGTCAACCGAACGCTTCGCGGACCGGCGATCACGCATCCCTTCGGTCTCGACGAGGAGGAGCGTCGCCAGATCGTCGAGCGGGCACTCCAGATGCTCGAGACAGACGTCGAGCCGACGACCGTCTGGGAGGTCGCTTCTTGACGACGATGAGGCTGAATTGCGTTGTTCTTGACGCGCGTGTCTCTCGGGTCCCGACCCGCCCCCCTGCTCACGCGCGAGCGTACCGCTCGAAAACGCTCGCGTGGGGCACTGAATGTGCCACTAGCGTCACGAAAGTGGAGCTGCGAATCACGTGAGCGGCGCCGCAATTCACGGGTGTTCGCTCGTGCTCGCCCACGCCCCCGACCTAGTGCAGTACGGGTCGAAGCCGGCGCGCGAGATCGCGGCGACGCGGGACGGCCTGCTCGATCGAATTAGCGGCGCCCTGCGCACCTACGACGACGCCCTCGCCTACGCGCCCAACCAGGCCTTCGTCGGGAACCTCCGCCCCGAGGAGCTCTGGGACGTCGAGCGGCCTCGCTGGCGTCATCCCGTGAGGCCGAGCCGCGAAGGCCCTTACGGCGTGATCGTCGACGAGGAGGAGCTCTACCGGCGCATGGCCGAAGCGGACGCGTTCCAGCTCTTTCGGCTGAACGGCGAGAAGGCGGCTGACGGCGCCCTTCCGCTCGCCTTGCGCGGCCGTCTCGCCGGCTCAATGCTTCGCGCCCACGAGCTCGACGAGAGCCTCTCGGCTAGCGTGCTCCTCGAGAATCTCGCCTGCAAGACGACCGGGGCTCTCGCCCTTGACCACCTCCTCCGCCAGACCGGCTTCCCTGCCGAGGACGTCGACTATGCGCTCGGCTGCGGTGAAGAGGCCGTCGGCGATCGTTACCAGCGGGGCGGCGGAAATCTCGGGAAGGCAATTGCAGAGCAGGCCGGATGCTCAAATGCGTCCGGCGCAGACGTCAAGGCGTTCTGCGCGGGGCCCGTCCATGCGATCGTCGTTGCAGCAGCTCTCGTCTCAGCGGGAGTCTTCAGCCACGTCGCGGTGGTGGCAGGCGGATCACTGGCGAAGCTCGGGATGAAGTTCTCGGGCGCGTTGAAGCACGACGTACCGGTCCTCGAGGACGTTCTCGCGGGACTCGCAATCCTTGTCGGGCCCCCGGGAGAGGGCGCTCCCGTCGTTCGGCTCGATGCCGTCGGACGCCACAGGATCGGCTCCGGCTCGGCTCAGCAGGCCGTCCTCGAGGATCTCGTTGTCGAGCCACTGAGTCGGCTCGGCCGCGGCATCCTCGATGTCGACCGCTACGCAACTGAGCTCCACGACCCGGAAATCACTGAGCCGGCCGGGGCGGGGAACGTCCCGAACCGGAACTACAAGCTGATCGGAGCGCTCGCTGTCAAACGCGAGGAGCTTCCGCGGGACGAGCTCGAGAGCTTCGAGCGCACACGCGGGCTGCCCGGATACTCCCCGACGCAGGGGCACGTCGCCTCGGCTGTCCCGTACCTCCCGCATGCGCTCACGGCGCTCCGAGCCGGTGACATTGGCTCTGCGATGCTGGTCGCGAAGGGCTCGCTGTTCCTCGGCCGCATGACCGGGCTGGCTGACGGGATGTCCATTCTGCTCGAACCCGGAAAGGAGTGACCGATGGTCGAAGCAACCCCGGAGACATTCAAGGAACTGACGCGCGAGGGAAGCGTTCTCGTCGACTTCTGGGGGCCGCGCTGCCAGCCGTGCCTACAGATGATGCCGACCGTGGAGAAGCTCGAGGAGGAGTCGGCCGGCGCCGTCAAGGTGGTGAAGGTGAACGCGAGCGAGAATCGAGATGTGTGTCGCGAGCTCCGCGTCTTCGGCCTGCCTACGTATGTTCTTCTCCGCGACGGCGAGGAGCTCGAGCGCCTGTCGGGAGAGGTGTCGCGGGAAGACATCGAAAAGGCATTCGAAACGCTTGGAAACGGAGGTGAGGCAGCATGAAGCTCGAGGGCAAGAAGGTGATCGCGCTGGGCGAGCGGGATGGTGTCCCGGGCCCGTCCATCGCCGATGCAGTCAGATCGGCCGGTGCGGAGGTCGTCTTCGTCGAGACGGAGTGCTTCGTCTGAACGGCGGCAGGCGCCATGGACCCCGAGAACCAGGACCGCATCAAGAGCCTGGTCGACGAGCACGGGGCCGACGACCTGGTGGTGGTGCTCGGAGCCGCTGACCTCGAGTCCCTCGAAGTCACGGCCGAGACGGTCACCGTCGGGGACCCGGCGTACGTGGGTCCGCTGGCAGGAGTTCAGTTGGGACTCCCCGTCGTTCACATCCTCGAAGAGGACATCAAGGAGCAGGTCAACCCTCAGGTCTACGAGGATCAGGTAGGGCTGCTCGAGATGACGCTCGACGTCGAGCAGGTGCGAGAGGCGGCGAAGAGCTTCCCGGGCCGGGACGGGGCCTAACCGCACTGGCGATGCTCAGGCGGGCTCTTCCTCCGCCAGGAACCGAAGGACGTACACCGCGAAGATCCCGAAGAACACGACTGCTTCACTCCCGGCCATGATCACCCCCGCAAGCTGCTGGTCGGTGAGCGGGTCCAGCCCCCAAAGGCGTGGAGCCGAGTCGTAGAACCCGTAGATCGCGCTGGGAAGCAGCGCCAGCAGCAAGCCGACCGGACTGTTCAGCAGAAACGCGGCGAAGAGATATGCAGCTTTGGCGCCGTTCGGAAGCGCGTGTGGCCGGGACTGGAACACCGGCCACCAGAGGCAGCAGCCAGCCAGGAAGTACATCAGGTGCTCGAGCCGAAGAAGCGGCGGGTTCCTGAGGGCGGCCTCGTATGGCCCGGGCAGGTGCCATAAGGCATACGTCAGCACCCAGAGGGGCAGCGCGACGAATGGCCGCGTGAGCACGCGTAGAGGGGCAGACGTGCCAAGCCTGTTGGCGACCGCGGGGCTCAGCCCGAGGACGGCGAGTGCAGGGGCCCACTCGGCCAGCACGACGTTCTGGAGAAGGTGTGCCGAAAGCAGGTAGTGGGTCGCGAGGGTGCCGAGAGGCGTCACGAGCACCGCCAGTGTCAGCACCATCGCGGTCCCGAAGGAGATCGCGCGCCAGCGGGTCGTCCCGAGGCGCATCGCGGCGAGGCCATAGGCGGCAGAGAGGAGACACACTGCGGCTACCTCGTCCCAGGCCGGGTCCCAGCTCGTGGCCGAGGGCTCCACGGGGCAACCGTAGTGGAGGTGCTCTCGGACGCGCCGCTCCCTCTACGGCTCTCCTATTCCTGGTTCGTGCTCACCCAGTATGCGCTGCCTTGGAAGGGTTACGGAGGGGAGCAGGGCGCGGCGGACTTGTTGCGGCTCACTGGGTAGATATCGAATGCTGCTAGCAATGAGCACCCATTTAACAGGGATCCCTGACCCTGTCCGGGTGTCGAAAAACTTAGCCCGCCGCGATTCTCGGGCATGAATCAAGTCGGACGTGTCCCGAGCCATGTCCCGAAAACCGCCTTCTCGGGTCTGGCTCGGTAGGATGGGCGCGCCCCAGGGCACGCGGGAGTAGCTCAGTTGGCTAGAGCGTCAGCCTTCCAAGCTGAGGGTCGCGGGTTCGAGTCCCGTCTCCCGCTTTCGAAAACGGCTGGAAGTGGAGCGACTTCAGCCTTTCTGAAAGCTCCTCCGACAGCTCTTCGATTGGCAAGTGATTGGCAAGCTTGCCCTCCCGAGAACCGTCGTCATGCTGCTCTACACGCACGCCAAGCGTCGCCCGTATCAGCATTCGGCCCACTCCTCGTCAGCGCCAAGTTGCTCGCCGTCCGTCGACCTACGAACCCTTTGAAGGGGGCACCGCCAGGATTGGGCACGGTGCGATATGAAGCAAACGTTGGGTCACACTGCCGAGCAGCAAGCCGGAGAGCGGGCCTTGTCCGCGGGTTCCGACCACGATTAGCTGCGCGCCGACCTCGCTCGCGGTATCAGCGAGCGCGTGGGCGGCACCTCCCGCGGTCGCAGCAAGCTGCTCGTAGCTCGCATTGATGCCCGCGTCCTTCAAATCCTTCGCCTGTCCCTGGATCTTGCGCTCGACCTCCTCCTCGTCGAGCTGAACGGGATACCCGGCGCCACGTCCGACTGTAATTTCCTTCACGTGCACCGCAAGAAGCCGCGCCGAATTCGCCTCGGCGAGCTCCCGTGCGTAGTCGAGTGCGCGATCTGCATGCTCCGAGCCGTCACTCGCCCAGATGATTACCTCAAACATGCGCCCTCCTCCTTCCCCCCGACTCGAATTGGGCGATTCTGACCGGCCGAGGTACCCTCGTCAACGGCCGCCGTTCGTATCCGCCTTGTGACTGACCTACTGCGCACGTGACTTCCAATCACGTTTCAGGCGTCGACAGCTCCGATCACAAGCCCGGCGCTTGGCTGCGACTACCGTTCGCAGCAGGAAAATGAGTTCGGACGTATTGCAGCTGCCGACCAAGGTCAGGGCATGCCTGTTCGACCTCGACGGCGTTCTCACGGACACGGCGAGGTTGCATGCGGAGGCCTGGAAGGAGATGTTCGACGCGTACCTGCACGTGCGCGCGACGCGCGAAGGTGCGGCGTTCGTATCGTTCGATCCGGTGGCGGACTATGAGGAGCACATCGACGGAAAGCAGCGCTTCGACGGCGTTCGCTCATTCCTGGCCTCACGCGGGCTGAAGCTCCCTGAAGGGTCACGTGACGATCCGGCAGACGCCGAGACGATTGGCGGACTCGGCAACCGCAAGAACGAGCTCGTTCTCGCGATGATCGAGCACCGCGGCGTGCATGCTTATCAGGGCTCCGTCCGGTTCGTGCGCGCGGCTCGGGAGGCCGGACTTCGCCGCGCGGTCGTCTCAGCGAGCGCCAACTGCCGCAAGGTGCTTGAGGCGGCCGGCATCACCGATCTGTTCGAGGCTCGGGTCGACGGGGTCGTCGCCGAGCAGGAGCACCTGCGGGGAAAGCCGGCCCCGGACATGTTCCTGACTGCCGCGCGCATCCTGGACGTGCATCCGGACGAAACGGCGGTGTTCGAGGATGCACTTGCCGGCGTCGCCGCTGGACGAGCGGGGCGGTTCGGCTTCGTTATCGGGGTCGACCGCGTCGGCCAGGCCGACGCGCTTCGAGCACACGGCGCTGACATTGTCGTCACGGATCTCGCCGAGCTGCTCGAGCCGGCATGATCAGGCATCCAGACTTCGCAGTCGAGCCCTGGTCGGTGCGCGAGACCGCACTCGACCTGGAAGTGCTGGCGCAGGTCGAGTCGGTGTTCGCGCTTTCGAACGGACACATCGGTTTGCGCGCGAACCTGGACGAGGGGGAGCCGGTCGGGCTTCCCGGCACGTACCTGAACTCCTTCTACGAGCTGCGCCCGCTCCCGCACGCGGAGGCAGGCTACGGCTACCCGGAGTCGGGCCAGACGATCGTGAATGTGACGAACGGGAAGATCATCCGCCTGCTCGTCGATGACGAGCCGCTCGACGTCCGTTATGGGCACCTGCTCACGCACGAGCGAGACCTCGACCTGCGCGCCGGCACGCTTCGGCGCCGCGCGGACTGGCGTTCGCCGGCCGGCGCGGCGGTGCGTGTCCGCTCGACGCGTCTCGTCTCGTTCGTTCAGCGCTCCGTCGCAGCGATCCTGTACGAGATCGAGCCGCTCGAGGGGTCGGCGCGTGTTGTCGTTCAGTCGGAACTCGTGGCCAACGAGCCTACGCCAGCGCGCTCCAACGACCCGCGCACCGCCGCCGCGTTGGAGTCGCCGCTCGTCCCCGAGGAGTTCTTCGACCATGCCCTGCGCGTAGTACTCGTCCACTCGACCCGCAGCAGCAAGCTCGGGATGGCGGCCGGGATGGACCATTTGATCGAGGGGCCAACCGGGACAGACACCGCCGCGGAGAGCCGGGCGGACCTCGGGCGGGTCACGGTTGCGGCCGACCTTGCGCCAGGGCAGCGCCTCAGGGTGGTGAAGTTCCTCGCCTATGCGTGGTCGAGCAGGCGGTCACATCCGGCGGTCCGCGATGAGGTCGTGGCCGCGCTGGCAGAAGCGCGGCACACCGGCTGGGACGGACTTCTGGCCGGGCAGCGCGCCTACCTCGACGAGTTCTGGGGTGGTGCCGACGTCGAGCTCGACGGAGACACGGAGCTTCAGCAGGCCCTGCGCTTCGCGCTCTTTCACACGCTCCAGGCAGGTGCGCGCGCCGAGCAGCGTGCGATCCCCGCGAAGGGCCTGACCGGTCCCGGCTATGACGGGCACACGTTCTGGGACAGCGAGCGATTCATCCTGCCCGTGCTCACGTACGCCGCTCCAAACGCGGCCGGAGACGCCCTGCGCTGGCGCCATGCCACACTTGACCTGGCGCGCGAGCGCGCAGCCCAGCTCGGCCTCGCAGGCGCCGTATTTCCGTGGCGGACGATTCGCGGCCACGAATGCTCGGGCTACTGGCCGGCCGGCACGGCGGCCTTCCACCTGGCCGGCGACATTAGCGACGCCGTTGTCCGTTATCAGGCCGTGACCGGCGACGAGTCCTTCGAGCTCGACGTCGGCCTCGAATTGCTGGTCGAGACCGCCCGGCTCTGGCGCTCGCTCGGTCATCACGACCCGCAGGGGCGCTTCCGCATCGACGGCGTCACCGGCCCCGACGAATACAGCGCGATCGCGGACAACAACATCTACACCAACCTGCTCGCACAGCGGAATCTGCGCGCCGCTGCGGACGCAGTGGCCCGTCATCCCCGTCACGCCGCAGCGTTCGGTGCCGACCTCGAAGAGGCGGCAGCCTGGCGGGACGCCGCACGGGACATGGTCATCCCATGGGACGAGGCGCTCGGCGTCCACCCGCAATCAGAGGGCTTCACCAACCACCAAGTCTGGGATTTCGAGCACACCGAGCCCGAGCAGTATCCCTTGCTCCTGCACTTTCCCTACTTCGATCTTTACCGCAAGCAGGTCGTCAAGCAGGCCGACCTCGTACTCGCACTGCACATCTGTGGCGACGCGTTCAGCGACGAGGAGAAGGCGAGGGACTTCGAGTACTACGAGGCACTCACCGTCAGAGACTCCTCGCTCTCCGCCTGCACCCAGGCGGTTGTGGCAGCCGAGGTCGGACACCTCGAGCTCGCTTACAACTACTTCGGTGAGGCCGCGCTGATCGACCTGCACGACCTCGAGCAGAACACCAGTGACGGCCTCCACGTCGCCTCCCTGGCCGGCGCCCTGATCGCCGCGGTCGCCGGCTTCGGCGGCATGCGCGACCACGGCGGCACGCTCAGCTTCGCTCCGCGTTTGCCCGCCCGGCTAGAACGCCTCGCCTTCCGCCTCGTTCTCCGCGGACGACGGCTGAAGGTCGAGGCGACGAAGACGCATGCGACCTACACGCTCCTCGACGGAGCGCCACTCGAGATCGGCCACCACGGCAAAAAAATCACGATCTCGACCGATGAGCCCGTGACCGAGGCGAACCCGCCTGCAGTCGGCCGGCCGTCTCCGAGCCAGCCACGTGGGCGTGCGCCCGCCCGCCGCGGCAAGGTGGGAGATTGACGCCCTCGGAGCGGCGACGATCGCGAGCGCGCGCCTTGCGGCGGCGAACTCCGTCCCTACCGGTTACTGGCTTCGTCAGCGCGTTTCATTACGCCCTCTAACTCGCGGCGCCCTCGCACTCGCGAATCCCCGAATCAAGTCGAGCCGCATTCACGAAGCGGTTTCCGCCTGCAGCCCTCCAGGACGACGCCGTGAGACCGGCCCGCCCGAGAGCGGACGCGCATGTGTCAAGCGCGCGGAACAGCTCCTCTTACCTCCGTAGGCCCACCATGGGCGGCGGCCAGCGCAGCGAGCGACGCGCCCCACTGGCGGGCGCGCTCGAGTTGTCCCTCCCGCAGAGGACCGAGCGTGTCCTCTACCCAGAAGTGCTGTGGGTCGGTGATGTCGCTGAACCCGAGCTTGTGTAGCCGCCGCGCGATCGGCGCGGCCGCTGATCCCATTTTGGCGATCAAATGGGGTCTGTCCATGTGAGTGTCGAAGCTAGCGGCCAGTGTTGTGTGCGCGGGCGACTCGAGCGCGGACAGCCACTCGCGCACGCCGCTCCCGCCTGAGACGAGCGGGGCCTTCGTCTGGCCGGCCGCATCGGCGCGCGTGCTCGGTCGGCTCATTCCGAAGGCGTGTGTGGGGCCGCCGACGACGAGCAGCGAGACGTCCACGGGCACCGTGGCGGGGGCCTGTCCCACCTCGACGATGTCCGCCGGCAGGATGCTGGCGAGTCCCTTGCCGACCGCGTTGGCCGCCTGCTGGGTGTTGCCGAACATCGATTCGTAGATCACTAAGGCTCTCATCAGGGACTCCTATCGGTGCCTCGCGGGGTCGCGGCAGGTCGTGCGGCGTGCCTCCTCATCACGCTCGACGATCGCAAGCCCGCGGCCGTGCGGCATCGGGGATGCCCCGGAGGCGAGCTGCGGGCTCTTACGGATGGCAGCGGTTCAAGACGCTGGGATGCTCGCCGGGAAAGGAGGAACGATGAGCACACATGCTATTGGTCGGCTGCGCCACCCTGCCGTCCTCGCTGACGGGACCGAGCAATGAAGGTCGCGGACGTCATGACCGACGAGGTCGTCACGGTGCCACCCGGCGCCTCGCTCAAGGAAGCCGCCCGCCTACTAATCGAGCACCGCATTTCCGGCTTGCCGGTGGTCGACAACCAGAATCACGTACTCGGCGTCGTCTCCGAGGCCGATGTGCTTCCGAAGGAAGTGGCCGGGTTGCCGCTCCATCGACCACTCGCCTGGCTGACAGGCCAGCTCGAGGTCGACCGTTCCAAGCTCGAGGCTCACCTTGTCGGCGAGGCGATGACCTCTCCGGCGCTTACCATCGAGCCGAACCGCCCGGTCGGCGTCGCGGCCAAGCTGATGGTCGAGAAGGGCGTCAACCGCCTACCTGTGGTCGAGAACGGCGAGCTCATTGGCATCGTCACGCGCGCCGACCTCGTTCGCGCCTTCGTCCGCAGTGACGGCGAGATCGCGCAAGAGATCCGGAACGATGTCGTCGCCGGCGATGTCTGGCTCGAAAAGCGCAGCGTGCAGGTCGAGGTCGAAGATGGCGAGGTGACTCTGGCCGGCACACTCGACAACCGCGCCGACGCGGCCGTACTCGAGGCTCTCGTGCGCAGAGTGCCCGGCGTCATGGGCGTCCGATCCAAGCTGGTCTGGAGAGACGACGAAGCAGAGCGCTAAGGGCGTGATAACCCAATGGTGAACGACGCCCGAGGAGCACCACTACATAGGAGGTAGTAGGAACATGAACACTCGCAGGATTCTCGAGTTCGGAGGAATCGCAGCCGGCGTCCTCATGATCGCCTTCGGAATCGGTTCGCTCGTCCTGGGCCTAAACGCGCGCAGCACCGTACGGGACGAGTTGACGCGGGAGTTCATCGTCGGCTCGCCGGACATGAATCCGGCCGAGACCGAGAAAGCGGTGAAGGAGGCCGGTCTCGAGAATGTGCCGATTCCGTCGTGCGACGTGGCGGAGAAGGAAATCAAGACCGGGGCTGACGCCCGCTGCTTCGCCCAGTACATGCGCATCCACGCGCTCGAGTCGTCGGGCGGCAACACGTACGCGCAGATGGGACGCTTTGTCTCCGAGGCGGACCCGAACGACCCGAAGGGCACGAGCGACGAGGAGGCGGCTGCGACGGACGAGAATGGCGAGCCAATCTCGAACAGCGCCCGCAACACGTGGGTGACTGAGACCGCCCTCTCGACAGCGCTCAACACCTCCTATATGGCGGAGCAGATCGGGCTGTTCAGCGTCGTCGTCGGAATCGCCCTGCTGCTCAGCGGCATCGGCTTCATCATCCTCGCACTCGCTGTTCTCGGTGCAGGTCACCGGAAGCCCGCGGCAAGCTGAACGAACAAATGGCGCTCCGCCGCCGCGGCCGCGGAGCGCCATTCAGCCGAAACAGAAGTCTCGAGCGCCGCGGGAGACGTCAGACACCAGCCCGTCGGCTGGTCCTGTGCATTGGTCGAGATTAAGTAGTTTCACGCAGGGCGATTCGGCGTGCCCGATGCTTACCAGTCCGCCTACCTCGACCATAGGACCGAAGCTCGCGAGGAGACGTGCATGAGTAAGAACATGGCAGACGCAACAGCGGACCGTCGGGCACGCTGGACCGCGGCCTCTTCCACATGGTTTCTCCTGATGGTCGGACCTGGGTCGCTTTTGGAGTCGCGGCTGTCCCTATCCAGCCACGCTCGCCGACTTCTGGCATTGGGGTCAGAGGTTGTCACTCGCGGCCGAAATCGGGCTCTGGACCGGCACGCTGCCCTGGATGCTTGCGATCGCGGTCGGCAAGACCTCCTGGGCCGAGTGGCTGCAGATCACCCTCATCACTGGGTTAACCGCTTCGTGGGTTCTCTTTTCCGTCCCACGGGCGACCACCGATCGGCCAGGAACAATCCACCGGGAACTCCGGCCGAGGCGAGCTACACGGGGCGGCGGTGACCCGGAAGGGGCTAGGCCACACCTAGCAAGGCCAGAGGATCGTCCGGCGGCCGGCGGGCGTGCGGCTTTACCGAAGCAGAGGTCCGAGTCTGTACCGATCCGCCGGGTGAGTGGAGCGGGAGACTCAGTCGCCACAATGAGCTGGCGGGAGAGCTCCCGCTGGTCGTAGGGAGCGCCGATGAAGGAGATCGGCTCATGTGCTGGACCGTGACGGCTGCACCGGTCTCCCTTGCGAGTTCTGGGCCTTCGTGGACAGTTAACTGGCTCGCGGGTGCCGTCAGCCGTCAGCCGGGCGGGCACTATCGCCTTGGGGCAGCCTGACGTCGCCGTCTTCGAGGCTGACGAGGGGGGTGGCGTGCGCTTCGTGCCCGCGCAACGCTCGCACCGCCCCCCCGACTGCGACTAGAGCCGATCCTTCATGAGCTACTCGTCACGGTCACCAAGCCGGGCTTCATCCGGGAGATGACCGATCTTTCCCGTGGACTTCCCGCAGAGATTCAAATCAGGCGG
>CAVTTI010000044.1:0-48482 GCA_963737615.1 uncultured Actinomycetes bacterium | reverse complement strand
TGCCCTTCGTCTCTTCGCTGCGCAGGACCGGATCGGGCTCGCCGGTTATGTCAGCCTCGAGTGCTTCCGCCTTCCGCAGGAGCTCGAGCCGCTGCTCGTTGAACTCGGCGGAGCAGTCGGCCGCCAATCGACCGAGCTCGTCGCGCGCCGCGTAGTCGTCGACCAGTGCGAGCTTCGCCTGCGCGGTCCGGAGCGGAACGGTCTCACCCTTGAACTCCACCCGCGCGGCGAGGACGTCGTTCTCGAGGCGATCCGACTCCTCTGCCAGCTCGCGGACGATCAGGCCGCCGCCACAGGTCTCTCGAAGCCGGAAAAGCCGCTCGCGAGCGTCTCCTTCCGTGGCCGCGTCTTCGGCGGCGTTGAGCTCCGCGTACTGCTCACGCGTGAACAGATCCTCGTACCGGGCCACGATCGCCGCCTGCTCGCTCGTCTCCTTCTCGCCAACTCGAACTGCACGAGCCTCCTCGGAGCGCTCGAAGAGGAACTGCGCCAGGCGGTCCTCGAATCGATCAGGGGTCAACGCTTCGTCCTTTCCGAGACTGATTAGATTCCGAGGCGCTCGAGGAGGTTCTCGTCCCGGCGCCAGCGGGGCCGTACCTTCACGATGAGCTCGAGGAACACCTTCCGACCGAGCAGACTCTCGATCTCCGGTCGCGCCCGCGAGCCGATTGTCCGGATCATAGAGCCGCCCTTGCCTACCAGGATGCCTTTCTGAGACTCGGTCTCGACGTAGACGACCGCGCGGACGCGAGCTTCCTCGAGCTCTTCCACCTCGACTCCGACCGAATGCGGAACCTCTTCGCGGGTCGCCTCCAGGGCCTGCTCCCGGACGAGCTCGCCGATCCGCTCAGCGAGCGAGAGATCCGTCACCTCACCGGGCGGGAAGTACTCGGGTCCCTCCGGGAGGGCCGCGACCAGCGACTCGCGCAGTGCGTCCACACCCTCGCCGGACCGCGCGCTCACGGGATGCAGCTCCTCGAACGGGCCCAGCTCCGCCGCCCGCGTGATCTGCTCGAGCACCTTGGAACGGGCGACCCGGTCGATTTTGTTCACGGCGATCACGACCGGCGCGGAGCCGCCGAACACGCGCTCGGCGATGAAGCGGTCCCCTGCTCCGATCGCCTCGTCGGCTGCGAGCACGAACAGGACGCCGTCCACGTCCTCGAAGGACGAATCGACGGTTCGCTGCATCCGCTCGGTCAGCGCGTCGCGGGGCCGCTGGAACCCGGGCAGGTCTGCCAGGACGAGCTGAAATCCGTCTCCGTTCGCTACGCCGCTGACTCGCCTCCTCGTCGTCTGCGGCTTATCGGAGGCGATCGCGATCTTCTCGCCGCAGAGGGCGTTCACGAGGGTCGACTTGCCCACGTTCGGCCTGCCCGCGACCGCGACGAACCCGCTTTTCAAAGAACGAAGGTGTCGGGCAGGAGCTCGTCGGGCCTGCGGACCAGCACCTCCCCCTCGTGGTCGAACACGACCCGGTCGACGCCGAACTCGTACATCCACTGGCGGCAGCCCCCGCACGGTGAGGCCGTGACTGCCAGGGCCTCGACGTCGCCCGGCCGGATCCCCTCGGCGACCGCCCGGGAGAGCGCCGCCCGCTCGGCGCACACACCGAGCGGATACGACGCGTTCTCGACATTCACACCGGTGATCACCCGGCCGTCGCGTGCGAGCACGGCCGCGCCCACATTGAACTTCGAGTACGGCGCGTAGGCGGCCTTGGCCGTCGCCCGAGCCTGCCCGAGGAGGTCTTCGTCCGTCACTCGACGACCTGGAAAAGGATCATCGACACGAGCGTACCGAGCAGGCCGCCGTAGAGCACTTCGAGCGGGGAGTGGATCCCGGACTCGACCCGGGTCTGCGCCACGAGCAGCGCCAGCACGAAGGTCAGCGAGGAGACGAGAACGCGGTACTCGAACGACTGGGTGATGAATGTGATCGCCATCCAGGTGCCGAAGGCGAGCGCCGCATGGCCGGACGGCAGCCCGCCGCGGAGCGGCGTCCCGCGGCCCGTGATCGCTTTCGTGATGATCACGAAGAGCATCGTCAAGACAAGGGCGATCACCGTCAGGCGAAGTGGCGCCTCGCGGATCCGGGTGACGAGTCGGTAGCTCGGCTCCCCGAGCTTGTCCTCGAAGACGAGGTAGCCGACGACAAGCGCCGTCACCGAGGCGATGAGGACGGCGCCCGCGGCCATGTCCTTCGCTGCCTTCGCAAGCGGATCGAACGTGGGCGTAGAGATATCGAGGGTGGCTTCGATTGCCGTGTTGATCATCTCTGTGATGAGGACGAACGCGATCACCACGAGGAGCGCGGCCAGCTCGAGCTTCGTGACGCCGTAGATGAACGCGAGGATGAGGACGCCGGTCGCCACGGCGAAGTGGATTCGCATGTTGCGCTCGCTCCGGAGCACGTGGATGACGCCCTCGAAGGCGTAGTTGAAGCTCTGGATGATCGAGGGCGTCCGGCGACCCACTGCGCTACTTCGCCAGCTCGAGCTCGCGGCGCTCCATCTTCGGCCCGTGGTCGTACCCGAGCAGGTGGAGAAGCCCGTGCACGAGCGGCGCCTGCCACTCGTTGCCCACCACCTGCGGGCAGAGGACGACATCGCCGAGCTGACGCGGGACCCCCTCGGGCAGCGACTCGCGGGCATCGATCGGGAAGGAGAGGACGTCAGTGGCCTCGTCGAGGCCCAGGTGCTCCCGCTTGAGGCGGCGCATCTCCTCGGGAGCGGCGAACGCGAGCCCGAGGTCGCCCTCGTCGAGCCCTTCCGCGGCCAACGCCCGCCGGCAGAGCGCGACCGCTGCGGCGGTGTCCACGTCGACGCCGCTCCGGTTCGACACTTCGACCTCGATCACCGGCGGCGGTTGCCGCCGGTCTCCTCGGCGTGCTGCTTGTAGGCCTCGACGATCCGCTGGACAAGCACGTGTCTGACCACATCCTCGTTCCCGAGCTCCACGAACTCGATCCCCTCCACCGACGCGAGGATCTCGCGCACACGCACGAGCCCGGAGGCTTGGTCGCGCGGCAGGTCGATCTGCGTCACGTCGCCGGTGACCACCATCTTCGAGCCGAACCCGAGCCGCGTCAGGAACATCTGCATCTGCTCCGGGCTAGTGTTCTGGGCTTCGTCGAGGATGATGAAGGAGTCGTTCAAAGTTCGTCCTCGCATGAACGCGAGCGGCGCCACTTCGATCTGCCCTTTCTCCAGGTAGGCGTTGACGCGGTCGGCATCGAGCATGTCGTACAGCGCGTCGAACAGGGGCCGGAGATACGGATCGACCTTGGCCATCAGGTCGCCCGGGAGGAAGCCGAGCCTCTCCCCCGCCTCGACGGCGGGCCGGGTCAGGATGATCCTGCTCACCTGACGCTCGGCCATCGCGTTCACCGCGAGCGCCATCGCGAGATAGGTCTTGCCGGTGCCCGCGGGCCCGATCCCGAAGGCGATCGTGCGGCGGCGGATCGCCTCCACGTAGCGCTTCTGATTGACCGTCTTCGGGGTGATCTTCTTGCCGCGGTGACGCCAGACCACGTCCTCGAAGACGTCGCGAAGGTCGCGCGACTCATCGAGCGCGGTCAGGACGGCGTCGACGGTGCCAGCCCCGATTGCATGGCCGCCCGAGACGAGCTCGGCCAGCTCGTCGATTACGAGGCGGGCTTCGCCGACCTTGTCCTTCTCGCCCTCGAGCGTCAGCTGGTTCCCGCGAAGGAGAACGGCCAGCCCGAGTCGATTACGCAACGCTCCGAGGATGCCGTCGTCGACGGTTGCGAGCTCGGCGGCGACCTCGTTGGAGACTGAGAGAACTTCCTGCAACGGAGACAGTGTAGAGCCCGTTCCGGCGCGGATTCGACCAGAAAAGCGGCCTGCGACTAGGAGGGCTTGACGAAACGCAGCAGTGCCGTGCGACGTTCCACCAATCCCTCCTAGGCGAGCTTCTCGCGGACGAGGCGGCTCACGGTCGAGCCGTCGGCCCGGCCGGACACCTGCGGCATCACATCCGCCATCACCCGCCCTAGGTCACGGATCGAGGTTGCGCCGGTCTCGGCGATCGCGTTGTCCACGATCTGCTCGAGCTCATCCTCCTCGATCGGTTCGGGCATGAACTCCTCGATGATCGAGTGCTCCAGCTCCTCCTGGTCGGCCTGCTCCTCCCGCCCGGCTGCCCGGAAGGCCTCTGCGGCCTCGGCCCGGCGCTTGCGCTCGCGCTGGAGCACCTGCAGCTCCTCGTCGTCGTGGAGCGGGCGCTGCAGCTCTTTTTCCGCCGAGCGCAGCGAAGCCAGGGTGAGCCGAAGCGTTCCGGCCCGCTTGCTGTCCCGGGCTCGCATCGCGTCCTTGAGCTCGTCCTCGATCCGGGCGATGAGGCTCATCCGAATCCCCCGAGCGTGCCGCCGCCAAGGATGTGCCAGTGCAGGTGGAAGACGGTCTGCCCGGCACCCTGGCCCACGTTCACGATCACGCGGTAGTCCTCGAGCCCGACCTCGCGGGCCGTTTCGGCGACGAACCGGACCATCCGCGCGGCCTCCTCGTCCGGAAAGACGTCCACGTCGCGGAAACCCTCCACATGCCGCTCTGGCAGAACGAGGAGATGGACGGGCGCCTTCGGATGGATGTCCTTGATGGCGACAAACCCATCTTCCTTGCGGACGTGGTCGCCTTCTCTCGCAAGCGTGCAGAAGAGGCACTCAGACGACACCGACGATCCCCTCCTCGGCCACGGCCATTGCACGCGCGCGGACGAGCGACCCCACCTGCGCGTCGACGAGCCAGGGCGTGTAGTCGTCGGCGTAGCCCCGCCCGGGCCGGTCGACGAGCACGAGGTCCTCTTCACCCAGGCGCGCGTGCCAGCGGCGCCGGCAGGCCTCGTCGGAGGCGCGACGGAGGCGGGCGCTCCGCTCCTTCTTCACGGCCGGCGGCACCGGGTCGGCGTGCGCGGTCCGCGTGCCGGGGCGCGGAGAGTACGGAAACACATGCACCTTCGTGATTCCGGCAGCGGCGACGGTCGCGAGCGTCGCCTCGAAAGCGTCGTCGTTTTCGGCCGGGAACCCGACCATGACGTCCGTCGTCAGGTTGAAGCCCTCTGCCTTCGCCACACGGCGGCGGTAGGTCTCGACGTCGTAGCGTCGCCCCATCTCGCGGAGGACGCCGTCGTCGCCGGACTGGAGCGGCACATGGAGGTGCTTGGAGACGATGGCTGTCTCTCGCAGAGCGGCGACCAGCCCGTCGCTCAGGTGGTTGACCTCGATCGACGAGAGTCGGAGCCTGGCGAGCCCTGGCGTCTCGCCCGCCTCGCGCACCAGGGCGGCGAGCGTGTAGCCGTTCTGGCGGTCTCGGTAGCACCCGAGGTTCACGCCCGTGAGGACGATCTCTCGATGTCCCTGCTCGACGCGCTTTCGAATCTCGTGCAGGACAGCATCCGCCGAGCGGCTGCGGGAGGCACCTCGCACGTGCGGGATGACGCAGAAGCCACACGAGAAGCTGCAGCCGTCCTGGATCTTGACGAAGGCCCGGACACGGTCGAGGCCGATGGCAGCGTTCGTGCATCCCAGCACACCGACGTCCGCGGACACCTTCGCGGCTGTCTCCTCGCTTGGCAGCGAGATAACCCGGACGTTGGCGGGAAGGCCGGCGAGCGCGCTGCCTGTCAGGTTCGCCGCACACCCAGTCAGGTAGACCTTCGCTGAGCGGCGCGCCGCGCGCCGGACGGCTTGCCGCGACTTCCGCACCGCCTCGTGGGTGACGCAGCAGGTGTTCACGACCGCGATGTCGGTCTCGCCTCCGGACTCCCTGTGCCCGTCGGCGGCCAGCCGCTCGCGGAGCGCCTGAGCATCGGTGTGCGAAACCTTGCACCCGAGGAACTCGACGGAGAACGTCGCCATCTTGGACCGATCCTAGAGGGTTGCCCTGAAATTCGGCCGCCGCCGCGGCCCGACAGGGATGGCTGGTTTCGCGGCCTGGATGCTCGCAGGAGCGCAGCGCATCGGGCCTCCGACCGAATTCTACGGAGGCTTGGCGAAACGCCGCCATACTTCAACCGAAATGCGCGGGAACTTCGCAGCCGTGCGAGAAAGGAGTCCGCTGTGGGGGTGAAGCTCTATCGGTGCAAGAACATCTGGGTGAAAGCCTCAGGTCACCCATGCTGGCGCGTGCAGAAGGCTCTCGACGAACAAGGCATCGCCTACGAGCTCGTGCCGGGCCCGTGGCCGGGCCGCGGCCAGCGGGCGGAGATCGAGCGCCTGAGCGGACAACCCAAGTACCCGATCATCCAGTTCGAGGACGGCTCCGTGTACCGGGAGGAATCTAAGGACATGGCTGCAACGATCAAGGCCGGGAAGCTGTTCGAGAAGCAGGACGCTCCCTCCTAATCGCGTTCGAAGCGGTCGGCGGCCCAGCCGCCGCGAACCCTCCTCCCGGCGTGTCTCCACCCCGGGAGCTCAGGGTGTTCGGACTCGAGGTACCCGGAAGTCACGAGTTGCCGGGAGGTCACCCGGGAGCCGGCCCTATCGCAGAGGTCGACTGCGATATTCGCAACCGCGAGCGCTGTTTCGGGAAGGTCGTCGGTGAGCACGTCTGCCTGCACGACAGTGATCTCGACGCCGTTAGCCGCGGCGTTGCCCTGCGTCGCCTCGACTGCGGCCTCGTCGAAGTCGAGGGCCGTCACGGGGGCGAAACCGAGGCGTGCTGCGGCGATGGAGAGAACCCCGGAGCCGCACCCGAGATCGAGCAAGCTTCCGGGCTCGAGCTCGAGAAGGTGCTCCAGGCAGATCTGGGTGGTCGGGTGCGAGCCGGTGCCGAACGCCCGGCCCGGGTCGATCACGACCGGGATCGCATCGGCATCGGGCTCTTCCCAGGGCGGCCCGATCCAGAGACCGCCGATTCGGATTGGCCGATGAAACTGCTTCCACCGCTCGGCCCAGTCGGGCTCGACCTCGGTCACGCGGCCGGGTCCGAAGACCTGCCAGAGGCGCTCCTCGCCACCCGCGGTGGTGTAGGCGGCAAGCTCGAGTCCGCCATCCATCTCGACCTCCTCGAAGCCCTGCGGGAAGAGGTCGAGCATGACCGCTCGGCCCTCTTCGGCGCGGTCGTTGGCCATCCGAATGGAGACGCGCCGGAGCGGAGGGTTGCCCGTCAGCGGAACGCCGCCCGGATCTTGTCGAAGAAGCCCGCGTCTTCCTTGTAGGTGTGTTCGTTCGTGTGCTGCTCGAACTCCTGGAGCAGTCGCCGCTGCTCGTCCGAGAGGTGGCGTGGCACGGCGACGTTGACGAGGACGCGGTGGTCCCCTCGCCCGTAGCCCTGGAGCACAGGCATCCCCTTACTCTTGAGCACCCTGACTGTTCCAGGCTGTGTCCCGGGCACGAATTCGATCTCGAGCTCGCCGTCGAGGCCCGGAACGGTGACGGTGGTGCCGAGTGCGGCTTCGCTCATCGTGAGGCTGACACTGGAGATGACGTCGTTTCCGTCCCGAACGAGTCGCTCGTCGGGACGGACGCGGACGAGCACGTAGAGGTCGCCTGCGTGCGCCCCTTGGCCCCCGGCGTGGCCCTCTCCCGAGAGCCGGATCCGCTGGCCGTCATGGATTCCTGCGGGAATCTCGACCTCCAGGGAGCGCTCTTGGGTCACCCGCCCGTCGCCGTCGCACTGGGGACATGGCGTGGGCGTGACACGTCCGCGGCCCGCGCAGGTCGGGCAGCTCTGCGTTCGGACGAACTGACCGAAGACCGAGCTCGAGACCACCTGGAGTCGCCCCGCACCGCCGCACTGCGGGCAGGTCTCCAGGGCTGTCCCCGGGGCAGCTCCGGACCCGTCGCAGGTCGAGCAGGCCACCGCGGCGGGGAACGGGACGGTCAGCACGGTTCCCTGCGCGGCCTCGGTGAGCTCGATCTCGACCTCCGCGAGGAGGTCTGCGCCACGGCTGGATCTAGCTCCAGCCGTGCGGCCGAAGATGTCTTCGCCGAAGAAGGCCGAGAAGAGATCCGAGAGACTCGAGAAGTCGGTCGGGACGTACCCGCCGGTCTTGAGGCCCTCGTGCCCATACCGGTCGTAGAGCTCACGGGTCTCGGACTTCGAGAGAACTTCGTACGCCTCAGCCGCCTCACGGAACCGCACCTCGGCTTCCGGGTGGTCGGAGACGTCCGGATGGAGCTCTCGCGCAAGGTTCCGGAACGCTTTCTTGATCTCCCGCTCGCCGGCCCCGCGGGAAACGCCCAGAACCTCGTAGTAATCACGTCTTGCGGTCGCCACGCTCGTAGGTTACTGACGGCCTTCCCGGTCGCTCGGCACCCGGGTTACTCCTCGTACATCTCCTCGACGAAGCGGGAAAGCTCGTGTGCGGCGGACCGGACCGCGTCGATCGCCTTGACGTAGTCCATCCGCGTCGGGCCGAGGAGGCTGACGGTCCCAAGGTTCCGGTGCCGGAGCCCGTACGGGGCACTCACGAGTGAGACGCTCTGGAGCTCCGGATCAGCGAGCTCTGTCCCCATGCGCACGAACGGGCGCTTCGACATGAGGGTCGCACGCATGAGCTCGAGGAGGGCTGCTCGCTGCTCCAGGACCTCGAGGAGGCGCCTGTAGGCGTGTAGGTCGTCCGCGCGAAACTCATCCAGGAGCCCGGCCGCGCCGCCCACATACAGGGTCTGCTCCCCGGTCTCGACAAGGTCGGTGAAGGCGGGCCGGAGCTCTTCCAGGAAGGAGCGCTCACGCGAGCCCACTTCGGCCTCGTCGAAGCGGCTCCGGAGCAGCCTCGGACCCAGGTGGAGACCGGCCAGGCGCTCGTTCAGATACTCGCTCGCCCACTCGGCGAGCCCAGGGTCGACCGGGTTCGCGAAGGCGAAGAGCCGCTTGCTCACACCTCCCGTCGACGTGATCACGACCACCATGACGAGCTGGGGCTGGAGCACGAGCACCTCGATGTGGTGAACCTGGGTCGCCTCCATGGGAGCGGAGACGAGCGCGAGCAGGTGCGTCAGCTGCGAGAGCGCCTCCGTGGTCGCCAGCAGGGCCGAGTCGACCTGGCTGCGAGCGTTGGAGAGATCGAGCAGGAGCTCAGCCGGCTTCGGCTCGAGGCGCTCGAGCAACTGGTCGACGTAGAAGCGGTAGCCGATCTCGGTCGGGACACGCCCCGCCGAGGTGTGCGGATGCATGAGGAGCCCCTGCTCCTCGAGGACCGCAAGCTCGTTCCGAACTGTGGAGGCTGACGCCTCGATGCGCGCGCTCTCGACCAGCTTCTTCGAGCCAACCGGAGCCCCGGTCGACACGTATTCCTCGACGACGCGCGCGAGGATCTCCTCCTGCCGCGTCGTGAGCGTTGGACTCGGCTGCAGCGCCATCGTTGGTTAAAGAGTAGCCATTTCCAGGGATTCTTCCAACAGCTCGACCGTGACGGCGTCTCCGAGGAAGCGTCCGCGCCGGGTCAGGACGAGACCGCCTCGGCGCCGCTCCGCGAGACCGAGCCGCTCGAGCCGCTCGAGCGCCTTTTCGTTCAACGCCCCGGCCACGTCCGCGAAGGGCACTGGCTCGTCGAGTCGGAGCCCGAGCATGAGCCGCTCCCGGCGATGCGTGTCGTCGTCGATCGGCTCGAGCTCTCTCGCCGGCGCCCGTGTGTCCTCGAGCGCACTAAGGTAGCCGCCGAGGCTCGGAGCATTCCGCCACCGGAGACCTTCGACGGTCGAGACCGCGCCTATGCCGAGCCCCAGGTAGTCCCGCCCGAGCCAGTAGCCCAGGTTGTGTCTGGACTGGCGTCCGGGCTGGCAGAAGTTGGCCGTCTCGTACCACCGATATCCGGCCGTGACCAGACGCTCGACAACCCGCTCGAAGTAGCCCTCCATGGCCTCGCCCTGGCGGGCAAGCTCATCACCGTAGGCGTGCGTGAACCGGGTTCCAGGTTTCGGCTCGAGCTCGTAACAGGAGAGGTGATCGGGCTCGAGAGCGAGAGCCTCGTCCAGGTCGCGTTCGAGGTCGGAGGGCTTCTGGCTGGGGATCCCGTAGATGAGATCCAGGGATATGTTGTCAATCTGGGCATCACGAAGATGGTAGATCGCCCGGCGGACGTCGTCCGGTTGAGCCCGGCGCTCCAGCACGTCCAGGAGCCGCGGCTGGAAGCTCTGCACGCCCAGCGAGACTCGAGTGATCCCACTCTCGGCGAGAACCTGCGCGAGTTCCACAGTCACCGTCTCGGGGTTCGCCTCGATCGTCACCTCGCTCGCACCGGGCAGCGCCCCAAGCAGGCGCCGGAGCGCCCCCGGCTCCGTAAACGTCGGTGTGCCGCCTCCGAGGAAGACGGTTTCGAGCGGCTCTGAGAGGACGCCTCCCTCCAGCTCGAGCTCGCCGAGGAGAGCGTCGACGTAACGCGCGTGCTGCTCCGGCCTCCCGACCAGCGTGACGAAGTCGCAGTAGCCGCAGCGATGGGCGCAGAACGGCAGGTGGACGTAGAGATGGCGGACGTCTTCGGCCAGGTCGGTCACGAGCGCCGCTCCCCGTTCAGGTTGAGCACGGCGAGAAACGCCTCCTGCGGGATTTCCACCGTTCCCACCTGCTTCATCCGCTTCTTCCCTTTCTTCTGCCGGTCGAGGAGCTTTCGCTTGCGGCTGATGTCGCCGCCGTAGCACTTTGCGAGCACGTCCTTCCGCCGCGCCTTGATCGTCTCGCGCGCGATGATCCGCGATCCGATCGCGGCCTGGATGGGCACGTCGAACATCTGCCGCGGGATCTCCTGGCGGAGCCGCTCGACGAGGGCGCGGCCCCGGTCGTAGGCGAACTCGCGGTGGACGATCAGGGAGAGCGCGTCGACCGAGTCGCCCGCGAGCAGGATGTCGACGCGGACAAGGTCGCCCTCCTGAAACCCGGTGACGTCGTAGTCGAAGCTCGCATAGCCCTTGGTGCGGCTCTTCAGCTGGTCGTAGTAGTCGTAGACGATCTCGGCGAGCGGGAGGTCGTACGTCAGGAGGACACGGTTCTCGCTCAGGTACTCCATGTGGTCGAACTGGCCCCGGCGCTCGTTGTTCAGCTCCATGACCGTGCCGACGTACTCCTTCGGGACGATCGTCGTGGCCCGGATGAACGGCTCCTCGACGCGCTCGAACTCACGAGGGAACTCGGCCGGGTTGTGGACCTCGAGCTCGTCGCCGCCGTGCGTGATCACGCGGTAGGCGACGTTCGGTGCGGTAACGAGGAGGTCGAGGTCGAACTCGCGCTCGAGACGCTCCCGCACGATCTCCATGTGGAGCAGGCCGAGGAAGCCGCACCGGAAGCCGAAGCCGAGCGCCCGGGAAGTCTCTGGCTCGTAGAAGAGGGAGGCATCGCTCAGCTTCAGCCTCTCGAGCGCGTCGCGAAGCTCCGGATAATCGTCGGAATCCGTGGGGAAGAGGCCTGCGAAAACCGTCGGCTTGACGTCCTTGTAGCCCGGAAGCGCCTCGGCGGCCGGGCGCTCCTCGCTCGTCAGCGTGTCGCCGACCCGGAGCCGGCTCACGTCCTTCAGGCCGGTCATGACGTAGCCGACTTCTCCCGCCTCGAGGGAGGCTGTCGGAACGCGGTCCGGCGAGAAGAAGCCGAGCTCCTCCGGCTCGAATCGTGTTCCCTGTGCCATGGCCCGGAGGCGCTCCCGCGGGCGGAAGGAGCCGTCCACCATCCGGACGAACGCGACGACGCCGCGGTACTGATCGTAGGAGGAGTCGAAGACGAGCGCCCGCGCGGGCGCCTCAGGGTCCCCGCCGGGAGCAGGGATCCGCTCCACGATCGCGTCGAGGACGGCCTCGACCCCCTCGCCGGTCTTCGCAGAGATCCGGAGGACGCGCTCGGCGTCGTCGCCAACGAGCTCCGCGACCTCGGCCGCAGTGGCGTCTGGATCCGCCTGCGGAAGATCGATCTTGTTGACGACCGGGACGATCTCGAGGTTGTTTTCAATCGCCAGGTATGCGTTTGCGAGCGTCTGCGCCTCGATTCCCTGCGCGGCGTCGACGACGAGGAGCGCCCCCTCACACGCCTGGAGCGCCCGCGACACCTCGTACGTGAAGTCCACATGCCCGGGTGTGTCAATCAGGTTGAGCTGATGGCCCTTCCACTCGACGCGGACGGCCTGCGCCTTGATCGTGATGCCGCGCTCCCGCTCCAGGTCCATCGTGTCGAGCACCTGGTCGCGCATCTCCCGAGCGGTCAAGGTGTCCGTCACCTCGAGAATGCGGTCGGCCAGAGTTGACTTGCCGTGGTCGATGTGGGCCACGATGGAGAAGTTGCGGATGCGGTCGAGACTCATACAGAGGGTCGAGAGCGGCGCAGCAGGGAGAGCAGCGCATCGAGCTCCTGGATACGAAGGATACGGGCCGCACCAAGGAACGCTGCGACCGCGAGCACTACTCCTAGCCCCACCGAGGCGATCTGGGCTCCGAGCGACCGGCCGAGCCACTGGTCGAGGCCGTACCACGTGCCGTAGGCAACCCCGGCGGCCAGAGCCGCGGCGAACGCGGTGCGCAAGTATGCATCCAACGTCTGGCGCCCCTGCAGCCGCCCGAGGCGGCGGCGCAGCAGGACGAGCAGCGCCACGGTGCCGGCGATGTTCACGATCGAGGTCGCCAGCGGGATTCCCCAGATGCCGACGCGGAAGAGCGCGGCGTCGAGAACCACGTTCAGGATCAGGTTCCCGAGCGCAACCGCAGTCGGGATCCAGGCGTTCTGCAGGCTGAAGAACGCACGGTTCAGCATCAGCATCGTCCCGTTGAAGGTCAGGCCGATGACAAAGGCGGCGAGAGCGTGGGCAACGATGGTCGTCTCCTCATCACCAAAGGCGCCGCGCTCGTAGAGGAGCCGTACGATCGGGACCGACAGGACCGCTGTGATGGCGCTGGCAGGCAGTAAGAGGAAGCCGATCTGGCGGAGGCCGCTCGAGACTGTCTCTCGAAAGCCGTACGTGTCGGCGCGCGCGGCGAGCCGCGAGAGCGCCGGGAAGAGCACCGTCGCAACCGCGACCGCGAAGATCCCCTGTGGCAGCATGTAGATGCGGAAGGCGGCGTCGATCGCGCTCGGGGCCAGGAGCGGATCGATATACCGCGCCGCGAAGAACGTGTCCACGAGCAGGTTAAAGTTGATCAGCCCGATGCCAAGTGTCACGGGGACCATGAGCGCGAAGATGCGCTTGACGGCAGGGTCGCGAACGTCGATCGCCATCCGGAGCCGACCGTCGAGACCGCGGAGCCACGGAATCGGAAACAGGAACTGGATCAGCGTGCCCGCGACGACGCCGCCCGCGTAGATGTAGAGGGCAGCCGAGTCGCTGTCCGTTCGGGGCACGCCCACGACTAGGGCGAGGATGATCGCCAGGTTCCAGAGCACGGGCGTCAACGCCGGCACCGTGAACTGCTCGTAGCTGTTCAGGATCCCGACGACGACACCCGAAAGCCCGAGCAGGACGACGATCGGGAAGAGCACGCGCGAGAGGCCGACGACGAGGTCCTGCTCGGCTCCTTCGTAGCCGAAGGGCCGCATCACCCACGGGGCGAGGAGGATGAAGAGGGCCGTGATGCCGCCGAGGCCGAGCAGCATGAGCCAGAAGATCGTCGACGCGACTCGCCAGGCCCGCGCCTTGTCGCCCTTCTCCAGCATTTCGCTGAAGATCGGGACGAAGGCCGCCGAGAGAGCCGAGTCGGCGACGAGCGCCCGTACGAGGTTCGGGACCTGGAACGCGACCGTGAACGTGTTGATCGAGCCCTCCACGCCGAAGTAGCGGCGGACGACAACCTCGCGGAAGAGCCCGAAGAAGCGCGAGAGAAGGGTTGCGAGCGAGAAAAGTGCGGTCGACCTGGCCAGCCGGCGGCGGCGCGCCCCTCCCTCGAGGTCCTCGGCCGCGGAGCGCTCGTCCGCAGGGTCTTCGGGGCGATCGGCCATCGCCGGCAATCGTAGGGAAGGGGCCGCCCGGAGCCGTCGGCTGTCCGGTTCCATCGGAGGTTGAGGAGGCGTCCCGGAGTCGGGGCCTCGGCCGGAGCTTTGCTAGGATGCGGGCGCCCGCAGGTCGGGCTCTTTTTCTGCCATGCCGAATATCAACCAACAGAAGCACAGGGTCCGAAGCGCCGCGCGGCAGCGGCTGGAGAACCTGCGCTGGCGCTCGACCGTGAAGACGCTTCAGAGGCGCCTCGAGAACGCGGTGGCCGACGGAGACAGGGAGCGCATCGCAAGCGAGCACCGCGAGCTCGTCCGCTGGCTCGACAAGGCAGCCGCCCAGGGCGGGATGCACAAGAACCGGGCCGCCCGCAAGAAGTCTCAGGCCGCCAAGCTCGTCGCCTCAACCTAGCGGCGCTTGACCGCCCTGGGAAGCTCTAGCCCGGGACACCCGCGGCCCACCTCCCGCTTTTAAGCGTAGCGAGGAAAATTGCGCGCGTGGCGCGCGACGTATGACGGCTTCGTCACGGGCTGTCTCGGATTCCACGCCTGTTTATCGCGGGCGATGGCGTGGCCGAGCTCGCGTTCCTAGTGGTGTGCGAGCTCAGAGGTCCTCGTGACGTCGATGACTCCGCGAATCAGCTCGAGCTCACCGGCCAGGCGGCTCGCGCCCTTCAGCGCCTCGTCCAACTCGGCGAGACGCACGATCGCGTCGTCGAGCTCCTCGCGCGAGTAGTTCCGCGAGTGGTCGCGTGCCTTCCGCACACGGAACTCGTGCCTGCGCACCTTCTTCGCGATCTCTTTTGTGGCCAGACCTTCATCCGCGAAGACCTGGACAGCGCGTACGAGCTCGACCTGACCCGTCAGCTTCATGGCAACCACGAAGGGATCGTTGTGTTCGAGCGCTGCCTCGCAGGCCTCGAGCGTGGCCTTGACGTTCCGCGATCCCCAGGCGTCGCCCAGCGCCCACCCCGGCGGCTCGTGCGCAGAAACGGCGAGGTACTCGACGTCGCGCCGGCTCACCAGCTCTGTTCCGGCCCATGCGGAGATCTTCTCGAGCTCGGTGGTCAGAGCTGTCGGGTCGTCGCCGACGATCTCGATCAGGGCGCGCACCGCTTCTCCGTCCAGCTGGAGGTGCAGCCCTTCGAGCTGTGCCCGTACCCAGCCCGGCAGATCTCGCGGCTTCGGGATGTCGAACGTGAGCACCTTCCCGCCCTTCTTCAAGGCGTGGGCGAGCGTCGCGGCTTTTGGCGGCTCGTCGGTCACGAGCGCCAGAATCGATCCAGGCGCCGGATCGACGAGATACGCGGCGATCGCCCCGGCGTCGTCGGCGTTCCAGCGTTCGACCCCCTCGACGACGACGAGCCGGTCGGCCTCGGACCCGAAGAGCCCCATCGCGTTGCAGGCCTCGACTGCGGCCGGGCCGCTCGTGTCGGAGGCGTGCATGAGCTCGAGAGTCTCGTTTCCGATCCGGGCTCGGAGCCTGCTCAGCGCTCGCCGCACCTTCGACCCGTCGGTCCCGGTCAGGAGGTAGACAGGGAGGAGCGGCTCGTGGGACATCCGAGCGGAGCATAGTCAGCGGTCCGTCCGGACCGAGAAGTTCCGGCCGTCAGATTCGATCACCACCCGCCCGTCCTCATCCGTGCGATAGACCTCGGACCCCGGTTCACGCGCCAGCGCCGCGAGTGTCGAGGGCGTCGGGTGCCCGTAGTCGTTGCCCGTGCCCACCGAGATCACTGCAATCCGGGGATCCACCAGGTCGAGAAGCTCGCGGAGTCCAGGGTCTGACGATCCATGATGGGCCACCTTCAGGACCTCGACCGTGGGCGGCCGGAGCGGCAGGGTCACCTCGGACTCGGCATCCCCGGTGAGCAAAACGTCGAAGGAGCCATAGGTAGCGAGCAAGACGACTGCGTGATGATGTGGGTCCTCGCTCTCGACGCCAGGCCCGTCCGGCCAGAGGACACGGACCCGGAGCCGGCCGAGCCGGTAGGAGAGCCCGACCCGCGCCGCGACGATCCGAACGTGCTCCTGTCGCGCCTCTCGGAGCGCCGCCCGCTCGTCGGAGCTGTGTGTGGGCTCGAGCGGGTCCAGGACAAGCCCGACCTGGAAGCGGTCGAGGATCTCGGCGGCGCCACCCACGTGGTCGCGATGCGGATGGGTGACGACGACGACCGCCAGCCGGGTGACGCCGAGCGTCTGCAGCTGGTCAGCGACCTCGGCCTCGGGAGGGCCCTCGTCCACGAGCACCGCACCCTGCGCCACCTGCAGCAGGATGGCGTCGCCCTGCCCGACGTCGAGAACCGTCACACGAAGGCCACCCGGCGGTAGGGGTGGAGTCTCTTCGCCGCCCGAGCGCCAGGCCAGGCCGAGAACCGCCGCCATGGCCGCGAGTGCGAGGAGGCGCCTGCCACGCGGAGGACGAAGGCGGGTGGCGAGGACGACCACGAGCAGCCCCGCGGCGAGGCCGGCTGCCCCTTCCCCAGAGGAGACCTGGGCGTGTGGGAGCCCGCCCACGACACGAGCGCTGAGCGCGAGGTAGGCGGCCAGCCAGCCGTTCAGCCACCCGAGTGCCAGGGCCACCGCCGGGAAGATCGGATCGAGCAGCGTCGCGGCGAAGGCAAGCCCCAGGAGAGGCGCAACGACCGGCTCCGCCAGGCCGTTTCCGAGCACGGAGTACACGGGAATCGAGCCGAACTCGAGCCACAGGATCGGCGCCGTCACGAGCCCGCAGGCGGAGGAGACCGCAAGCGCTGCCGCGAGTCGATGTGGCAACGGGTAACCCTCCAGGCGCCGCTCGACTCTCGGAACGACGACAAAAATCGCGGAGACGGCGGCGAACGACAGCTGAAAGCCCGGCTCGAGGAGGGCATACGGAGTCGCCGCCATCAGCACAGCTGCTCCAACCAGGAGTGCATACCAACGGTCGGCCGGCCGCGACGCAAGCCACGCCAGAGATGCGAGCGATCCGGCGACCCCTGCCCGTACGACTGAGGGCTGCCACCCAACTGCGGCGACGTAGGCGAGCACGGACAGGAGCGCAGCAACCTGGCCCGCCCAGCGCGGCAGGCCGAGGCCCCAGGCAAGCAGAAGCGCCCCTGCGATCACGTATGCGACGTTCTGACCGGACACCGCCAGGAGGTGGTAGAGGCCCGAGGCACGAAAGTCATCGCGGAGTTCCTGGTCGAGGCCTTCGTCCTCCCCGAGCATGACGCCGGCGACGACTGCCCGCCGCTCGCCGTCGAGCCCGGGTGCGAGTGATCGATCGACACGGCGCCGCAGGGCGTCCGCGAGCCCTCCGACCCCGCCCCGCTGGCCGACGACGCGGTAGCCACGGGCGACCAGGACGGCGTGTACGCCCTGCCGCCTCAGGTATGCAGCCTCGTCAAACGGATCCCCTTTCACCGGGGGACGCGGGCGGCGGATGCTCGCGACCACCTCGAGCAGCGATCCTTGTGGTGGCGCGCGGCCGCGCGGCAGCTCGAGACGCGAGGGCTCGTCGATCCGCTCGGACCTGAACCTGTGCACCCGGACCGGGACCCGCACGGCGAATGCGCTACGGCGTGCCGGACCGGTCACCTCGACTAGCGCGGATCCGGCTTCTCCGGCGGCGGGAGCAAGCTCGCTCCGATCGATCTGCTCGAGTCGAGCGCCTCCCCACCAGAGCCCTGCGAGCAGCAGAGCCGTCCCCAGGGCCACCGTTCGTCGGGCTCCGAGCCAGATCGAGCCAAGGGCCAGGAGACCTGCAGCAAGCGCCAGAGCAAGTGTTGGGGCACGGACGACAAGCGATAGGCCGAGGCCCGCACAGAAGCAGCCGACGACGAGGTGCGGCGCGCGCAGGCGGCTCGAGCTCCTCACAGGTCGACGAGGGCTTTCAGTTCCTCGAGGCGAGCTGGCCCGATGCCCGGAACGGCGTCGAGCTCTTCGACGGCCTGGAAGGCGCCGTGCTCGGTTCGATAGGCCAGGATCTTCTGTGCGGTCACGGGCCCGACCCCGGGAAGCGTGTCGAGCTGCTCGAGCGTCGCGGAGTTCAGATGGATCTTCTGGCCGGCCACGGCGGAACCCATGACACCGCCTGTCGCGGCTGCGGTAGGCCCGGAGTCGCCACGTGCCGGGACAACCACTTGCTGCCCGTCCGCAATCGGGGAGGCGAGGTTTACCAGCTCGAGAGCCGCTTTCGGCTTCGCTCCTCCCGCCCGGCGAATCGCGTCCGCCGTGCGACTGCCTTCTCGCAGTCGATAGAGGC
The DNA here is from genome assembly GCA_963737615.1 of uncultured Actinomycetes bacterium. GTDB lineage: Bacteria > Actinomycetota > Thermoleophilia > Gaiellales > Gaiellaceae > DASQGA01. The sequence goes on along the minus strand of CAVTTI010000044.1, from coordinate 30,375 downwards.
CTGGCTTTCGCACCGCACCGACCACATGGACGAGCAGAATGCGGGCAGGGGCTGTCTCAGCCGCGAGCGTGCCTGCGGGGGCCCGCAACCCTTGCTGGCGAGCTTGATCGTCCTTCCCGCCCAGCGCGAAGCGACCTCCGATCGCGAGGAGAAGCAGGACGGCGAGAGCGTAGGCGGCCGCACGCCGTCGGGAGATCGTCGGCATCTGCACGCTTCGATGCTCGCGCCGAAAAACGCGTGCATGACACGCACTTCATGCCAGAAATGCGACGGCGCTGTGCCCGAGCGCTGCGCAGGCGCCGACGCCTAGCTCTTCAGTGACGCAGACGGATCGAACTGCTCTTCCTCGGTCGAGCCCTTGAGCGCGAGTGTCGAGCTTGCACCCGCAGACGCCGCCTCGGAGACGCCGTCGAAGTACCCGGCACCGACCTCCCGCTGATGCCGCGTCGCCGTGTATCCCTCGGACTCGAGCTCGAACTCCCTCTCCTGAAGCCGCACGTAGGCGGTCATGCCCTCCTCGGCGTAGCCACGCGCCAACTCGAACATCGACTCGTTGAGAGCGTGGAAGCCCGCCAGGGTGATGAACTGGAACTTGTAGCCGAGCGCTCCGAGGTCGTCCTGGAAGCTCGCAATCGCCTCGTCGTCGAGGGCCCGCTTCCAGTTGAACGACGGCGAGCAGTTGTACGCCATGAGCTTGCCCGGGAACTCGGCGTGAACGGCCTCGGCAAAGGCTACGGGCCTCCTCGAGATCCGGCGTCGAAGTCTCGAACCAGAGAAGGTCGGCAAAGGGAGCGTAGGCGAGCGCGCGAGCGATCACAGGCCCCAGCCCCGGCTGCACGTGGAAGTAGCCCTCGGGGGTCCGCTCGCCGGTCACGAACTCGCGGTCGCGCTCGTCCACGTCGCTCGTGAGAAGGGTCGCGGAAAGCGCATCGGTCCGGGCCACCAGCACCGTTGGAACGCCCATGACGTCTGCCGCAAGTCGGGCGGCGTTCAGCGTCCGCACGAACTGGCCCGTGGGGACGAGCACCTTGCCGCCCAGGTGCCCGCACTTTTTCTCCGACGCGAGCTGATCCTCGAAATGCACGCCCGCTGCGCCCGCCTCGATCATCCCTTTCATGAGCTCGAACGCGTTCAACGGCCCACCGAACCCCGCCTCCGCGTCAGCAACGATCGGGGCGAGCCAGTAGGTGTCGCTCTTGCCCTCGGCCCATTCGATCTGGTCGGCCCGCGTGAGTGCATTGTTGAGGCGCCGGACTGTTGCGGGGACGCTGTTCGACGGATAGAGGCTCTGGTCGGGATAGACCTCGCCCGCGAGGTTCCCGTCGGCGGCGACCTGCCAGCCAGAGAGATAGATCGCCTCGAGCCCGGCCTTCACCATCTGTACGGCCTGTCCGCCCGAGATTGCTCCGAGCGCGCGCACATATCCGTCTCCGCTCAGCAGCTCCCAGAGGCGCTTCGCACCGAGTTCCGCCAGCGTGTGCTCGACGTGGACCGAGCCCCGGAGCCGGACGACGTCCTCCGCTCCGTACGCGCGTTCGATACCCGCCCAGCGCTCGCCCTCCCACGCTCCCTCGAGTGTGCCCACCTGTCCGTTGAACTGGCTCATGCCTCTCCCCTAGTTGGTGACGTACGACAGACGGCGCCTCGGGCGCCGTCGGGCCAAGCTCGAGTCGGGCCGCGCCGGCCTAATCTCGCTCGTGATCACGCTCGCACCAGTCCGGGCAGGTGCACTCCGCCACCTCGGCGGTGCAGAGCGTCATGACCGGCTTCAGGTTGGGCACGACGGGCGCGTCTCTCTCGACGGTCTCATAGCTCGAATGAAGCATCGTCCAAGTGTAGGCCTGTGAGCCTCATTCGCATAATCGTTTGCTTAGATTGAATACATAGATAGAATCTATGAATGCGTCTGGCGCAGATCGAAGGCTTCGTCGAGGTCGCACGGAGTCAGAAGCTCGGGCAGGCGGCGGGCGAGCTCTTTATCACCCAGCCGGCCCTGACGGCGCGCATCCAGCGCCTCGAGCAGGAGCTCGGGGTACCACTCTTCGTCCGCACTCCGACCGGCATGCGCCTCACCGACCCGGGGCGGACGTTTCTCCCGTGGGCGGTGCGCGCGCTTGACGCCGTCGAGGAGGGTCGCCGGCATGTGGAGGAGCTCGCCCGAGGCGGCGCGGGAGAGCTTGCCATCGGGGCAGCGCCGGCTGTCAGCACGTACGTCCTCCCCGCGCTCCTGAAGAGCTTCTCGGACGACCTGCCGAATGTGAGCCTCGTCGTACGCACCGGCCACTCGGAAGAAATCCTCGACATGGTCTTGCGAGGCGAGGTCGAGGTCGGCCTCGTACGTGCGCTTCTCCACCCGCAGATCCAAAGCGTCCCGTTCTACGAGGAGACGCTCGTCCTGGTCGCCGACCCTTCGCATCCGTTCGCCGCGCGCACACGCATCTCGATCGCCGAAATCGCGGAGGCGCAACTCATCCTCTTCGACCGCACCTCGAGCTACCACGGCCTCACGAGCTCGTTCTTCCGCGAGGCGGGAGTAACGCCGCGCGGCGTCATGGAGCTCGACAACATCGACGCTGCGAAAAAGATGGTGCAGCAGGGGCTCGGCGTCGCCCTCCTCCCTCAGACTGCGGTCGCGGGGGAGCTCGCCGACGGCAGCCTCGTGGCTGTTCGGATCGCTGATGTCGAACCCGCCCGCCGCCAGATCGTGGCGGTGCGGCGAAAGGACGACGGGGAGCCGACCGGGCTCGTGGCAGCGTTCATGGAGAAGCTCTCGGGCGCCGAAGTCAGCCGCTCTCGCGGCCGCAGGCGGAGTCGCCGCTAACCGACGACGAGGTTCACGAGCTTCCCGGGCACGACGATCCGTTTACGGATCTCTTTGCCGTCCAGGTGAGCCCGAACCCTGGGCAGCTCCGTGGCGCGCGCGACAAGCTCGTCCTCCGAGAGGCCGGCGGGAACCTCGACCTTATCGCGCACCTTGCCGTTCACCTGCACGACCAGGGTGAACGTGTCGCGCTCGAGCAACGCCGGATCCGGCTCCGGCCAGGCCTTCTCCCAGAGCCGCTCGTGACCCAGCCGCTCCCAGAGCTCTTCCGCGACGTGCGGGGCATATGGCTGGACCAGCGAGACGATGGTCTCCGTGGCGAAACGAACGGCGGCTGCCTGGTTCGGGTCGTCCTTCGCGTGGTGGGCCTGGTTCAAGAGCTCCATCAGCGCGGCCACCGGCGTGTTGAACTGGAAGCGCCGCTCGATGTCGTCCGTGACCTTCTCGATGGTGGCGTGCGTGCTGCGAACGAGCGGACTGTCGCCCGCTGAGCCGGTGTCGCCGCGCTCGACCACCTCGTACGCCAGCCTCCACAGCCGCGCCAGGAAGCGGGACGTGCCTTCGATGCCCGTGTCCTGCCACTCCTTGTCCTCGTCGGCAGGCGCCATGAACAGGATGTAGAGCCGCGTCGCGTCGGCGCCGTAGCGCGAGATCATTTCGTCTGGGGGAACCACATTTCCCTTCGACTTGGCCATCTTGGCGCCGTGGCGGTAGATCATCCCCTGGTTGAACAGGCGCGCGAAGGGCTCCCGGAAATCGACCAGCCCCATCTCCTGCATGACCTTCGTGAAGAAGCGCGCGTAGAGGAGGTGGAGGATCGCGTGCTCAATCCCGCCGATGTACTGGTTGACGGGCAGCCAGTAGTTCGCGATCTCGGTCGAGAAGGGCGCTTCGTCGTTGTCCGGGTCCGTGTAGCGGAGGAAGTACCACGAAGAGTCGACGAAAGTGTCCATCGTGTCGGTCTCGCGCCGCGCCGGCCCGCCGCAGGACGGGCAGGTCGTCCGAACCCAATCCTCGGCGGCCGCCAGCGGCGAGCGCCCCTTCGGCACGTAGTCGTCCACCTCCGGCAGGAGCACCGGCAGGTCCTCGTCCGGGACCGGGACGATGCCGCACTCGTTTTCGCAGTAGACAACCGGAATAGGCGCACCCCAGTAGCGCTGGCGCGAGAGGAGCCAGTCGCGGAGCCGGTAGCCGACCGCGGGCCGGCCCAGGTGGTTGGCCTCGAGCCATTCGACGATCGCTTTCTTCGCTTCCGGGCTCGTCATCCCGGTGAACGGGCCTGAATCGACGAGCCGCTCGCCTTCGCTGTGCTCGACGAAGGCGCCCTCCTCCGCGGGCTCGCCTTCCGCCGGAGCGACCACCGTGCGGACCGGGAGCCCGAACTTCTGCGCGAACGCGTAGTCGCGCTCATCGTGGGCCGGGACGGCCATGATCCCGCCCGTCCCGTAGTCCATGAGGACGTAGTCCGCGACCCATACTGGGATCTGCTCCCGGTTCACCGGGTTCGTCACGTAGCGGCCCGTGAAGACTCCCGTCTTCTCCCGGTCCGGGTCTGCCCGCTCGACGGCCGAGCGAGCGGCAGTACGGCGCACGTAGTCGAAAACGGCGGCCTCGTGCTCCGTTCCCTCGACCAGCCGAGACACGAGGGGGTGCTCGGGTGCGAGCACGAAGAACGTGGCACCGAAAAGCGTGTCCGGCCGCGTCGTGAACACCGGCAGGTCGATGTCGAGCTCCTCGATCCGGAAGATCGCCTCGGCGCCCTCGGAGCGGCCGATCCAGTTTCGCTGCATCGTGAGGACGCGCTCGGGCCAGGATTCGAGCAGGTCCATCTCGTCGAGGAGAGCGTCCGCGTAGCCCGTGATGCGGAAAAACCACTGCTCGAGGCTCTTCGCCTCCACCTCCGCCCCGCAGCGCTCGCAGCGGCCGTCGATCACCTGCTCGTTGGCGAGCACGGTCTGGTCGTTCGGGCACCACTTGACCAGCGCCTCCTTGCGGTACGCGAGCTCCCGCTCCAGGAAGCGCAGGAAGAGCCACTGTGTCCAGCGGTAGTAGCGCGGGTCGGCCGTCGAGACTTCCCGCGTCCAGTCGACTGCCCACCCCATGCGCTTCATCTGCTCTCGGATCGCAGCGATGTTCCGGTCGGTGATTAGTCGCGGGTGGCCGCCCTCGCGGATCGCCGCGTTCTCGGCAGGCAGGCCGAAGGCGTCGTAGCCCATCGGCCGGAGCACGTTGAAGCCGCGGCGACGGCGCACGTGCGTCACTACATCGCCCAGGGTGTAGTTCAGGACGTGGCCCATATGCAGCTCGCCCGAGGGGTAGGGCAGCATCTCGAGGACGTACGACTTGTCCGCGTCCTCGGGCTTGATCGGCAGGGTCGGATTCGGGACCAGAAACGCCTGCTCGCGCTCCCAGACCGCTTGCCACTTCTGCTCGACCTGCTCCGGTTTGTAACGCTCCATCGGACTCCTAGAAAAGCTCCTGGAACAAAAAAGCCTCTCGTGCGAGAGGCCAGGGGAACACGGGCGGGCTCTGTCGCCCGCTAGTCCCCCGTTGGATTGCTAAGTCCACGAATCACCGGTTCAACTTTACCGGATCGGCTCTCACGGCTCGCGAGCGGGGCCCGGAAGGCCGCGGTCAGGTGGCTGCTCTCGCTCGAGCTCCTGCTCTTCTTCGACCTTCGGGCCCGGGATGCCTGGGTCCTGCGGCAGATCGGAGTCCGTCAGCTCGTCCTCCCCCGGGGGCCGTGTCTGCTTCTCGGGATCCTCGGCCATGCGAGCCACCTACCCGTCTGCCGGCTCGGCGGAACCTGGGAATGCAACCGCTTGACCAGGCGGCCGCGAGCCTCCTAGGCTGGCGCCGAAGCGACGTGCCGCATATTCACGCGAGTCGGGAGGAGCGATGACGGCGTACCCCCGCCTGTTCTCCGAGTGGCAGATCGGCAAGACGACGATCAAGAACCGGGTCGTCTTTCCGCCGACCTGTCCCAGCTGGGTTTCGGACCCCTGGAACGGCCTGTTCACGGACATGGCGACCGCCTACTACGCCGAGCGTGCCAAAGGCGGCGTCGGTCTCATCATCATCGGCGCCACGCATGTCCACCCGAGCTCGATCATGGCGCCGCTGCTCATGCCGCAGCTCTTCGACGATCGACAGATCGAGCCGCTGTCCAAGATCGCTGACGTCTGCCACGAGCACGGCTGCAAGCTCGCGATCCAGCTCTGGCACTCGGGCGTCCGCGGCTTCCCCACGTTCAAGCAGGAGCCGTCCTACGACCCGGACGCGACGTGGTACACCGTCTCGCCGAGCCAGGTCCCGCTGGGAGAGTTTCCTGCCGGGTCGATCCCGAAGGAGCTGGACGAAGAAGAGATCGAAGAGATCCTCACCGCCTACGGCACAGCCGCGGCCCGGGCCGAAGCGGCAGGCCTGGACGGCGTCGAGTTCCACCTGAGCCACGGATACCTACCGTGGCAGTTCCTCTCCCCCCTCTATAACAAGCGCACCGACCGGTGGGGAGGCTCGTACGAGAATCGGCTCCGCTTCCCGGTCGAGGCGCTGAAGCGGATGCGCCAGGCCGTTTCCGAGGACGTCTTCGTCGGCTACAGGATCAACTCCACGTCCTTCTGGCCGGGCGACCTCGAGCTCGACGACGTGAAGCAGATCGTCCAGGACCTGGAGCAACAGGCGGAGGTCGACTACGTCAACGTGTCCGCGGGCGTCCACCACGCGTTCATTCACACCCCGATGGAATTCGAGGCGGGCTGGGAACGCGGGTACGCACGCGGCATCAAGGACGTCTCGTCGAAGCCCGTCCTCCTGGTGGGAAGGATCACGACGCCTGACGTGGCCGAGATGCTGCTCGAGAGCGGGGATGCGGATGCGATTTGCCTGGCGCGACAGCTCTTCGCCGACGCCGACTGGGCGGTCAAGGCGCAGGAAGGGCGCGAGGAGGACATCCGGAGGTGCGTCGCGGCCAACTTCTGCTGGAAGAGCGTTAGTCGCGGTGCCCGCGTCCAGTGCGTCTACAACCCGGAGATCGGACGGGAAGCGACCTGGGGGAGCGGGACGCTGACACCCGTCTCGACTCCGAAGAAGGTCCTCGTGATCGGAGGCGGGCCGGCGGGGCTCGAGTTCGCACGCGTGAGCGCGGCGCGAGGCCACAATGTCGTCGTGCTCGAGCAGGAAGCTGAGCTGGGCGGGCACGTGCGCCTTCAGTCGCTTCTCCCGAGCCGCGACGAGTTCGGTCGAATCGCTACCTGGCTCGATGCGCAGGCGCGGAAGAACGGTGCAGAGATCCGGACGTCCTCGCCAGTCACCGCCGAGAACCTCGGAGAGGTCCTCGCCGCGGAAGCGCCGGATCACGTGGTCGTGGCGACGGGCTCGAAGTATCGAACCGACGGGTTTCAGGGTTGGACGGCGGACCCGCTGCCCGGCCACGAGAGCGGAAGGTGCATCAGCTGGGAAGACGTGGTCACGGGGAAGGAGCACCCCTCCGGGCACGTCGTCGTCCTCGACGACGACTGTGGCGTGATCGCCCCGCTCTGCGCGGTGGGCCTGGCGGAGAACGGCACTGACTCGGTGAAGATCGTCACGCGCTGGCCGATGATCGGTCTCGACACGATCCTCGACGTCTACCTCGACTGGATCCTGCCCAAGGTCTACAAGGCCGGTGTCGAGATGGTCACCAGCCATTTCGTCAAGTCGATCGAAGGCGGTCAGCTGACGCTCTACAACGTGCACGACGAGGAGGCGGAGCTCGTTCTCAACGCGGACTGGCTCGTCATGGTGACCGCAAGAACGTCGGAGAACCACCTCTATTCCCTGGTAAAGGACAAGGGGCTGAGCGTCGAGATGGTCGGTGACGCGACCGCCCCCCGAGGCACGTACGAGGCCGTCTACGAAGGTCATCGCCAGGCGAGAAAGGTCTGATGCGCCTCGCCAGTGTGGTTTCCGGCGGCGAGCGGTGGGCCGCGGTCATGGAGGGCGACCGCGTGTTCGTCACGGACGTCCCCGGGCTTGATACCGCGATTGCGGGATCCATCGACCTCATGAGCGCGCGCGGAGGCTGGCGCCCGTTGGCCGACATGGATCTCGACGCGCCGCTCCGCCCGCCGATCGTCTACTGCGCTGGGCAGAACTACCGCGATCACCTCGCCGAGAAGGCTCCGGTCGAGGTCGCCGAGCCGGAGTTCTTCCTGAAGGCGGGTCAGACGATCGCCGCGCCGGACGATCCAGTCCTGCTTGAACGGGACGTGACCGAGAAGCTCGACTACGAGACCGAGCTCGGGGTCGTGATCGGCCGGCAGGGCAGGCGCGTGGATCCCGGCCGTGCGCTCGAGCACGTGTTCGGCTACGTCGTGCTGAACGATCTGACTGCCCGCGACCGGCAGGTGAAGATGTCCGCGGATGGTCACACGACCTTGTCGCTCGGAACGAGCAAGAACTTCGACGGCTCAACCCGTCTCGCGCCCTGGGTCACTACGGCGGAGGAGGTTGGAGACCCGCGGGATCTCGCTCTCACGACGCGGGTGAGCGGGGAGCTCCGGCAGTCGAACACGACCGCGAACATGCTCTTCGACGTCGCTTCGCTGATCTCGTTCGTCTCGCGATTCCTGACGTTGCATCCAGGCGAGGTGCTTGCGACGGGAACGCCGGGAGGCACCGGCTGGGGACAGGACCCCGAGCTAGGCGGGACGGGAGTGACGCCGCAAGGCTGCGAGCCGGGCCGCTATCTAGAAGCAGGCGACAAGGTGGAAAGCGAAGTCGAACGAGTAGGCCGGCTGACCTTCGACGTCGTGGAATAGAACCGAGGCCGCGCCGGGCCCGCGCCCGGTGCGGCCTAGCGACCGGCGCCCAATCGGAAAGAGTCCGACTCGAGTCGTCATGGCCCGCGCCGTGCGCGGGCCGGACTCGTGTCGGCGATGGAGCCAGCCGGGCTCGAACCGGCGACCTTCTGGCTGCCAGCCAGACGCTCTCCCAACTGAGCTATGGCCCCGCGCGACCGCCAACTTTAGCGGACTTCCCGTTTCGCATGAGATTCCGCGGGGCACACGGGGAGTCGTGGACAACGAGCATCTCAGCTCGAGCGACCGGCGCAAGGTTCGCAAGGCCGTGCCGTCGATCGCCTTCATCGGTGGACTGCTCGTCCTCGCTGCGATCGTGACCGCAGTGATCATCGTGATCTGGTCTGCCGGCGGGTTCGGCGGCGAGGGAACCGAGGGCCTCGGCCCCTCCTTCTGACTCGTCTGACTAACGGGCTGCCGCGACCTCGACCGAGGGAACGTCGCTCCAGAGCTCCTCGAGCCGGTAGTAGTCGCGCGCCTCCGGCGTGAAGATGTGCACGACCACGTCGAGGTAGTCGGCGAGAATCCACTTACCCTCCTGGACGCCGGCCGTCTGCCGCGGGCTCACCTGCTCGTCCTTCTTGAGGCGGCCGTGGATCTCGTCGTAGATCGCCTTCGCCTGGCGCGGGTTCTGACCCGTGCAGATGACGAAGTAGTCCGTGTACGCGCAGACTGGCCGCATGTCGAGGATCGCGACGTCCCTCGCCAGCTTCTCCTGGGCGAGGTCTGCGATACGTATGGCTTGCTCGAGCGGCGTCAGCGGTTCAAAAGCTCCTTGGATTCGACTGCTTTTAGAGTAGCGTTCCCCGACACCGATGGCGAGATGCGCGGCACCCCCTCCCGCGGGGAAGGCTCACTTTCGCGGAGGCACGCAGCGAGCCTGAGCGCCTCGTCATCGTCGAGTGAGATCGCAGTTTCCGCCGTGGACCGCTCGAGCCGGGGTTTTCCCAAACGCTGAGTCTCACGTGCCGTTCCTCCCCGCGGTCGCCGCGATAGCGCGAGATGCGAAGAAGCTTGCCTTCGCCGTCTGCGATCCCCGGATGGGGGTGGAAGAGCCCGGTGATCTTCAGCCGCTGGGGCGCAGTACACCAGCGGCAGTACCGAAACGTCTGCTCCATCACCGCGCCACACGAGCGGCACGACTGGTTGGCGATCTTGCCGTCCGTGCCCGAATTCTATCCCTTGTCCTTACAGAGACCAGCCCCGATCGGGATCTCTCGCGCCTCTTCCGGCGTGAGGAAGCGGCCGTCGACCAGCGCCACGCATCTGAGCACGCCGTCCTCTGTCCCACCGTGCGGGATGCACCTATAGAACGTCACGAGCTTCTCGCCGAGCCGCCACGTGTGATCGGCGTCGCACGAGACCCGATCGACCTCCTCGCCTTGGCGCAAGATGTCTTCGTGGACGGCGCGCTCGGCGGGGTCCTCGTGGCGGTACCAGGCCCACGTCGCTCCGCCGGCGAAGAGCAGCGCCACCACGAGCGCGATGGCGACGATGCGGGGCCTGGTCACTCAGACGTCCCGATAAAGTCCGAGCTCCTGGATCAGCTCGGCGACGACCGACGGGACGAGATCGTCAATCGGCTCGCCCCGCGCGACGCGCGTGCGGATCTCCCGCGACGAGATCGGCAGCGGCTGGATCTCGAAGAACTCGACGCGTTCCGGCCGGGCGAGCCCGGCAAGCACGTGATCCAGGCGCTCCTGCGGAAAGCCCGGACGGCTCGCAACGAGCAGGCGAGCGTACTCCAGCACACCGTCCGGATCCTTCCAGTCCAGGAAGTGGCAGAACTCGTCGGCGCCGACGACGAACGCCACGTCGCCCCAGCGATCTTTCGCCCAGTGGACGGTGTCGACCGTGTAGGAGGGATCGGTGCGGTCGATCTCCCACCGCGACACCTCCACTCCATCGAGACCGCCGAAGGCTGCCTCCGCGAGCCTCAGCCGCGTCTCGGCACCGGTCGCCACCAGCTTGTGCGGTGCCCGGCCAGTGACGACGACCACGAGCCGGTCCAGGCCGAACCGCGAAAGCACGTCGCACGCGAGCTCCACGTGTCCGTGGTGAGGCGGGTCGAACGCGCCGCCGAGCAGACCGACGGTCATTCGAAGACGAACGTCGAGTCGCCGACGTCCACCTCGTCACCCGGCCGCGCCCCGGCCGCCCGCAAAGCGGCGCGGAGCTCGTCGTCGGGAACCTTTGCTCCCGAGATTCGGAAGCCACGGTCGCCACGGAAGATGCGGTACGGCCTCCGGCGCGGCGGGGGCGGCCGGTAGACGAGGAAGTCGGCAAGCTCCGCTTGTTGAGGCTGAGGCTCAGCTGCGGTCTGGGTGTCGGAGACAAGCTCGAAGAGGCTGCGGCGAAGCTCCTCGATTCCCGCCCCGGTGACTGCTGAGACCGGGAGCACACGCAGGACGCGGGGATCGTCGAACTCGACCTCAGGTGACTCTGTGACGAGGTCGACCTTGTTCAGGACGACGATCTGGGGCCGCTCGACGAGGCCGGCGCCGTAGGCGCGCAGCTCCGCGTCGATCGACGCGAACCGCGAAGCCGGATCCTCCTGGACGTCGATCACGTGCAGGAAGAGTCGGGCGCGCTCGAGGTGGGCGAGAAACTCGTGGCCCAGTCCGACGCCCTCGCTTGCCCCCTCGATGAGCCCGGGCACGTCGGCGACCGTGAACTGGCGACCGTCGGCCGAGTCGACGGTGCCGAGTACGGGGGCCAACGTCGTAAACGGATAGTCGGCGACCTTCGGCCTGGCGTTCGAGATCCGGCGCAACAACGATGACTTGCCGGCGTTCGGGAATCCCAGGAGCGCCGCATCGGCCAAGAGCTTCAGCCTGAGCTCGAGCTCCGCTTCCTCGCCCGCCTGGCCGATCTCTGCGAACCGAGGTGTCTGCTGCGTTGGCGAGGCGAAGCGGCGGTTGCCCGCACCGCCGAGCCCTCCCCTGGCCACCACTGCGCGCGCGAGCGGGTGCGCGAGGTCCGCGAGGAGGCCGCCTTCCGCGTCGAGCACCTGCGTCCCGACCGGTACGCGAAGCTCCACGTCCTGGCCCTCGGCGCCATGCTTGTTTGCGCCCTTGCCATGAACGCCGCGTCCGCCGGCGAACCGCTGCTTCCCGCGGAATGCCGCCAGATCACGGAGGTCGCGATCGGCGACAAGCGTCACGTCGCCGCCCTTGCCCCCGTCTCCACCATCGGGCCCGCCCTTAGGGACGAACTTCTCACGCCGAAAGCTGAGGCAGCCGTCGCCTCCGCGTCCTCCCCGGACCTCGATCCGGGCACGGTCACGGAACACGGCTAGGGTCTCTACTCGACGATCGAGACGAAGCGGCCGGAGCCGCCCGAGTGGAACGACACCTTGCCGTCCCGCGTCGCAAAGATCGTGTGGTCTCGCCCGAGACCGGCGCCGGTACCCGGCTTGAAGCGGGTGCCGCGCTGGCGCACGACGATCATTCCGGCCTTGACCTCCTGGCCGTCATGGAGCTTGACCCCGAGCCGCTTCGACTGGGAGTCGCGGCCGTTCTTGGAGGAGCCGAGTCCCTTCTTGTGAGCCATCTACTTCTTCTCCGTCTCGGTCTTTTTCGCCGGGGCCTTCTTTGCCGTCGAACGCGCGGCCTGCTTGCCGATCGACTGGATCTCGATGCGCGAGAGCCTGCTGCGGTGGCCGTTCCGGCGCCGGTAGCCGGTTCGCTGGCGGTGCTTGCCGACGATCACCTTCTTGCCGAGGACATGCGCAGCGACCAGGGCCGTCACCTGCTGCCCCTTCAATTCGCCCTTGCCGAGCAGGGTGTCCCCGTCTCCCCCGACCATGAGGATGTCCGGGTTGAACGTCTTGCCCTCCTCGTACGGGAGCCGCTCGACGAGGAGATACTCGCCTTCGCGGACGCGGTATTGCTTACCGCCGAGTGAGATGATCGCGTAGGTCATGTGGGTTCGTCGCAACGAAAAACGAGCGGGCGAGCGCCCGCTTCGGCGGACAGTCTAGCCACTCTCCTCGTCACCGGCAACGGACGGGACCGGCTCGATCGGCTCCGCCGCAGCATCCGCTGCGGGTGGCTTCTTCCGCCTGTTCCGGCCCCCGCGAGAGCCTCGGCGCGTCTTCTTCTTCGGCTTTTCAGCGCCGTTCTCAGACAGCTCCTCGGCGGCGACCGCATCAACGTCCTCGGCGGACCCGCCTTCGCCCGCGTCGGCCGTCTCGGTGGGCTCGGCGCCGTTGGTCGGGCCTGCGTCCTCGGTCTCCGCGGCGACCGGTGGCTTCTTCTTACGGCCGCGACCGCCTCGACTCCCCCGGCGCGTGCGCTTCTTCGGCTTCGGCTCCCCGTCGTCGCCAGCCGCCGGAGCAGCGTCGCCCGGCATGGCGGCCTCGAAGACAGGCTCCGCTGCGACCGGCTGCTCGACTGCGCCCCCATTGATGGACGCTCGCACGGCCCGGGCGGTCACTTCGTCGATCCGGATCGGGAGCGTCTCGCCGACTCTGGTGGCGGCACCGGCCACGGTGATGCGCCTGCTCCCGGCGCGACCGATCCCGGCGGACTCCCCGAGCGAGTCCTCGATCGTCAGCTCGAACTCGTCGCCGACCTCGACCGTGGATCGGGTACTCGGCTTCCTGGCGGGTTGCGCCCTCGGAGGACGTTCCTCTCCGGGAGCCGGCCTCGGACTCGCCGCGACGGGCGTCGGCTCCTGGCTTTCCGGCTCGGCCGCCGCCTCGAGCGCCTTCGCCTCCGGCTTCGCCAGAATCGGCTCGCCGGCGGCTTCGAGCGTCTCGAGTTCGGTCTCGGGGTCGACCGGCCGCTCCGGCTCGACCGCGTTGGCGAGCACACCGTAGGCGACCGTGCTCGTGGTCCGCTCGATCCTGGCCTTCACCTTCTTGCCGACCTGGTTGGCAGCGCCTGCGACCGAGATCTGGTACTTGTCCAGGCGCGCGAGTCCTGCGTCGTGGAAGTGGCTGTCGCGCGCGACAATGGCGACTTCGAGCTCCTGGCCCTTCGTTACGGGCGTGCCCTTCAGCTCTGCGCGAGCCGCCGGCCCGCGGGCGACCACCTCGAAGTGAACCGCGGGAGCTCCTTCGTTCGTCTCGATCACGAAGCGCCGCCCGAGCTCCTGCTCGAGATCGTCGAGCCGCGAACCGCCGGGGCCGATCAGGATCGCAGCCACGTGCGCGTTCAACTCGATCCGGAACGCCTGGCTCCGCGAGCTCCGCGCCAGGCTTCGGAGCCGTCGCTCGATGTCGATGGCCTGCGTCTCGTCGGAAACGACGATCCCGTCTCCGGCACAGGTCGGGCAGGCGATCGTGAGGATCTCTCGTGGCCCGTCGGTCACGTTCTGGCGCGTCATCTCGACGAGCCCGAGCGGGGAGATCTCGACGACGTACGTCTTGGTCCGGTCGCGCTCGAGCTCCCGCTTCAAGGCGTCCTCGACGAGCTCCCGGTTCTTCGGGTTCGCCATGTCGATGAAGTCGATGACGATGATCCCACCGATGTCTCGGAGCCGTAGCTGGCGAACGACCTCGGCGACGGCTTCTAGGTTGTTCTTCGTGATCGTGTCCTCGAGCCGGGCGCCGCTCGCCTTCCCGCGCGCCCCGACGAACCGACCCGTGTTGACGTCGATGACCGTGAATGCCTCGGCGTAGTCGAAGATGAGATAGCCGCCGGATGGCAGGTCGACCCGCCGGTTGAGCGTCGAGCGAACCGCTTCCTCGACGCCGGTCTTCTCCATGAGCGGCTGCTTGCCAGCGTAGAGCTCCACCTTCTCGGTGAGCTGCGGCGACGTCCGCTTCAGGTAGCCGACGATACGCCGGTACGTGCGCTCGTGGTCGACGACGACACGCACGACTTCGCGGTTGAAGAGGTCGCGGATGATCCGAAGCGGGAGCTCGGCCTCCTGGTAGACGAGAGCCGGGGCCTTCGTGCTCTCCGCCCGGGCGAGAATCGTGCCCCAGAGCTTTCGCAAAAAGGCGAGATCGCCCTCGAGTTCCTCCTGTGAAGCGCCCTCCGCGGCCGTCCGCACGATGATGCCTCCGTCGCCGACGTCAAGGGTCTTCGAGATGGCCTTGAGGCGGTCGCGCTCGGCGTCCTCGAGCCGCCGGGAGATGCCGATCCCATCCCCGAAGGGGGTGTAGACGAGGAACCGCCCCGGAAGGGAGATCTCCGTGGTGAGCCGGGCACCCTTTGTCCCCATGGGGTCCTTGACCGCTTGGACGAGCACTTCCTGGCCCCGCTGGACGAGATCCTGGATGCGGCGTCCGTGCCGCTTTCCCTCGAGCTCCGGGACGACGATCTCGTCGACGTAGAGGAACCCGTTCTTCGGCAGGCCGATCTCGACGAAGGATGCCTCCATACCCGGCAGCACGTTGTCTACAACCCCCTTGTAGACGTTGCCCGCGATCGAACGGCGCCCGCGGCGCTCGAGGTAGACCTCAGCTGCCTTGCCCTCCTCGAGGATCGCAACGCGCTGCTCACCCACCTCGACGGATACGTAGATCTCTTTCTCGACATCGGGGATGTCGATGCGCTTCGTCGGAGTCTTCCGGCGCCGTCTGGCGTCCTCGGGCTTCCGTGCCCGAGTCGCCGGCTTCTCGCTCTCGCGCGCCCGCCTCGGCTTGGCGGCCGGCTTTTCCTCGACCTCGGAGAGCTGCCCGGCGGCGCCCTCAACGGGCTTCTTCCGCCCACGACCGCCACGCGAGCCGCGGCGTCGCTTTCTGGCCGGTCTGTCCTCAGCCTCTGAGGAGGCCGGATCTTGCTGCGGCGGAGGCGTCTCCTCCAAAACCGCTCGCGCTTCGGGAGCAGCCTCCGCGGGCGCTCCCTCCTCGCGCTTCTTGCGTCGAAACCAGGGCACCTAGTTCTCCTTTCGGGCGCACGCCGCGACCGGCGCCATGCGTGCATGCGCGGGTCACTGACGTGTCTGCCACAAAGCTCATATCTCTCGGCGCACGGGATCCCGCTTCGTCACTAGAACTCGGTCCTCCCTGCGCAATTACTACAGGCTAGCAGTGGGGTCCCTACGCGGCCGCCGGGCGCAGGTGCGTCCGCCGTCTCTCGACCATGCGAAGCCGCTGGTGGAGGCGTGCCCACGCCCAAGGCTCGACCTCGTCGTACCGCCCCGACGCTCCGTGCCACCGGGTGGACTCGAGGTATTCGAACCAAGCATCCGCTTCCTCGATCGCGAGCACTTCGAGGGCCTCGCGCGTGTCGCGTTCAGTCATGTGCGAGGAAGGCTAGGACCGGGACCGGACGGACCTTACAATCGCCCCGATCCCGCCGGCCTCGAAGTAGCGGATCGCAGCCTCTCCGAGCGCGCTCGTTCCCGCATAGGCAATGGCTCCCTTGACCGCCCAGCCGAACCCCGGCACCACTCCCACGACCTCGCGTGCCACCGCTCGGAAGCCCAGCCCGGCGCCCAGGACGCCGAGCAGCTCGACGGCGCGCTCACGGTCGATGTCCGCCCCGTAGGCCCCGCCGATTCGGAATACCATGCGCATCTGGTTCAACGTCAGCGCCGGCAGATCCGCGCCGGGGATGAAGATCACCGCTCCCAGGATCCCGTTCTGCTTCGAGAAGCTCCTGACGATCTCTTCGCAGACGGTTTTCCGAATCCTCGGCAGCTTCGCTGCGAGCGCGTAGCTCTTGTCTCCGGCCCGCGCCGCGATCCGCTCGATGATCTCCTCGACGGGCAAAGGCTCCCCCACCCGGACCGCAATCACGTCCGTGGCGAGCACGTACGGCAGGTCGGGGACGTCTTCGGCTCCGCGCCCGATCAGGATGACGAGCGCGGGAACCCTCTTCCGCGACGCGAGCCGAAGCACCTGCTCGTCGTGACCACTCGCGGTCCCGCCCTCGATCGCGTAGACGAGGAGAGAGGCTTCGTCGAGGTCGGTGGCGCTCGGGGCGCGCCCACGAAGCTCCCGGAGCACTGATTCGTCGCCACCCTCGCCGAGGACTTCGGCCAGCTCTCGGACGGGGCCCTCAGCGCCGGCCAGCAGGATCGGCCGAATATTCTCGGCGGCCGCCTGGACCTCGCGGATGATCCCCAGGATCGCCAGCGGCTTGACTGGCAGGCTTCGCATCTCAGATGGTTGGTCGGTAATTGGCAGGCCCGCGGGGACGGGCCAGACCAAGCCAGCATGTGCCATCGCCCGCAGGCAAGGCTAGAAGCCTTGACAAGGGCGAGGGTGCGCCCTGGCGCCGTGTCTGGGCCGCCATCCGGAGGCGTGGTAATTGTCGATCAACCATCAGATGGTCGGTCGGTCGTTGGCGGGGCCGCGATCAACCATCTAGGAGCGTCCGGCCAGGCGTCCGCGCACGTGGATGCCTTGCAGGAGCCCGACCATCATGAGGCTCACCAGCATCGAGCTCCCGCCGTAGCTGACGAACGGAAGCGGGATGCCGGTCACCGGGGCAATCCCGATCGTCATGCCGATGTTCACGAAGATCTGGGCAACCAGGACGAGCACGATCGACGCGGCCACGACGGCCGTGAAGAGGCTCGGGGCGACCGCGATGATCTTGATCCCGCGCCAGACGATGAGAGCGTAGAGAAGGAGCAGGATCGAGGCGCCGAGGAAGCCGCGCTGCTCGGCGAGCGACGAGAAAATGAAGTCCGTCGCATGCTCGGGCAGGTAGTTCAGGTTCGTCTGCGTGGCGCCCGCGACGCCCCGCCCGTTGAGGCCGCCCGAGCCGACTGCAGTAATGGACTGGGTTGCGTTGTAGGTCGTTCCGCTCGGATCGAGGTCGGGATTCAAAAAGCCGGTCAGGCGCTGCACCTGGTAAGGCTTCAGAATGTCGATCCCGGCCGAGGGCAAGACCCAGAGCAGGGTGATCGCGACCGAGCCGGCCGTCAGGCCGAGAGCCGCAAGCCGTGACCAGGGAACCCCCGCTATGAAGAGCGCAACGGCGAGGGCACCGAGGTACATGAGCGCGGTGCCGAAGTCGGGCTCGATGAAGACGAGGAACGCCGCCAGGGTCCCAAGGCCGACTGCGGACAGGACGGTCCTCCACTCGTCGAGCCGGCGCGAACGGTCTGCGAGAAACCCGGCGATGCAGACGATGAGGATCAGCTTCCCGAGCTCGGACGGTTGGAAGCGGAAGAAACCGATGTCGATCCAGCGCTGCGAGCCGCGCACGGCGTCGGCGACGAAGACGATCGCGAGCAGCGCGATGAGCAGGCCGTAGAGCGGGCGCCTGAGGCGACGGTACACCTCGGGGTTGACGGTCGTGAGCACCACTAACGCGACGACTCCGAGACCGACGTTGATCCCCTGCCGGACAACGTAGTAGTCAGGGTCTCCGGCGATGTCGTTCCGGGTCACGGCCGAAAGCACCGAAAGCCCGTACGCGACGAGGCCGCCCGCGGCCGCGAAGAGCAGGTAGTCGAGATGGCGAATGAAGCTTGCAACTTCGCCGGGGGCCTGCGACCGGGCGTGGCCCCGGAGGACGCGCGTCGCCATGGCTAGTGCCCCTTCATGTGATGCTGCCCAGCATTTGGGTCGCGAGCACTTCTAATCGGAGTTCACCGGAACCACCGGCGTCTCGGGGACATCGAAGTACTTCGCGAGCAGCTTCATGGCGGCGGGAGCGGCTGCGGTGCCGCCGTGGCCGCCGTTCTCGATCAGGGCGCAGACGGCGATCGTCGGCTTTTCGGTGGGCCCGTAGCCGCACCACCAGGACTGGTCGAGCAGCCTCCCGCCGACGCTACCGTAGCCGGGCAGTTTCTTGAACTTCTCCGCCGTCCCCGTCTTGCCCGCGACATCGACGCCGAACGTCCCGAAGATCTTCTGCGAGGTCCCATTGACTCCGTGCGTCGCGTCGAAGAGACCGTCCCGCACGATCTGAATCGCGTTCGGGTCGAGGTTCAAGTCGCGGGGCGGCCTCGGCCGGATCGGCCGGACGATGACCGGAGCCTGCTCGTTCGCCTTTGGC
The DNA here is from genome assembly GCA_963737615.1 of uncultured Actinomycetes bacterium. GTDB lineage: Bacteria > Actinomycetota > Thermoleophilia > Gaiellales > Gaiellaceae > DASQGA01. Next base: position 11,803 of record CAVTTI010000044.1, on the reverse strand, counting down.
TCCTCGATCTGCTGCACGAGATGCGGCTCCACCAGCTTGCCGCCGTTGGCGAGGAGCGCGTAGAAGCGCGTCATCTGCAGCGGTGTCGTCAGAAGATCGCCTTGGCCGATCGCCAGCTGCACGGAGTCACCCGAGGTCCAGAGCTTGTCGATCTCGGTCTTGAAGTGACGCCTGTGCCACGCCGGGGTCGGCATGAGGCCCTCTTCCTCGGGCCCGACGTCAATCCCCGTCAGAGACCCGAAGCCCATCTTGCGCGCCCACTTCTGGAGAGGGGAGTCCTTGCGGTCGTAGAAGCGAAGCCCGACCCGGTAGAAGTACGTGTCGCAGGATCGCTCGATTGCCGGCGCCAGGTTGATCGCCATGTTCGTATAGGGATCCCAGTTCACGAACTTCTGGCCGTCGACCGTGATCGACGGATCGCACTGAATCGGCTCGTACGGGTCGAGCATCTTCTCCTGGAGCGCAGCCAGGGCAGTGACCGGCTTGAACGTCGACCCGGGAGGATAGATACCGCTGACCGCCCTGTTCAGCTGCGGGAGGTTGGCCTCCGGCGCGCGGAGCGCGTTGAGCTCCTTCTGCGAAACGTTGCCGACGAACGTCTTCGGGTCGTAGGTCGGGTTCGAGGCCATGGCAAGGATGGCTCCGTCGGATGGATTCATCGCGACGATCGCGCCGCCGTCTGCGTAGAACTCGTCGTTCTCGATCGCCAGCCGGATCCCGTAGGCGAGCGCGTCTTCGGCAGCCCGCTGGAGATCGGCGTCGATTGTGAGGCGCACCGAGTAGCCGGGTTGCGGCAGCTGACTGTACTCGCGGTCGCTCGTCACACGCCCCAGTGCGTCCACCCGTACCTGTCCTTCTCCGGCAAGCCCGCGCAGATAGCGGTCATAGGTCGCTTCGAGCCCGGTCTGCCCGATCCGGTCTCCGGCCGCATATCCGTCTTTCGCGCGGCTCTCGAGCTCCTCGCCGGTGATCTCGCTCACATATCCGAGGAGCTGGGCGGCGGTGTTGCCGTCCTCGTAGCTTCGGAGCTGAACGGGCTGGATCTCGACCCCCGGGAAGTCCGCCTGGTGCTCGTAGAGGTAGTTCACCTTGTCGTCCTTGACGCTCGTCTTGATCGTCACGGGCGTCAGCGGATCGTCGGCGTGGCTGCGAAGCTCCTTGCGGATCTCCTTGGGCTTCAGTTGCAGAAGACTTGCCAGCTCCGAGATCTCGGTATTGCGCTCGACCTTCGAAAGCTCCTTGAACGCGGCTGGCCAGATCTGGACCTGAGTGCCGGGCTGGTTGGAGACGAGCACGTTGCCGTCCTTGTCGAGGATGGTGCCGCGCGGCGCCTGGAGGCGGAACGTCCGGACTTGGTTGTTCCGGGCATCCTGCAGGTAGCGCTCGCCGGAAATCACCTGGAGTGCCCAGAGCCGGAAGAAGAGAGCGCAGAAAAGCGCGATCACGAAGACCCCGAGGATCGCGATCCGGACCGCCATCTGGGGAGAAACGCGATACGGCTCGGATACACGCGGATCCCGCGGTAGGAACTCCGGAAGGCTAGCCAGGGACGATCACCTCCCTGGTGACCCGGGTCGTTCGCGGGAAGAGCCTGCAAACGAGTCGGTAGACCGGATATGCGAGGAGAAGGTTCAGCACAAGCGTCGGCAGGAGGACGCGCCCGAGCAGCTCCGACGCCCCTACGGTCGAACCGAGAACGAAGTGGAGGAAGGCCGAGCCGAGCGCGACCGCGACCGTGGCGAGGCCGACCGCGATGAGCGGCGGGTGCGGCGACGACTTGCTCATGATCGAGCCCAGTCGTCCCGACCAGTATCCGGCCAGCGTGAGTAGGAGCGAGGAGATCCCGAGCGTCGAGAACGTGGCCACGTCGAGGAAGAGCCCGGCCGAAAAGCCGGCTACCGACCCGAGCAGAGGACCCGGACGAGCGCCAAAACGACGACCAAGACGAGCAGCAGATCTGGGTGCCCGTTCGACACCTCGATCGTCCAGAGCACGGAAACCTGGAGGAGAGCCGCGAGGAGCAGGAGCCCCGGCGCCTTGAGCACGTCGACGGCGGTCACGGCTTCTTCGCGTCGCCGCCGGTCAGGACGATCACGTCGTCGATGGAGCCAAAGTCCACGAGCGGTGTCACCTGGATGCGTGTGTAGAGGTCGACGTCACGCCTGCTGACACCGCTCACCTTTCCGATTGGGATCCCCTTCGGATAGAGGGAGGTGAGCGGCCCGCTCTGCCAGCCCGAAGTGATCACCAGGTCGCCGTCGGTCACCACTTCGTCCTTGGGAACGCGGTTCAGGACGAGCGTCGAGCTGTCGCTCGGGCCACGCGCGACGATTCCCGACGCGCCAGTCCCGAGGACCTCGGCCGAGACTGCGCTCGCCTGGTCGGTGAGAAGTCGGACCTGGGCCGTCCCCGAGGTCACGTCCGTCACGATCCCTACGAGGCCCTCCTGGGTCACGACAGGGTCATAGATCTTGACGCCGTTGCTCGTGCCGGCATGAACGAGGATCTGCTGAACATACGGGTTCGGCGGCTTCTGGATCACCTGGGTCGGGACCGCCGTGAAGCCCACCGGGTACCTAGAACCTCCGATGTAGTCGAGCATCTTCTGCAGGCGCTTGTTCTCCTCGGCCGCAGTCTCGTTCTGGATCACTTGCTTCCGGAGCGATTCCACCTCTTCGCGGAGCCGCTCGTTGTCAGATTTGGCGCCGACCAGGTCGGCAGCCCACCCGTAGGCGTCCCGGAAGGGGCGCGAGACGCGCTCACCTGCCACCTCGAACGGCGTCAGGATGCTGACCCCGATGCGCTGGGCGCTATGAAGGGTCCCTCCGGAGGATTCCCTGAAATAGACCGTGATCAGGGCCAGTGAGACGAGGACGAGGGCCACCGCGACCAGCCGCGCGCGAAGTGGGCCACCGCTGCGGGAGTGGTTGCCCTCAGGGCGCGGAACGGAAGAGCTCAGGACGGGGAGCCGTGCTGTGCGTTGCCGAGGCACGGACGTCTAAGTCTAGAGAGAAACCCGGTCGATCGAGCTAGGAGGGTTTGGCGAAACGCATGCGCAGTGCCGTCGAACGACGTTCCACCAATCCCTCCTTAATACCGCCGCCTGCCATTTCGCTGCCGTGCCTTGGCTGAGCGGTGGATCGCCTCGAACTCCTCGAGGCTGCGACCCGACCCGACGGCCACGCACGTGAGGGGCGACTCGGCCAGATGGACGGGCATAAGCGTCTCCTCCCGAAGCCGCATGTCAAGCCCCGAAAGGAGCGCGCCGCCGCCGGCGAGCACGATGCCGCGGTCCATGATGTCCGCGGCGAGCTCGGGCGGAGTCTTGTCGAGCGTCGACTTGATCGCGTCGAGGATCTGGGTGACGGGCTCGTCCAGCGCGCGCCGGACCTCTTCGGATGTGATCACGATCGTCTTCGGGAGGCCAGTCAGCATGTCGCGCCCTCGCACCTCGGCCCGGACCTCCTCGCGGAGATCCCAGGCGGAGCCGATCTCGAGCTTCAGCTCCTCGGCCGTTTGCTGGCCGATCAGGAGCTTGTACTCCTTCTTGATGTGGCTCATGATCGCCTCGTCCATCTCGTCGCCGCCAACGCGGATCGACTGCGACACGACGATGCCGCCGAGGGAGATGACCGCCACCTCTGTTGTCCCGCCTCCGATGTCCACGATCATGTTCCCGGTCGGCTCGGAGACCGGGAGTCCGGCGCCGATCGCGGCGGCCATCGGCTCCTCGATCAGGTAGGCCTGGCGAGCACCGGCCGAGAGCGTCGCCTCTTCAACGGCGCGCTTTTCGACGCCCGTGACCCCGGACGGCACGCACACCACGACGCGGGGGTGCGCGAACCGGTTGTGGTGCACTTTCTGGATGAAGTGACGGAGCATTTGCTCGGTCACGTCGAAGTCGGCGATGACGCCGTCTTTGAGCGGGCGGATCGCGGAGATGGTGCCCGGAGTCCGTCCCAGCATCCGCTTCGCCTCGACGCCGACGGCGTGCACCTCGCCCGTGCGCTGGTCGATCGCGACCACAGACGGCTCGGACAGAACGATGCCGCGGCCGCGCACGTAGACGAGCGTGTTGGCCGTGCCCAGATCCACGGCGATTTCTCGGCCGCCTAGGCCGCTCACGTATCCCCAGAGACTCATCCCGCTAGTGAGTGTACTAGCCAGACCTGGAAACCCCTGGAAAACAGTACCGACCGCCTACCCGAAACCGTAGACGCCGGGAAACCTCTCGGCGAGGATGCCGACGAGAAGCGCCGCCGGCAGCCCGACTACGTTCAGGTAGTCGCCCTCGATCCGCTCGACGAGCGACGCGCCGACGCGCTGGATCGCATAGGCGCCCGCCCGTCCTTCCCACTCCCCTGTCTCTTCGTACGCCGCCAGGTCGCGGGCGGTCAGCTCCCGGAAGGCTACGCGCGTGACGGCGTGGTCGACGAGCTCCCAGCCCGGCGTCACGAGACACAAACCTGAGACGACCTCGTGTGTCTTCCCCGCAAGCGCCTCGAGCATCTCGACGGCCTCCTCCGGCCCAGCCGGCTTTCCGAAGACGCGCTCGCCGCAGACGACGGCCGTGTCGACTCCGAGCACGGGCCGGTCTCCCGCCTCGCCCGCGATCGAGCGAGCCTTCCCCCGCGCATGCAACCTGACCACGTCCACCGGCTTCGCGTCGGGCTCCTCGTGCTCCAGGTACCGGGGAGGGACGACGTCGAAGGGGATGCCGAGCTGGGCGAGGATCGCCGGCCGTTGCGGCGAGGTCGATGCGAGGAGAATGGGTGGCGCGGGCGGAACGGACACGGTTCACATCTACCCGTGCTTGCGGGCCTTCCAGATCTCCTCGGCAGGCCATTTCCGTGCCCACTCGTTCGTCACGAAGTCCCAGCGCCCCAGGTCGGCGCCATCGGGCGGCTGTAGCTCGATCAGATCCTCCACCTCGAGGCCGTTAGCACGGAAGAGTCGGATCCAATCGCCGTACGGAAGCTGAAAGGTGATGGAGTCGTCTGTCGGATCCTCGAGCCGGTGGAACCCGAAGTAGTCGTAGACAAGGGTCTCGCCGACGCCCTCGCTCTCAACCGACCAGGCGAGCTCCAGGAGCAGCCCGTTCGTCAAGAAGACGAGCTGGCCGCCGGGGCGGAGGAGGCGAGCAGCCTCCGGAATCCAGAGGTATGGATCCGCCCAGATCGAGGCGCCGTACTCCGAGATCACCAGGTCGAAGGTCTCCGCGGGGAGAGGGACGTCCTCGGCGCTGGCCTCGATCAGCGGGAACTCGACCCCGTGCTCTGCCTGAAGCTCGCGGGCGGTGGCGAGCTGCTCCGGGCTCAGGTCGACGCCGACCACATTCGCTCCGCGCCGTGCAAGCCAGGAAGAGATGTACGCCGTACCGCAGCCGAGCTCGACGACGTCCTTGCCCTCGAGCACCGGGAGGGCTCCGATCTCCGATTCGGGCAGGTGCCAGATTCCCCAGGTGATGTCGGGCTGCGCCCAGTTCCGCTTGCCCGGCTCCCTGAACTCGGCCGCGTTCTTGGCCCAGACCTCACGGTTTGTCTGCGCGTGCTCGGAGAGAGTCACAGTTTCCGGACCTTCCAGATCTGCTCCATCGGCCAGCGTCTGGCCCAGGCGTTCTCCTCGTCGGTCCGGTAGGTCGTCACTGCGTCCTGCGGCGCCTGGACCTCGCGGAGCTCCTCGACCTCGAGCCCGTTCCGGCGGAAGAGCCGGATCCACTCGCCGTACGGAAGCTCGAACTCGATCGAGCCCTCGGGCGTCTCCCAACGGCGTATGTCGAAGTAGGGCCGATGGAGCTGATCGTCCCACGTGTCCGTCTCCGGGTTCCAGCCGATCCATTCGAACGCCGTGCCGCCGCTGAAGGCCGCGAGCCCGCTTGACCGAAGCAAGCGGCTGACCTCGGGGACCCAGAGGAGCGGGTCGGCGAAGCGGTTGGCCCCGTGGTCCGCAAAGACGATGTCGAAGCTCGCGTCCGGAAGCGGCACGGACTCGGCACTCGCGTGCACGAGCGGGAACTCGACGCCCGCCTCCGCCATCGCGGTCCGCGCGTGCTCGAGCTGTCGCTCGGAGTTGTCGAGGCCAACCACGCGCGCTCCCTCCCGGGCGAGCAGGATCGACCATTGGGCGGCGCCGCAGCCGAGCTCGAGCACGTCCTTCCGCGCCACGTCGCCGAGGATCCGGAGCTCGCTCTCCGGGATCTGCCAGAGGCCCCACCGCGGCTCGGGTTGGCCGATGTGCTCCCCGTGCTCGGCCTGGTACTCGTCGGCCTGCCGATTCCAGAACTCGCGGTTGGTGCGAGCCTGCCCCGTCAGGTCAGACGAGCTCATCGCCCGAGAACCAGAGCTGGATCTCCCGCTCGGCCGACTCTGGAGAGTCCGAGCCGTGCACGAGGTTGTTCGGCATCGCGAGCGCCAGGTCGCCACGGATCGTCCCGGGAGCTGATTCAACGGGGTTCGTCGAACCCATCGTCGTGCGCACCACCTTGATCGCGGACTCCCCTTCGAGCACCAGAGCAAGGGTAGGGGCCGAGGTGATGAACTCGACCAGCTCACCGAAGAAGGGCTTCTCGCGGTGCTCCGCGTAATGCTCCTCCGCAAGCGCCGCACCAACGAGAACGAGCCTCGCGGCGACCACGTCGAGACCTCGCCGCTCGAAGCGCGCGAGAATGTCGCCGGCGAGCCGCCGCTGAAGGGCGTCCGGCTTTACGAGAACGAGGGTGCGCTCCGCCATCCGGCGGCGAAGGCTAGAGATTCCCGACGATTCTCGGAGTCTCGACCGGCGTCTCGCAATAGGGGCAGATCTGCCAGAGAGGCTCGAGCGGAGCCTTGCAGCGGCGGCACGCCTGCTTCAGCTTCGTCGTGCACACCGGGCAGACCAGGAACGTGCCGTCCACCTCGGCCCGGCACACCGGGCACCGCTCGCTTCCGTCCAGGCTCTCCTCCATCGCCTTGATCTCGAGCTCGCGCTCGCGGACGTCCTCGATGTACTCAGGTGGCCGGAAAAGCATGTAGAGAAGCGCTCCGAGGAACGGGAGGACGATGCCCAGGGCGACGGCGGTCGACAGGAGCACGTTGTCCTCGATCCGCCGGCGAGCGTCCTTGTAGACCCAAAAGGCGGACGCAAGCCAGAAAAGGACGACGAAGAAGATTGCGACGTTCCGGATCAGGAACCAGATCTCGGAGTCAAAGAAGTCCTTGACCCCACCGAAGGCGTCGTCCTCCGAAGTCGTGGTTTGGGCGAGGACGATCCAGTTCACAGGAGTACCTTTCCTACAAGCCAGCCTGCGCCAAACGCAAGGGCGACGATCGCGACGAGCACGAACGCCGCCAGCGCGTAGACGCTTATTCGGTCGCCAACGTATCCCATGGTACGTAGCCAGACCGGACGGCGGCCAGCGAGGCCAGGAGGTAGAGCGAGCCGGCCGCCAGGACGGCACCGGCGGGGCCCGCGACCTCTCGCGCCCGTTGGAGCGCGAGCACGGGCTCGGGGACGACTTCCACCTTCGAAAAGTATGTGACGCCGCGGGTGGCGAGCTCCTCGGCTGGGAGCGCACGCGGATTGCCGGACACGGTGGCGATGAGATGTGACGAGCGCTGCGAGAAGAGGCCGAGCATCGTGTCAACGTCCTTCTCTCCGACGACCGAGCAGACGAGGACGTAGTCACGCTCTGGCAGCAACTCGAGCAGGAAGCGAACGCCGTCCGGGTTGTGGGCGCCGTCCCAGATCTCGAGCGGGGCCGACCCCATCACTTCGAACCTGCCCGGGAGCGCGACCGAATCGGCGGCGCCGGGCTCAACTGGCTTCCCTGTGAACGCGTTTGCGGCGGCGACGGCAAGCTCCAGGTTCCCGCGGGCGAGGACGATCGCGCCGGCACCGCACTCCTTCGCCGCCTGCTCCCACTCCGCTTGCCCGAGCACGACGGTCGCGCCCTCGGGCACGACTGCGAGCTTCTCCGCGGCGATCTCCTCCCGGGTCGAGCCGAGGTGTTCGGAGTGGTCGAGCCCGATGTTCGTGAGGACGACGACTTTCGCCTCGAGGACGTTCGTCGCGTCGAGTCGGCCGCCGAGCCCAGCCTCGACGACCGCGACATCGACGCCCGCCTCGGCGAAGCCGTGGAAGGCCGCGGCGGTCAGAACTTCGAACTGGGTCGCCGCATCCACTCTGACATTACGCACGGCGTCGACGAGGGCGTCCAGGTCGCCCTCGGCTCCGTCGACCCGGATGCGCTCGCGCCAGGAGACGACATGCGGGGAGAGGTACGTGCCCACGCGGAGACCCTGCGCCCGGAGCAGCGCCTCGGTCATGCTCGCCGTGGTCGACTTCCCGTTCGTCCCGACCACGTGCACGGCCGGGTAGCGGCGCTCGGGACGCCCCAGACGCTCGAGCAGCTTGTGCATGCGCCCGAGGCCGAACTCCTCGGGCCAGGGCGAAAGCGACTCGAGGTAGGCCTCAGCCGCCGAGGGCATCGAGCTCCCGGCGGTAGCGGGCGAGCTTCTCGCGCTCGCCCTCGACGACGTCGGCGGGTGCGCTAGAAAGAAACCGTTCGTTGCCGAGCATCCCTTCGGCCCGCTTGACCTCCTTACGCAGGCGCTCGATCTCGGCGTCCACATTTCCGTTCGGCTCCCCCTGCGGACGCACGACCGCCTCGAAGATCCGGCGTTCCTCGCCATCGAGCTCGACCAAGGCTCCGCTTCTCCGATAGGTGGCGGCAGCGGCCTGGACACGGTCGAGTGCGTCAGGTCCGACGGTGGCCTCAACCGGCTCTGCCGAGGGCCATGGCGCCACGATCAGCCGCGACTGGCGCGATGGGAGAAACGACCAGATCTCCTCGGTCACGTGAGGCATGACTGGGTGCAGGAGCTTCAGGAGCCGCTCGAGCGCGGCCAGAGCGGTGGCACGCGCGTCCGGGTCACCGGCATAGAGCTGCGGCTTGATCGCCTCGGCGTACCAATCGCAGAAGTCGTCGAACGTCAGTCGATAGAGGGCCCCCACCGCCGGCGCAAAGCTGAACACCTGCAAGTTCTGCTCGAACTCCTGCCGGACGGCCTCGAGCCGGGCCAGGATCCAGTGCTCCTCGAGCGCCTTCGGCCGCGCGGCCACCTCGTTGACGTCTCCGCTCAGGAGCAGCCGAGACGCGTTCCAGAGCTTGTTCGTGAGCTTGCGCCCTTCCTCGATGACGCCGTACGAGAAGCGGACGTCCTGCGTCGAGGACATCTTCAGGAGCCCGTAGCGAGTCGCGTCCGTCCCGTACTTGTCGATTACCTCGACCGGGTCGATGCCGGTGCCTAGGCTCTTGGACATCCGCCGCCCGTCCGGTGCGAGCACGGTTGAGTGGATGATCACATCCTCGAAGGGGATGTCCCCCATCATCTCGAGCCCGGCGAAGATCATTCGGTTCTCCCAGAGACGGATGATCTCGCGCGCGGTCGTGTTCAGCGTCCCCGGGTAGAACGCTTCGAGGTCGGGCGTCTGATCCGGCCAGCCGAGGGTTGCGAACGGCCAGAGGGCAGAGGAGAACCAGGTGTCGAGAACGTCCACCTCGCGCGTCAATTCGGTCGATCCGCACTCGGCACATGCGCCCGGATCGGCCTCGGCGACCGTGATGTGGCCGTTCGGGCAATACCAGACCGGGAGCTGATGGCCCCACCAGAGTTGCCGCGAGATGTTCCAGTCAGGCACGGTCTCGAGCGATTCGATCGCGAACCGGTGCTGGGACTCCGGGTGGTAGCGCACCCGCCTTTCGCGGAGGGCCTCGAGGGCCGGCTTCTTCAGGTCGTCCATCGCACACCACCACTGGAGCGAGATGAGCGGCTCGATCCGCGACTCGCACCGCTCGCAGAGAGCCACAGCATGGCGGTGGTTCTCCCGCTTCTCGAGCTGGTCGTGCTCGCGGATCCAAGCGAGGATCCGCTCGGCGGCCTCCTCCTGCGTCAGCCCGGCCAGGTCGCCTGCCTCCTCGCTCATGCAACCGTCGGGGCCGATCACCATCGGCTCGGGGAGACCGTGATCCCGCCCGATCGCGAAGTCGGTCGGGTCGTGGCCGGGCGTCACCTTGAGAGCGCCGGTCCCGAAGTCCTTCTCCACCCGCTCATCGGCGATCACCGCGACGCGTCTTTCGACGTACGGGACGACGACCTCCTTCCCGACGAGATCACGGTAGCGATCGTCTTCGGGATGCACGGCCACCGCGACATCGCCGAGGATTGTCGCGAGCCGGACGGTCGCGATCGTCACATGGCCGTCCCCGCCCGCAACCGGGTAGCGGACGTAAGTGAGAACGTCGTCGACGTCATGGTGCACGAGCTCGAGGTCGGAGAGCGACGTCATGTGGAACGGGCACCAGTTGATGATGCGGTTGTCGCGGTAGACCCACCCCTTCGCGTAGAGGTGGACGAAGAAGTGCATGACCGCTCGCACGTAGTCGTCGTCCATCGTGAAGCGCTCGCGGCGGTAGTCGAGCGAAGCACCCATGCGGCGAAACTGGCTCATGATCGTCCGCCCGTAGAGGCGGAGCCACTCCCAGACACGCGCCTCGAAGGCCTCCCGCCCTAGGTCGTGGCGCGTCTTACCCTCCCTGGCAAGATCCTTTTCGACGGCATTTTGGGTCGAGATGCCGGCGTGGTCGTAGCCCGGCTGGAAGAGGACGTTCTTCCCCTGCATCCGCTGCCAGCGAACGAGCGTGTCGGCGAGGGCGAGCTGGAGCGCGTGACCCATGTGGAGCTCGCCCGTGACGTTCGGGGGCGGGTGGGCAACGACGAAGCGCTCGCGCGACGGGTCTGGCTCGGCGGCGTAAAGACCCTCCTCTTCCCAGGTCCGCTGCCAGCGCTCTTCGACGCCTTCGGGTCTATAGAGGGATTCCATGGGCGGCCAATTCTACGGACGCTTTGTGCCACAATCCGTTCATGTCCCAGGTCGTACACGACGCACTCGCGGCCGGCCGCGCAGCGGGCGAGCGGAAGGAATGGAGCGAGGCGTACGAGCTGCTCAAGCAGGCCGACGCGGAGAACGAGCTGGGAGCGAGCGACCTCGAGCTCTTCGCGGTCGCAGCGCTCTGGGCTGGAGAGTTCAAGGACGTTCTTCTTGTGATGGAGCGAGCGTACGCCGCTCTGCTGCAGGAGGGCGAGAAGGCGAGGGCGGCGTACCTCGCCGTCGAGCTCGCCCACCATTACAGCGGCCAGCTCCAGCAGGCGGTCGCAAAGGGGTGGATGAGCCGCGCCAAGCGGTTGCTCGACGAAGAGCTCGAGGGTGCCGCGCACGGTTACTGGGCCTTGCAGGAATCCCTCTTCACGCTGGGCAAGCACGATTTCGACGGAGCCATCGCCCTCGCGAAGCAGGCCGAGGAGATCGGGAAGCGCTTCGGAGACCGCAATCTGGAAGTGCGCGGAATGCAGCGGCAGGGATCGGCACTGATCGAGAAGGGCGATGTCGCTGAGGGCCAGCTGCTTCTCGACGAGGCGAGCACGGCCGCATTCGGCGGCGAGCTCGATCCGCAATCGACCCTGATCGTCTACTGCAACACGATCGGCGCCTGCCGTGACGTCGCCGATTACGACCGCGCCGGAGAGTGGACCGACCGGGCAAACGAGTTCTGCGAGTCTGTTTCCGCTTCAGCTTTCCCGGGGCTTTGCCGGGTGAACCGCGCCGAAGTGATGCGCTTCAGGGGCAAGCTCACGGAGGCCGGTGCAGAGGCCGGGAGAGCGGGTGAGGAGCTGCGTATGTGGTGCCCGCGGATCGCCGGAGCCGCGTTCTACGAGCTCGGCGAGACCCGTCTGCGACTCGGCGACCTCGCGCAAGCCGAGGCTTC
>CAVTTI010000043.1:0-88408 GCA_963737615.1 uncultured Actinomycetes bacterium | reverse complement strand
TCCATCGCGTCCTCGGCGGCCTGGTCGGCCTCCATCAGCTGGACACCGTCCTTACGCAGGCGCTCGATGGCGTCGGCGATCCAGTCCACGTGCTGCTCGATCGAGACGACCATGTTGCTGAAGACCGACGGGCTGCCCGGGCCGGTGATGAGGAACAGGTTCGGGAAGCCGGCGCGTGCAGTGCCGAGGTAGGTGCGCGGCCCCTCGCTCCACTTCTCCTGCAGCGTCCGACCGCCCCGACCGCGGATGTCGATCGCCAGCAGCGCTCCGGTCATCGCGTCGAAGCCGGTGGCGAAGACGATGACGTCGACTCGTAGCTCCGTCTCGCCGACGAGGACGCCAGTGGAGTGATCCGCCGATCGGCGTCGTCGCCGACGTCGACCAGCGTGACGTTGTCGCGGTTGAACGTCTCGTAGTACCCGGTGTCGACGCAGATCCGCTTTCCGCCGAAGGGGTAGCCGTTCGGGAGCAGCGTCTCGGCGACGTCCGGGTCGGTGACCCGCGCGCGGATCTTCGCGCGGAAGAAGTCGACGGCTGTGTCGTTGGCGCTGCTTGTCGATCAAGATGTCGGTGAAGGCTCCGTACAGGCCAACCCTCCGTCTGCCACCGCGCTTCGTAGATCGCCTCGCGCTCCTCGGGAGCGACCGTCGAGAGCGGACTTACCGGTGGGCGGAACGGATAGGCCGGCATAGCGACTCCTGTGTGAGCACGACGGCGCTCGGCGAAGTAGTTCGCACCTTCCTCCTTCGCCTCCTCGGTGAGCGGACGATTGAACGCGGGCACGCTGTAGTTGGCGGTGCGCTGGAAGACGAGCAGCTGCGCCGCCTCCTCCGCGATCACCGGGATCGACTGGATTCCGGACGACCCGGTACCGATGACGGCCACTCGCTTGCCGGTGAAGTCGACACCCTCGTGGGGCCAGGACCGGTGTGGAACCACTCGCCCTGGAAGGTCTCCAGCCCCTCGAAGGCGGGCACCCGCGCGGCGGACAGGCAGCCGGTCGCCATGACGACGTACGGGCGCGCGACGCCGGTCTCCGCCGTCGGTCTTGACGTCCCACCGGTTGCTCGCCTCGTCGAATAGTGCGCTGGCGACTCGGGTGTTCGAGCTGGATGTCCCGGCGCAGGTCGAACCGGTCGGCGACGTGGTTGAGGTAGCGCAGGATCTCGGGCTGGCGCGGGTAACGCTCGCTCCAATTCCATTCATGCGGAGCTCCTCCGAGAACGAGTACGAGTAGTCGACGCTCTCGACATCACAGCGTGCACCGGGGTACCGGTTCCAGAACCACGTCCCGCCGACGCCGCTGCCAGCCTCGAAGACCCGTACCGAGAGCCCCTGGTCGCGGAGGCGGTGCAGCATGTACATCCCGGCGAACCCGGCGCCGACCACGACGACGTCGTATTCGATGGGGCGGATCGGGGCGGCGTCAGAAGTCATCAGCATCTCTCCTCGGCGTTGAGATAGGCAATGGGAAGCAGGTAGTTCGCGAGACAGGCGCGCCTTTCACGTCTCCTCGGGCTCGCCCAGCGCGCGCAGGTCGGCTGCAAGGTTGTTGGCCGAGATGAGGGTGTCGGGATGGTCGTCACCCAGCACCCGGCGGCGCCGGGCCAGGGTGTCCTCGTCGAGTGCGCGGGCCTGCTGATACTCGCCCAGCTCGCGCAGATCGGCCGCGAGCCTGCTGGCCGAGGTGAGGGTTTCGGGGTGGTCGTCGCCCAGCACGCGGCGGAGGCGGGTGAGGGTGTCGTTCTGGAGTTGGCGGGCCTGCTGGTGCTCGCCCAGCGATCCCAGGGTGAGGCCGAGGAGGCTGGCTGAGCGCAGTGTGTCGGGGTGGTCCTCGCCCAGGACTCGGCGGCTGCGGGTGAGGGTGTCGTTCTGGAGTTGGCGGGCCTGCTGGTGCTCGCCCAGGGATCCCAGGGTGAGGCCGAGGAGGCTGGCTGTGCGCAGTGTGACGGGGTGGTCCTCGCCGAGGACTCGGCGGCTGCGGGTGAAGGCGTCGTTCTGGAGCTGCCGGGCCTGCTGGTGCTCGCCCAGCGATCCACAGGGTGAGGCCGAGGAAGCTGGCTGAGCGCAGTGTGATGAAGTGGTCCTCGCCGAGGACTCGGCGGCTGCGGGTGAAGGTGTCGTTCTGGAGCTGCCGGGCCTGCTGATAGTCACCCAGCGACCACAGGACCAGGCCGAGGACGCTGGCCGAGAACAGTGTGGTGGGGTGGTCCTCACCGAGGACTCGGCGGCTGCGGGTGAAGGTGTCGTTCAGGAGCTGCCGGGCCTGCTGATAGTCACCCAGCGACCACAGGACCAGGCCGAGGATGGCTGGCCGAGGAGAGGGTGTCGGGGTGGTCCTCGCCGAGGACTCGGCGGCTGCGGGTGAGGGTGTCGTTCTGGAGCTGCCGGGCCTGCTGATAGTCACCCAGGTACCACAGGAGCAGGCCGAGTTGGCTGGCCGAGGTGAGGGTGTCGGGGTGGTCGTCGCCGAGGATTCGGCGCCGCCGGCTCAGCATCTCTTCCTGCAGTTCCCGGGCCTGCGGGTAGTCACCCAACCCGAACAGGTCGTTGGCGAGTTGGCTGGCGGAGGTGAGGGTGTCGGGGTGGTCCTCGCCGAGGATTCGGCGGCGCCGGGTCAGCGTGTCCTCGTCGAGCGCGCGGGCCCGCTGGTACTCACCCAGCCACCACAGGTTCAGCGCAAGGTTGCTGGCCGAGGTGAGGGTGTCGGGGTGATCGTCACCGAACTTGTCGCGCCGGACATCGTAGGCGCGTTCGAACGCCGCCAACGCGGCCTGGGGCTCGCCACGGATCAGCAGGTAGGTCGCGGCGCGATCGAGGAGTCGGGTGGCCTCGGCCGGAACCGCGTCGAGGGCGGCATCGCGGCCGGCCGCGGCCAGGACATGCGGCAGCAACCGTCTCCAGAGCGGCCACCCGCCCGGATCGGTGCGCACATTGCCGGGTGCGGTCTGGTCGAGCAGCCGGACCACCGTCGCCGCCCAACCCGCCGCCGCCGTGACCTCCGATCCTTGGCTGCGGGCGCGCAGCAGCGCCGCCGGGATCCGGTGCAGCTGGATGCCGTGCGGGGACACCGTGGCCATGCCCCGCCGGTGCAGGATCGCGGTGCAGCGCGCCAGCACCAGCGGGTCGGTCGCGATCGGCCGCAACCGCTCGGGCAGGGCGTCGGGGTGGTCGGTGAGCAGGCTCAGCGGGACCGGCTCCGGGCCGCACCACGCCACCACCGTCAGCAGGTCCAGCGCGGTCGGATCGTCGGCGGCGAGCCGGTCGAACGCCACCGCCCACGACGCCGCCACCGACTGCGGGTAGGCCCCGCCCGGGTCGTGGTCCAACACGTCCTGGGCCCGCTCGGCCAGCAGCCGCAGATACTTGTCCACGGCCA
Organism: uncultured Actinomycetes bacterium; assembly: GCA_963737615.1. GTDB lineage: Bacteria > Actinomycetota > Thermoleophilia > Gaiellales > Gaiellaceae > DASQGA01. The sequence continues at coordinate 85,029 of CAVTTI010000043.1, read as the reverse complement.
TGCCGGTGTCGGCCAGCAGCGACCCGGCCTGCTCGACCGCCAGCGGCAGATCACCGACCGCGTCGGCCACCCGATCCGCCTCGGCCTCGGTGAGCTCGGGGGCCAGCCGGCGCAGCAGCGCGATCGACTCGGCCCGGGTGAACTCCCGCACCCCCACCGTGGCGGCGATCCCGCGCCAGGCCGGGTTGCGCGAGGTGATCAGCACCTGGCCGGGCCCCTCGGGCAGGAACCGGGACAGGGCGCGGGGGTCCTCGGCGTTGTCGAACACCACCAACCAGCGATCCCGCCGCGCCAGCTCGCCCAGCAGCCGGGCCACCCCCACCCCGGCCGGGTCGGTGGCGGCGGTCAGGTCCAGGGCCAGGGCCAGCTCGGCCAGCCGCTCCGGGATCAACGCCGGATCCTCGGCCGGCACCCACCAGGCGATGTCGAACTCGTCGTGGTGGCGGTGGGCGTACTCGATCGCCGCCGTGGTCTTGCCGATCCCGCCCATCCCGGTCACCGCCTGCACCACCGTCGGCCCCCCCGACCGCAGCGCCGCCTCCAGCTCGGCCAGCAGCTCGGCCCGCCCGGTGAACCCGCGCACCCGCGCCGGGATCGTCCACACCCGCCGCTCCACGGCGGTATGCGCTGCCTCGGTGGGGGCCGACTGCTGTTCCGGTCGGGGCAGCGCGGTCAACGCCTGCAGCAACGCGGTCTCCAACTCCGCCGGGCTGCGTCACCGTCGCGGTGGTCACCCCGCTGCCGGCCAGCCGACCCCGGAACGCGTGCTGGCGCGCCCCATGCTCCAGATCCCCGAACATCGCCGCCGGGCCCTCGGTGTCCTCGCCGAGCAGGAACACCAACCGGGGAATGCCCCGCTGCTCGGCGGTCTCGTGCTCCAGCTCGGTGTAGGACAGCTCCGGCCGATCGCGCACCGGCGACCCGTACCGGAACCCGGCGATCAACACAAACACATCCGCCGCCGCGACCGCCTCCCGGCACACCTGCGCCGGCTTGTCGTCCCGCGCGGGGAAGTACGCCATGTCCGTCACCGCGTCCCCAGCCCTGATCACCGCGTCCTGCGCCGCCGCGACGAACGACCGCCCCACCGGGAACCGCCGCAACTCCGACGTGTGCGACAAGAACACCCGCCGCGGCGGCGGCTCACTGGGCATAACCCACAGCATCCCAGCACTCACCCAACGTGAGAACCTCCTGTGAGCTCGGCGTAGGCGGCCGACCCATCGCGACAGAGACCGGCAGCACGCTGGTGCCGGCACGACCGTCCAGAATCACGAACGCGCGAGCGGTGACGCTCGGCGACCAGACATCGTCACCCGAACGGGCCCGAACGGGAGACGCCGAGCCGAGCCACACCCTCTTCCTGCTGATCGTGCTCCGCTGTATTGACCGGCCGGCACCGCCGGGCGGGCTACTGAGCCGTTCCGGGTAACGATCTGTGACTGTGAGTAATCGCCACGAGAGGACGACACGCCGAGGCAGGTCCGACGAAGAGCGCGGAGCTCCCGCTACAAGAGGTGATCCATCCAAAGATCATCCGTAGAGGGGCTCCGCGCCGCTGTGAGTGTCACATACACCGCCGTCCTGGACGTCTCCGAGGACAGCGTGCTGTTCCTGTCCGAGCCTGCTGCACGCCGAGCGGGTGCGCCGCGGCACCCGCACCGACACCCGGGCGTTGGGCACCTACAGCCAGGCCGTGCTGGCGTTGCGCTGGTTGTTCGACGACACCCGCCTGAGCCAGCTGGCCCGGGACAACAACATCGGGTTGTCGACCGCCTACGACTACCGCGACGAAGCCATCGCCGTGCTCGCTGCGCGGCAGCCGTCGCTGCACGGGGCGCTGCTGGCCGCCAAGGCCGCCGGCCACACCCACGTGCATCGTGGACGGCACGCTGATCGCACACCGACCGGATCTCCACCCCCGGCCCGACCCGCGGGGTGGACCTGTGGTGGTCGGGCAAGCACCGCCACCACGGCGGCAACATCCAGGTCGTCTCCGCCCCCGACGGCTGGCCGCTGTGGACCTCCGGCGTGCGCCCGGGCCGCGAGCACGACACCACCGCCGCCCGCGCCGACCCCGACCTGCTCGCCCAGATCCGCGCCTGGGTCGACGACGGCCAGCTCGGCCTGGCCGACCTGGGCTACGAGGGCGAGGCCGACCTGCTCCGCATCCCGATCAAGAAGCCCGCCGGCGGCGAGCTCACCGCCGATCAGCAGGCCTACAACGCCGTCCACGGCGCCCTGCGCTGCCTGGGCGAACGCGCCAACTCGCCTGCTCAAGACCAGCTTCAAAGCACTCCGCCGCTGGCGCGGATGCCCCTGGCGCATCGGCGACGTCGTCGCCGCCGCGCTCGTCCTGCTCCACCACGAACACCACCGAACGACCTGATCCCCCAACCGTCACAGCCCGTGATCACCACGTTGCTCGGAAAGGCTCACTGAATTAGCGCTTCTGCCGCATGCCCGTACCTGCCACACGGCCGGACTTCCACGAAACGCGAAGAGGGCAAGTGATTGCCGACTGACTCCGTTCGTCCACACCGGACAAAAAATCATGGACAGCTCCTGGCGATTCGAGCTTTGATTCTGCCATCATGCCACGAGACGTCGAGGGGACCGAGAAATGTCCTTGAGCACCGAGCGCATGGCGATCGCCAATCGGGCGATACGGCAGACCTTCGAAAAATCGAGCATCGCCTGGCAGGCGATCCCGCATTGGGACACCGGGGATCCCGGACAGGTTCGGGTCCGCATCGATGTCATACCCATCCAGCCGGACCTCGGCCGAGGCCCGCTCGGTGGCGAACCCATTCGCCCTGACAGCCAGGAGGAGCTTTTCCAGGTGACCCTGGCCCAGGCCGCGGCGGCCGCGCCGGACGCCTTGCTGGCGAGCGTGATTCCCCGAACCGTCCAGCTGGCGGGCCAGTTCGACAGCACCGTGCTTGAGGCGGCGCTGCGCACGCCGGCCATCACCGCGAATAACCGCGCCCTGGTACCGCGAACTGGCGGAGGAGGCGAACGAGTTGGTGACTCTCAAAGAGCTGGTCGCGGCGCGGAGCGTCCTGGAGGACCAGGGCTACCGGGCGCCATCCTGCCTCATCGCCGGTACCGGGTACTTCACCAATCTGAACGGATTCGTAGCCGCCAACCGGCTGACGAAGAGACTGCTCACCGCCGCGAGCGTCAACTCGGTGTTCCGGGCCAGCCAGCTCGGCGGACGCATGATCATGCTCGGGCGGCGCCAGGAGATCGCGCACGGGGCCGGCGGCTCGGCTTCGGCCGGAGAGGAGCCGGTGGACATCGCGGTCTGCGTGCCGCCGAGCCTGGAGGTCATCGGGGAGAACGCCGCCGGCCAGATCGAGATGGCCGTCCGGGTCCGCTTCGCGACCCGGGTCAAGGACGAGCGCGGTGTCGTCGTCTTCCACACCTGAGGATGTCCGCGATGACCCCGCTGGTGTCTGGACGGCTATCTCGCCGCCTGCCAGAAGGTGTGCGTAGCCGAGATCGAGCGGCTCTACTCCCCCGACGACGGCGCGTCCGGAACCCTGTTCGAGCTGATCCTGGACTACCCGAGCCGCGGCGGTAAGGCGGTCCGGCCCACCCTGAGCGTCGCCACCTGCCTCGGGTTGGGCGGGCGGATCGAGGCCATCCTGCCCACCGCGGCGACGCTGGAGCTCTACCACAACGCGTTCCTCATCCACGACGACATCGAGGACGAGTCGCTGCTGCGGCGCGGGCGGCCCGCCCTGCACGTCGACCATGGCATCCCGGTCGCCATCAACGTGGGCGACGCCATGCTGTCGCTCTCGCTGCAGCCCCTGCTGGACAACGTGGAACGGGTGGGGCTGGGGCCGGCGCTGCGTATTTTGCGGGCCATCGCCCGGATGACCCGGCGCACCGTTGAGGGCCAGGCCATCGAGCTGGATTGGGTGCGGGCCAATTCCTGGCAGCTCGACGACTCGGCCTACCTGGCCATGGTGGAGCTCAAGACCAGCTGGTACTCGTTCATCACGCCGCTGCAGGTGGGGGCCATCGCGGCCGGAGCCCGGCCCGAGCAGCTGGCCGCGTTGGAACCGCTCGGCCGGCACCTCGGCGCCGCCTTCCAGATCACCGACGATCTCCTGAACCTGCGCGCCGACCCCGAGGACTACGGCAAGGAGATCGGCGGCGACCTCTGGGAGGGCAAGCGGACCCTGATGCTGCTGCACGCACTGCGGCAGGCCGAGCCGGACGACCGGGACCGCGCGTTGCAGATCCTGGCCAAGCGCCGGCCGGCCGCCGATACCGAGCTTCGGCTCGGCGAGGTGCTGGACGCGCTGGTGGCGCGGAACGAGCTCGCGCCGACCGCGCGGGCGGAGATCCTGGTGGCGCTGCGCGGCCAGGACACGGACACCGCGAAGAACCTCGACGACATCCGCTGGCTCTACCGCCTGCTGCGACAGTCGGGGTCGCTCGACCATGCCCGGGCGCTGGCCGGCCAGCAGGCCGACGCGGCGGCGGCGGCGCTGGCCACCCTCGACTGGCTGCCCGCCAGCCAGCACCGGCAGGTGCTCAGCGGGCTTGTCGACTACGTGCACGAGCGCACCCGATGAGCGCCCCGAGCGCCGAGGCGCTGCTCGGCCTGCTGGTCGAGCTGGACCGGATCCGGGCCCTTGCCGTCGAGCTGCTGGAGCGCAGCGCCCCGCGGTTGCTCCCCGCCCCGCCTGCCGACCTGCAGGACGATGCACGAACCGCGTACGAGCTGCTCGCCGGCGCCCGGCGAGCGGTGATCGGCTACCCGGCCGCCGCTCGCGGACTGCACGACCTGTTGGTCGCCGAGGGCCGCCGCTATGCCGAGACCGCCGCCGGGGCGCAGCTGCGCGACGCGCTGGTCCGGTCGGAGGCGGTCGACCACCTGCGCCGCATCTGGGAGACGGTGAGCCTGAATGTGCTCGACGGACCGGCCCCGCCGAGCGGGGTCCCGGACGCGTGGGCCGAGCTGCTGGCCGACGCGATCACCGGCCGGGGGCTCGACGACGCCATCCTGGCCCGCCTCCGTCCGGAGGGGTTCGCGTGATGATCATCGATCCCTGCGGAGGCCTTCGCCGAGCAGGGCAGCTTCGTCAACGCGCTGGTGGGGCTGGCCGGGCTGGCCCGGATGGTGCGAGCGCTCGCGGACCAGGATGGCGACCCGGCGCCTGGTGGCGGGCAGCCGGACGAGTTCGTCCACCTGCTGCTGGCCGTGGCCAGCCTGGGCGACGCGGTGGATCGCCTCGCCCGGGCGGCGCCAGCCCGGGCGGCGGACGGGGACGCGGCGCAGCCGACGCCGGCACCGTCCACGTCGGGGGCGTGGTTACGATGAGCGCCCCGGCCGCTGTCCTGGCGCGCAGCGATTTCCTCCGGGCCCCGGTGCTCGCCACCGCCCGGCCGGACGGCTACAAGGAGTGGCACCACTTCGTGGTGCACAGGCCGGGCTGGCGGCTTCTCGTCAACTTCAGCCTGACCAGCGAGAACCGCCCGAACAAGGCACCCCGGCTGATCCCCGCGCGTGATCGTGATCGCGCACGCGAGCGCTGGACCGGCACCATCGGACGGTTCGACGCCGCCGACCTGGACGTGGCCGCCGACCTCGGCACCCTGTCCATCGGCGGCAACCGGCTGTCCATCGGACCCGACGGGCTACCGCGTCCTGGTCGACCTCCCGGAGCGGGACCTGCGCGGCGAGCTGCACCTCACGCCGGCCAGCCGGCCCTTCGTCGTCAACAATCAGCCGGTTGGGGAGGGCCGGCTGAGCTGGCTGTTCGTCCCGCGGCTGCAGGCCCACGGCTGGTTCCACATCGACGGTCGGGACCACCGCCTGGATGGCGAGGTGGCCTACCACGACCACAACTGGGGCCGCTTCCGCTGGGGCGACGACTTCGGCTGGGAGTGGGGTTCGGTGCTGCCGGCGAGCTCGGAGGACCCGTGGTCGTTCGTCTTCATGCGGATGACCGACCGGCGCCGGCTGCGCGCCCTGTCCCAGGCCCTCTATGTCTGGCGCCACGACGAGCCGGCCGCGATGTTCCGCGACGCCGCGGTGCAGGTCGCGCTGGGCCGGCCTCCTCGATCGCTCCCCGGATTGCACCCTGCCGACGCCGATGGCGCTGGTGCTCGGCGGTGCGTCCGACGTGCCGGCGTCCATCGCCATCACCGCGCACAGAGCGGGTGACGCGGTCCGGGCCGAGTTCCGCCCGGAGTCCTACGCCCGGCTGGCCCAGCCCAGCGAGCTGCACCTCGACCGGTCGGTCGTGCTGTCGGAGACCAGCGGATCCGCCCGGGTCAGCGGGTCGATCGACGGCGAGGCGATCGACTTCGTGGGGGCCGGCGTCTTCGAGCTGCTCCATGGCTGACCCGTGGCTGGCCGGTCACCCGGCGGCGGCCGAGAGCCCGCCGCCGTCGGGGTGGCCGCGCTGCTCCGCCGGTCGTTCGAGCACCTGGCGGGCGAGGTCCCGCAGAGCTTCCGGCATCTGGTCGGCGAACTCGGCCCGCTGGTGGTCGAGGTGGACGTGGGCGGCGAGCTCTTCTCGGTGCGGGGCGGCGGCGGGCTCGCGGTCGCGGACGGTCCGAGCGGTACGGCCGACGTCCGGATCCGGACTTCCCGGGAGGCCGTTCTCGAGGTGCTCGACGCCGCCCTCGGGCTGCCCGAGGCGGTCGAGACGGACCGGGTGCAGGTGCACGGCGCGCTCGACGACGTGGTGCGGGCGCACGACGCGCTGCATCGCCTACGCGCACGCGGCGGTGCGCGCGCCGTCGCTGCCCGGACTGCTCACCGCGCTGCGCGACGATCCGGGAGGGCCACGATGAGCAGCAGCTATCCGAACCCGGTCGCCACGCCGGCCTCGTGCCGTCCCCGGCCCACGGCCGCCGTTCTGGGCGGCGGCATCGCCGGCCTGACCGCCGCCCACGAGCTGGCCGAGCGCGGCTTCGAGGTCACGGTCTACGAGATGCGCCTCGACGAGCGGACCGAGCTCGGCGCGGCGACCGCCCGGCGAGTTCCCGCCGGTCAAGCTCGGCGGCCTCGCCGCCTCCCAGTTCTCGACCCCGGGCCCGACCGGCGGCAGCCCCGCCGCAGCTGCGCCCGTTCCCGGGCCGGCGCGGGCAGCCCCGGCCCCCGCAGCGGGCCGTCGCCGGGGAGCACGGCTTCCGCTTCTTCCCGGCCTACTACCTGCACATCTGGGACCTGCTGCAGCGCATCCCGGTCTACGAGAGCGAGGAGATCGAGGTCGTCCGGTCTGGCGGGCGACCCCGCGCACGGTCATGGACAACGTCCGGCGGGTGATCACCCAGGCCACCACGATCGACGGAAAGCCGGCGCTGGTCTTCCCCCGCGAGGCAGCCGCGCAGCCTCGGCGAGACGCTCTCGGTGTCGAACCAGCTGGAGCAGTTCGGCTACACCGCGAGCGACGTGCAGACCTTCAGTGGCCGGATGCTGCGCTACCTGGTCACCTGCCCGCTGCGCCGGGGCGCAGAGCTGGAGAACATGTCGGCCTACGAGTTCTTCGTCGGCAAGGACGCGACGGCCGCTCGCCGGTTCAGCTACACGCCCACGGTTCGAGGCGCTCATCCTCGACATGCCCAAGGTGCTCGCCGCGTTCGACTCGCGCTGGGGCGACGCCCGCACCAACCTCACCACCTACCTGCAGCTGCAGCTGCAGATGGACCGCCATGACAGCAAGGCCGACGGCGTGCTCAACGGCCCCACGACCGAGTCCTGGTTCGACCACTGGTACCGGCACCTGGTCGCCCTCGGCGTCCGCTTCGTCCGGGGCGCGGCGGACCGCCTGGAGCCGCCCGCACGGGACCGCGACCGGCCTCCGCACCTGCGGCCGCGGGTGCAGGTGGTGCTGGCCGACGGCACTCGGCTGGCCCCGGACTACGTCGTGGTCGCCGTCGACGCGCCCGCCGCCGAGCGGATCACCGGGCCGCTGCGCGCGGCGGGCACCGGCGGGGCGGCGGCCGGGCTCGACGGGTTCACCACCTCCGTCCCGCCGCCCGAGCGGGCCGCTGCAGCCCGGGCAGACCCGGTCGGCGGCACGCCGGGACCCGTACGCGATTGCCGAGATGGGGCAGCGGCCGTGGGACCGGTTCCAGACGCTGGCCGGCATCCAGTACTACTTCGACACGGAGTTCCAGCTGGTCCGCGGGCACGTCTACTACTCGGGCACCGAGTGGGGCTTGTCCTCGATCAACCAGCAGGGCCTGTGGGAGCGGCGCCCGACGCTGGCCCGCGACGGCTTCGTCTCCGTGCTCTCGGTGGACGTCGGCGACTTCAACACCCCGTCGGAATACCTGCGCGACGCGCACGGGCGGGGCAAGGCCGCCCGCGACTGCACTGCCGACGAGCTGGCCACGGAGGTGTGGCGGCAGATCGTCGAGGGAATCACCGGCGACATCGACAACGTGCCGGAGGCGCTGATCCCCTGGCCGGTGTGGTACGCGTCGACCGGAACCTGGTCTTCGCCGGCGGTCCCGGCCAGGGCAACGGCCCCCCGGTGCGCAACGAGGCGCCCTACCTGATCCCGATCGTCGGGGACTGGCCGAACCGGCCCGGCGGCGAGCCGTGGAACCCCAACGGCACGTCCTGGATCACCCGGCCCACCGAGCGGCAGTGGCGCGAGGACCTCGAGCAGCGCGACGTCTGGACGGCCCGGCACGGCGGCTACCAGGTGCACCACAACTCGCTGGTCTTCGCCGGTACCTGGACCCGGACGTTCACCCGGATGACCTCGATGGAGGCGGCCTGCGAGTCGGCCCGGCACGCCGTGAACGCCATCCTGGATCACTACGTCTGGGTGGGAACCGGTGGCGCCGACCGCCGGGAAAGGACCGCGCTCGACTGGCGGATCCCGTTCGGCTTCCTCGACCAGGGCTTCTCCAGCCCGGTCCGGCTGCCCTCACCGGCCGGCGACTACTGCTTCGTCTTCGACATCGAGAACCGCGAGCCCCTCGACGCGCTGCCCCTGCGCAACCTCGACTCGCAGTACTTCCGAGCATCGCTCCCGCACCCCCTGGACACCGCGGGCGCCGGCTCGTCCGGTGGGCCCAGGGCCGCCGTCCCGCCCATCGCCGGAGGCTCGCCGATGACCACATCGCCCAGCGACTACACCGGGCAGCTGCTCACCTACCTGCAGGCCTGGCGTCAGTACCTGGAACAGGCAACGAGCGCGGCGACCCCAGGGGCGGCCTGGCCGACCGGGACGACCGCACCGGCCACCCCGCCCACACCGCCGTGGCCGACCCCACCGACACCGCCGGTCCCGCCGGGCGTAGGGCTGCCCCCGCCACCCGGGCTGATCTCTCCGTGGCCGGTTCCGGTGAACCCACCGCCAACCCCGCCCCCACCGCCAACCCCGCCCCCGCCGCGCCCGACAAGCACCGGGGCCGCCGACGGCGCGGCCGAGCCGGTGCCCGGCGAGCGGTCCCGACGGGCGCCGGCCTCGCTCTACAGCGCAAATCTGGCCACGCCGCCACCCGGACCGGTGGGCATCCACCAGCCCGGATCGGCCTTCCGCTGGGCGGAGGAGCCTGGCGGCGCGAGCACAACCGTCCCGCCCTCGTCCCGGTCGCTCTACTCGGCACCGGCACCCGAACGTGGCTCGGCTGCTCACTCGGCCCTCCCGGACCAGCTCCGCGGCGTCGAGGACGTCGAACTCATCGGATCCGATCCGCGCGTCTGACAACCTGCAGCGCTCCGCGTCGGTGATCTTCGGTGCGATCTCTACCCGGGGACGCCGAGTGGCCCACTCGGGCGCGGCCGTCAGCAGATCATCGGTGCGCATACAGTGCCGTCAAGAGGGTGTCCAGGTCAGCGTCCACGAGAGCTCCTGCTCCGTTGGGTCAGCACGCTGATCCCCCGCAGGCTCCACCATCTACCGGCGCACGCCGCACCGCAGCTAAGGACTCACCCTGCCGGGCCCAGTCGTTGACAAGCCTGACTGGTCGGCGCAGTATCGACATGGATGGCGGGAGCAACCCGCGAGCGCCTGCGCAGCCTCAGTGGAACGAAGAAGGTCCTTGCCGGAGCCGTAGCTTGCGCAGCGGGAGTCGTCGCACTCTGGGGAGCCTTTAAAGCCATAGACGAGGCTTACGGGCGGTTCAGCGATTGGCGTGAGGTTGACACGCCGAGCCAGCTGACCGTGACGCCGAGCCTCGGCATCCAAGTCTGGCAGGACGGGGTCCAGAACGACATGTTCTTCCGAGATCCCAGCAGTGACGATCAGGTCGTGACGATCCCAATGAAAGCTCGACCCTTCCAGCTGCGGATCCGCGGCAGCCGGACGATACGGTTATTGGGGTCGGGGTGTGGTCGGACGAGTCCATCTTCCAGCTGCCGGTAAGTGGCAGTACCGAACCAACGCAGTTCGGCGGGGGAAAGGGCATGGCCGCTTACACGTTTGGCGTCGGCAATCCGTTCTCACAAAGGAAGCGTTCAACGCCTTCGCGGGAAATCGACTTGAGCGCGAAGGTGGCCGAGACGCGATATTCGTCTCTACGTTCAGTGACCTAGAGTCAGATCAGTCTACCCCTGTGACCGATCAAGAAAGAGGATCAATTCCTCGTCGTCTATATCGACAGGAACAACGACCAGATCCTCGACTTTGACGAATACGAGTACTTGGTACTGGATTTCTAACGGGACGGACCGTAAGAAGTGTGGCCTATGCCCCAGCGAGGAACGACCGGGGCGCGGGACCGAAAGGTGACCCTAGGACTACCCTGACCCGCGCCCCGGCGAGAGTCAGGCTAGAGGGTCGAGGGGCGCGTTCCTAGATGGCAATTTCGGCGTGGCCGAAAGAGGCGCGAGGGCGCACGGTGTCGATCCGATGGGCTAGCGGGTTAGGCTGGCCGACATGGTGAGCTTCGAGGACTTCGATCGCTACTGCGAGGAGCACGACGTGCAGCCGGGGCAATACGGCGTTGCCTTCGCGCAGTGGCTTGCCAACCTCGCCGGCCGCCCGATCACGGGGGAACCTGCCGACGGCCAAGGCCCGACGTTCACCGCGGAACCGGAGGATGCCGCGGGCTAACCGCAAGCTCGACGAGGGACGGCTCCTCCTGCGGCGAGAGGATGCCGCCCCCCGCAGGAACCTTAGGCCGCCTCTATGAATCCTGCTAAGTCGAGTCAGGACAGGAGCGGGGCCCCGCCGCATCGAACCCCGCCCCTGCAAGAAGGATTCGTACCCACGTCCCGCGGTGAGCAAAACGGTTGCTCTGCTGACTCCACACCGAAAGGCTTAGCGAAGCTTCTCCTAGCTTCCCGAAACACCTAGGACTACCCTGCCCACGCCCCGGCGAGGTCAGGTCTACGACGCGCCGGCGCAGCTGCCTAGATGGCCGAATCCGGCCGCGGCCGCCCTGGCTGAGCTTGTTCAACGGCGTAGGCTCGCTCGGGCAAGTGCAGGAACGCCGAACCTGCAGTGGTTCGGCTCCTGGAACGACTGGTGGTCGCGCTGCTCTGCTGCATCATCTTTGAGGTGTTCAGCGGTCGCGAAGTCGGCCGGTTAGGGCCGTGGTCGGTGTCCGTCGTTTCCGGGAATATGTCGGGCGATGTTCCAGGGCATGGTCGGCATGTGGGCGCTGCGCCGCGCAGTTCGGCTGCTGACCGCCGACGACCCTCGCCCGCTTGGCAGACGCCTCACGGCGGAAGGAAAGCGGATCGTGATGGGTGCGGCGATCACGCTCGCGCTCCTTGTGGCTGCAGCCATCGTGTTGATCGCCGTTCTGATCGCCGCCGTTTCCTAAAGAGTGGGCTGCAGGGAATGTCTGCTTGCGGCAAGAACCGTTGCCCTCGAACGTGGTGTCCAAGGCGGGGCGGTCACACCTTCGACTTCGGCCGCGGATCAGGGTTCTCCACCGTCGACTTGCTCACCGGGTCGAAGACGTAGCGGGGAACACGCCGCCGCCGCCAACGCCTCGCCACCGCGTAACAGCCCTCGCCGCAGAACTTCCGCGGTCGCCCGGTTCCCCGATATTCGAGGGGCTTGCCGCACGTTTCACACTTCGCCACGGCACTCACCGCCTACCGGACTTTCCGGAAGCCTTCTGGCCACTCTCCCTCCGCGACCTGTAGGCGGGGGTCATCGGGGCCGCCTTCCGGCATAGACCACCTCGGCCCACACTGGCGCCAAAGGTGGGCGGGTATCGAATAGGGGTAGAAAGATGCGAGCCCACGGTTGCGGCCACCGGAAGGCCGCTTTCCCAGGTCGATACCCGCCGCGGCATTGTCTTAGACCCATCCGACCGAAACAACGGCCATTCGGGTGGGGTTTCAGCGCCGAGGTGGGGTGAAGAGCCTGCCCGTCGGTTTGCCGATCTCGCGGGACGGTCAGAATCGGGCAATGACTGAGACCTACTACGCCGGTCGGAGCGCCCGCGACCCGGACTGGCGGGAAGCCCAGATCGCGAGAGCGAGGGAGCGCGAACGCCAGCGGCGCGCCGAGGATCCCGCGACGGGCGGGACTCGAGAACCGGAGGCGGCGAGCGGACTCACTTTCGACGAACTCTGGCTCCGCGTCGGTGGCGATCGCGGATCGCTCTGGGCCGTCCTTCGCAACGAGATACGGCTCGGGCGGATCGACTATCACTCCACGACGAAGCGTTACGTCCTGAACGGCGGACTCGATCCCGCCGTCCGGAAAGCTCTGTTCCGGTTCGGACTCGCGGACGACCGACGCTGACGCGGGGTCGGATAACCGGACGGGGCAGGGGCAGCAGCAAAGGACAACTCCGCTCGCTGAATTGGCCAGGCTTTTCGGAGCGATGTTGAAAGCCAGGCTTTCCCAGGTTGCGTTCTCGAATGGCTGGGTATCCAGGCGACAGGAGAACTCGGCCGACTGCTGCGGCGTCCTAGTCACCGCTGGGGAGGCCATGTGGAGGAGGGGTCATGGAGAGGACAACGCAGACCGACCTTTGGACGTCCCCCGACGCGAGCACCCTTGGCACCGACGTGGCCCGGCGGGTGGGCCTGACCGGGTTCAGTGTCGAGGCTACGGATGGCGGGATCGGAAAGATCGACGAGACGACGTACCACACCTCGCAGAGCTACATCGTTGTCGATACGGGGCCGTGGATCTTCGGCAAGAAGGTGGCGCTCCCGGCCGGCGTCATCCACAGGGTCGACCTGGACACCGAGACGGTCTACGTCAACCGGTCGAAGGACGAGATCAAAAACGCGCCCGAATTTGACGAGAGCCGCTATCACGACGATGCCTATCGGGCTGAATCGGGCGGCTACTACGGAGGCCTCTGAGACCGGCCTCCTCTTCCCGAGAGCCGGAGCCCTGACCTCCGGCGTAACCGCATCGGGGCGGGCCGTTTTGCGGCTTCGGCTCGCCCCGATGCTCCTGGCTTCCCCTAGCTGCGCTGGCACGCCGCTGCTGCCGCGGGGTTTCTGATGTTTGGGTTCCAGGAAGCGGGCGACGTTTGCCACAGCGAAGAGCGGGAAAGCCTCAGAAGGCGCAACAAGAGATTGACTTAGGGGGTCAGCATGCGGCGGATCGCGATCTTGTTTGTTGTGTTGGGTCTCTCGACGGTGGGTGTGTCTCCTGCGGCGGCACAGCTTCCGCAGGTGCCTCTCCCCGGAACCAGTCTTCCGCAGGTGCCTCTTCCCGATCTCCCCGTTCCCGAGGTTCCTCCGGAGGTAGAGCCGATCGAGCCACCCGACGATGACGCAGGACGGAGGCGGCAGCAGCCCAGTTCCTTCAGTCGAGACGCCAAGTCCGGGGAGCGGCGGGCGGCTCGGGCGGTGGCGGCTCCGGCGGTGGCGGCTCCGGCGGTGGCGGCTCGGCGGTGGCGGCGGGTCTGGATCGGACTCTTGTCCCTGCACGTCATCTGCATCCGGGTACCCGGTCAACGGGGACTACGACAAGTGCCCCCTAGAGGACGGCGCACCCGGTGCGGCAAGCGCCGATGGGACGGCCGGTCTCGCGGCATCGCGCTCTGACGGCTCGTCAGGCGGCGGCGCAGACGGCACTGGAGGAGTCCTCGGAGCGGGAACCTTTGGCGAGGACGCCTCCGAGCCACCGGCTGCCGAGGGAGGGCTGCTCGGCGTGGGACTCGTCGGCTACAGCCTGCTTGCGGGGGCCCTGGTCGCGGTCATGGGTCTGGGCCTGCTCGTGGGCATCGCCGGCGGTTTGAGGGCGTGGGCGACCGGCGAGGCTACGCATAAGGCTTGCGCTGGCCGCGACCGAAGGCTGTTGCCGCGACCCTCGCTGAGTTCGTCCGTCGGCGCGTGCTCGAGCGGGCGGGCGAGATGCTGCGGTGGGCGCGTTCAAGACGCCAGCCGGCCACCGCTGTGGGGTGACGCCCATGCGGGCGTCACCCCACTCGTTTGTCCGTCTTCAGTCGATGATCTTGAACGTCAGCTGAGACTCCGTCTCGCTCACCTCGACCACCTTCAACTCTCCGTGCGCCTCCTTGTACTTCCCCGTCCCACCCGTGATCGCCAGCCGGAACGGCTCGCCTTCGGTTTCTTCGGAGAACGTCAGAAGCCCTTGAACCGTGATCTGCCCCTTTCGAAATTCTGCCGTGGCGACGCACTGCGCCGTCGCGGAGACCATCGGCTCCAACCGCACGATCGTGCAAATGACGCCGTCGATGCCGACCTTCTCACCGGCGCGGAAAAGGTCACCCGCAGTGACGAACTGGTCTCCCAGGCTGCCTCCCGGCTCGCCCAGGTCGATCTCGACCTCCTGCACGATGATCTCGGTGACGCGGATAACCTCAACGTTCTTGTCGTCCCCCGCCGATGAGCTGGTCGGCGAGGACGCGGCGGACGCGCCCGTGAGGCTCGCCACCGCGAGCAAGAGGGCGACGACCACGAGTCCAAGCTTCTTCTTCTTCATGACTCCTCCCTTCCTCCCTTTTCATCACGTGTATTGGTTCCCTACTCCCGGCCCGATGCCATACGGCGCCTCCTTCCTGCCCTTGAGGGCGATCGGGTCCGTCACTCGTACTGGAGCGCCTCGAGCACGTTTAGCCGGGACGCCCGCCGCGCGGGCAGAATCGCGGCGAGGATGCCCGCCGCGACGGCGATGAGCGCGAACACGAGCGAGCGTCGAGGCCGGGAGCGAGAACTTGAGTCCCTCGTCCCTGAGCGCCAGGGTCACGAGGCCGGCGAGAAAGATCCCGAGCGGCATCCCGAGCGCGGCGCCGATCAGGGCCGTGATGACGCTCTCGTGCCGCACCATCCGGCGCGCCTGCCGGCGGGTCATCCCGACGGCTCGCAGCATCCCGAGCTCGCGCGTCCGCTCGAAGACGGAGAGGACGAGCGTGTTGACCATCCCGAAGAGGCTGACGACGACCGAGAGGGCGAGGAGCCCGTAGACGACGTTCAGGAAGGTGGAGAACTCGCCTTCCCGGTTTTCGACGTAGGTGCTCTTCGTCTGGACGTCGGCGTCCGGGAAGCCCGTCAGCGCTCGCTCGAGCGCCTTCGTCTGGGCAGCGGAGGCGTCGCCGCGGACGTTCACGAACGTGATGACGTCCTGCGGCCGCGCGAACGAGGCGTCGAAGGTCTGCTGGGAGATGGCGACGGGCCCGAGGAGGGCCGACTCCGAATACGTGCCCTTCACCTCGAGTTCCAGCCGCTTGCCTTGCGCGGTCGTGAGCCGGAAGCGCTCGCCGACCTGGAGGCCGTGGTCCTCGGCGAAGTCCTCGTGGACGAATCGCCCCGTCTGCGGCCGAGCGCGGCGAGCGCCTCGTCGGAGCCGCGGGTCCCATTCGAACTGGCTGACGGTCGCGATCGTGGCCGGATCGATGCCGACAACCGGCTGCTCCTCGCCCTAGCACGAGCGCGCGTGTCGCTGCGCACGCTCGAGATCAGGTCGACGCCAGGCGCGGAGGCGAGCTTCTCCCCCGCCTGCGTGGGGAGCGGGCTGAAGCCGTCCTGGGCGGTGAGAAGATAGTCGGCCTGGACGATGCGGCCGGTCTCCTTCGCGAACGAGGTCGTGATGACCTGCCCGAGGACGGCAACGAAGGTGACGAGCGCGAGCCCGATCATGAGCGCGGCGGCCGTAGCGGCCGTCCGGCCCGGGTTGCGCACCGCGTTGGCGCGGGCGAGCCGCCCCGCCGCCCCGCCGACTTGCCCGGCTGGCCAGCCGACGAGCGCGGCGAGCGGCCTGACGAGGCGCGACGCGATGAGGGCAACGCCGATGAAGAGCGCGAAGCAGCCGAGCGCGAGCAGGAGCAGCACCTCCTTCGTGCTGAGACCGCCTGCGAAGAGGCCGTAGGCAAACGCCGCGACGCCGAGGGCGATCGTCGCGAGGGCGATCCAGGGAGCGAGGGGAGCAAGGAGCGAACGCGGGAGCGTCGCACCCTCGCGCACGGCCGCGATTGGGGGCACGCGCGTCGCGCGAAGCGCCGGGACGAGACTCGCGAGCACGGTGATGGTGGTGCCGACGAGGAGGCTCACGATCACCGTGCGCGGCGCGAATACCGTCCCGGCCTCCGGCAGCTCGATGCCGACCGCGGCGAAGATCGCATCCATCCCGACGGCGAGCCCGAGCCCCAGGAAGAGCCCGACGAGGGAAGCGAAGAGCCCGATCAAGAGACCTTCGAGGAGGACGGAGCGAAGCACCTGCCGGCGCGAGGCGCCGAGCGTCCGCAGGGTGGCGAACTCACGCGTGCGCTGCGCGACCGTGATCGAGAGCGTGTTCAGGATGACGAAGGCGCCGACGAAGAGCGCGATCCCGCCGAAGCCGAAGAGGACGTAACGCACGGCGCTGGCCTCCTCATTGATGTCCTTGGTGGCGGCGCCCGCCCGCTCGGCGGCCGTCTTCACCTCGGCCGAGGAAGGCAGAACCGGCTCGATCGCACGGACGAGCTCGGCGGGTGAGACGCCCGGGGCGGCCGCGACCGAGATCGAGTCGAACCGGCCCTGCTTGTCGAAGAGGGCCTGCGCCGTCGCGACGTCGAAGACGGAAATGGTCGCATTCCCGATCGAGTCGACGCTCCCGAGCCGGACGAGCCCGGTCAGCCTGAACCGTTCGACGGGGCGGCCGCCCGCGGCCACGCCGATCGCGTCTCCGACCGCGAAACCGTACTTCTCCGCCGTCCCGGCGTCGATCGCAACCTCGTGCCGGGCCGACGCCCACCGGCCCTTCGCCAGCTTCAGCGGGCTGAAGCGCTCGTCGCCGGCGTTCATGCCGAATCCGAAGGTGGGCGCGTCGCCGCCGGGGCTGATCGCCTTGCCCTTCTTGTCGATCAGCTCCGCCTCGTTCGAGTCGTTCTCGAAGTCGATGAACGTGCCGGCGGCGGCCTCGACCTCGGGCAGCGCCTTCACCCGGGCGAGGAGCGCCGTGGGGACGGCCGCGTTCCCGCTCGACGAGAACTCGACGACCTCCTTGCCGCTGACGACTGCGCTCGTGCCCGCGTACGAGTCGGCGAGGATCGCTGTGAACGCCTTCGAGATCGTGTCGGTGAAGATGTAGCTGCCGCTCACCATCGCGACGCCGAGTACGACCGCGAGCGCGGTGAGCGCGGCGCGGAGCTTCCGGCCCAGGAGGCCCTTGAGCGCGACGACGGATCATGGCCGGCTCACCTCCTCCATGGCCTCGAGCACCTCGTGCGCACTCGAGGGGCCGAGCTGCCTGACGATGCGGCCGTCGGCGAGGAAGAGGATGCGGTCGGCGATCGCCGCCGCGTGCGCGTCGTGCGTGACCATGACCGTCGTCTGGCCGTAGCTCGAGACGGCGTCGCGCAGGATCGCCAGGATCTCGGCGCTCGTCTGCGAGTCGAGATTGCCGGTCGGCTCGTCCGCGAAGACGACGGTCGGCCTCGAGACGAGGGCGCGCGCGATCGCGACTCGCTGCTGTTGCCCGCCCGAGAGCTCGGCCGGACGGTGCCTGGTCCGGTCCGCGAGCCCGACCTTGGCGATCAGCTCGGCGACCCATTCCGTTTCGGGCTTGCGCCCGGCGAGCTCGAGCGGCAAGACGATGTTCTCGCCGGCCGTGAGCATCGGGAGCAGGTTGAAGAACTGGAAGATGAAGCCGATGTGGCGGCGCCGGATCTTCGTCAGCTCGGTATCGCCCACCGTCGTCGAGGTTCGTCCCTTCGATCCAGACCTCGCCCGCGGTCGGGCGGTCGAGCCCGGCGAGCAGGTGCATGAGGGTCGACTTGCCGGAGCCCGAAGGCCCCATCACAGCCGTCAGCTTCTCCCGGGCGACATCGAGCGAGACGTCGCACAGAGCGTCGACGGCCATATCGCCGTCGCCGTAGCGGCGGCTCAGCTCCCGGGCCGCCACGACGGCTCGCGGCGCCTCCTCGGCTACTCCTTCGATTGGTATCGCGACTGCTTGGCTCATGCGTAGTCCTCCCTTTGCACTGCGGGAAACAGCACTGCGCCGGCTGCTTCCGTCGGGCCTGTGGTAGATAGCGAGAGACGCTAGGGAGATGCGGCGAGAAAATCGTCGGCCGCCGCTCCGATTCGTGCTAGTCCCGGAGAGTGATCCTCACGGACCGGGGTCAGACCCAGGTCGGAGGCAACATCGTCGTGACGATTGATGCGAGACAGAGCCCTGCGGGTTACCTTGGACGCATGAGGCTTGCGCGCTTCGTCGCGCGTCACGCGTTCGACGCTGCCGTGGTGGCGGTTGCAGCCGTCGGTCCAGATCGAGATCTGGGCCATACCGGTCCTCGGGCCGAAGCTCGCCATCGTCCCCGGCATGCTGCTCGCGACGCTGCCGCTCCTCCTGCGGCGCCGGTTCCCCTTCGCCGCTCCTGCGTGCGTCTTCGCCGTGCTCGCCGGCATGTCCCTCGCCGACCCAGAGACCGTCGCAGACGGCCCAATCTCGATGCTCTTCGCGCTGCTCCTCGCCTTCTGGGCGGTGGGCGAGAGCAACGAGCGACACCAGGCCATCGCCGGAGTGGCAATCGGACTCGCAGCTGTCGCGATCATCGCACAGAGCGCGGGGGCGGATCTGGTAGTGGAGGTCGGGAGCGGAGGAATCGACGCGGTCTCGCTCTGCCTTGTCGGAGGTGGGCTCTCCCTCGGCGCTTTCGCGCTCCAACGACGGGCGAAGCGCGCCGGCGAGCTCGAGGAGCGAGCCGCCCGGCTCGAGCGCGCGCGCGAAGAACGGGCGCGCGCGGCGGTCGCCGCGGAGCGGGTCCGCATCGCCCGCGATCTCCACGACGTGATCGCGCACTCGGTCGGCGTCATGACCGTGCAGGCGGGGGCGGCCCGCGTCCTCCTCGACGAGGAACCCGAGCGCGCGCGCGAGCCCGTGCTCGCCGTCGAGGAGACCGGGCGGCAGGCGCTCGCCGAGATGCGCCGCCTGCTCGGGATCCTGCGTAGCGACGAGAGCGAGGCGGCGCTCGCCCCGCAGCCGGGCATAGCCGACCTGGACGCGCTTCTCGAGCACGTGCGGAAGGCCGGGCTGCCGGTCGAGCTCACGATCGAGGGAGAGCCGAAGCCGCTGGCGCCGGGGATCGCGCTCACCGTGTACCGGATCGTCCACGAGGCGCTCACGAACGTGCTCCAGCACGGCGGCCCCGCGCGCGCGCAGGTGATCGTCCGCTACACGCGCGACGCGCTTGACCTCGAGATCGCCAACGACGGACACAGCGGACCCGACGGCGCCGCGCCACGGCGGTCAAGGCCTCGTCGCCATGCGCGAGCGAGTCGCGCTCTACGGCGGCGAACTCGAGGCGGGACCGCAGGCAGCAGGCGGCTTCGCCGTGCGCGCGCGGCTGCCCCTGGAGCCCGCGTAGCCGTGGCTCGCATCCTGCGTCATCGATTCGATGCGCTCGTGGTGGTGCTGGCGGTTGTCCAGCAAGTCGAGGTCTGGATTGCTTCGGTCCCCGGACCGAAGCCAGCCGTGATGCTCGCGTCGCTTTTCTGGACGTTGCCGCTCCTCTTGCGGCACCGCTTCCCGTTTGCGGCTCCCGTCTTCGTCTTCGCTGTGCAGGCGGGGTCCTCCATCGCCTATCCGCCGGCCTTCGGAGGCTACGAGACCGGACGGCGTCTCGCTGTTCCTCGCGTTCTGGGTCGTCGGCGCCTACAACGAGCGAAGCCAGGCGATCGCCGGCGCGGCGATCGGCTTGGCCAGTATCGCGGTCACCGCGCAAAGAGACGTCCGCCTTGACGCCGTCAATGCTCTCCTCGTCAGCTTCATCGCGGTGGGCGTCTGCCTGGTCGCTTTCGCCCTCCGACGCCGCGGCGAGCGCGCCGCGCGCCTAGAAAGGCGGGCGGCGCTGCTCGAGCGCGAACGCGAGGAACAGGCGCGCGCGGCGGTCGCCGCGGAGCGGGCCCGCATCGCACGCGATCTCCACGACGTGATCGCGCACTCGGTCAGCGTCATGACCGTGCAGGCGGGGGCGGCCCGCCTTCTCCTCGACGAGGAACCCGAGCGGGCGCGCGAGCCGCTGCTCGCCGTCGAGGAGACGGGGCGGCAGGCGCTCGCCGAGATGCGTCGCCTGTTCGGGATCGTGCGCGGGAACGAGGGCGAGGCGGCGCTCGCGCCCCAGCCGAGCCTCGCCCATCTGGACGCGCTCCTCGAGCAGGCGCGCAAGGCGGGCTTGCCGGTCGAGGTCACGGTCGAAGGGGAGCGCCGCGTGCTTCCGCCCGGAGTCGACCTCGCCGCCTACCGCATCGTCCAGGAGGCGCTGACGAACGCGCGCAAGCATGCGCGCCCCGCGCGCGCGCAGGTGGCGATCCGCTACGAGCGCGACGCGCTCGAGCTCGAGATAACGAACGACGGGCGAGCGCGCCGGAACGGCGAGGGCCCCGGGCACGGCCTCGTGGGGATGCGCGAGCGCGTCGCGCTCTACGGCGGCGAGCTCGAGGCCGCCCCCAGCGCGGAGGGCGGCTACGCCGTGCGCGCACGGCTGCCGGTCGAGGCGGAATCGAGCGTGATCCGCGTCCTGATCGCCGACGACCAGGCGCTCGTGCGGGGCGGCTTCCGCATGATCCTGGAGGCTCAGAAGGACATCGAGGTCGTCGGCGAGGCGAGCGACGGGCGGGAGGCGCTGGCCCAGGCGCGGGAGCTCGACCCCGACGTCGTCCTGATGGACATCCGCATGCCCGAGCTGGACGGGCTCGAGGCGACGCGCCGGCTCGTGAGCGGAGACGGCTCGGCGCGCGTGCTCATGCTGACGACGTTCGATCTGGACGAGTACGTCTACGAGGCGATGAAGGCCGGCGCGAGCGGGTTCCTGCTCAAGGACGTCCGTCCCGAGCAGCTCGCCGAGGCGGTCCGCGTCGTCGCGGCAGGAGACGCCCTGCTCGCCCCGGCGATCACACGCCGCCTGATCGAGGAGTTCGTGCGCCGGCCGCCGCCCGGATCGGCGCGCCGACCGAGCTCTCCGAGCTCACCGAACGCGAACTCGAGGTGCTGAAGCTGATCGCGCGTGGACTCTCGAACGGCGAGATCGCTTCGACGCTCTTCGTGAGCGAGGCGACCGTCAAGACGCACGTCACGCACGTCCTCACGAAGCTCAAGCTCCGCGACCGCGTGCAGGCCGTCGTGCTCGCCTACGAGTCCGGGCTCGTCCACCCCGGCGCCGAGTAGCGCTCCTCCGCAGGGACGGGACTCGGCTAGCGCCTGGCGCACGAGCTGAATGAGCACAAGTTCGAGATCCTGCACACCCTCGACGCCCTGATCGAGAAGGCTAAGCGCTACGACCGGCAGCGCGCGAACTCCGCGGCAGGTATGACCAGGGGCTAGGACGTGCCGAGGCTGCAAACTTCGATACCGGCGACGTCGACCGTCCCTTCAAGGACATGACCTCCTACGAGCGCGCATGGTCGACGCCGACGCGCACGAGGCCTTGACCTGAGGTGGGCGGCGTGCCAGGATCGTGGTGGTCAGCACGAGCTGCGGTCGGAGGAGGCGGTATGCCTCCAAGGCGCTCGATCCGTCGATCGAACAGGCGAGATGGCTGAGCGGAAGCGCCTGAGGGTGCGTCCGACCTCGCTCGAGGCGCCGTTCGGCATCGAAGTCGAAGGACGCGGCTGGGGAGCGTGCCCGGTGCGCCTGCTCATCGACGAGGAGATCGTCCCCACGCGCCTGCGCGTCCTCCTTGGCCAACCGCAGGGTGAGCGCGTCACCCGAAGGGGGCGCCTTCGTCGTTGTGCTCGATGCACCGGGCCTGCCACCTGGGCGACACACGGATCCTCGCCGTCTCGACGGCGCCCGCCGAAGGGAAGCGCGCCGAAGCTCGTTTCCCGGCTGCGGCTCGATGTTCCCAGCTCGAGAAGGACGGCCGCCCGACGCTGCGCTGGCTCCGGCGACGGCTCGACTTCAACGCACGCCGGTTCCCCGACGGGCGGCCGCGTCCGGGTGCCCGTCTGCTTGCGCTTGCCCACCGCGATGCCATGCTGCGCCGGCAAGCGGACGAAGGAGGTCCGCCGGTAAGCCCCGGCGCAACTGGTATCCGATCGGGCCTTCCGTCGTCCTAACGGCCAGGTGTTCGGCTCCACCCCACCACGTTCGCGACCGCGCCCATCTCGGGCCGTGTGACGGGATCGCGATCGACCCGAACGATGCCCAGACGGTCTACGCCGCGACCGCCCTGGGTGGCCTCTGGAGGTCCAGCAACGGTGGGCTCGACTGGGCGCCCCACTCCGACTTCGCGCTTTCACTTGCCTGTGGCTCGGTCACCGTCGACGTCGGTCGACGTCGCCGCCGGCCGATCGGCGCGGCTCCTGGTCGGTACCGGCGAGCCCAACACTCGGACAGCTACTACGGCGTCGGCATGCTGATTCGATCAACGGCGGGACGAACTGGACGGCACGAGGCACGACGACTTCGTGCGCGCCGCCTTCTCGACCATCGCGGTCGATCCCGACGACAGCCAACATCTGATCGCCGCCACCGACATGGCGTCTACGAGTCGACCGACGAGGGTGTCGAACTGGACCCTCCTCGACGCCGGGGTCCACTTCGATCTCGTCGTCGACTGGGGCAATGCCGCCGGTGACGAGGTCTACGTCGGGCGTCAGGGGTGGGCGTGCGCCGCCGGGTCGGCACCGGCGCGTGGACGACACTCGGGGGCGGACTGCCGGCGGCAGGCGGACGTGTGGCCCTGGCGATGGCGCCCAGCGACCGAACACGCTCTACGCCGCCATTCCCTTTGGGATCGCACCGTCGACTTCTACCGCACGAACGACGGCGGGACGACATGGACGGCGTCCGGCGGCACCGTCACCGGTGCCCAGCTCGGCTACAACCTGACCATCGCCGTCCATCCGACCGACGCGAACATCCTCCTCTTCGGCGAGGTCCACCTCTGGCGCTCGACGAACAGCGGCGGGAGCTGGACACGGGTGAGCACCGGCTCGCCCGGCATCCACGCCGACCAGCACGCGCTCGTCTTCCACCCGACCGACGGCAACGGGTCTTCTCGGCAACGACGGCGGCGTCTGGTACTCGACCGACGCCGGCGTCACCTGGGCGCACCGCAACAAGGACCTCGCCACGCTGCAGTACTTCGGCATCGGCGCCGCACGGGCAGTACGAGGCGGTCATGCTCGGCGGCACGCAGGACAACGGCGCCCAGCGCTACGTCGGCCATCCGGCATGGGAGCACTCGGCGCTCGGCGACGGCGCCTTCTGTGCGATCGACAGCACGGCCGACCAGCACCGCTGGTACGAGACCCGCTGGTACTCGTTCCCCTGCTTCCGCAGCGACAACTCCGGCGCGGCCGGGGAGCTGGGTCGCCGAAGCAGTCCGGCATCACCACGAACTCGAACTGGTTCTACCCGCCCTTCGAGATGGACCCGAACGACTCGACCGTCCTCTACTCGGGTTACGACCGCCTCTACCGCTCGAGCGAACAGCGGCGACAGCTGGACGGACGTCTCGCTGTCTCGCGGCCGGATCGAACATCACGGCGATCGCCGGTCGCCCTCGAACACCAGCGTCGTCTACGTCGGGCCTGCGGAACGGCCGGGTTTCAGGGTCACCGGAGCGGCACGACGTGGACGTCGACCGATATCAGCTCCTGCGCCGATCCCGGCCGGCCAGATCTCCGATATCGCCGTCACCCGACCGACTCGAACACCGTCTACGTCACGACGAGCGACCTGATCTTCTGGGAGGGATCGGAGTCGTTCGCCGCCGACCACGTCTACCGGACGACCGACGGGGGCACGACCTGGACGAGCGTCTCGACCGGGCTCTCGCAGGCAAACCCGGTCAACTACGATCGTCATCGACCCCGCCAACGCGCAGACGATCTTCATCGGCTGCGACGTCGGCATCTTCCGCACCGACAACGGTGGGACGAGCTGGGCCGTCTGGGACCAGGGTCTTCCCAACTGCTCGGTCCAGGACCTGAAGCTCTTCGCCCGCAGCGGCTCCTGCGTGCCGCGACCCACGGCCGCTCGGTCTGGGAGCGGCCGATCGATGCGGCGTCCGCCGCTGGTGCAGACCTACGTCCGTGACAACCTCCTCGACACCGGCCGCGTCTCGCCGAGCCCGTCCAACGTCGCCCATCCGTTCGACGACACCCAGTGGGTCTACTGGTGGCAGTCGGCCGACGTCAAGATCGACAGCCCCGACCCGGCGACCAACGCCTACGCCTTTGCCGGTCTCGACATCGACTACCTGCAGTTCGAGGGCCACGCCCATGACAACCCGCGTCGCGACACCTGGGTCCGGGCGTACGCCCAGGTGCACACCCGCGGAACCAGCCGGCGACGAACGTGCGCGTGCGCGCTTTCTGGGCCGATGCGAGCGCCGTGCTGCCGCCCCTGCCCAGCGACTTCTGGACCGCGTTTCCGAACGCCGACCCGACGAACACCGACGAACTGGCATCCCGTCGGACCGGCGAAGACGATTGCCAGCATCGCGCCGGGTCGTCCCGGCGTCGTCGGCTGGAGCTGGCTGGTGCCGGCCACCGCGCCGAACCACACCTGTCTGCTCGTCGTCGTGACGAGCGACGAAGACCCGATCTCCGTGAGCGGCACCGACGTCGGCGCGGCGGTGAACGGCTCGAACCACGTGACGCTGAAGAACCTCCACGTCGACAACGTCGTCCCCGGCGCGCAGGGCGCCGACTCTCCCGCCGGGCCTTACATGATCGAGCTGGGCGTGATGGCCAAACGGGCGCCGCTCGACGTCCTCTTCAACACCCGCGGCCTGCCGCCGGCGACGGTTTTCCATATCGTCCTTCCTCCGTTCACGGCCCGAGGCGGGCTGCGCGAGGCTCTTTGGGGCTTCAAGGTTGTCGAAGAGATTCCACCGACACTCCGCGAGCTCGAGCAGTTCGGCTGCCGTGAGCCGGTCGACTTCGACTGGGAGCGGGCGTTCGTGCTCGAGACCGGCGATGAACGCCACGAGGAGCGGCTTCCCGGCCTCTACGGCCTGAGCCCGCGAGGTGAGCGCTTCGCGGCGGCCTTCGTCGTCGCACTTCCGGATGCTCACTTCGAGGAACCGCTGACCTTCCATGTCGAGCAATGGGTCGGCGGCCAGCTCGCCGGCGGAAGCAGCTACGAGCTTCGACCGGTCGCCAATGAGGAGGGGGACTAGCCGATGCACGAGCTGTTCCCGATCACAGCAGGTCTTCTGCTCGGCTCGCTTCTTCAATTCCTTCGGCCGTCCCTACGGCTCCCGGTCGGTGTCGCGGCGGCGGTCGTCGTGGGCGTCGCGGCGACGGTCATCAGCGGCGAGTACAAGATCGGCTGGGAGTTTCTCGCCATCGACATCCCGGGAGCGGCGCTGGCGACGGCAGCGGGTTACCTGGCCGCCAAGCGCGCACGAGGGGTCGTGCGGCGCCACTGACGCGGTCCGGGAAGGTTGCGGCCCCAAGGCCGTCTTGACGTGAGGTGTCGCTACCGGTGGCGCTTGTCGACCGGCCTCGACAGCGCTAGCGCTTATCCGGCCCCGTCGGCCGAGCTTGCGCGAGATCCGGCGCCCTGGGTCGCCTACGCCGCCGGCACGGCTCGCGACTTCTTCTCCACGCGAATCGGCTGCGAGCTCTTCCAGCCCGTCTAGGGGATGGACCTCGGGTCTCTTTGCCTCCGGGGGCCAGGATGAGCGCCGAGCTCACGGGGCGGTGGCGCGTCAGGTCGAGTGCGTCAGCGGCATCCTGCCTCCTGGGGCTGAACAAGCGGATCGGGATCAGCCTCGACGCCGGCGCGAACTGACCGGGGCGAGCTGCTTGCGGAGGTTCTTGGCGAACGTTGTCGAGCAAGCGGCTCCGCCAGGCCCGGCGCCTGACTGGCGGAGCCGCCCTACCCGGCTAGTGGCAGTGGAAGAACTCGTTCACCGTGCCGTCCGGGCGGACGTTGAAGTGGTCCATGGTGTGGAAGCTCAACGTCGACCCGTCCGAACCGGTCCCACTGAATTGAAGGTGAACGTGCCGTTCACCGTCGTGCCGTTCTGGTTGAACCCTCCCCAGGTGGTGAACTTGCCAGTGAAGCTTGGCAGGCTCGGATCCTCCAGGGGCACCGCGCTGAACTTTCCCGTCTGGGTGAACGTCGCGTGGACGCGACCATCGTCGAAGATCGTCTCGTGCATGACGAGGTTGCTGGTGGTCGTGACCGTGTAGAGCGGGCCGCCTTTTCGCAGGTCGGAATGACGTCGACGAAGGTCTCGACAAGTCCCTTCTCGTGGGTGGTTACGTTGGTGGGCGGCTGAGCAAAGGCTGGAGCCGCGAGTGACAGTAGGCCTGCGGCTAGGAGGCCGAAGGCCAAGCGACGAAGCATAGAAAGCCTCCTTCGTGTATGGCGCCGGGCACATTTCTGCTCAGGCATGTGTGAGCCTTGGGCGAGCACTCCTCGACCTATCCATCCGCTGACGGGAGAAGACGAAACGAGCGGAGGCTGCGCCGCATCCCCCATTCCTCGACGTCGAAACGCGCTAGCGCAGTCCGCATTTACCGACTCTTCAATCCAGTGTCAGGAGTCTCCTACTCCGAGCTGGGGCAGTCAAGGGATGCTCATGGAGGAGATAAACCGCACTGCCTTCAAGATCGCCTCGACCCAGGGGCGTGAACTCTTAGACTCACGGCCTGCTGTTCTACAAGGAGTCGGTCAGCGCCCGGATCCAAAAGGTCGTGAAGCTCTCCTCGAGCGTGAGGCGGCCGAGGCCATGATCGGTGAGGTTCGGGAGGACGAGCCGCTGCTGGCGGAGAATCTGCGGGTCGAGGCGGTCGAAGTCGGTCAGTCTACCTAGCCCTTCGTTTCAAGCGGTCGCGCCGCGCGAATGTGTGAAAGAAAGTTCAGCGCCGCTCCGTCCTAGGAACATGATGAGCAAGGTCTTATCCTCGGCTGTCAAGTTGGGTGCGTCCGTCCGTCGCGGGCTTTCGCATCCGCTCGCGTTAGTGGTGGTGGGAGCCGCCATTTCGACTGTGCTCGTTCCCCTCTACACCGAGCAGTCGCAAGAAAACCAGCAGGCACTGGAAACCCGGCGCGAGCTTGCCGAGCGGATGAGCGCGACGGTCAGTCCCTTCCTCGCGGCGACGCTTTCGAACGAGCTGGTCTAGCACGGCAAGCCCCCGCCACTACGACCTCGCCTACGAGACGTGGTCGACGGAAAGCTACGTCATTCTGACGGGTATGCGAACGCACCTCGCCGATGCCCGCATCGCCGAGACGTGGCAGGAATATCAGGTCGCAATGCGCTGGCTGTACTACTTGTTCAAGGTGGGCAACCCGCCCGCAGGGAGCCGAGCCATGTGGATCCTTCAGTAAGCCTGACTATCTGGGGCGGTTTCTTCGGAAGCACACATCGTGCAATGAAGCGAGCCAGTGGTGCCTCGACATCGACATCGGTGAGCTGGCAGCGTTCCGTATTCCGCCGCGCGGGATCAACCCTCGTCTCGATGGGGCCCCACGCACGCTCCTAAAGAACATCCAGCTTGAGAATGAGGCACTCGTCGACCACGTGCTCAAGTCCGACGTGCGCCTCTGAACTGCCTCTAGACGCTAGGAGCGCATAGGCGATGATCGTTGAGGTTTCGTGAGAACGAGCCGGGGTTGGCGTACGGCGCAGGCGGACGGCCTGGGTTGAGCGCCGGAGCAACCCGACCGGCTCAGTCCCGCGTCGACATCTTCGGAGGGAGAGATGAGCGGGTCTCCGTTAGCGCGAGCCATCAGGGTGACCCGCAGACCTTTTGAGGGTGCGCCGAGCTGGGGGAGCGACGGGGTAAGGGCGCGACGGCCGTGAGGTGCTGTGCCCGTATGGTCACGGTGTGGTCTCGATGAAGGGACGAGTGGCGCCTACTTGATACCCAGGAGCTTCTTGAAGAGCGCGCCTCCGGCGACCTCGAGCCCAGCCTTGGCCGCCTCAAGTATCGCCTTCATCGCGGCGTCGCGTTCCTGTGCGAGTACGCCGACGAGTTCCCCCTCGGCGGTCTCATGCCGGCGAAGTGATCTTCTAGGCGTCGTCAGCGCCCAGACCGAGAAGGTCGTCGAGTTCTTCCTCGAGCGGGAGGCGGCCGAGGCGATGATCGGCGAGGTTAGGGAGGATGAGCCGGCGGGGGCTGGAACGTCCCTGCGAGACACTTGTCGCGTGGGCGCGAGAGGCGCAGAAGTCAAGTGAGGCTACGCATGTGGGCGAGGTCGCCAGGAGGAGCAGGGCAAAGCCTGAAGGCGAGCTGGACGAAGCCCCCGAGGGCGTCGTCCAGCTCGCCCAGAGGTCGTTACGAGTTGTCGCTCTCGACCGCCTTGCCGGCAGGCGAAACGGCGTCCCAGGAGCCGCCGAAGTCGGTCAGCCCTTCACCGTTCGTGTCGCCGGGGTTGGAGTCGCCTTCGTACCAGTAGAGTGGGTGCCCCGCGTAGGTGACCTGGGAGCTTCCGTCCGGCCGCATGGTCGTGCCGATCAGCTTGGCCGACACGCCGCTACCGGCGGTCGCCGTCCCGCTCATCGTGATCGGCGGCCAGACCGTCGCGCAGCCACCGCTGCAATTGCTCTTATTCATGGCGTCCGCCTCGAAGAGGTAGAGCGTCTTGCCGTCCTGGTCGGCGAGGATCCTGCCGAGCATCGAGCTCGCCGCCTTGAGGGTGACCGCGCTGGTCGCGGCAGCCGAGCTACCGCCGCCGGAGCCATAGCCGGACGATCTAGCGGAAGTGCTGCCGAATGCTCGTCCCGGTGCCCGCTGACGCCGCGCTCGAGCTGCTGCCGCTGCCGCAGCCTGCGGCTGCGACGCCGACGGCGAGTGCCGCCGCTGTGACCGCGAACATTCTGATCTTCATGGTGCCTCCTGTCTTCGTGTCGAAGAAGCAGGCCCGGCCGGTACTGCGTCCACTAGTCAGGAAGAGATAACGTCGCGCCAGTCCGATTCGGTTGCCCCCGCGCGACCGCTTCACGAAGGCATAACAATCGGAGTTCAGTGTGGCGGCGAGCCTAGGGTCCGAGTGGGAAATCCCGCGGCAGTGCCGAGCCCGCAGAACGTGCTCATTTGCAGGGATGAGCGCCCTTTGGCTTGGGATTGCCCTGGTAGTCGCCGGCACCGACAGGTGGGCGGCTCGGCTCGTACCGGCAGAAGGAAGGAAAGCCGGACCCATCCCCGGCTCTCGATCTAGACCTTGTTGTCGCCGCAGTAACGAGCGTGCCAGCGGCGCGGGGCGGTGCGGAAGCGCGTCGGTTCTGTCAGTCGAGCGCGAACACTTGTCAGGAGAGCGTTAGGACGGACGCCCGGACAGGCGCGTAATGGTCGTACTCCTCGGTGATCGGGAGTGCGCGCTCGAGTGGAAGGTTTAGGTGGGCCGCCGCCGACTCAGTGACAAGTGCGTAGGCGGACCGGCCGATCAGGTCGGCCACGTGGTTCTTCAGGAGCAGGTGCGAAATCGTCACGTCAGGGCCAAGCAGCTCCTGATGGCCCGCGACCGACTGGACGATGTACCTTCCGTGATGCAGTACGAACTTGAGCTCCAGGCCGCCTATCGACAAGCATGCATCGCAGGTACAGGTCATAAGCTCGCTAGCTTCGTTCAGACGGGCCCGATACCCCTCGTAGCAGGCGGTCAGGCAGTCCACGACCGATTGGCCGCGGACGCCGAGCTCGCCTTCGGCGGCGAACACGAAGACCGCGTCCCCCTCGAGCTTGGACAAGACGAACGGTGGAGCTATTCGTTCGACGATCCCGTCGATCAGGCTCGTCAGCAGCGGATAAGCCTTGGGAACGAACGTGCCAGCCGCCATGTCGGCGGCGTGAGCTTCCGCGACCGCCTGTAGGAAGGCGGTGTAACCGGAGATGTCGGCGAGCAGGAGCGTGCCACGACCAGCTCCCGAGTGATCTGACGTCACGTGCTCATCCTATGAGGCACGCGCTACCGTACGCGAACGCTTCCCGGGGTCAGGTCTTCCCACCGCTCGCACGGCGGCTTAGCCCGGACCGCCCTTTCTCCCTCGATGAACGACCACGACTGCCCAGAAATCCGTCGCGGACTCCATGTCGCCGGCGGGAAGCACAAGGCGTCTGGGTCCTCTCCCGTTCTCTAACGGGACTTCGAACACCGGGAGCTCGATGCCGGGTAGTACTGGAGTCCCACGCCTCTCCTGAAAAATCTGCGGGGTACCCACGCCTCGAAGTAGGTATCGCGGTTTCGGGTTTGGGGTCGGGCGGATTCGCACCGCTACTTTGAAAAATCATCCGCCGCGAAGAGACGGGCGATCGCGTCGCGCTCCCCAGGTGCTAGAGCTCGAGCGCGGCGCGACCAGATCGCCGGCTTTCTTCGGCGCGGGTTTGTCTGAAGTAGCGGGCGCGATCCGCGCGACCCGAAACCCGAAAATCGGGATACCTACTTCGAGTGGGGTACGCTGCAAGACTTGGAGACGACCGACGGCGAGAACTGCAAGACCGGCGCTGAACCACCCGTCAAGCCCCTGCCGAGAAAGGATCGACCATGGCCACCAAGACGAAAACTCCGAGGCTTTCCGATGAGGACCTGGCCGAGTTGATCGCGCTGACGAAGGGCGCCGACAGCGTCGAGCTCAAGCTGACGGTGCCGGTGTCCGACCGGAGCCGCGGGGCGGCGGCGCTCGGGGTGGATCCCCTCGACGGCCAGATTCGGCAGGTCTACTTCTTCGACACGCCGGACCTGAAGCTCAACAAGGGCGGCGTCGTCGTTCGCGCTCGCCGCGTCCAGCAGAAGGGAGACGACACGGTCGTCAAGCTGCGCCCGGTTGTCCCGGAGGAGCTCCCGGCGGAGCTGCGCGGCTCGCCGAACTTCGGCGTCGAGGTCGATGCGATGCCGGGCGGGTATCGTCTGCTCCGGATCGATGAAGCGCGCGCTGGAGAAGGCCGACGTCAAGGATGCGGTGGCGGGGAAGCGGCCGATCCGCAAGCTCTTCTCCAAGGAGCAGCGGTCGTTGTACGCGGCGCACGCACCCGAGGGGCTCGAGCTGGACGACCTCTCGATCCTCGGCCCGATCTTCGTGCTCAAGCTGAAGTTCGCGCCGGAGGGATACGCCCGCAAGCTCGTCGCCGAGCTCTGGCTCTACCCGGACAACTCGATGATCCTCGAGCTATCGACGAAGTGCGCGCCCTCGGAGGCGTTCCAGGTCGCCGCCGAGACGAGAGCGTTCCTGACGCAACGGGGCGTCGACCTCACCGGCGAGCAGCAGACCAAGACGAAGAAGGCACTCGAGTTCTTCTCGGAGCGGCTGCAGGCCGAGGGCGCCTAAGACCGGGTTGCGACGGCGCGTTGTTCGACGCCAGTCGGCGGGACCTCGCCCGTCGGCGGCTCGGCAAACGACGCGGCCAGGGCGGCGGGCGCCCGGCCAAGGCTCTATTCCCGCGCCCCGCGCGAGCTCACCGTCAGCGTCCCACCGCGCGACTATCTGCTCGCCGGCCGACTGCTCGTCGCCGCGGCCTAGGTCGACGTAAACGGTTCGACCCGCGAAGCTCTCGCCGAGGCTGCCCGCGTGCTCGGCGCCGAGAAGGGGCGGCGGCTCGCAAGAAGGGTCGGGCCGGATCCGTGCCAGCCGTCGACGCGCGGCGCGTGCGTGCGCGAATCCCCGTCGAGCGCGCGTCGCCGATGAGGCCGCACTAGCGCCGCCTCTGCCGGCTCGATATCACTAAGTCGCCTGACATAGATTCTGCTCGATGGCGGACGGCTGGTTGATCTGGCTGGGCGCACCACCGCAGCGCCCGATGCGGCCCCACTAGCTTCGCCTGCCAGCTCGACATCACCAAGTCGCCTGGCGTAGATTCGGTTCGATGGCCGACGGCTGGCTGATCTGGCTGGGCGCATTTACTGGGCTAGCACTCGCCGTCCTCTGCGCGCTTGCCGGATACCCCCTCGTCGGGATCTTCCTTGGAAGCTGGTCACCCTCGCCGCTCGGAGCGCGACCGGCCCCGCGGCCCGCACGGAAACCGACGCAACGCTTAGGCGCGTATGTGACCGACTTCTGTTTTGCGATTGCGGACAAAAGGCCCGGGATTGATCATGGTTTATCGCGCCACGCCAGCATGCCCTCGGCGTCGCGGGAGCGTGTCCAAGCGGAGCGGTGCGTCGGCCAGTGAAGCGATCGGCAACGGTCAGGGAGACGCGAGGGGGTATGGCAGCAGCTCCGCTCCTCGAGTAACAACGTGGTTTGAAAGGGTGTAAGGCCGGTGAAGGCACCTTTTCCGATACGAGTGGCTCGCTACCTTTCCTAGTGTGACGACGAGCGATGACGTTGCTGGGTGCATGACTCCGATGCATGGGGCCTCGACCGGCTAGCGTGGGAGGAGGAGGACGCGTGTTCCCCCGATTGATCTAGATGAATCGCCCGAGACGCCAGAAGACCGGCGCTCCTGAGACTCCCCGCGGCCGCCCTCGCCTCGTGATCAATGAAGGAGAGCGCTCGGCCATGACGCAGGGTCTCGCCTACGACATGATGTTGGAGGTGCAGGGCCTCGTCCGTTCGCTTGCCGTCCGGACGACGCTTCACCGCGAGCTCCGGATCGGAGAAACGTTCAGCATGAGCGGCCGGCGCTGGGTCGTCTCCGACGTGCAGGTTATGAATAGAAAGGGCGTCGACCGGCGGCTGATTGCCAGCGAGATCGTCCCGCCCGCCTCACGAAACGCCTGTTAGACACGCGGTCGCCCGCCCGCGCGTGAAGGGGCCGAAACCGCCTCGCCACCGGATCGTCACGAAGCCGTAGCCCATCGCCCGAGCTCGTCGAAGGAGGCCAGCTCCTCGCCATGCACGTCCCGACGGGCGTTCCCTCACAGGGTGCCTAGCTCGAGCTGGTCGAGCTTGACGCTCGCGCAATGAGGCACTAGCTCCGCTTCGTCAGATCCGGTGGGCTTTCGGGTTCGCCGGATCTGGCCTTTTAAACGACGACCGGCGAAGGGGCAGTCGAGGTCGCCGATGCGCTCGCTCCAACACTATGAAGTGCGGTCGGCGGCGAGGATTCGCACCACCGCCAGCCCGATTCCCTTGCTCGCGCCCGTGACGACGGCGACCTTGCCGTTGAGCTCGAGATCCATGCCGCCTAGACGCCGCTCCGCCCGGCTAGGCGGACACGCCGCCGCCGGAAGGCGCCTGGGCCTCGAGCACGCCGTCGAGCCAGCTGTCGATCGCGCGGCGACCTCGTCCCAGCCCTCGGCCGCCATGAGCAGGTGCGGCCGGCCCTCGAACTCGAGGTACTCCGTCTTGCGCCGGCGAGCGCTCGTACTTCTCGTACTGCTTGCGGGAGAGCGAGGCCGGCACCGTGTGGTCCTTCCCCGCCCCGACGATGAGCAGCGGCGCGCGCTCGCGCGTTCTTGAAGTGCACCTCGGTCGGCGGGTTCAGATGGAAGTTCGCGAACCCCGCCTCGTAGAAGATCTGGCCGGTCTCCGGGACCGCGTAGCGCTCGTAGGCCGCCGCGGCCTCCTCGGGAGAGAACGTGTTCACGAACCCGTACGTGAACTCCTCGAGCGTCAGCGTCACGATCCCGTG
Organism: uncultured Actinomycetes bacterium; assembly: GCA_963737615.1. Classification (GTDB taxonomy): domain Bacteria; phylum Actinomycetota; class Thermoleophilia; order Gaiellales; family Gaiellaceae; genus DASQGA01. The sequence continues at coordinate 51,197 of CAVTTI010000043.1, read as the reverse complement.
CCACTTGGATGGATGCGCGAGCGCAGGAGCCGCGGCCTTGAGCGACGAGAACGGGAGCACGAGGATGCCCTTGGGCGGAGCGGGGCTGAGCGCCACGCCGGCGCGTCCGAGGCCGCGGTCGAGCAAGCAGCTCGACGATCAGGCCCCCGAAGGAGTGGCCGATCAGCACCGGCGGCTCGTCGAGCGCGCGGATCTGCTCCTCGTAGTGGTCGACGATCTCCGTGATGCCGAGGCCCTTGAGCTCGTCTGCCTCCGCTCGCAGCTCCTCGACGTCCCCTTCCTTGCGCGGCCACTCGGGAGCGGAGACGGCGAACCCGCGCTTCCCGAAGTAGTCGGCGAAGTTCTCCCAGCTTCGCGCCGAGAGCCAGGCGCCGTGGATCAGCATCAACGGGATCCGGTCGCTAGTCGGTGCGATTCGTTGCCACGAGGCCTCCTCCTCTTCGTTGACGCCAGGACGCTACGCCGCGCGCGTCCGGAGAAAGTCCGATCGGCGCACCGACCCAGACCCGAGGCGACTCAATCGCTCGGCAGCTCGGTGCGCGCCGGCCGGTGCGTCAGCCACCCTTCGGCGTCGCGGACTCGCCGGGCGGTCTCACGCAGGAGCTCCCGTCGTCGGTCGGCGGCAACGCGACGCGAGATCGATCGGAAAGCTCAGCGGCGGATCGAACGGCACAGCCGCGACACCCGCAATCGCCTCTTCCGCCCATTCGCCGACGAAGACGCGAGACGGCCTCGCCGTCCGCGACCGGCAGCATCCGCCGATCCCAGGGAGCGCTGAGCGTCTCCAGCGTCCGCTCGAGCTCGGACCCTGCGCCCTGACGACCGCCCGCAGCCACGCGTTGAAGGCCCCCCCGCCGGCTCGCGCGGCAACAGCACGCACTCCGCGGCGAAAGCACCGACGGGAATCGCCTCCGCGCTCGCGTAGCCGTGCGTCGCCGGTAGCGCGGCCAGCAGCGGCTCGTCCCTCAGCGCGTCCATGCGAACCCCATAGCGACGCGCCGCCGCCGGCGTCTCCATCACGACCGCGGCCGTCAGCTCGTGGCCGGCGACCCGCCGCAGCAGCTCCGGCGTCACGTCCTCCTCGAGCCGAACCGTAGCTCGGGACGCTGCGCCACCGTCTCCTCGGCGATCCGCGTCGCCAGGGACCGGCTGAACGGCCTATAGCCGACGTCAGGTGCCGCGATCCGGCGCCGCTGCACGACGCGCCTCGTCAACCGCAGCATCGATCTCGGCGAGCGCCCGCCGCGCCCGCTCGAGGAGGCTGACCCCGCCGGTGTCAGCTCGACACGCCGCGTCGTCCGGACGAACAGCACCAGCCCGAGCTCGCGCTCCAACTCGCGGATCGCGCGCGAGAGCGGCGACTGCGACATGTGCAGACGCTCGGCTGCGCGCCCGAAATGCAACTCCTCCGCCACCGCGACGAAATACCGCAGCTGCCGCAGCTCGACCGGAACATCCATCGCCGTGGATCCTGAACCTGCCGACGCCCCGGCGCCAGCGGCGATTCACTAACGTCGTGCAGCCGCCGATATCGACCTGACTGCGGTGTTCCTCAAAATGCCCTCAGTCGCGGCGAGGACGCCGAAGGCGCGCCCGGACCCGGAGGACGAGGACGACGCGGATGCGGAGGACGTTCCGGGCGCGGTCTAGCGCGCGGACGATCTAGCGGGCCGGCGGTCGACCGACGGCTGGGCGCTCGAACCACTTGTTTCCGGGTGGTAAAGAGCCAGTGAACGGCGAGGCCGCCGCTCGCACGAACGGCGCTACGATCGCCTGCGATGGCTGCCAAGGAGACCCTCGAGCGAGAGCTGAAGCTCGCCGCGCCGGACGGATTCGAACTACCCGACCTCGGCGGTGAGCCGCTCGAGCGACGAACGTTCACCTCCACCTACTACGACACCTCGGACCATCGCCTCGCCCGTGCGGGGATCACGCTGCGCAGGCGGGTCGAGCACGGGAAGGGCCTCTGGCAGCTCAAGCTTCCCGAGGGGACTGCGCGGCGGGAGCTCGAGCAGCCAGGCGGCCCAGCGGGACCGCCGCAGGAGCTCGCCCGGCTGCTGGTGGCACTCACGCACGCGCGCGAGCTATCCCCGATCGCCAAGCTCCGCACCCGACGCGCGGGGTTCCGGGTTGCCGACGACGGGAACGGGAAGGCGGACGTCGTACTCGACTCGGTCGCCGTCATGGACGCCCGCCGAGTGATCAGCCGGTTCACGGAGCTCGAAGTGGAGTTGGTGGAGGGCGACGAGCAGGCTCTCGAAGGCAATCTCGCGTGCGCTCAGGAAAGCCGGCGCCGGCAAGGGCGAGCGCCGTCCGAAGGTGTTCCGCGTTCTCGGCCTCTCCGATGACGAGCCGGCGCGTGCCGGCGGACGACGCCGCGGCTCTCGGAGCGATGCTCGAGCGCCAGCACGAGCAGATCCTGGCCAACGACCCGGGAGTCCGGCTGGGAGACGATCCGGAGGCGGTCCATCGCATGCGGGTCGCAACGCGCAGGCTCCGCGCCGTCCTCCGCGCGGCAGCCCCCCGTCTCGAGCGCGAGTGGTCCGAGCGCCTACGTGGAGAGCTCGGTTGGCTCGCGGACGCCCTAGGGCCGGTTCGCGACCTCGATGTCCTCGACGCGTACTTGCGCACGGAGATCGAGAGGCTCGATCCGACAGACGAGGCGGCGGCCGGCGAGCTCGTGGAGCGCGTCGCCGGCGAACGCGAAGCCGCGCGCTCGGCGATGCTCGTAGAGCTCTCGAGCGAGCGGTACTTCGGCCTCCTCGGCGTGCTGGACAGCATCACCGCAACGCCGCCGGTCGTCTCCGGCGGACCGTCACTGAAGGCGATCGCCGGACGCGAGTTCGCGAAGCTCCAGAAGACGATCCTCCGTGCCGGACCCAGCCCCTCCGACGAGGAGCTTCATCGCGTTCGGATCAGGGGAAAGCGGGCCAGGTACGCGGCGGAGCTGGCCGAGCCGCTCGCCGGCAAGCGCGCGAGGCTGTTCGTGCAGGAGGCGAAGCGCTTCCAGGACGTGGTCGGCGAGCACCAGGACGCGGTCGTGGCCGAGGAGCGGATCCGTGCCCTGGCCGGACGCCGGAAGGCCGGCCTCGCGTTCGCTGCCGGGCGGCTCGTCGAGCGTCAGGGCACGCGGCGCGCGGAGACCAGGGCCGCCCTGCCGGCGGCGTGGGCGAGGCTCGAGAAACGCGGCCGGCGGGCCTGGGCCTGAAACGCTCGGTTCGGGCCGCCGGCGGCGTCGTCTGGCGTCGCGATCCCGGAGGCAAGCTCGAGGTGCTGCTCGTCCACCGGCCGGAGTACGACGACTGGACGCTCCCGAAGGGCAAGAAATGCGCGGCGAGGACGATCTGGCCTGTGCGCTCCGCGAGGTGGAAGAGGAGACCGGCCTCGTGTGCGAGCCGGAAGAGGAGCTCGTCTCGACCTCGTATCGCGACACCCGCGGCCGGAACAAGACGGTTCGCTACTGGGCGATGCGCCCACTGAGAGGCTCGTTCTCTGCCTCACGACGAAATCGACGAGGTGCGCTGGCTCGCGCTCCCCGAGGCCGCGGAGCGACTCACCCACGGACGAGACCGCGACGTGCTCGCCTCCTTCGAGAGGACGGTCTGAGCAACCGAGCCGTGCTCATCCGCCATGCCAGCGCTGGCAAACGGGAGCGGTGGAGCGGCGACGATCGCCTGCGGCCACTCGACAAGCGCGGGCGGAAGCAGGCGCAGGGGCTCGTAGCCGCACTGCTCCCGTTCGGCATCGATCGCGTGTGCTCGAGCCCTTATGTGCGATGCGTACAGACGGTCGAACCGCTCGCCGCGGCGCTCGGAGTCGAGGTCGAGGAACGTGAGGAGCTGGTTGAGGGAGCATCGAGGGAGGCAGTCCTCGGCCTGCTCAGCGCGCTGAAGGGTGCGACCCCCGCCCTCTGCACGCACGGCGACATCGTGGAGCTCCTCTTGGGCCCGGCGCTCGCGCTCAAGAAGGGTGCGGCGCGAATCCTGGAGATGACCGGCGCGGGCTTCGTGCCGGGCCAGTACCTCCCCCCGCCCGAAGGCTAGGCGGCGCGCTGCTTTGCAAGCAGCTCGAGCGCAACCCCTTCGCGCAGGCCCGCGCGAGAGACGACGAATGGAACACAGAGCCGGCGCTGCACTGCCGCCAGGACAAGCACACCGGCCGGAAGCGTCCTGGCCCGAGTCCGGTCGAGGTCGTTTGCCTTCGCAAGCTCGCGGGACGAGCGCTTCGCGATTCGGCGCGACGCCAGCGCGAGCTCTTCAGGCCCCAACGCCTCGCCCACCACCTTGCGAAGTGCGCGCGCGGTGCCCCCGGTCGCAAGCGCGGCCAGCGGCATCGGCGGGGTCAGACCCTCGAGGTGGCGCTCGACTTCCTCCGCCGCTGCTCGCCATGGCGACCTTCCCGGGTGGATCGTCGACGAGGAATCTCTCCGTGAGGCGAACGCAGCCGAGGTTGATCGATCTCCACCAGGTCGGCCCGACCGGTCGGAGTTCCGACGACGAGCTCTGTCGAGCCGCCGCCCACGTCACAGACGGCAACCGTCTCGGGGAGCGAGGCAGCCGCCGCCACAGCTCCTTGATAGGCGAGCCGACCCTCCTCGTCGGCCGAGAGGACCCGCACGGCCGTGCCGGTAGCGACGGCGAGCGCCTGGACGAGCTCGTCGGCATTCTCGCTCTGACGTCCCGGGCGCCGTGACGATCACGTCGAGGCGATCGACTCCGAGCTCCCGCGCCATCCGGGCGTACCGACCGGCACATCGGGCCGTCGCCGCAAGCTTTTCGTCTGAGATCCGGCCGAGCCGCTCGACCTCCTCGCCGAGCAAAAGATGCTCGCGCTCCTCCCGCAGGGGCGATGAGACCGGTCGCTCTGACGAGCCGCGACGAGCAGCCGGACAGTGTTCGAGCCCACGTCGAGGACGGCGACGTTCAATGCGCGTCCCATTCTCCGAACCACGTCGGCTGTCACGAGGGTCACGGGCGCCCCTAACAGAGGTCCTCTATCCCAGGCGCCGAGCAGGGACGCGGCGAGGCGAGCGACGACCGGTCTTCCGCATGAAGACGTCCTGGCTGCCGCGCGCCGGCTCGTCCTTCTTCGGCCGAAGCCGGTGCCAGGTCCCGTCCGCCAGAAGCTCCCACGCCTGCGTGTTGTCCGCGAGCAAGACGTCGAACGCAGCGCTGAGCCGCTGCTGAACGGCCGAGTCCTCTACGGGCGCCAGGATCTCGAGCCTGTGGTCGAGGTTGCGCGGCATGAGATCCGCGCTGCCAATGAAGTAGGAGCTCTTCTTCCCTGCCTGGAAGCTGAACACCCTGCTGTGCTCCAGGAAGCGACCGAGGATGCTCCGCACGCGGATGTTTTCGCTGAGCCCCTCTACGCCGGGCCAAAGCGTGCAGATGCTCCTTGCGACCACGTCGATCTCGGCGCCCTGCTGGGACGCCCGGTAGAGCTCGTGGACGATCGCCTCGTCCGTCAGTGCGTTGACTTTCAAGCGGATCCGCGCGGTCTTCCCCGCCTCGGCGGCTGTGCCGACCGCCCTGATCTCCTCGATCAACCTCTCCCGCAGGCCGAGCGGCGCCACGAGGAGCTTGCGAAAGCGCTGCGGACGCCCGAAGCCGGTGATGTGGTTGAAGAGATCGGCGACGTCCGCGGCGATCTCCTCGTCGGCTGTAAAGAGACCGAAATCCTCGTACACCCGCGCGGTCAGCGCGTGGTAGTTGCCCGTGCCGAGGTGGACGTAGCGCCTGAGCGCACCGCCCTCGCGGCGTATGACGAGCGTCATCTTCGCGTGGATCTTGAGGCTCGGGAACCCGTAGACGACGTGCACGCCCGCCCGCTCGAGCGCGCGTGACCACTCGATGTTCCGGTGCTCGTCGAATCGGGCCTTGAGCTCCACGAGACAGACGCTCTGCTTGCCGCCCTCGGACGGACTCGATGAGTGCCGGGACGAGGGGCGAATCGTCGCTCGTCCGGTAGACGGTTGTCTTCATCGCCGTGACCTGCGCGTCGTTCGCCGCTGAGGTGACGAATGCCTCGAAACTCGTCGCGAACGAGTCGTACGGGTGATGGACGAGTACATCGCCTTGCCCGATGCTGGCGAACAGGTCTCCGTCAGCGGCGGCGGACAGGAACGGCACCGGCGTGCGGGGTACCCACGGATCGTCCTTCAGGTCGGGACGCTCGAGGCGGGCGATCTGCGAGAGGTCGGCGAGATCCAGGAGGCCCTGGATGCGGTAGACCTGTTCCTCGCCGGCGCCGAGCCCGACCGTAAGCCGCTCCAGCATCCGTTCCGACATCGACTCGGAGACTTCGAGCCGAACGACATCCCCGAAGCGGCGACGCTGGAGCTGGAGCTCGACCGCCTCGAGCAGGTCGTCGGCCTCGTCCGAGACGTCGAAGTCGGCGTCGCGCGTGACCCGGAAGGCGGCACATTCGGCGACCTCCATCTGCGGGAAGAGCAGTGCGAGGAAGTGCGAGATGGTCGCCTCGAGGGGAACCAGGAGCCCTCGGTCGCCCACATCGATGAAGCGCGGCAGCCCTTCGGGTACCTTCACGCGCGCGAAGCGCTCCTCTCCACTCTCGGGATCCCTGACGAACACCGCCAGGCTCAACGACAGTCCCGAGATGTACGGGAAGGGCTGTCCGGGACCGACGGCGAGCGGCGTGAGCACCGGATAGACGTCGCGCTCGAATCGCTCGGACAGCTCACGCAGCTCGGACTCGTCGCATTCGACCACCCTCGCGAGGACGATCCCCTCCTTCTCGAGGGCGGGACGAAGTTCGCGAGCCCACAGCTTCGATTGCTGCCCGCTGAGCTCGAGGACCCGCTCCCTGATCTCGGCCAGCGCGGCCTGAGGCGTGCGGCCGTCCGCCGACCGGACACGGAACCCTGAGGTCGCCTGACCCATGAGGCCTGCGACGCGCACCATGAAGAACTCGTCCAGGTTGGACGCGAAAATCGAGCAGAACTTGATGCGCTCGAGCAGCGGCAGGCTTTCGTCGGACGCGAGCTCGAGCACACGCGCGTTGAAGTCGAGCCACGAGAGCTCGCGGTTCAGAAGGCGCTCCGCTCCCTTTTGCGCGGTTCGCGTCGCCGCCATCAGAGCGGGCCGCGTGCCCTGAGGAAGTCGAATGCCATCGAACCAGCGATCATGACCTCCCCTGGCATGGAAGGGGGTATCGGTGTGGTGAAAACTTGGAGAACGACGGGCGCGGTCCGCGCGGTCGCTCGGGGCGAGGTAGAGGGGAAACGAGAGCCGGCGGCCCGGCCTGTGCGGGGCCGCCGGCTCTGACTCAGGAGAGGACGAACGAGGGTTGGGCTCATCCGAACCTTCCGCCGCGTCCCGGGCTGGCGACTGGCAGAACGACGCGACAGGGCGAGTATGCGGCCGTGTCGCGATGTCATGGGCGTCCGAGTGGTGAAGAACGGGTGTCGGCCCGGTTCCGGCCTCAGCAGCAGGCGCCCGCCGGATCGCAGCACGCGCCCTCATGGCTCGGGGCGACAGATGCGCCCGACTCGACGTCCTCGAGCACCGTGTAGATCTCCCACTTGTTCCCTGCTGGGTCGGACACCCAGACCTTGTCCTGGCGGGCGTAGCAGCACGTTGTCTCGCGCTCGTCGAACGTGATCAGCCCCTCGTCCCTGAGCCGCGCGGATGATTTTTCGACCTCCTCGGTCGTCTCGACGCGAATTCCCAGATGCGAGAGCGCCGGGCGCGCAGCCTCCTGGAGCGCCAGCGCCACGTCCGGATCGGTGAGCTCGAACTTGGCGTAGCCGGGCTCGAGCTTGGCGGGGTCGGTCCCGAAGAGCTCACGGTAGAACCGGACCGCCTCGTCGAGATCGGGCACGTCGAGCGAGAGATGAAACGTGTTCGGCATGTCTCACTCCTTTTGCGTATGTATCGACGTTCATCAATATAGACCATCTTCGATATAATGACGAGCGTGAAGACTCTGGCCGTCATCGACTGCTGCGCTCCCGTCGCCGGTCCGGCTCTCAGCGACAGCGAGGCCGGCGAGCTCGAGCGGCTTTTCTCGGTCCTCGCCGACCGGCAGCGAATCAAGATCCTGAACCTCCTCGCCTCGGCGGACGAAGACTCCGTCTGCGTGTGCGAGCTGGTGCCGGCGCTCGGCCTGAAGCAACCCACCGTCTCGTACCACCTGAAGCAGCTCGCGCAGGCAGGGCTCGTTGAACGGGAGCGCCGCGGCACGTTCGCCTACTACCGACTCGTGCCGGGCGCGCTCGAGCGCATCGGCGCGGTGCTGCATTGACCCGAGTCCTCTTCGTCTGCGTCAGGAACGCAGGCCGGTCGCAGATGGCCGAGGCGCTCTTCACCCGATCGGCGGGTTCCGGCCACGAGGCCCGGTCGGCCGGAAGCGACCCTGCGAGCGAGCTTCATCCGGAGGTCGTCGCCGCGATGCGAGAGCTCGGCATCGAGCTCGGTGGGCGGACGCCGCGCCGACTAGACGCTGCAGACGCCGAATGGGCCGACGTCGTCGTGACCATGGGCTGCGGGGACGCCTGCCCCGTTATCCCGGGCAAACGCTACGTCGACTGGGAGCTCGAAGACCCGGCGGGCAAGCCTCCCGACGAGGTGCGACGGATCCGCGATCGGATCCGGTCGCTGACGTCTGACCTCGCCGGCGAGCTCGGCTAGCTTCTCTAGGCCCCGCGGGGCGAGCGGTCGTCGAGGGCGACTCTCATCAGGTCGCGGATCGAGAGGATCCCCTTGATCTCCCCGCCGTCGACCACCGGTAGGTGACGGAAGCCGCCGTGGATCATGAGCGCGGCCGCGTGATCCGTCGTGTCGTCGCTCTCGATCGTCTCGGGGTGGCGGGTCATCCAGTCGGAGACCCGCGAATCGGGCTCGAACCCGGTCGCGACGGCCTTCAGGATGTCCCGCTCCGTCAGGATGCCCACCAGGCGCTCGCCGGCGAGGACGACCACGGCTCCCACACCCCGCTCGGCCATGCGCTTCGCGGCCGCACCGAGCGTCGCCTCCGCCTCGAGCGTCAAAAGGTCTCTCGTCATGTGGTTGGCGACGACTGGCATCGCCCGATCCTATCGGGGCTCGGGCTCGAACTTGTAGCCGACCCCGTAGCGCGTCTGGATGAAGGTATGCCGCGCGCCGGAGGCGTCGATCTTGTCCCGGAGCTTTCGCACGAACACGTCGACGGTTCGGTCGCGATGCGACTGCCGCCGGCCCCAGACCTTCTGCAGGAGCTCGTCGCGCGTGACCACCCGCCCGCGCTCGAGCGCGAGCGCGTAGAGGAGCCGGAACTCGGTCGGCGTCAGCTCAGCGCTCTTTCCGTTGACGTACGCCTGGACGTTCCGGGGATCGATCCGGAGCTCCTCCGCGTCGACGGGCTCGCCACGCTGCTCCTCCTGCGCGCGGACTCCGCGCCGGGCCGCCACACGGACGCGTGCCACGAGCTCCTTCATGGAGAAGGGCTTCACAAGGTAGTCGTCTGCCCCGATCTCCAGCGCGTGAACACGATCGTGCTCGGTGCCGCGCGCGCTCACGACGACGATCGGAGTGCCGATTCCCTCGCTCCGGGCGGTCTCGATCAGCTTCCAGCCGTCGACTCCCGGGAGCATCAGGTCGAGAACGCAGACGTCCGGCCGCTCGTACCGCAGACGAGCCAGACCTGCTTCTCCCTTGCTCACCCACAGCGTATCGAAGCCCGCCGAAGCGAGGTGCCGCGACATGCCCTCCGCGATCACGTCGTCGTCCTCGATGATGAGAACCTTGGACACCGGTGCTGATAATGACGCGAAGCTCCCTGTTCGGGGGTGCTGTCATGGTGAACGGAGGGTGAAGGAGTGGTGAAGCGATTCTTCCGGCGCCACAAGCCCGCTCACTCGTCGCCCCCGAAGCAGGAGCGGGAGGCCACACGCCTGGAGGCGGCCCGAGGCCGGATCCTCGTGGAGGAGAGCCGGGAGCTCGTCCTCGTTCTCGACGACGAGAATCGAGTGCTCGGCGCAAGCCGTCGCGCGCGCGAGACGATCGAGGGGCTGAAGGAGGGCGCGCCCGCGCCGGCAAGCCTCCTGCGCGAGGACGGCGCGCAAACCACATTCGCGATCCCGTACGAGGTCGGCGGACGGCAGGAAAGGCTCCTCTATGTGCGCGACGCGGGCGACCTCGCCGCCTACGAGGAGCTCCGCGCCGGCTTCACGGCGGCCGTCTCGCACGAGCTCCGGACGCCGCTCGCACGCCTCCTGGCACTGCTCGAGACCGCACTTCTGACCGGCGAAGACACGAAAGAGCTGATCGAGCAGGCGCAAGCCGAGGTCGGTCAGATCGGCGAGCTGATCGATGACATCCTGTTCTTGTCCGAGCTCGAGTCCGGACGGGAGCTCGTGGCGCTCGGCGCGACGCATGCGCTGCCGATCCTCGTGGAAGTGGCCGAGGGCCTCGATGAACGCGCCGCGCGCGCGGGCATGACGGTCGCCGTCGAGGGCGACGACGACGCCGCGTTACCGCTCCGGCCGCGCATGATCCGCGTCATCGCCTCCAACCTCGCATCGAACGCGATCAGCTACGCGGGCCCGGGGGCGCGGGTCACCCTCTCCGTCCTCCAGGAGGGTGAAGAGATCGTGCTCTCTGCCGCGGACACGGGCGTCGGGGTGGAAGCGACGCACCTGCCGAGGCTCTTTGAGCGCTTTTACCGGGCCGACCGCGCCCGCTCGTCACGTGGGACCGGTCTCGGGCTCGCGATCGTGAAGCACGTGGTCACCTCCGCGGGCGGGACGGTCGAGGCGAGCGGCGGGCGTGGTGTCGGCCTGACCATCCGCTGCGCGTTTCCGGTGCCCGAGCGCCGCTGACTCGCGACCCGGCTCGGCCTTCACCACTTCTTCCCCAGTCGTTCACTGCCTTTCTGCCCATGCGGTGCGCGCCCCCGTCGCACACTCGGGTCACCGATGCGACCTGAAAGGAGAACAGTGAACTTTCGCCCTAGCACGAGGCTGATCCTGCTCGGCCTCCTCATCGCTTCCGTCGCCGTTCTTTCGGCCGGCTGCGGACGCGACGACACTTCGACGGCGAGCGCCGGCTCGAACACCGATACCGGGCAGCGACGACCACGGAACAGCTCTCCGGGAAGGTCGAGGCGGACGGTTCGAGCACGGTCGGCCCGCTCACGACCCGGGCAGCTGAGCTCTACCGGGAACAGCAGCCGGACGTGAACGTCACGGTCGGCACGTCCGGAACCGGCGGCGGTTTCGAGCGCTTCTGCGCGGGTGAGACCGACCTTTCCGACGCTTCCCGACCGATCAAAGAAGATCCGGCCGACAAGGAGGCAAGCGTCTGCAAGGAGGCCGGCATTGACTACACAGAGTTCAAGGTCGCAATCGACGCCCTCACGATTGTCGTCAACTCGGAGAACGACTGGGCGACCTGCCTCACCCTCGACCAGCTGAAGAAGATCTGGGAACCTGGGTCGAAAGTCAACAACTGGAACCAGGTCGACCCGAGCTTCCCCGACGAGAAGCTGGAGCTCGCCGGGCCCGGCACGGACTCGGGCACGTTCGACTACTTCACGGGTGAGATCAACGGCGAAGAGGGTGCGAGCCGCTCGGACTACACCGCGAGCGAGGACGACAACGTGATCGTCCAGGCCGTCGAGGGGCAAAAGGGCGGGCTTGGATACTTCGGTTACACGTACTTCGAGGAGAATCAGGACAAGCTGAAGGCTCTCGAGGTCGACGGCGGCGACGGGTGCGTCGCCCCGAGCGCCGACACGGCCAAAGACGGCACGTATGTGCCCCTCTCTCGCCCGCTGTTCGTCTACGCGAAGAACGAGTCGCTCAAGCGGCCGGAGGTGCAGGGCTTCCTTCGCTACTACTTCGACAACATCACGCAGATCGCAGATGAGGCGCAGTTCATCCCGCTTCCCGACGAGGAGTCGCAGAAGCTCGCAGATGACCTCGAGACCGCGATCGGCGCGGCCTAGCAGGTGGCAACGCGCGACGCCACGCTCACGCCCAGACTGCGGGCTGAGCGAAGGCACTGGGGCGAGGACGTCATCAAGGGCGTCCTCGCCCTCTGCGCGCTCGTCTCCGTGGCGACGACCGTCGGCATCGTGGCCGCGCTGCTCCAGCCGTCGATCGAGTTCTTCCGCGAGGTCAGCATTGTCGACTACTTCACCGGCAAGGACTGGTCTCCGCTCTTCACGCCCTCCTCGTTCGGCGTCCTCCCCCTCATCGTTGGCACGCTCTCGGTCACCTTCTGGGCCTGCAGCGTTTGCATGCCTCTGGGGCTGGGGGCGGCCATCTACCTCAGCGAATACGCCCACCCGCGTGTACGCAAGGTCCTGAAGCCCGCGCTCGAGGTCCTGGCCGGGATCCCGACGGTCGTCTTCGGCTTCTTCGCCCTCACCTTCTTCACCCCGTTCCTCCAGGACCTCGGGCTCGGCGTCAACATCTTCAACGGGCTGAGCGCGGGGCTGGTGATGGGCGTGATGCTGATCCCGACTGTGGCCTCCATCTCGGAGGATGCGATGGCGGCCGTCCCCCGGGACCTGCGAGACGGCGCGTACGCCCTCGGGGGAACGCGACTCCAGGTCTCGACCCGGATCGTCGTCCCGGCGGCGATCTCGGGCATCGTCGCAAGCTATGTGCTCGCGATCTCGCGGGCGATCGGGGAGACGATGATCGTGCTGATCGCCGCCGGCACGATCGCCCATCTCACCTTCGATCCGCGCGAGTCGGTCGAGACGATGACCGCCTTCATCGGAGCGACCGGGATCGGCGACGTCCCGACCGGCTCGATCGAGTACAAGACGATCTTCGTCGTCGGGCTGACCCTGTTCGCGTTCACGCTTGTCATGAACGTGATCGCGATCAGGCTCGTCCGCCGCTTCCGGGAGGTGTACGAGTGAGCGCCACCCCGGTGAACCTGCGGTCGAGCGATCGCGGCGCCCGCGTGCGCGGAGGCCTCTTCCACGCCCTGCTCATCTTCTCGGTCACGATCGGGTTCGTGCTCTTGGCCGTGCTGCTCGTGGATGTCCTTCGGAAAGGCCTTCCCTACGTGGACGGTGTCCTCCTGACCGAGCCGCCCTCCTCCCTCCCGGACCGCGCCGGCGCCAGGCCGGCCATCCTCGGGACGATCTACATGATGGGCCTGGTGCTCTTCATGACAGTCCCGCTCGGCGTCGGCGCAGCCCTCTACCTGGAGGAGTACGCCGACCGCAAGCGCTGGTACAACCGCCTGCTCGAGATCAACATCCAGAACCTCGCGGCGGTACCGTCGATCGTGTACGGGATCCTCGGGCTTGCCTTCCTCGTCCGGGGGCTCGGCTTGGGACGCGTCCTCCTCGCGGCCGCGATGATCCTGACTCTCCTCGTCCTGCCAATCGTGATCGTGACCAGCCGGGAGGCGATTCGGGCCGTGCCCGACTCGATCCGGCAGGGCGCCTACGCACTCGGCGCGACCAAGTGGCAGGTGATCTGGCGGCAGGTGCTTCCGGGCGCGATCCCGGGGATCGCCACAGGATCCATCCTCGCACTCGCCCGGGCGATTGGGGAGACCGCGCCGCTGCTTCTCGTCGGCGCCCTGACGTACGTCGCCTTCGACCCCACGATCCTGGGAGCCTTCACCGCGCTGCCCATCCAGATCTATCAGTGGATTGCACGCCCGCAGGAGGAGTTCCGTCTGCTCGCCGCGGCCGGGATCATCGTGCTGCTCGCGATCCTCCTCACCATGAACGCCTTCGCGATCTGGCTTCGCAACCGCTACCAGAAGAGATGGTGACAATGACCGATACCCAGAGCGAACTCGTCAGAATAGGGGGCGTGAACCAGCAATCCCTCGCCGAGCGGGAGCGTGACCTACCGCCTCCCGAGATGCGGAGTGTCCTCTTCGACGTCTCGGACCTCGAGGTCGCTTACGCCGGGAAACCTGCTCTGGCGGGCGTCTCGCTCGACATCTACCGTAACTTCGTCACCGCCTTCATCGGGCCCTCTGGGTGCGGCAAGAGCACGTTCATCCGCTGCTTCAACCGCATGAACGACCTGATCCCGACCGCGAGCGTCCACGGGACCGTCCGCTACCACGGAGTCGACCTCTACGGCCCTGAAGTGGACCCCGTCGAGGTACGTAAACGGATCGGGATGGTCTTCCAGAAGCCGAACCCGTTCCCGAAGTCGATCTACGACAACATCGCTTTCGGCCCACGCGTGCTCGACATGAAAGGAAACATGGACGAGCTCGTCGAACGAGCACTCCGCCAGGCGGCGCTTTGGGACGAGGTCAAGGACCGGCTGAAGGAGAGCGCCCTCAGTCTCTCCGGCGGCCAGCAGCAACGGCTCTGCATTGCGCGATGTTTGGCAGTCGAGCCTGAGGTGATCCTGATGGACGAACCGGCCTCGGCCCTCGATCCCATCTCGACGACGGCGATCGAGGATCTCATGCACGAGCTGAAACGCGACTACACGATCGTGATCGTCACCCACAACATGCAGCAGGCGGCCCGGGTCGCTGACATGACGGCCTTTTTCAGCGTCAAGGTGTCCGACGACGGAAAGGACCGAACCGGGATCCTGGTCGAGTACGACACGACGCCCAAGATCTTCACCAAGCCTTCGGACAAGCGAACCGAGGGCTATGTCACGGGGAGATTCGGATGAGGATTACCTTCCAGCAGGAGCTCGAGGATCTCCAGAACACACTCCAGGGCGAAGGCCAGCTCGTTCTGCGCTCGCTCCGGGGCGCTCTGAACGCGCTCCGGCACCAGGACGTCGAGCTGGCCCAGGAAGTGATCGCGTTCGACGACGAGGTCGACCACGAGTACTTCGCGATCCAGGAGGGCATCCAGCAGCTCCTGGCGCGCCAGACCCCGGTCGCGGTCGACCTTCGGCTCGTGCTGGCGATGCTGCACGTGAACCTCCACCTCGAGCGTGCGGCCGACTACTGCGTCACGATCGCCAAGCTCGTGAAGCTCGCGGAGGCGCTCGAGGGCGACGCCTCGCTCGTCGAGGGTCTCGAGGAGATGGGCACGAGGGCGGAGGAGATGCTCATCGTCGCGCTCGAGTCGTTCGCCGACCGTGACCTCGAGCGGGCTGAGCTCCTCGTCGATCTGGACGAGTTGATCGACACGGCAAACCGCAGGCTCGTCCACGACGTCCTCGCGCTTGGGGGAAAGCCGGAGCTCCGTGAGTGGGGCCTTCGCATGATCCTCGTCTCCCGCTGTCTCGAGCGGATCGGCGATCACGCCGTCGACATCGGAGAGCAGACCGCCTTCCTCATCACGGGTGAGTTTCGCGAGTTCACGGACGCATCGCACCCGGACGGCGGGTCGAACGGCCGCCGGGGCTAGGCGGGCTTCGGAGCGAGTCGTCTCGTCTGCAAGGAGCGGGCGAGAAATGCGACCGCCGCAATCGCCGCGGCGAGCACGAATACGAGGATGCTGCCACCGGGTAGGCGCGTGAGTCCCTCCATGCCTGCTCCCACGAGCCCCGCGGAGGGAATCGTCATGATCCAGGCAAGCAGGATGTTCCCGGCCACACCCCAGCGGACGGCCCGGAGCCTCCTCGATGCGCCGGCGCCGAGGACGGAGCCGCTGACCGTGTGGGTGGTCGAGACCGGGAAGCCGTAGTGCGCCGTTGTGAAGAGGATCGCCGCCGTGGCCGTCTGCGCCGCAAAGCCCTGCGGCGGATCGAGCTTGGCGATCCGCTGCCCGAGCGTCTTGATGATCCGCCAGCCGCCTGCGTACGTTCCCGCCGCCATCGCCAGAGCGGCGCTCACGATCACCCAGAGCGGTGGCCGGCTGAAGTCGGGGTCGAGATCGCCGGCAGCTACGAGGGCGAGCGCGATGATCCCCATCGTCTTCTGAGCGTCGTTCGTCCCGTGTGTGAACGCGACGAAGCCCCCCGACACGAGCTGGAGCCGCCGGAAGACCCGGTTGACGAGACCGGGCGCGCGCCGGCGGATGATCCAGACGAGGACAAACATGATCGCGGCCGCACCGAAGATCCCGAAGAGCGGTGCCAGGAGAGATGGGATCGCGACTTTCTCGATCAGACCGTGCCACTGGACGACGTCGAATCCCGCAGCCGCGATTGCGGATCCGGCGACACCTCCGATCAGCGCGTGGCTCGAGCTCGACGGCAGGCCCAGGTACCAGGTGAGCAGATTCCAGGTGATCGCCCCTACGAGCCCGGCCAGGAGCACGTCGAGGGTGATCGCTTCCGGCTGGACGATTCCTTTTGCGACCGTAGCGGCCACCTTGAAGGACACGAAGGCACCGGCGAAGTTCAGGACCGCGGCGCTCGCCACTGCCAGCCGCGGAGAAAGCGCCCGCGTCGAGACGCTCGTCGCGATCGAGTTGGCCGTGTCGTGAAAGCCGTTGGTGAAATCGAAGAAAAGCGCCACCACGACGACTGCGACGAGCGTGAGATCCATGGAGGTCTAGGCGTTCTTGACGAGGACGTTCCCGACGACATTTGCGGCGGACTCGGCGGCGTCGAGCGCGGCCTCGAGCGCCTCGTAGATGTCTTTCCAGCGGATCACGATCAGCGGGTCGATCCGGGCGTCCTGGAAGAGAGCCGCGATAGCGTCGCGAACGACCCGATCGCCTTCGTCCTCCAAGGCCTTCAGCTCGACGAGCGTGTCCTGCACGCCGCGCCTGCCTTTGAGGCCGTCGAGGGCACGCGAGAGACAGGTCACAGCGCCGACGAGGATCCGACACTGCTCGATCGCCTGCTTGGCGGGCTGCTCGATGCGGTAGAGCTCGAGCAGGTCGGTCGCCTCCTCGATGTTGTCGACGACGTCGTCGATCGCAGTCGCGAGCTGGAAGATGTCCTCCCGGTCGAACGGCGTCACGTACTGCGTGTTCAGAAGCTGGATCAGATCGCGCGTGATCTGGTCACCCTCGGTCTCGATCGCCTTCACGTCCGCCTGCGTCACTGAAGTGTTCGGATACTCGCGAAACCGCGTCTCGGCGAGCCGCGCCGCCTCGAGTGCGTTCTGGCCGGCGCGGGAGAAGAGGTCGTAGAACTCGGTCGTGCGCGGGACGAAGGCGAGCTTCACGACGCGCGCATGCTACACGGCGCCCGGACGGGCAGACGCACCTCCGCTTATTCGCCTTCCCCGAAGCTCATCAGCGCTCCCTGATCATCCCGGTCGAGCTCCTCGATCGCATCCTCGACGACAGCGATGCACGCCCGCATCTCCGCTTGGAGCTCTTCCCGCGAGCGCGAGAAGGACGCGCCCTCTTCGGCAAAGTGCTGCAGCCGCCGCGCGGCGACCACGGATGCGTAACGGCTCCACTCGACCAGAGCGATGTCGTTCCCGTCCGCGGCGCGAAGTGTCGGAAGGTCGGCGGGGTCGGGGATCTTCGGGTCGGGCGTGTAGAACGAAGCAACGGCGGTGATCCGTTCTCCCCGCTCCTCGAGCCGGGTGGCGCGGTGGAGCACTCGGTGACCCTGCTGCAAGATGGCCCACCCCTGACCCGGAAATTCGAGCGAGACAACACGCTCGGGGGAAAGGCCCGCGCCCCCGAGGAGAAGGTCCCTCCCCTCCTCCACGGGACCGAGGAAATACTCGAAGCGGCCACCTTTGAGCGGTCGCGGGTCCGAGACCATGAGGACGTAGTCGAACGAGACGACATCGCAGTGCCACTGGTCGACGTTCTTGCCAAGCTCGTCGGGCGCATAGTTGACGTGCATGGCATGGTGGCCGACCGGGTGCGGCTCGATCGGTGCCTGGACGAGGCCGCCGAGGAATTCGAGCAGGTCCGGGTCGGCCGACATG
This sequence comes from uncultured Actinomycetes bacterium, assembly GCA_963737615.1. Classification (GTDB taxonomy): domain Bacteria; phylum Actinomycetota; class Thermoleophilia; order Gaiellales; family Gaiellaceae; genus DASQGA01. Next base: position 33,456 of record CAVTTI010000043.1, on the reverse strand, counting down.
CCACGCAGAAAGGCTGAGCGGTAAACGCCGCCGCGCGCGCATTTGGCGATCCGGTTGTTTGCCCCAGCGAAGCTCTCGAGCTCCGAGCAGAGGGCGTGCATGACCCTGATCCCTTCGTCGCTCAGAAAGCGGAACGGCATTGTGATGGCGACGGGCGACAGGGCGGTTGGCCCAGCCGCGTCGGGCCCGAACTCGTCCAGCATGAACACCCGCTCGGGTGGGACGAGCTCGAGGTAGCCGGGATCCCAAGGAACGTCATTCTTGAGCGGCGCGTATCCGGGGGGTGCATCGGTGATGGTCATGACGATTCCTCCTTCGGGGCCAGGATGACATCGTCCGGTGAGCCGTGCTTGCTTTTCGACGCCTCCTATACCCCCCTGCGGTATAATTAGAGCAAATGGCCACGGCTGTTCCAGAGCGGATCCGCCTCGAGATCGACGGGATGACGTGCGCCTCCTGTGTGGCCCGCGTCGAAAAGGCCCTGAACGGGCTGGACGGAGTCGACGGGGCGAGTGTCAATCTTGCGACGGAGGGCGCCACGGTGGCCTTCGACCGTTCACAGCTCGGGGTCGAACAACTGATCGGCGCAGTCGAGTCGATCGGCTACCACGCTGCTCTTCCCCTCGAGCGCGAGCGCCCCGAGCCCGACCGGTCTGCTCGGACACGCCTGCTCCTGGCCGCCGTGCTGACCGTGCCTGTCGCCGTCCTTGGGATGATTCCCCCCGCCCAGTTCTCGGGCTGGGAATGGGTCGCCCTCTCCCTGGCCGCCATCGTCGTCCTCTGGGCCGGCTGGCCGTTCCACCGGGCAGCCGCGCTCAACCTGCGACACCGGGCCGCGACGATGGACACGCTGATCTCGCTCGGGACGCTCTCGGCTCTCGTCTGGTCGGCAGTCGTCCTCGTCGCCGGGCTGGACGCTGACACTTACTTCGAGGTCGGCGCGGTGATCGTGACCCTGATCCTCCTGGGCCGGTATTTCGAGGCGCGCGCTCGACGCCGCTCGGGGGACGCAATCAGGAGGCTCCTGGAGCTCGGTGCCAAGGAGGCCCGGGTGCTCCGAGAGGGAGAGGAGGTTCTCGTCCCGGTGGCGGAGCTCCGGCCCGGCGACCGCTTCGTCGTTCGCCCGGGCGAGAAGATCGCGGCCGACGGCATCGTCGAGGAAGGCGAGTCGGCCCTCGATCAGTCGATGCTGACCGGCGAGTCGGCTCCGGTCGAGATCGAGCCGGGCGCGGACGTGGCGGGGGCGACGATCAACACCTACGGCCGGTTGGTCGTCCGCGTGACCAAGGTGGGCGGCGACACCGCGCTCGCCCAGATCGCCCGGCTCGTCGAGGAGGCCCAGAGCGGCAAGGCGCCTGTCCAGAGAATCGTCGACCGGATCTCCGCAGTCTTCGTGCCGATCGTGATCGGCATCGCCCTCGCGACGCTCGCCGGGTGGCTCCTGGCGACCGGCGACGCTTCGGCCGCCTTCACCGCGGCGGTCGCAGTGCTGATCATCGCCTGCCCCTGCTCCCTCGGACTCGCGACTCCGACGGCACTCATGGTCGGCGCGGGTCGCGGCGCGCAGCTCGGGATCCTGATCAAGGGACCCGAGGTGCTCGAAGAGACGCGTCGGATTCACACGATCGTCCTCGACAAGACCGGCACGGTGACAGTGGGGAAGCTCGAGCTCGTCGACGTCCACCCGCTGAACGGCGTCCGGCGAACGGAGGCTCTCCGGCTCGCAGGCGCAGTCGAGGCGGCGAGCGAGCATCCAGTTGGGCAGGCGATCGCCCGCGCCGCTCGCTCCGAGCTCGGAGCGCTTCCCGCCGTCACGGGCTTTCGGAATCTTCCTGGCCTCGGCGTGTGCGGCGCCGTCGAAGGACTCGACGTCGAGGTCACCCGACGCGACGGCGCAATCACGGTCGTGTGGGACGGGGAGCCTCGCGCAACCTTCGTCGTGCACGACACCGTGAAGCCGACGAGCCGTGAGGCGGTCGAGGAGCTTCGGGCGCTGGGCCTGTCCCCCATCCTCCTGACGGGCGACACCGAGGGGACGGCACGGAGCGTGGCGGCCGAAGTCGGAATCGACCGCGTCGTCGCTGAGGTCTTGCCCGACCAGAAGGTAGCGGTGATCCGCCGTCTCCAGGAGTCGGGTGAGGTCGTGGCGATGGTCGGGGAAGGGGTCAACGACGCGCCTGCGCTCGCCCAGGCCGACCTCGGTCTCGCGATCGGGACCGGCACGGATGTCGCGATCGAGGCATCGGATCTGACGCTCGTCTCTGGCGACCTGAGGGCGGCGGCCGACGCGATCCGTCTCGCACGGCGCACCCTGCGGACGATCAAGGCCAACCTGTTCTGGGCCTTCGCCTACAACGTCGCCGCAATCCCGCTGGCGATGGCCGGGCTTCTGAATCCCATCGTGGCCGCAGGCGCAATGGCGTTCTCGAGCGTCTTCGTCGTCACCAATTCGCTTCGGTTGCGGCGCTTCCGGAGCCCGAGAGAGGAGGCCGCGTGACCTACGGATACGCAGCCGAGAAGGACGCGCTCGTCAAGCGCCTGCACCGGATCGAGGGCCAGGTTCGCGGCATCGAGCGGATGCTAGAGGAGGACCGGTACTGCATCGACATCCTGACGCAGATCGGGGCCGTCTCGACCGCGCTCGAGAGCCTCGCCTTCCGGATCCTGGACGACCACGTAAGCCACTGCGTCTCCGGCGCCATGAGCTCGGGCGATCCGGAGGTGGCGGCCGAGAAGAGCAAGGAGCTCCTCGAAGCCGTCCACCGCTTCGCACGGACAAAGTAGCCATGCCCTGGTACCTGACCATGGGGGCGGTCCTGGGGGCGCTGTGCGTCGCCGTGCTCTCCGGGAAGCTCCTGACGGGAGCTCTGCCGGCCGTGGTCGTGGTCGTGCTCGTGCTCGCCCACTACCACCTCTGGGAGCGTCGCGGCCGGCCGTGGCACGACTGGACGGTGATCTTGCTCCTCCTCCCCGCCATCGCCGCGGCCGTCTGGATCGCGGTCGGTGGTCTCGCCGTGGGCGTGGAGCGCACGGATGCGGCCCGCCTCGCCTACGAGGTCGGGCCCGGCGTGGCGCTCGTCGGACTGCTCTGCACCCTGATCAGCTACCACGGACGCCACCACCCGAACGAGCCGGGTCAGCCTTTGTAGCCGATCACGGCGTCGCCAGCTCGAGCGGATTACGCTGCCGCGTGTCCTCCTGGGTCAGTCGTCCCCAGGCTGCTCGCGGTCCTCGGCCTGCACACGGCAGGAGGCGAACTCTTCGGAGAGAGCATCCGGCGGGTCGTCGTCAACTTCGGTATCTCGGAGGCGCTCTCGGGAACACCGCGGTCGCCGCGAGCGTGGAGGCGGAGGAGGTCGCGCGCGTCGCCACACTCGCACGGCGGGGACGGCCGGCCATCGCCCTCGGCAACATCCTCGGCACGAGGGTGGGCAAGATGGGGATATGGAGTACCGCCGCCTCGGAGACAGCGACCTGCACATCTCGGAGATCAGCCTCGGATCATGGCTGACCTACGGCGGCGGCGTCGAGCGCGAGCAGGCGGAGGCGTGCGTGCACAAGGCCTTTGAGGTCGGCATCAATTTCATCGACACGGCGAACGTGTACGGGCGCGGCAAGGCTGAGACGCTCCTCGGAGAGGTGCTTTCCGGTCGCGAGCGCTCCTCGTACGTCCTGGCCACGAAGCTCTACTTTCCGATGTCAAACACCGATCGCGGCCTGTCGCGGGAGCAGGTTCTGAAGCAGATCGATCTGTCGCTCGAGCGCCTTCGGACTGACTACGTCGACCTCTACCAATGCCACCGCTACGACGAGCAAACGCCTCTCGAGGAGACGATGGAAGCCCTCACCGAGGTCGTGCGCGCAGGCAAGGCTCGCTACATCGGGTTCAGCGAGTGGAGCGCGGAGCAGATCCAGGCAGCGCTCGACCTGCCGGGCGTTGAAAAGTTCGTCTCGAGCCAGCCGCAGTACTCGCTGCTCTGGCGGAAGCCGGAGCGGGAGATCTTCCCGCGCTGTGCGAGGAACGGTATCTCGCAGATCGTGTGGTCACCGCTAGCCCAGGGCGTTCTGACGGGAAAGTACCGGCCCGACGATCCGCAGCCCGCCGGCTCGCGTGCGGCGAGCGCCGCAATGGGCGGATTCATGGATCGCTTCACCTCGAGGCCGGTGCTCGAGGCGATGGAGCGGCTCCGCGCCGTCGCGGAGGAGGCGGGCTTGACGCTTCCTCAGCTCGCACTGGCATGGGTTCTGCGGGAGCCGAATGTGGCGTCCGCGATCGTGGGCGCGAGCAGGCCGGAGCAGGTAGAAGCAAATTCCTCGGCGTCAGGGATCACGCTCAGCGAGGAGACGCTGCGAGCGGCCGACGAGGCCCTTGACGACGTCCTCGTGCGCTAGGCCCGGCGGAGTCCAGGCTCTGTCACCCGCGGGACTTCGTACCCCACCGGCGGCGTGTCGTTGCCTTCTGGATCCCGGAGGAACGCCCCGCCATGGGTCCCGCGAACGAATCTGAATCCGGTCTTGCGCTCTTTCGGGCTCCGGCCCCATAGGCGCTCCTCGATCACCTCGCAGAGGTACGTCCGAACGTCCGCCGGGTCGGCTCCGAGCAGCTTCGCGAGCCGTTGCTCGAGATCCACTGACTCCCGGGAGAGCATGTCCGTTAGTAGAGCAACCGTGTCGGTCGTTGCCGAGCTACACGAACGCGAGCTCAGGCAGAAGGCGATGCCTAAGCTACGTCGATCGGGTTACGGCCGGCCGACTCGCGATCCGGTGAGTCCGGCGTCGACTAGTCTTCCGCCAGGGGCATCAATGACGTTCTTCGAGTCCAGGGATGCCGCGGCGAACACGCCGGGAGGGACACGACCCCGAGGCGGTCTGCGTGCCAAAGACGAAGCCTCCCTGGACTGGTGGACGCGATACACGGCCGAGAGGCGGAGGGAGGGAGGCCCGATGAGCGTCGCATGCACGCATCTCGATCAAATCCGGGTCACATCCCTTCCTGATCGGATTGACGGCTGCGAGGAGTGCCTGAAGATCGGGAGCCCCTGGGTTCATCTCCGGATGTGCACGACCTGCGGAAAGATCGGGTGCTGCGACTCCTCGCCGAACCGCCACGCAAGCAGGCACGCCTTGGAAGCGAGCCATCCGATCATGCGCTCGGCCGAGCTCGGAGAGGACTGGAGCTGGTGCGTCGTCGACGAGGTGGCCTTCGTCTACCAGACCGGCGATGCGGCATGACAGGTGCTGTGGCCGGGATCGCATCCCGGAACGGTCTGGAGCTTCCTCCGCTTCCCCTCGAAGACTGGGAGGACACGAAGATGACGCTCCATCTCTGGGTTCAGGTCGTAGGGAAGATCCGGCTGGCCTCGACGGCTCCGCGAAACCACTGGTGGCACGTTCCGCTCTACGTCGACGTGCGCGGCCTCACTACTCGCCGAATGCATGCCTCGAACGGTCAGAGCTTCGAGATCGACTTCGACTTCATCGATCACCGCCTGGTTGTTCGAACGAACGGTGGCGCAGTCGAATCCTTCGAGCTCGTGAACGGGCTTTCCGTCGCGGAATTTGACGAGAAAGTTCACGGCACTCTCACAGCACTCGGGATCGACGTACCGATCCGGGAGACACCGTACGGAATTGCGATCACCACTCCCTTTGCCGAGGACCGCGGCCATGCCACCTACGATCCGGTCGCGGTCGAACGGTTCTGGCGAATTCTCGACTGGTCGGACGGGGTCCTGGAGGAGTTCTCGGGTTGGTTCTGCGGCAAGACCAGTCCGGTCCATCTCTTCTGGCATTCCCTCGACCTTGCCGTCAGCCGGTTCGGGGGGAAGCGGGCGCCCGTGTCGCCGAACGCAGATCCTGTTACTCGGGAGGCCTACTCCCACGAGGTGATCTCTTTCGGCTTCTGGCCCGGCGACCAGACCGTGCGAGAGGCGAGCTTCTACTCCTACACCGCACCGGAACCGCCGGGACTCCGCCGGGAACCCCTGAGCCCAAAGGCGGCGAAGTGGGCCGACCAGGGCAGTGGCTCACTTGCACGCCTGAGCTTGGAGGACGTGCGAAACGCGAAGGACCCGAGAGCGACGCTGTTGGGTTTCCTCGAGAGCGCGTACGAGGCCGGCGCTCAGGCTGCGGGCTGGAATCGGGCGGAGTTTGCGTCCGCGTGGTGCCCGAGCCCGCCGGAGCTTAGCCAGCTGCTCGGACGCTGACGCGGCAGGGATTTGCGGCCTCGACAGAAGGCCGAACGTCAAGAGCCGCTGACTCGACTGAGCCCCAGGTTGGCCACGATTAGGCGAGAGAATGCTGGCACAGCCGTGGGTTACGCCGCCTGGTCAGAGTCTGCTGCGACCGATGAGATCGGCGCTGCGGTCCAGTCGAATCAAATGACGCCAAAAACCCAGCGAGAAGGGAGCTGCGACCATGAAGCTGACCACCATGACCCAGGTCACCGTCGATGGAGTGATGCAGGGAAACGGCCACGCGTCGGACGAGGACCGCAGGAACGGATTCGAGCGCGGCGGATGGGCCATGGGGGTGTTCGACAACGAGACCATGACGTTCATCAACCAGACCTACCAGGGCGCCGACGCGTTCCTGTTCGGTCGGCGGACCTACGAGCTCTTCGCCGGCTACTGGGGCGCAGAGGAGCGGGCTCGCGACGCGGCGGAAGATCCGGGCAACCACCCGATCACAGCTGCCTTGAACACGAAGCCCAAGTACCTCGTATCGAACACGCTCACCGAACCGCGCTGGGCGGACACGACCGTCCTCTCCGGCGACGTCGCGGAGGCCATCGGCGAGCTGAAAGCGAAGCCGGGGGGTGAGCTGCAGGTGCACGGCAGCGGCGCCCTGATCCGGTGGCTGCTCGAACACGACCTCGTCGACGAGATCAACCTGCTCATCGTCCCCGTAGTCCTCGGCCAGGGCACGCGGCTGTTCCCCGACGCCGGCCCGGACATTGCGCTTGACCTGGTCGAATCGCGAGCCGACTCGAAGGGCGTAACGATCCAGGTCTACCGGCCCACCGGGCGCCCGCGGTATGCAACCGCCACCGCCGACCACGACGACGAATGACCCCCGCGGCTGCGTCGGGTGACATTCCCGAACGCTGGCGCAGGCGATTCGCCTCCCTCTCGAACGCTGCTCGGCTACAACCCCGCGCACGACGAGTGGCCCGAGTGGATCAATGAAGTCGCAGCACTGATCGAAGCCGACGCTCCCCGCTAGAGATTCGGCTGCCATGAGGGGACATTCCCGGACGCTGGCCCACCCGGCAGTCCGCTCTCGCTAATCGAGCTCCTCATGTTGAGGGAGGGCGTCCGTGATCTCGAACCACGGCGCCTTGGAACCGACAAAGATGTGTTCCGTCGGCTGGATGGAAGGGGCGTCCACGAGCGAGCCCATAGCGACGTGCACAAAGGCGCCGTCGCGCACGACGGAGAAGAGCAACGACCCGCAGACGCCACACCGCGTGTTGTTTTCGTTCTCTTCCCCGACGATCAAGAGCATGTCATGCCCGGTCGTGATCGCCAGCTTCTTCCGCTCGATGCCCGCGAACGCTTTGAAGGCCGTGCCGGTTGCGGCGCGGCACCGTGAGCAATGACAGTTCGCCGCGTACAAGAACGCGTCCGCAACTTCGTAGCGAACAGCCCCACACTCACAAGCTCCTGCGAGGGGACGGTCGGTCGTGTTGCTGTCGATCGTCAATGAAGGCTCCTCTCCTCAGCCATGCACTCGTCGAAGGTATCGACCGTGGCCGGCCAAGGTTCTCATCGGTCCGGAGGTCAATCTCGAGGCCGAGCTCTCGCTTGCGATAATCGGTGGCCATGGCGAAGATCAACGTCTTCAGCACCGAGGACCGCGGCAGGATCGACGTGAGCCACGCGGTGGGCGCGGAGGCGACCGCCATGTTCATCTACGACCTGCCGCCCGGGCGGAGCTCGTCCCCTTATCACTATGAGTACGAGGAGGAATGGCTCCTCGTTCTTGACGGCACGATCGTCGTGCGCGCGCCTGACGGTGAGCAGACGCTCGAGCGCGGCGACCTCGTCTGCTTCCCGGCCGGTCCTGCCGGAGCGCACAAGGTCATGAACCGAGGCGAGTCGACGGCGAGAATGATGATGTTCTCGAATGGGCGGGTGCCGGCCGTGTCCGTGTACCCCGACAGCGACAAGATCGGCGTGTGGCCCGGTGACGACGCCAACGAGTTGATCTTCAAGCGCAGCACGGCGGTGCCGTGGTCGGAAGGCGAGGAAGGATGGGACAACGCCCTCTAGCTGCTCGGACCGCTACGGGAGGGGTAGCTTCCCTCCACCGTCGGTGCAGTCAGCGAGGTAGAGGGCTGTGCCGAGGTCGCCCGTCCAGAGCGTGTAGCGGCCGCGCCCGTAGTCCGACCGGCTGTGCTCCACCTGACTTGCAGCGTGCATCGCAAATGTGCGCGCTCGCTTGAGCCACCGTTCGTCTCCCGTGCGCTCAAGCAGCGCCAAGAATGCGTATCCGTTCCCCGCTGTACCGTGGCAGAGGTTTGCGCCCTTTCGCAGCGGCCCAGCACACCAAGCCAACTCGCCGCCCGCAACCGCAAGCTCCTCGTCAAGGATGTGGGCGAGCGTCGCGATGATCCCTGGCGCGCCATGACACCACTGCGTGCGGATCTGCCCGTCGCCGTTTGCGTCAAGTCGCATCCCCGCGAGTGGCGGCCAGTTGACGAGCCCATCCTCCTCGACGGCAAAGCGCTGGAGCGTCTCCGAGACGGCGGAGACATCGCCGAGCGCAAGCACACACCCTGCGAACCCGTGTGCCGGACCGAGAAAGCGCCTGCTTTGCCCGTACAGTTGCTGCGTCCAGAGGCCTTCCGTGTCACGTCGGCGGTGCAACCACTCGTTGCTCGCGGCCAGGTCAAGCCCGATTTCGCGACCGGCGAGAATCGTGCCTGGACTGCCCCACATCAATTCGCAACGTTCGTCTCGCTCGTTCGCCGCGATCAGCTCAGACAGCCGCTCGAGATTAGCCTGCGAAGGTGCGAGCCTCTGTAACACCAGCCGGATGCCCGTCTCGCCCATCCAAAGGCTGCGCTCGGCGTCCTGGTCAGGAAAATCTGGCGAGGCTTCGAGCGAACGCTCCAAATACGGGACGATAGTCCCGTCGTAACTCGACGAATCCCCGCCGCGCAAGCCGGTGGAGCGCATCCACCACCCCTGCACCTCCGAGATACACCGTCCGCAACTGCGCACCCGATGCGTCGTCGTCCTCTGGATGCATCGGCCAACCATCGTCGAATGCACTCTCCGCGTCGGCAACGATGGAGGCGATCGCCGTCCGCGCCCTTTGAGCGCTCCACGGTTCGTCCGCGAGCGCATCATGCGCTTCCGGCTGAAACAGCATCGGGCGAGTCGATTAACGGTCGAGGGGCATTCTCGAACACTGGTCCAGGGAGGAGGTCTACGCTCCTTGCGTGCATCGGCAAAACCAGCTTGATGCGCAGCTTGCCTTGGGCCTAGCCGATCGGTTCAGCCAAGGAAGGAGTGCATCGTGAGCCTGACTCAGTACTACACGGCGACCACGCTCGACGGCTTCATCGCCGACCCCGACAACTCGCTGGAATGGCTGTTCACCCGCGAGCGCGAGGACGACGGGCCAATGAACTACGGCGAGTTCATCGCCGACGTCGGTGCAATGGCGATGGGCTCGACGACGTACGAATGGATCATCGATCACGAGTTCGCAGACAAGGATCAGGCAGAGTGGAAGTGGCCGTACGACATCCGGTGCTGGGTCTTCACGCACCGGCAGCTGCCGGTCGTGCCCGACTCAGGAATCGAGTTCACGAGCGCGGACATCGCAACCGTGCACAAGGAGATGGTCGGCGCCGCCGGTGACCGGAACGTCTGGATCGTCGGCGGCGGAGATCTGGCCGGCCAGTTCGGCGACGTGGGGCTGCTGGACGAGGTCATCGTGTCGATCGCGCCGGTCACACTGGGTGGGGGCGCGCCTCTGTTGCCCCGCCGGATCGAGCTGCGTCTCGACGAGTTCGGACGGAACGGCGACTTCGCCTGCGCCAAGTTCTCTGTCGTGCGCCCATCCGCATGACGTAGGGCATTCAGGAACACTCCTACTGACCCCAGCCCGCCGCGAGCGCGTCATGAGGAAGTGGACGTCTCAGGGGGACACTCCTGCACAATGACCCACGCCCCGCCTCGTGCCAACGCGTCTGTGCGGGCCTAGTCGGCGACCATGCGCAGCGGAGAGCCAACGCGCATGAGGTTTCCGCTCTGATCAACGAGCGCGAACTCGCGGATCGCGTAGTCAGTGTCCACGGGCGGCATCAATCGACTACCCGTAGCCGGGTCGGACTGGATGCCAACTCCCTCCCACTCGCGGTACAGAGCGTCTGCGTCATCGACTCGGATGTAGCAGGAGGCATCGGTAGTGAGCGGATCAACGTCTGGTGCGTCCCAAAAGTGAAGTTCGATAGAACCGCGGCCGATGATGAGGTAGCGGTACTTCTCGATCGGTGCGCCTTGTAGCTCGAAGCCCAGCCGTGAGTAGAACTCGAGCGTCTCGTCGAGGTTGCGGCTCGGGAGGATCGGGACTGCGGACTCCGCCATCTCGCGAGAGCGTAGCGACCTAGTCTCGCGGGGAGATTTCCGTAGCATCCGCAAGGGCCCGCTTTACGTCAGCCTCACGACGATCTTCGCGTTGGCGCCCTTGGCCTGCCGTTCCCAGGCCTCCGCGACTCGCTCAAGCGGGTAGGTATCGATGTCGAAGACGACCTCGCCCGCGGCCGCGTGGCCGACGAGGCGCAAGTACTGCTCGCGAAACTCGTCCCAGGGGACCGCGAAGTCCGTATAGCCGTAGAGCTCGCCCATCTTGCCGCGGATCGCCGCCGAGGACAGGGACGCCTCTGCGCCTGCTGACTGGCCAATCTGGACGAGGCGCCAGCCGGGCGCGGCGGCCTGGATCGCGGCGGCCGCCGGCGGGCCCCAGAGCGTGTCGACGATGTAGGTCGGGCCGTTGCCGCCCGCCGCCTCCTTGAACGCGGCGACAAGGTCGTCTACCTCGAGACTCAGCGTCGCGTCGGCGCCGAGCTCGGCTGCGCGCTTCAGCCGCTCGGGATTACGGCCGACGGCGACGATTCGCTGGACGCCGAGGAGCTTCGCCACCTGCGTAGCGACGAGCCCGACCGTGCCGGTAGCGCCGAGCACGAGCACGCGGTCGTTCTCCCTCACCGGCGCGCGCCATGCGACAGGCATCCACCCCGCCATCCCGGCAATGCCGCAGGAAGCCGCGATCTCGTCAGAAACCGCGTCCGGAAGCGGGATGCCGAGGTCGGCCGGTGCGGCCGCGCGCTCCGCCAGCAATCCGTCGCGGGAGAGGCCGAGGCCGTCGCCGAAGAGGTAGACGCGCGTTCCGTCTGGGGAGCGGCCGACGGCCTCGCAGCCGGGGACGTACGGGAGCTCCGGATGGCCGCCGAAGTAACGGCCCGCGCCGACGTTGACGTCGATCGGGTTGAGCGACACCGCTGAGACCTCGAAGATCGCCTCGCCCGAGGGATCAGGCCGGTCGGCGACCTCCGGTGGCCGCCCCAGCTCGCTGATCACCGCAGCTCTCACAGCTCGGCCTTCTCGAGGTAGGGCGTCGCCCGGAGCGCATCGCCCGTCTGCGGGACCGAGTCGGCGAGCCGCTTGAGCTTGGGCAAGAGCGAGCGGTCGAGCGTCGTCACGTCCTGCCAGTCGATCTCGGTCAGGTTGCCGGCCGGGCCGCGCAGGTACATCTGGACGCTCCCGTCGGGCAGCTCGTAGGTGTCCTCGAAGAACGACTCACGCTCGAGAATCCCGAGCTCTCGCGCGCGCCGGTAAGCCTCCTCGAAGTCGTCGACGTCGATCCCAATATGGTGAAAACAGGCGCCTCCGTGTTCCGTTCGAAGACGTGAAGCTTACTGCGGCCGGCGTGGGCGTTGCCCTCATCCCCGACATGTCATCCCTGCGGAGTTCGAGCCGAACGTCCGTCACCTCAAGCGCCCGCCCGGTGACGGAGCGGGCGTCGTAGCCGGCCAAGCGTCGTCCGACCGGCGATGACGACGACGGTCACGATCGCTGCGCCGGCCGGCGCGAGCTGCAGGACGGTTTCCTCGATCGGTATGCCCATGATGTGCGCGAGCATCATTGGAAGATCTCCGTGGTGCAGTCGCCGTTTTGGAGGCGTACCTCATGTGCGCGCGCTGGACCGTCAGGGCGGTCGTGGAAGTCGACGAAGAAGTCGGGGTCGATCTCCATGCCCCCGTTCGGGTCGCAGTCGACCCGCAAGAGCCAGGAGCGCAGCTCCGGGTAAAACTGGTTGTCCCAGGTCGAGAGGAGCGAGTTGGTGACGTAGAGGCGGCGGCCGTCGTAGGAGAGCTGCAGCATCTGCGGTCCGCCGTGCAGCTCGCGGCCGGCGTCGCTCGGCTTGCCGAGCACGCCGCCGAGCCAGAGCCGGCCGGTCAGCTTCGGGTTAGCGGGATCGGACACGTCGTACTGGCGAAGGTCGCCGTGGAGCCAGTTGGCGAAATAGAGGAAGCGGTCGTCCATAGAGAGGACAAGGTCGCTCATCACGCCCGGCACCGGAAACGGCCAGCCTGCGAGCGGGACGCTGTCGACATCGATCACCGGCTCGGCCGCCCAGGCGCCGTTCGCCCGGTGGAAGTGCCACATCACACTGGAAAGTGCCGCTCCGACGAAGCCCTCCTCCGCCTCGGGGTCGTGCTTCCAGCGCACCTCGAAGGGGAGGAGCCCGTTCTCACCCAGGTCGACGGTCTGCTCCAGCATCCGCTCGGCCAGGTTCCAGAAATGGAGGCGGTGCCCGTAGCGCCCCGCCTCGACGTCCGCGAGGTCGAAGCCCTTCTCGTAGGCGTTCGGCTCGCCGAACTCGCTCGAGACGAGCACGTTCTTGCGGGGCTGGTACCAGAAGTCGTAGTTGAAGGGCGGCGTCTCGCCCCCGTTCTCCCAACGGCCCTTGACCTCGAACGTCTTCGCGTCGAGCACGGCGAAGCCGCCGGCGCCGTTGCCCTCGGCGTCGCCGAGCATGGAGACCACGACGTTGTCGCCGGGCATGCAGTGGACCGTGTGCGGCCTCGTGTAGCCGGTCTTCGCGACGAGCTCTTCGGGCTCGATCACCTTCTCGATCCGTGGCGCCCGCGGATTGTCGGCGACGTTCACGATGTGGATCCGCGATGAGCGGAAACCGGGGACGATCAGATGCGAGCGATCGAGACCGTGGCAGGCTGAGGAGCAGCGGTTCCAGCCGAAATGGTGGAGCTCGTCGCCGACGCTCGGCATCGGCAGCTCGTGCACGATCTCGCCATTCTCGGCGTCGACGACGGCGATGAAGTCGGGTGCCTCGACACCGGTGCCCTCGTGCAGACAGGCGAGGTAGAGGAACTCCTCCGGGGGCGCCTGCATCGCCTCCTCTGGCGAGCTGTAGAAGGACGCGGACTTGACGTGTTCGTGTGACATTGCAGCTCCTTTCACTTGCGCTAGGTCCATTACGAGGCGTGCTCACGGGATGCGGCTGATTTGGTGGAGCTCGGTGAGCTCATCGCCCTTGACCGCCGTTGACGTTTCGGTTGCTCCCAGTCCTACTCACTTGCTGCGGCTTGCCGTTCCCCAGGAGCTTCTTCTCGAAGTAGGTTCGCCAGTCGTCCGGTAGAGCGTCGAGGGCGACGAGCCGCTCGATGGTCACGAGGTCGTCCCGATCGCTCGCGAACACTCGGGTGATCTCCGCGACAGGGATCCGCGCAGGATGGCGTGCCAGTATCTCGACGCGGTCGCCCGCTCCGACGTCGCCCTCCAGGTCGACGGCGAGGTAATAGCCGGTGCGGCCGCTGGCGAGGAACCGTTTGACCATGTCCTCGCGGCCAAGGCGAAGTCCGAGCTTGTAGCAGGGCAACCGAGGCTGGGTGACGACGAGCTCGGCGGCGCCGATGCGGAAGCGGTCGCCGACCGCGACCTCCTCCTCGTGCGATAACCCCTCGACCGTGAGGTTCTCGCCGAAGGTGCCGAAAGGCAGCTCATCTCCAAGCTGCTTCCGCCAGAAGGTGTAGTGCTCGAGCGGGTAGGCATAGATCGCCTTCGTAGCACCGCCGTGGACGGAGAGGTCGACTTGGCGGTCGCCGGCGAGGTTCAGGCGACGGAGCGGGATGCGACCCTCGACCGGGTTCTTGAAGATTCCGGTTGTCACGTCGCGCCCCTTCCAGCGCACGGTGCGCGGGAGGCCGACGTTTACTGAGACGACATGCATGACTTCCACCGAACGCGCATGACGAAGCCGTCTGTCTCGCGCGTGAACACCTTGGCCATCGCTCCTCCCTTGGTCGTGCTGGAGGGATCGTCACGGCCACGCCTTTCCCGAACCTTTCGCGGATCTTTCTAAGCTTGGTGGCGATGGCGCAAAGGGGCGAGACGAGAATCCAGCTCTGCGGCCGGCTCGTTGTGAACCTGGACGGGCAGCGGGTCGGGGATGCGCTGCCCGGAGCCAAGGGCCAGCTGCTCTTCGGATATCTCGTGCTCAACCGGCTCCGCCGGATCGACCGCGACGAGATGCTGATCGCTGTCTACGGTGAGGACGCGACGCCGGACTACCACCCTCGGCTCAGTGTGCTGCTCTCGAAGCTGCGCCGCGTCGTCGGGCCCGAAGTGCTGACCGGACGAGCCCAGATCGAGCTCGTGCTGTCAGCGGACGCGTTTGTCGACGTCGAGGCAGCGCTCGAAGCCCTCCATCGGGCGGAGTCGCATGTCGCGAACGGCGAGTGGGCCGCGGCCTGGGGCCCGTCCGGCGTCGCCTATCACGTCGCGAGCCGGCCTTTGCTCCGGGGCCACGACCGCATGTGGCTAGACGAATGGCGGCGACGCCTCGACGACGTGCGGTTGCGCGGTCTCGAGTGCTTCGCAGCGGCGAGACTCGGCCTCGGCGGGCCGACGTTGCCGCAGGCCGCGGATTGCGCGCGTCAGCTGATCGAGCTGGCCCCGTTCCGCGAGACCGGTCACCTGATCCTGATGGAGGCGCTCGAACGGAGCGGCAACGTCGCAGAGGCGCTGCGCGCCTACGACCGCCTGCGCGTCATGCTCCGCGAGGAGCTCGGGATCGCGCCCAGCCCCCCCGTGCAGAGCGTCTACCGACGCCTACTCGGCGAGACGAACACGACGACCGTCTAGATCTCCTCAGCCTGCGCGAGAATGTCCTCGCGCGAAACCTTGCCGACGAGATCCGGGTGGTCGGCGGCCAGGTGCGCTTGCGCCTTCTCCCAGAGCTCGTTGTCGTCCTCACCCTCGACAACTTTGCCGCAGACGCAGTTGATTCGCTTGATTCGCTCCACGGCGGCATCCTAGGTGCCCCGGAGAGCGAGCCCGTTGAGCGAAATGTGTCCCACCCCCCGACAGTGGCGACCGCTCGGCTCCAAAAATACTCGCCCAAACCTGAAGTTCTTAGTCAGAGCGTTTCCAGCGACTGTGCCGTGAGCGTGAGCTGCGGTTCGAGGGCGATGCGATGAGTTTCTGGGTCGTCGCGGGTCTTAGTTCGTGTGAGCCCGGTAGCGTCCGATCCGACGATGGGATCGGCTCGCGCCGGACCATTCCAGTCCAACGGAGGGAGATGAGATGCCTGAACACAAGGTCGGAACGCGCGAGGAATGGCAGGCGGCTCGGGAGGAGCTCGCCAAGCTCGAGGCGGAGCAGGCGGAGCGAAACGAGGAGGTCAAGAGCAAGCGTCTCGATCTGCCCTGGGTCGCGGTCGAGAAGGAGTATGAGTTCGACACCGAGGACGGCAGGAAGACCCTCGCCGAGCTCTTCGAGGGGCGCTCACAGCTGCTCGCCTACAACATCATGTTCGGCCCCGACTACACGCTCGGTGCCTGCCCCGGCTGCACGATGGTGGGCGACGAGCTCGACGGCTCGCTCGTCCACCTGAACCACCGCGATGTGACGCTACTCTGCTTCTCGCGGGCGCCGATCGAGCGGCTGACCGCCTACAAGCGGCGGATGGGCTGGCAGTTCCCCTACGTCTCCACCTACAACACGGACTTCGCCTTCGACTTCGGCCTCGCACTGACCGAGGAGCAGGCGGAGCAGATCCCCGAGATCCAGGAGATGCTCGCCAACCCGCCCGACTGGCTCGAGGAGTGGTCACGCCAGGTCGGGGCCGAGCTCAAGGACGGAATGCGCGAGAACCCGAGCTGGATCGCCTTCGCGCGCGAGAACGGGACCGTCTACCACACCTACACAGTGTCGGCACCGGACCCGTTCGTCGCGCCCTACTCCAGCTTCCTGCTCGAGCGAACGCCGAAACCCCAACCCTCCGAGCCCCGCGCTTGGCGGAAGGACGAGTACCCGGACTGACGCCGATCGGGACAGTTCGCGGCATGACCCGGAGGTCGCAGGTTCAAATCCTGCCCCCGCTACTCGAAAAGGCCCGCACATGCGGGCCTTTTGTTTTCTAAGTCGGTAACGCAGAGTGGATTTTTTACATCCAAGGCCGCCGGTCGCCGACCCGGCTCACCGGAAGGCGCCGGCAATACCCGCGGCTCAGAGCCGAGCCGGCCTTGTGCGGATGACTCGGATCCGAGCGAAGTCAGCCCAGAGGGAACGCAACCGGCGGAGCGAGGGCGGGAAAGGCGAGGAGGCGCCTGCCTGACCCTCCGTCCACCGTCGCTATCCAGAGCTCGTTCGCTTCCTTGCCTCGCTCGGGGCGGCGTGTAAAGACGAGCCGCCCGTCGGGCGTCCAGGCCGGGAAGTCTTCGTGGAGGTCGGAAGTATTCGTGACGTTCACCGGATTGGAGCCGTCCTGGCTCATGGTGTAGATCTCGTAGTTGCCTTCTCGGTTCGTCATGAAAGCGATTCGAGATCCATCCGGGGACCAGGCTGGCCATTCGTCGGCCGCCGGGTTGTCGGTGAGCTGCTTTCGGCACGTGCCGTCGGCGTTGATCACCCAGATCTCGAAGTTGCCCTCGGATCCGTACGAAATGAACGCGATTCGTCGCGAGTCGGGAGACCAGGTCGGGTACTCGTTCGAGCGACCGAGGATCTTCTCGTTGGTCAGGTTCCTCTTGCCCGACCCGTCCGGCCGCATGAGATAGAGGTCGCCGACAGCGGCGCCGCTTGACGGACCGTGGTAGGCGATCGTCTTGCCGTCGGGTGACCACGCCGGCGACCATTCCGTCGCGTGACGAGTAGTCGTTAGATTCGTCTTGCCGCTCCCGTCGGCATTCATCACCCAGATATCGGACGCGTGTTCGCCGCGAGGGTTCTGGCGATAGGCCAGTTGCGTTCCATCTGGTGACCACGTGGGCGAGTATTCGTCGAGCTTCGGCGAAGAGGCAAGCTTCGCCGGCGGCGCTCCTGCCTCCGGAACGACGTAAAGATCGAGATCGCCGTGCGCTTGGATTGCGGCGAACGCGAGCGCAGGCAGCTCTTTCTCGGGAAGCGCGGGCGTGGTGTCGCCGGTTCCTGCCGGGTGTGGAGGCTTGCACGGCACAGGTAGCCACTCATGAGGCAGCGCTGTTGTCTAGTTAGACGCGAATGCTGTACCTAGTTTGTACCCACCTCAGATGATTGGAGCGAAGCTCACACTCCTGAGAACCATGTGAGCAAGCAGAAATGTGCGCTCTCCGACCGACGGACATCCGGCTCATAACCCGGCGCGCAGGCGGTAACTAGGTCGCGAAGCAATACTCACTGTCTTGAGGCCACTGAATCCGCCCCTCCATCCGGCGCGTCACCGCCTGCGCGCAAAGGATCTGATGGATGCCCGCTATCGGGAGCCGCTCGACGTGCCCACCTTGGCGAAAATGGCCCACCTCTCGCCCGCCCACTTCAGCCGGGAGTTCCGCCGCGTGTTCGGCGAGGCGCCGCACCAGTACCTCCTCACGCGCCGGCTCGAGCGCGCCGTTGCGCTCCTCCGCATCACCGACTGGAGTGTCGCCGACATCTGCCTTGCCGTCGGCCTGCGCAGCATCGGTTCGTTCACGACGAGCTTCGGTCGGGCCTTCGGGATGACCCCAACCGCCTACCGGTCTGCCCATCTGCCGGCGATCGCCCACGCGCGAGTGCCGACATGCGTGCTCCAGGCCTACGCCCGTCCGCTGTCCAGCACGTTTGGAGAAGACAGGCGTTCCTCGCCTGGTTAACGTCGCCTCCGACCACTTAGAACACGGAGGACACGATGCTCAAGCAGCTCACGCACACGCAGGTCTGGGTCCACGACCAGGACGAGGCGCTGGCCTTCTACACGGAGAAGCTCGGAATGGAGCTTCGCGAGGACGTGACCGTCCCCGAGATGGGCAACTTCCGCTGGCTGAGCGTCGGCGTGCCCGGACAGGACGACGTCGCCATCACGCTGATGGCCGTGCCGGGCCCGCCGGTGTTCGACGAGGACACGCGGGAGAAGATCCAGGCGCTGCTCGCGAAGGGCGCCTCAGGTGGGCTCTTCTTCTCCACGGACGACGTTCAGGGCACGTACGAGGAGCTCAAGAGCCGCGGCGTCGAGTTCTCTCAGGAGCCCACCGAGCAACCGTACGGAATCGACGCCGGCTTCCGAGACCCGTCGGGCAACCAGTTCCGGGTGGCGCAGCAGAGCTAGGCCGACATAGGAGCGCCCCGCGGGCCGGAGCCCCTCGCGGAGAAGTGCCGGAGCGCGAGCGCCTACCTCAGAGAGGACTTCGACTCGAGCTTCGTCCACATCCTCTGGGAATCCTCTGACGCGGGCGGCCCTATGGGGCGTAAGCCGAACAACTCGAGAGTGCGGCCCAACGGCTTCACGCTTGAGCGGATCCTCATTTTCGGCGGATCTGGGAGTGGCACCGGGACCGTCGGGCCAGAACCGTGGAAGGCGAGTTCGTCGGTCAGATCCGGGGCTCATTGCTGTGCACCGACGTTTCGTGCAGGCTTGTGGGTGTTGGACGGTCCGGACGTTCATTACGTGCGCAACGGGGGGGTGGCGCTCGCGTACCAGGTATTCGGAAACGGGCCCGTCGAGCTCGTGTACGCGCCGCAATGGATCAACAATCTCGAGACCGCCTGGAGCAACCCGCTCTACGCCCGGTTTCTGAACCGGCTCGCGTCGTTGGCGCGGGTTGTGTTCGTCGACAGGCGCGGGATGGGACTCTCGGATCGGCTCTCAGCGACGGACGTGCCGCCGCTGGAGACGTTGATGGAGGATCTCCGCGTCGTTATCGACTCGGCGGAGTTCAAGCGACCCGTGCTTTTCGGCGGCTCGGACGCAGGTTGCGTCTGCGCGCTTTTTGCGGCGACCCACCCTGATCGAACGGCCGCACTGATCGTGTACGGCCCCGAGGCGCGGGGGACGGCCAACAGCGACTATCCGTGGGCGTGGACGACCGAGGAGTGGGAGGTGTACCTCGCCGACATGGACTCCGGCTGGGGAACCGACGCCTACGCGGCGAGGACATTCGAGTGGATCATGCCCTCGGCCACGGCCGATCCGGAGCAGGGGCGGTGGTGGCGGACGATGCAGCGGCTGTCGGCGACGCCTAGCTCGATGATCGCGATAGAGCGGATCTGGGCGGAACTCGATATCCGCCCGGTGCTACCGACGATTCAGGCGCCGACGCTCGTCCTGCATCGCACGGGCGACCCGGTCGAGCGCGTCGAGGCCGGTCGCGACTTCGCCCGGCGGATTCCCGGCGCGCAGTTCGTGGAACTCGCGGGCGACGATTGGCCTGTGTGGGCGGGCGAGCAGAAGGCGCTCTTCGATGCGATCGAGTCGTTTCTCTTCGGCATTCGGGAGGAGGAAGCCGAGCTCGAGCGGGTTCTGGCGACCGTGCTCTTTACCGACATCGTTGGCTCGACCGAGAAGGCGTCGTCCATCGGAGACCGCGCTTGGAGGGAGCTGGTCGAGCGCCATCACTCGGTCGTGCGCGCCATGCTCGGGCGCTATCGAGGTGTCGAGCAAGACGTCGCCGGTGACGGCTTCTTCGCGACGTTCGACGGGCCCGCTCGGGGAGTCAAGTGTGCGCAGGCGATCGTGGATGCGATCCGGCCACTCGAGATCGAAGTGCGCGCCGGTGTCCACATCGGCGAAGTCGGCACCGCGGGGGACAAGGTTTCCGGGATCGCCGTGAACGTTGCGGCCCGCATCGCCGCGCTCGCTGAGCCATCGGAGATCCTTGTCTCGCAGACCGTGAAGGACTTGGTCGCCGGATCGGGACTGCGATTCCACCATCGCGGCAGCCGCGAGTTAAAGGGCGTCGAAGGAGCCTGGCATCTGTACGCAGTGGCGGGATCCAGGCCCCGCGAGCCTTAGCCCTAGATAGCAACGGGCTTTTCTGGTTTGCCCCGGCGATTCAAGAGCCTCCCCCTCGTGTTCGCGGGGACGCGGGCGGCAGAGCCGCCGGGTGCCGACCGCGCGGGTCATGTTCGGCTCGAGAGGCGATACGCTAGGAGCCGGGGAGCCCGTCCCTCCCTGTCCCGTGGAGGAAGCGCATCCCGGTTGTGCCGCAGCGACCGGCTTGTTCGGGCTCCCCTACCGCACACACTTGAACTCAGTCGTCCCGGCCAGGCGGTCAGCACGCGTCGTACGCTCGTCAGGGGACCAATGGCGCTACAGCGCCGCGGCGCCGCGGCGTTCAGTTCGCCCCGGCCCTCCCGCCGCCTTAGTGTCGGTGCACGTGGCTGAAGAGGAGAATGTCTACCTCGTGCGCCTCGTCCTCCTCGACAGGTGGCCGCGCTTCGCGAGCATGGATGCCGGGCAGTTACGGCCGCAGGGCGTCGCGAGCCTACCTAGCGAAGGTGAAATGCGTGAGCGTCTAGGCCGGTGGTCGGATCAGCAAGGACCGCCGATGACCGTCCATCCGAACAACCAGTCGTAAAACTCTCTGACATAAGGCCCGTCGATCGAGACGACGCGTGCCTTCGGCTTGACGGCAGTGTAGAGATCGCCGTATACGGGGTCTCCCGGCACCAGCGGGTCTCCCGTCGTTGCGTTCCCTGCATAGACCACCGTCGCGCTCGACAACTCGTACACCTCGACGCGCAGCAACATAAAGGGACTGTCGGCGTTCGAGTATGGGACATGACCGCAGACGACCTCGTAACGCAGAAAAGTGGTGCTGGAAACGCTGCAGGTGGTTCTCCCGCCGTCACGTGGGTCGAACCTGCACGAGTACCAGGTTCCCGTGTCAAGGCCCGAGGCGGGCGTCACGAAGAACCCGACACACGCAGAGACGAGTACGACAAGCGCGAAAAGCCTCTTCATCGGAACGAGAGTACGACGCTCGTGCAGGACGGTCAAGTGGACTGGATCGGGCATGGATGGCGAATTCGATCATTAGGGAGCCCTCCGCGGCCGGCGTACTCGCATCGGTAGCGGAGGCGTACCGAATCCCGAACATTGCAGGCGTGCTGCGAGCTCGCGGTTAGGCTCGCCGCGGTGACATGGTTCGCGCTCATCGACTCGCGAATCGAACGCCGCCAATTCGGCCACGGCGACCTGTTCCTCACGCGGGGCTTTCGAAAGGTGGGCGGTACTGGGCTCGAACCAGTGACCCCCAGTTTGTCCAGGCTGAGCGTTAGTTAAGAGACGCCACGCTTCGACTGACGGCTTGAACAAGCCATTCCGACGGCATCTCGCCCGCCCTCCTTGATAGGTACTGCTCCAACAGGTCCTGCCTGAGATATAGAAGGCTGGAGTTGCCGAATCGGTCGGCGACATCGAACTCTCGGTAAACGTAGGCGGTGGGAATCAGACCCGCGCAAGGTTTCAATCGGCTGTCAGCACTCGCGAGGCTCGCCGGCTCGTACCAAGCCAGACTCGTACGCGAGCACCACCGCCTGGACGCGATCGCGGAGTCCCAGCTTCGCGAGGATATGGGTGACGTGCGTGCGCACGGTCGCCTCGCTGACGAAGAGCCGCGCCGCGATCTCGGCGTTGGCGAGGCCGCGCGCGACCAGGGTCAGCACCTCGAGCTCGCGCTCGGTCAAGTCGTTTAGCTCGGTCGGCGAACGGGCGCCCGGTGCGGGCCGACGGACGAAATCCTCAATGAGACGCCGAACAAGCCCAGGAGCGAGTAGCGCCTCGCCCGCCGCCACCGTCCGCACGGCACCGACCAGCTGATCCCGTGGCGCGTCCTTGAGCAGGAATCCGCTGGCCCCGGCCTTCAAAGCCTCGTACACATACTCGTCGAGGTCGAAGGTCGTGAGGATGAGGACGCGCGGCGCATCGCCGTCCCGTAGCAGGCGCTGCGTCGCCTCGATTCCGTCGACGCCGGGCATGCGGACGTCCATCAGCACGACGTCCGGCCGCAGCTCCCGCGCGATGGCCACGGCTTCGCCGCCGTCCTTTGCCTCGCCGACGACGTCGAGATCATCCTGCTCTTCGAGGATCGCTCGGAAGCCTGCCCGCACGAGCGCCTGGTCGTCAGCGACGAGGACGCGGATCACGCAGGCCCTGCGGGGAGTCGCGCCCGCACGGAGAAGCCCCCACCCGCGCGCCCGCTGGTCTCGAGCGTCCCGCCGTACAGCCGCACACGCTCCTGCATCCCCGTGATCCCGTGGCCGCGCTGCGACCCGTTCACACTCCCTCGGCCGTCATCGAGCACCTCAAGCTCGATGTCATCGGCGCGGTAGCGAACGGTCACCTGAGCGCGCGCAGGCCGCGCGTGCTTCAGCGTGTTGGTCAGCGCCTCCTGCACGATCCGGTAGGCGGAGAGGTCGACGCCGGCCGGTAACAGCCGAGGCTTCCCCTCGATCGAGAGCTCGACCGGCAGGCCCGTGCCGCGCATCTCCCCGACCAGAGCCTGAAGCTGGGCGAGGCCGGGCTGCGGGTCGAGCGTGGACTCGCCGTCGGCGCTACGCAGGAGCCCGAGCATCCGGCGCAGCTCGCCGAGCGCCTGGCGCCCGGAGCTGGTAATCGAGTCGAATGCCTCTCGCGCCCCAGCGGGATCGCGGCCGAGCAAGGATCCTCCTGCCTCGGCCTGCACGACCATGGTGCTGACGCTATGCGCGACGACGTCGTGCAGCTCGCGCGCCAGCCGGGCGCGCTCGTCGGCGACGGCGGCGCGCTCTCGCGCGGCCTGATCGCGAGTGAGTGCTTCGAGCAGGAGGTTCTGGCGGCGCACGATCCTCCCCGCTCCCCAGGCGCCGCTGATCAGCACCCAGGCGAAGGCCGCGTCCCCGACGCTCGAGGAGAGGCTCAGCGCGAGCGCTCCCACGAACCCCACGATTGCCGGTCGACGTTCGGAGTATGCGGCGACCGAGTAGGAGGCGACCAGGAGCGCCGTCACGCCGGCGATCCCGTCGGGAGGTGTGGTCAGGGCCTCCTGCAGCGCCGCCGCTCCGAAAACGACGAGCACGGTCGCCAGCGGCCACCTGCGGCGGAAAGCCAGCGGCAGCGCCATCGCCAGCGCGGTGGGGACAAGAATCACCTTGTCGCCCTCGATCGGCCCGGTGGAAATGAACCCCCCGGGCCACCAGATTTCGACCAGCGCAAACAGCGCGAGCCCGACGGCAAGGACGAGATCGCCTAGACGCGCCGCACGTCCGATCCAGCGCCCGCTCACCCGATCAACGTAGCGCGGAGCGGCTGTCGGCGCATCAGCGCCACGGTTGATTTCCGCCGCACGAAAATCATCGCCGGCGCTGAGACGAACGAGAGCCGCGGCCGATGCGACGACATTCGCTTGGACCTAGCGTGACACGCAAGCAATCGAGACGCAGGGAGGAAGCCATGATCCGTGCGGGACAGACCATCGAGAATCCGATCACCGGAGAGCGCGTCGTCTTCCGTCGGACGGCCGCCGACACGAAGGGAGAGGCGGTCGTCGTCGAGGTGTTCGTCGAACCGCACGGCTTCGTGGCCGCCCGCCATGTGCATCCGAGCCAGGAGGAACGCTTCGAGGTCCTGAGCGGCACCCTTGAGCTGAGGCTCGGCGCCGACACGATTGCCGCCCAGGCTGGCGATCGTATGGTGGTGCCTGCTGGGACCTCGCACACGTTCTGTAACGCAGGCGACGAGACTGCGCACTTCGTTTGTGAGGTGCGGCCGGCACTCCAGTTCGAGTCGCTGCTCGAGACGATGTTCGCGCTCGCCGCCGACGGGAGGACGAACGGCAAGGGGATGCCGAACCCCTTCCGGCTCGCCGTGATCGCGCGGGCGCATTTCGACACGGTGCGGCTTCCCTTCCCGCCGGCATGGCTGCAACGGCTGGGACTGGCGATCGGCGCGCCGCTCGGCCGCATGCTCGGCTACAGCGCAACGTACGACGGGGGAGACGCCCCGGCTGCGTTCGGGGTCTGAGCCAGATGCCCAGGAAGGAGGACGTCATGGAAGTTCGGAAATCGACAGCAAGGCAGTACGCAGGATGGGCGCTGCTTGCTCTCTCAGCAGCGTTCGTCGCCGGCGCCGCGTTCCTTGTGCGGGGCGCTCCGACGGACGTCCCGGGGCTCGAGGTGGCGACGGCCGAGGACGTAGTCGACGCCGTCCTCCACCTGGCGTACGCCCTCGTCGGCGCACTCATCCTCACGCGGCAGCCGGGCAACCTGTTCGGGTGGGCCTTCCTCCTCGTTGCGGTGTTCTTTGAGGCGAACCTCTTCGCCGGTGCCTACAGCACCTACGCGACGTTCACGCACCCTGGCTCGCTTCCTGCTCCCCAGTTGCTCTCGCTCCTGAGCGACATCTTGCTCGTACCGTGCTTCGTTCTCGTGATCGCGTTCGTGCCGCTGCTTTTTCCCACGGGTCGTCCGCCGACAAGTCGCTGGTGGACAGTCGGCGCCGTGGCCGGTGCGGCGGTCGCTCTTGCGGCGATCTCGATGGCGATCCGCCCGGGCCCCGTGGACGAGGACGTTCCATCTTCGGGAGCAAATCCACTCGGAATCGCTGGGGCCGGCGGGTTGGCTGACGCGCTCGACCTCGTTGCATTCTTGATACTGATCTTCGCTGTGGTCGGGTCGTGCGCGTCCGTCATCGTCCGCACCCGCCGTTCGCGTGGCGAAGAGCGCAGGCAGATGAAGATTTTTCTTGCAGCCGTCGCGCTCGTCTTCGCGGTGTTCTTCGTGCCGGAGGAAGCGCTCGGCCTCAGCGGCGAGGCAGGGCAGATTGCGCTCGCGGTCGTAGGAATCCTCGCCTTCCCAGTCGCCGTCGGAATCGCAATCCTCCGTCCCGGCACTGAGGATTTGCCTCAAGCGAGCCCCGAAGCCCCTGAGCTTGCCGTCGGATAGTGTTCCACCCTAGAAGATGCCATGTCTCGGCTAACCCGAGATCAGCGCCTTGCATCGAGGTCATCATCGTGAGAGGTCTAAGTGCCAGCTGCAGAGTGTCAACCGTGACGCCCTCGATGACGGTGTCGCCGTCGAGGTCCCGTGTCCGGAACGAACAAGATGAGAGACGGCGGTGACTCAGCGCACAGAGGTTGCAACCGTTCGCTTCGACGCCACGCTGTCCGCGATCGACACATCGACTTTGTTGCGGCTGCCTGAGACGGCGAGCAAGAACCTGCCCTCGCGCGGGCAGGTGGCCGCCCACGGAACGATCAATGGCGTCGAGTTCCAGACGGTGCTCGAGCCAGACGGAAATTTTGGCCACTGGATGAGGGTCGATGAGACGCTGCAACACGCTGCAGGCATCAGCGCGGGCGACACTGCGACGCTCGACATCGAGGTGACCAAGGATTGGCCAGAGCCGAGCGTGCCCCAGGATCTTGCGACAGCTCTGGCAGCTGCCCCCGAGAAGATCCAGGACCTGTGGAACGAGATCACCCCGATGGCGCGTTGGGAATGGGTGCGTTGGGTCAACGCCACGAAGAACCCTGACACGCGCAGACGACGGGTCGACGTGAGCATCTCGAAGATGAAGAGCGGGAAGAGGCGGCCCTGCTGTTTCAACCTCTCCGCATGCACCGACCCGGACCTGTCGAAGAACGGCAGGCTCCTCGAGCCAGGGGACGACCGCCCCTGATCGCCTGATCGACGATCTGACGAGCCGAGTCAGAGGAGACCGAGGAGTTCGGGTCGTAGTCGTCCACCGGCGGCATAGAACCCCTCACCCGATCGTTGATTGCTAGTGGCGGTTCTCGTTGTGCTGTGCTGCGCCCTCGACCGGGGAAATCCATGCCTCCCGACACTTCACCCAGACCTCGGTCTCGGGCTTCAGGCCAAACGGTGCGTCATCGAGCGTCCCGATCCGAACCTCGATGAGACCATCTCCAGGCTCGGGCGGATCGAGAAGCCGAGAACCACAGCGCAAACCCGCTGGTGCGCGGTCAACGCGCCCCATCTCCTAGCGCTGGTCCGGGCGGCGCGGTGTTCGTCAACGGCAAGAATCCTCGGTCCCCTACGCTGTGTGGCATGACGATCTACCGGATGGATCACGCCGGCGTTGTGGTCGAGGATCTCGCGGCTGCTATCGCGTTCTTCGTCGAACTGGGCCTGGAACTGGAGGGCGAGGCAGCAGTCGAGGGTGAATGGGTGGACCAGCTCGTCGGGCTGGACGGCGTCCGAGCAGACATCGCCGTCGTGCGGACCCCGGACGGCCATGGCCGGGTCGAGCTGTCGACATTCCACACGCCGGTGGCCACCAGCACTGCGCCGAGGGCGCCGATGAACACCCCGGGCATCCCTCGCCTCACGTTCGTCGTCGACGCCGTCGACGACGTCCTCGACCGCCTGCGCGCCCACGGCGCCGAACTCGTGGGCGAGGTGGCGCAGTACGGGGACATCTACCGGTACTGCTACGTCCGCGGCCCCGACGGCATCATCATCGGGCTGATCGAGGAGCTCCGCTGAACGACACTCCGAGCATCAGCATCACCGCCGTGACGGCCCCCGCTCGGCAGGCGGCGACACCGGCCGCGATGGCGGCCTGCAAGTCCGTGACGCCGCCCGCCGAGAAGAACCTGCCCACCGCGGAGATGTGACTTAGAGCACCCGCTCGATGACGAGACGCGCATCAGCCAGCTATCGAGCCTTCTGATCACAGAGCCTGCGCCGCGTATTCGCCGCGGCAGCACAATCGCCGGACTACGAGCGATGCTGGCCGATGGCTCGATGACTCACCACTATCTGAAAGGCCCCGCGCAAGCGGTGCTCTCGGCGGACTCCTAGCACGCGGTCGACTGTGCGAGCGTCCTGTCGCCCAGGCCGTACGCGCCGCCCCTCGACCCTTGGATGGGACGCCCGTCGCGCGTCCACGCGAGCGGTCAGGGCCCGAGCATCGCAGCCGAACTCGGGGAAGGGCTGAATCCGAGCCCTTCTCCTCCCGCGCCGTCGCGGATTGACGTCACGACAGGGGCGTCCAGGTTCGGCAACGAACGGGACCGATCCCCTCCGCGTAGGCCAGCGGGTGGCGCAAGCCGCGGGCCCACCAGCCACTCATAGAACCGAGTCCGTCGGCGCAGAAACGAGTTCCGGTGTCAACACGCGATCGGCCGGCTGGTTTGTAAGTGCATGGTCTCGGGCTTCCGGGCCCCGCGGAATGGGCAATGTATTTACGTTTCCACTTTCTTTCAATACGCGTAGAGCGCGGCCTACTCTGTGAGCGTAAGGAAGCAGAAAACCGCGCTTATGCGGGGCTGTCGCCGATGGGCGGTACTGGGCTCGAACCAGTGACCCCCAGCTTGTCGAGCCTGTCTCTGCGCCAGCCGCAGTCCGCCCAGGGAGGACAAAAGGACCTCGCTAAGCCATTTCAAGTCTCTCGCAGACGACTCGCATCGACGCGTTTGGACACACGATGCTGACATAGCACTGACACAGGCGGTCGTCCAAGTGTGCTCGCATGCGAGCCCTGCTGAGCCCCGTCAATGGCTACTACGCCACGCAAACGGGGGTCGCAGCGTGCCTGTTATGGCTCGCCCACTTATGGCTGGTAGGTGATTAGCGCCGTTCCTGGCTGGCCGGCGGCTCCAGGTGCTCCGTCGTTTCGCTGTTCGACCTGTTAGATCCCGGATCACCATTCGCTCCGTTGGCGCCAAAGGAATAGGGCCCGCCCGCACCTCCAAGACCTCCCGTGCCGCCTGCACCTCCGAAGGCGCCCACCCCACCCGCGCCTGCCGGCCCGGGAGCGAGGTCGTAGGTCACCTGGACTCCGACCTGTTGTTGTCTGTAGACGATCTGAATGTGGGAACCGCTCCCACCGTTCCCTCCGTTACCTCCGCGGCTGCCGATGCCACCGTTACCGCCGCGACCGCCGTTGCCTCCGTGACCCGTACCCGTAGCCATGCCGCCGTTACCGCCGTTGCCACCGTCGCCCCCGGAAGTACGCCCAGCGCCGCCTCTGCCTCCAGCGCCGCCTCGGCCTTGAACGTGGACGTTTTGCAGGTTCGTGACGATAAGCAGCAACCCGAAACCGTCTCCTCCGTTTTGACCTTGAGTGCCGTTGTTCTGGACGTTCGCAGAGTGGGTGCCCTGCCCTCCCTCTCCGCCGTCTTGTGCGTTGTTGAACCAGTCTGCGTTCGGACCAGTAGATCCATCGGACGCCGCGACCGGCGTTGCATTCGCCGGCCCGTCGGCTCCATTGGCTCCATTAACTCCGTCTAGAATGATCGCCATTTCCGTCGGTCTCCCTTTCCTAGGATAGGTTGCCGCACTCCAAAACGAGATCGCCTTTGCATACGAGATCGCCCTTAATCTCGGCATTATCGAACTGCAAATGATTTAACGGGTTCGTGAAAACAACCGTCGTCCCCTCCGGGACGATGAGATCGTTGGCTTGAATGCGTGTCACCAGTAGATCCTCAGCAACTACCGCATTCAAAGCACCGAATGCCACTCGACGCCGGGAAACTCTCGTCCAGCCGCTCGTGCGCGACCCTCCCAAAGGGCACGAACGGCGTGAGATCTTGCGGGGACTTGAGCGGGACTATCTCCTGAAACTCGTTATGGGGATGATCATTTGGAACAGGAAATTCAATCGTGGAGCCTTTCTCACACTTAAAACCTTCTTGCCGCGACGAGTGGCCTTCGGCTTTCTCTGAGGGCGCTTCTCGCGATGTCCACCACCTCCAGGAGACTAGGTCGGTTCCGCGATTCGGCGAACCGACAACACAGACCCGCCCAGCGTGGGCGAGCGCACAATCAAGATTCGAGCGTTCCGTCTACGGCACCACCTCCCAGCGCGATAAACGGTGCGGCGACCCGTCTGGCGAGTATCTGCCTCTGCGTCCGCCGGTCAACCGAAGCGAATGGGGCTTCCGCTGGAACCTCGGCTGACTAGTTCAGCCCGCCCGTCACAAGCTCGCAGGGCACTCGAATGCCAGCATGACGCTGAACACCTATGCCGAGCAATTCGACAAGGCGCTCCACTCCTTCCTCTTCTTCCTCGCCGTTTATCTCGAGCTCTTCCTCTGGATGGTGGGAGCGCCCTCGCTTTGGAAGTAAATAGGATGCCCGTCGGCTCCGCGGTGAGTGCAGTCGCCGCCCCCGACCGTGCTAGGGCTTCTGGGCCCGAGCAACCAAGCGAATTGGGCGCCGAGAGTGCGAAAGCCGACACCACGGCGGCCCGGAGAGATACAGCCAGTTACTCTCCAGCTGACGAGGTTTACGAAGAGCCTGCTATCGCGTGGAGCGTCTGAGCCACGCCGAACGGAGGAGAACGAATGAGCGTCTACGCGGTGACCAACCCCGCAACAGGAGAGCAGGTCAAGACCTTTCCGACGTTCACGGACGACGAGCTCGATTCGGCTATCGCCCTGGCGAACGACACGTATCAGAACTGGCTGCGATCGAGCACGGTCGAGGAGCGCGCCAAGCTTGTGCGCCGCGTGGGCGAGCTGCACAGCGAGCGGCGGGAGCAGCTGGCCGAGATCACTACCCGTGAGATGGGCAAGCCGCTGAACCAGGCGCTCGGTGAGGTCGACTTCTGCGTCGACATCTACGGCTTCTATGCGGACAACGGGCCCGACCTGATGAAGGACGAGCCGATCGAGCTCCTCGCGGGTGAGGGATCCGCGATCATCCGCCGCAGCCCGTACGGCGTGATCCTCGGGATCATGCCGTGGAACTTCCCGACCTACCAGGTCGCGCGCTTCGCCGGCCCGAACCTGGTCATCGGCAACGCTGTGCTGCTCAAGCACGCGCCCCAATGCCCCGAGACGGGAGCGGCGCTGCAGCAGATCTACCTCGACGCCGGCTTCCCCGAGGGCGCATACGTCAACATCTACGCCACCAACGATCAGATCGCCCAGGTGATTGCCGACCCGCGCGTGCAGGGCGTATCGGTGACCGGGTCAGAGCGCGCCGGCGCGGCGGTTGCCGAAGTCGCCGGCCGGAACCTGAAGAAGGTCGTGCTGGAGCTGGGCGGCTCCGATCCGTTCATTTTGCTCAGCACCGACGACATGGATGCAACCGTCGAGGCGGCCGTGACAGCGCGCCTGGACAACGCCGGCCAATCGTGTAACGGCGCCAAGCGGTTCGTCGTGATCGACGAGCTGTACCAGCCGTTCCTGGAGAAGTTCACGGCCGCCATGACCTCGTCGAAGACGGGCGACCCCACCGCCGACGACTGCCAGCTCGGCCCGCTGTCTTCGAGCACCGCGGCCGATCGCCTGCAGGATCAGCTCGACCGGGCGGTCAAGGGCGGCGCCAAAGTCGTCGCCGGCGGCGAGCGCGACGGCAACTACTTCTCGCCGATGGTGCTGACCGATGTAACCCCCGACAACGACGCCTACCGCGAGGAGCTGTTCGGGCCGGTCGCAGTGGTCTACCGCGTCGAGTCGGAGGAGGAGGCGGTCACGCTGGCGAACGACACGCCGTTCGGACTCGGCTCCTACCTGTTCACGATTGATCCCGAACAGGCCGACCGCGTGGCCAACAAGATCGACGCCGGCATGGTCTACATCAACATCGTCGGCGCCGACGGCGCCGAGCTGCCATTCGGCGGCGTCAAGCGGTCCGGCTGGGGGCGCGAGCTCGGCAAGTACGGCGCCGACGAGTTCGTCAACAAGAAACTGATCCGAGTCGGCGAATTTAACCCGGGGACTTCGCTGGGCCATCGAGACCTCGAGGCTGACGGCCTAACTCGCCGCACCGAAAACTCGACCCGCTCAGAACTTCCCCTCTACGCGAACCCGAATGGATTAAGGGATTCTCGCGCCTCTCTGGCCCCAACTAGGTACCCCGCGCCTGAAAAACCACTGCAAACGGAGAGGTGACCTCGGTATAGTCAGACGCATGGTCGGGCAGCGCGCGCTGCTGGTGGTCGACGTTCAGCGCGGCTTCGAGGATCCAGCGCTCGGACCCCGCGACAATCCCCATGCCGAGGAGAACGTCGCCAAGCTGATTGCAGCGTGGCGCCGGCGCCGCGACCCGATCGTGGTCGTTCAGCACGATTGGCCGGGTGGACCCCTCGAGCGCGGCACGCCCGGCTTCGAGCTGAAGGAGGCCGTCGCCGGCGAGCCCGATCTGCGCATTGTCAAGACAGTGCACTCGTCGTTTCACGGAGATGTCGATCTCGACGCATGGCTGCGCGAGCGCGGGATCGGCGCGATCGCGGTGTGCGGGATTCAGACGAACTTTTGCTGTGAGACGACCGCTCGCATCGGCTCCGACCTTGGGTACGACGTGTGGTTCGTCCTCGACGCGACCCACACGTTTGACATGGCCGCGCCGGATGGCGAGGTGGTGCCGGCTGCCGAGATCGCGCGCATGACCGGCATCAACCTCCAGGACGAGTTCGCGGAGGTCGTGACGACCGCGGCAGCCTGCACGCTGCTGGATTAGGCATAAGCGGTAGCGAGAGAAGCCTGGCCAAACGGCCGTGTTTGAGACCGGTTCGCCGACACAGAAGCGAGTCCGCGCTTTCCAAATCCTTTCCACGATCGGGGGGCGCTCCTCGTCCGTCGTATCGAGATCCAAAAAACCTCGCCGTAGCGGGGCTTTCAGAAGGTGGGCGGTACTGGGCTCGAACCAGTGACCCCCAGCTTGTCGAGCTGGTTCACCGGCGTGAGCAGGCGGCGACAAGCGAGAACGAACGCGTGCAACGGTAAGGGTTTTCGGGCTATGTGAGGACCCGACAAGCCGCATCGCTACTTGACTCGGTTCTGCGACGTTTAGGCCACTAGTGGGCCACGCTCGAACTAGTGAACGGTTCGGCCGCAGAGGTAGCAGTGGCGGCCGGAGCCGTTCACCGTGTCGACCAGGGAGGTACGACACAGGCGGCGGGGCGGGAGCTGGGGGCGCCCGGGGGAAAGGAGGGGCGCCTTCCGCTGGGCAGAGCGGACTCCAGCTCCTCGCCTCGCCTCGCCTCGCCACGCTAACACCCTCGGGCTCGGAGCGGAAGGAGATTGCTCGGGAAGCCTCTCGGCCCGCCTAGCCCTAGCCGAGCTCGATTACCTCGACCCGCAGAACCGCCCGCCGGTACCGGCTCGGGCCCTACTGAATAAGCATGTGGTCGGGGAGCCCGAGACAACCCGGTCACTGCGGCAGGACCAGGACGCGGAGCGGGGCGAGACTACTAGGTCGGAAGCGGGTCGCCAGGCTACGAGGCGAACGTTAAGCCGATATAGACAAGCGATGCGAGCACTGCCCAGCCAGCGAGAACGAAACCGGCGAAAAGCGCGAGCCTCCCCCAGGCGATCGGCGCCGCTTCCCCCTCCTGCAGCAGCCGGACGGTGCGGGGCGAAAGGATCATCCCGGCAAGGCCGTCCACCCGCCGTGCGGGGAGGGCCTTCCTTCCGGTGCGCATCTGGGCTTCGTCCAGCCAGAGCGCCAGCTCCTTGACCCAGCTGCGTGCAATGGAGAGCTCGGTCGCGAGCCGGTCACGCTCGGTTTCCAGGCTCGCGACCTGTACTTCGAGTAACTCGACTTGTTCGACTAGCTCGGCGTCGGCCCATTCCTGCTCCTGTGCCGTCGGCCTCGCCCAGACCAGGCTTCTGGTCGACCACATCCGATGCTCCTCTTTAGGAGACGGACCGCAGACGCCTCGATTGTGCCGAAGCTCTCATAGTGCCGTGGCCTGCACTGATGTCAACGCAATGGAAGCCAGATTCGCCGAGAATCCAGTAGATAACTGCAGGAAATACCCCCCAATCGGGGGGGCGCGCTCTCCCTGGGTAACCGAAGCCGCCGGTTGGTGTTCCCTGGCCCGCGCGGTGGCCACATTGACCTACAGAACTGGCGCAACCGAGAGTGGAAGCCTGCGCTCGAGGGTGCCGGGCTCGCGCGGGAGCGGCGACCGTACGACTTGCGCCACAGCGGGATCAGCTGGATGCTCGCGGCGGGGCTGCCGACATTGGACGTCGCGAGGTTCGTGGGAACAAGCACGAGGATGATCGACAACGTCTACGGCCACCTCGTCAAAGGCTCGGAGGCGTCAGCTCGACAACGGCTCGACGCCTTCGCGAACAGCGGGCGTTTGGGCCAAGAGTGGGCCACGCCGTAGCCGCACCACACACCCCGGAAACAATGGAACCCCCGTCCTAGCGGGGGTTTCTGGTTATGGGCGGTACTGGGCTCGAACCAGTGACCCCCAGCTTGTCGAGCTGGTGCTCTC
>CAVTTI010000042.1:0-55857 GCA_963737615.1 uncultured Actinomycetes bacterium | reverse complement strand
CGGGCGCGAGAACATCCTCCGCTGGTGGGTTGGGCCTGGTGCCGGCTGTCGCGGCTCGCGCGTCATCCCGACGGTGGCCGCGAACGGGTCGCCGGCGTTCGGGCAGTACAAGCCGAGCGCCTCGGGCAGCGGCTACGACCCGTGGGCGCTGCAGGTGCTCGAGATCGCCGACGGCCGGATCGTCGAGCTCACGTTCTTCCTCGACACGGAGCGAGTATTCCCGCTCTTCGGCCTGCCCGCCCGGGTCGAGTCGTAGCATCGCGCCCAGGCGGCGGAACCGTCGAGCTCCGCCGCCTGGGGCGATTCGTCAGTGCCGGCCGACCGGCTCCGGCGGTGCGCTCGGCGTCGATCGTGATCGGGGCTCTCGCGCTCGTGCGGCGACTCGATCGTGATGTTCGGGAGCAGGCGGTCGAGCCAGCGCGGGATGTACCACGACTTCTCGCCCAGGAGCGTGAGGAACGCGGGCACGAGCGTCATCCGCACGATCAGCGCGTCGGTGAGGATCGCCACCGCAAGCAGCAGCCCGAACTCCTTCGGGATGCGATCGGCGCTCAGGATGAACGCTGCGAAGACCGTGCCCATGATCAGAGCTGCGGCGACGACCACCCGGCCGATCGCCGAGATGCCGTGCTCGACCGCGGCCCGCGTCTGCAGACCGTGGACGTGCTCTTCCCTGATGCGGCTCATCGAGGAAGACCATGTAGTCCATCGAGAGCCCGAACAGGATCGCGAAGGCGATCGGTGGGACGAAGGTCTCGATCGGACCCGTCTGATCCAACCCGGTCAGGCCGAGCAGATGCCCCTCCTGCACGACCAGCCCGAGCACGCCGAAGCCGACGAAGGCTGAGAGCAGCGTCGTGACCGCCGCCGTCGCGGAGACCACGATCGATCTGAATGCCATCGCCAGCACGATCAACGTGACGCCGATGATGTAGAGCAGGAAGTAAGGCATCCGCTCGATGATCTGATCGGCGATGTCCTTGAACGCCGCCGTCTGACCCGAGACGTACGCGACCGCATCGCCGCCCGCCGTCGCCGCCGGCACGACGTCGTTTCGCAACCGGTCGACGAGCCTGTCGGTCTCCTCGTCCTGCGGCGCGGACTCCGGGGTCACGAAAACGATCGCAACGGTGCGCTCGTCGTTGAACTGCGGCTTGCCCACGGACGCCACGCCCGGAAGGCGTTGAACGCCGTTCGCGGATCTTCTGCGGCGCTCGCTGGTCCCCGTTCACGTCTACGACGATGGGAATGGGACCGTTGAAACCGGGCCCAAAGCCCTCAGCCAGCAGGTCATAGGCCCTCCGGCTCGTCTGCTCCTCGGGCTGCGTGCCCTGGTCAGCAGCGCCGAGGCGCACCAGCGTCGTGGTCGATGCCAGGACCACGATCACCAGCAGCACGACCGGAAACACGATCTTCGCGTTCGCGGTCACGAACCGACCCCAGCGGGCGATGAGGGTGTTCTCTCGGCCCACATCCGAATCGTCCACCCGGCGAAGGAACGGCACTTTCAACCGGTCGATCTTGTGGCCGAGGAGCGCCAGCACTGCCAACAGCAGCGAGTTCGCGATCAGCACCGTGGTCAGCACGCCGAGGGCGCTGCCGATTCCGAGTTTGGTCACGAAGTCCAGGCCGATGAAGGCCAGGCCACTCACCGAGATGGCCACCGTCAGGCCGGCGAAGAGCACGGCACGCCCGGCGGAAGCCCCGGCCTCGGAAGCGGCGTCCTGCGGGGAGAGCCCTTCGTGGAGCAGCTGTCTGAAGCGGGTGACGATGAACAGCGAGTAGTCAATGCCGACACCCAGTCCGATCATCGAGACGAGGATTGGCGTGATCGTGTTGATGTCGGTCAAGCCGGCGAGGATGAACAACAGCAGGAAGGCCGTCGCCAACGCCGTGATCGCCAGCATGATCGGGATGATCATCGCCACGAAAGTGCGGAACACGAGCAGCAGGACGATGATCGCCGCGAGCAGGCCGAGTGCCTCCGACGTACCCTGCTCGACCGGCGGGAATTCGGCTTCGCCGTTGAACTCGACCGTCACCCCGGCCGGCTCGACGGTCTCGCGGACGGCATCCTCCACGGCGACAACCTCGTCACGGTCCTCTGTCTCGATCGTCTGATCGAACTGCGCCTCGGTGTAAGCGATGCGGCCGTCGTCGGAGACGGTGTCCTCGCTGAACGGATCCCCGACGCTCTCCACGCCCGCCTTGTCGCCCTTGGGCTTGAACTCCGGCGACTTGAGGAGCGCGATCGCCTTGTCGATCGCCGCTTCACGCTCGGGCGTGTCGAGCCGTTCGCCCGCCGGCGCCGCGAAGACGATGTTCAGCACGGCGCCCTGCTCGGACGCGAACTCGGACTCGATCAGGTCGGTCGCCTTTTGCGTCTCCGACCCTGGAATCTTGAACTCGTCCCGCAGCGAACCACCGATTGTCGCGACCAGAACGACCAGAAGGATGACGAGGCCGATCCAACCGAAGACAACGCGCCATGGATGCGTGGCGCAGGCTCGCGTCCAGCGTGCCTGGGCGCCGGTGGAGAGACGCTCGTGGGCTGCGCGCCGCTGGGCTGCAGGGCGTGCCGCTGAAGGCGCGTCCCCGGGTTTTCGATCCCTGTCAGGTCCTCCGTCGTGCTCCGTCATCGTTTGCCCCTTCTGTCGCTTCGGGTTTTCACTAGAGACCGGCCGAGGTCCCGGAACTCATCGGTCGCCGATCGGTTGGGACTGCGGCTCGGACCCTACTTGTCTGCCCGCGGACGGCGGGAAGTCAGGGAGGACGTCACGCAGACCCATGAAGCCTAGTAGCTCGAGGAGCTCGCTCGACGCATGATGTAGCCGGACCTGGCAGCCGTAGCGCTGGGCCGCGAGCTGGAGCCGGGCGAGTGCATCGACCGTCACCGCGTCGGGCTCGACCCCGGCCACGTCGCATAGAGCGACGTTCGGGCGGCTGCTATCCAGCAACCTGCAGACTCGCTCGCAAAGCCCCGGCAGATCGGACCGCGCGATCGGGCCCGTGACCGCGAAGGAGAGCGTCTGCGGCGCAGGGGAGGCCATCTGGAGATAGACCGTCGGGACGGCAAAAAGTCATCGGTGCGGCGACCGATGAATTCGTGCGCGCTGTGCGGTCTGAAGCCCTCGAAACGATCTCGAAGACTGAAAGGAACTCGCCCATGACCATCACCGACAACCGCACCCGCTGGTTCGCACTGATCGTCCTCTGCCTGGGCGACCTCATGATCGTCCTCGATACGACGATCGTGAACGTCGCTCTGCCGTCGATCCGGGCCGATCTCGGCTTCTCCGAGACTTCGCTCGCCTGGGTCGTGAACGCGTATCTGCTCACCTTCGGCGGCTTCCTGTTGCTCGGCGGGCGGCTGGGCGATCTCTTTGGTCACCGCCGGCTCTTCCTGATCGGGATCGGGCTCTTCACGGCTGCCTCGCTCGCCTGCGGCCTGGCGAGCTCGCAGGCTTTCCTGGTTGGGGCGCGGGCCGTGCAGGGCCTCGGTGGCGCCGTTGTGGCGGTGGTCGCTCTCTCGCTGATCATGACCCTGTTCACCGAGCCGGCCGAGCGGGCGAAGGCGATGGGGGTGATCGGCTTTGTCGCCGCCGGCGGCGGGAGCATCGGGGTGCTGCTCGGCGGCGTTCTCACTGACGTGCTCAGCTGGCACTGGATCTTCCTCGTCAACCTGCCGGTTGGTGTTGTGGTCTTCGCGCTCTGCCTCGCCCTCCTTCCCGGAGGCGGCCGCCAGGCAGCCGCGGGGCGTCTCGACGTAGCCGGCGCCGTGACTGTGACGACGTCGTTGATGCTCGCCGTCTACGCGATCGTGAACGGCAACCAGCAGGCTGGACCTCCGTTCAGACCCTTGGCATGCTTGGTGCGGCGGCTGTGCTGCTTGCGCTCTTCCTCTGGATCGAGACCAGGGCTCGATCCCCGCTGATGCCGCTCGGGCTCTTCCGCCTCCGCAATGTCGCGACTGCCAACGTGGTCGGCGTCCTGTGGGCAGCGGCCATGTTCGCCTGGTTCTTTCTCTCCGCTCTTTATCTCCAGCTGGTGCTCGGGTACAGCCCACTGCAGGTCGGCCTCGGCTTTCTGCCGGCGAATCTGATCATGGCGGCGTTCTCACTCGGCCTCTCCGCCAAGCTCGTGATGCGGTTCGGCTTCAGGACACCGTTGGCGACCGGACTGCTCTTGTCAGCAGCCGGGCTCGTCCTCTTCGCGCGGGCTCCGGTCGACGGGAGCTTCGCGGTCGACGTTCTCCCGAGCATGATCCTGCTCGGCTTCGGCGCCGGCATGGCGTTCAACCCGATGCTGCTTGCGGCGATGAGCGGGGTCGAACAGAGCGAAGCCGGGCTCGCCTCGGGGATCGTCAACACCGCGTTCATGATGGGCGGGGCGCTCGGGCTCGCGGTCCTCGCCAGCCTCGCCGCCTCCCGCTCGGACAGCCTGCTCGCCTCGGGCGACAACGCACTCGTCGCGCTGAACGGCGGTTACCACGCCGCCTTCCTCGTCGCCGCTGTCTTCGCCGTTGCGGCGGCCTTGGTGAGCGCCGTGTTTCTCCGCACCGCGGCCTCCGCCCCGGCGCACGAAAGCGAGCAAGCGGTGGGCAACCCAGCGGCCGCGGAGGCATGCTAGCGCCATGTTCCACGTCATCCGGCAAAAGGATCTCCCGCCAAGCCCCAATCGGACTGTCGAGTTCGAGGGCGAGGCGCACGGCGCCGGGATCTCGTTCTTGCTCGTCGACAGCGAGCCCGGCCAAGGCCCGG
Organism: uncultured Actinomycetes bacterium; assembly: GCA_963737615.1. Lineage (GTDB taxonomy): Bacteria > Actinomycetota > Thermoleophilia > Gaiellales > Gaiellaceae > DASQGA01. The sequence goes on along the minus strand of CAVTTI010000042.1, from coordinate 51,097 downwards.
GCTTGCACCTGCACTCCTATCCGGAGACCTGGATTGTTCGCGCCGGCCGAGCGCTCGTCACGGCCGATGAGGAAGAGATCGAGGCCGGTCCGGGCGACGTCGTCGTCGTCGAGCCCAATACTCCGCACTGCTTCCGGAACCTAGGCCCGGGCGCCTTGAGATCATCTGCATCCACGCCGCTGGTCGCATGGTCACCGAGTGGCTGGACGACTCGCGAACCGCCTGAGCACGAGAGCCCGCGTGAACGGGCTCTCGCAACACCGGGGTTCGAGTGGGCTCAGTCGTTCACGCGAACCTGGCCCCGAATTTCCCCCTCCGGGTAGCTCGGAGACGAGTGAACATTCACGTACACCGCGCCCGCGCGAAGCGCTCGGACGAACTCCTCAAAAGAGCCGGCCTCGACTCCCTGATCCGCGGGACCGAGGACATCCGACGCGAGGATCGCGCCTGTAACCGTGCCTCCGGGCGTCGGGCAGGCTGGCTTAGGCCCGCCGCAGAAGAAGGCAATGACGCCGCCGCCCACGTGCTGCTGGGCAAAGTGGGGATGCGCCTGCGTGACGGTGCCGCCCTCCATGCCCGAGTAGGTCAGCGTGAACTCGAGCCGGGTCGGGTTGCTCCGGAGTTTCGCGCGGAAGGTTCCGCGCGCCCGGGTCGAGACTGAGCCCGTGCTCGCCCCGGGTCCCCCTACCACCTCGTTGTACCCGTTGAGCTGAGCGCTGAAGCTGTTTCGATCTCCGTCGCCTTTCGCCAAGGCGACGGAGGTGACTACAACCGCTACCGCCGCCACCCCTAGCAACAGCGCAAACAACCTCCTCCTCATGTCCGCTCCTTTCGTCTCGTTACGAAAGTCGTACGATCGGAGGGCGGGAGCGGATTCGGCTCCTACGGGATCGGGCGCTCGAAACCTATGCTCACAGGCTGCCCCCTTCTACGGCGTCGTCAGCGCCCAGACCGAGAAGGTCGTCGAGTTCTTCCTCGAGCGCGAGGCAGCCGAGGCGATGATCCGCGAGGTTCGGGAGGACGAGCCGGAGCTGGAGGGATCTGCGGATCGAGGGGGTCGAGCTCGGGTAACTGTAGGGCTGGGCCGCCTAAAGCTTCACGGCTGGCTCCTGGGTGGCCAGAGCAGCTCCCGCCAGGTTTCTCCGGAACGGCAAGGACGTAGGATCGGATTTGTGCCCACTTTGCTGATTTTCGGCGCCCGGAATTTGGGCCGGGCGATCGCAGGGCACATGGCGGAGCTCGGCTGGAGCGTCGCCGCCGTCGCGCGGAGCGAAGAGACGGTCGGGCGCCTGCGGGACGAGCTCCCGGACGCTCTCGGGATCGCCGGCGATGCGGCGAGCGAGGACGACGTCGAGCGTGCGTTCGACGCGGCGCGCGAACGGTTCGGCTCGGTCGACCTCGTCGTCGTCGCGATCAGCCCGACCTTCCGAGGAAGGCAGGTCGGCGGCGGGAAGCTTGCGGAGGCGGACGGTAATGCCCTGAGTCCGTACACGGAGGAGCTTCTGCCCGCGCTCTTCACGGTCCTCCGTGTGGGGGCGAGGCGTCTGAAGGAGCAGGGCGTCGGCACCTTCGTCCAGATCACGGGCGGGTCGGCCCGGCGCGGGATGCCCGGCCGAGGCCCCTGGGCTGCCGCCGCGTTTGCGACCCGCGCCCTCGTCCAGTCGGCCGCGAGCGAGCTTCGGGAGCACGGAGTCCACGTCGCCCTCTTGATCGTCGATGCCACGATCGAGAGCGAGAAGAGCGCCGACCGGCTCGCCGGTCGCGCGCCCGAGGAGAGCGCGTCACAAGAGGACGTCGCGGGGGCGATCGCGTACCTCGCGGGCCAGTCGCCGCGGGCGTGGACGCACGAGCTCCAGCTGACGCCGTCCGGCGACCGCTGGCTCCCCTAGGAGTTCAAGCCCGCCTTGCTACCGCTCCCGGCGCGCGGGGCGCGATGGCAGAGTGGTTACTGAACCGGCGGAAGTCTTCTTCACCCCGGATACGAGAAGCTTGAAGAAATGGGCGCGACCGGGTCGCGTCAGTTCGTGGGCTCATACCTCGCTCAGGCTGTCTGCATGCAGGGGCGCTTCGAGGAGACGGAGCACCTCGCGCTGTCGGTCGAACAGTTGGATCCGAGCTTCGCCGTCGAGGTCGCGTTTACGCGCTGTGCGCGAGCAAAGGCAATCGCGGAGCTGGGGCGTGTTGAAGAAGGGGAGCGGCTGGCGTGCGAGGCCGTAGCACTCTTGGACCGGACCGACTTCCTCATCGACCGTGCGCACGCGAGGATGGGGCTGGCCGAAGTGCTCCGCCTCGCCGGTCGCCCCAAGGAAGCCACGCAGGTAGTGCGGGAGGCTCTGCAGCTACACGAACAGAAGGGCAACATCGTCTCCGCCAAGAGAGTGTCCTCCTCACCGAACTCGAGAGCTAACGGGCCCTGTTCAGGTCCGGTACCAACGAGCTGTACCAACTCCTGTTTTGGTTGCCAGCTTGAGAACAAAAGCCCCGTTTGAGCGGGGCTTTCTCTTACAGGGCCGGAGAGACTCGAACTCTCAACCCCCGGTTTTGGAGACCGGTGCTCTGCCAATTGAGCTACGGCCCTCGGCTCGAACAGTGTAGCCCGGGGCTTCGAGGCCTCTCTAGACTCCGGCTCGTGGCGCGAGCTCGCAGACCTTCTCTGGGAGCGCTTTTCTTGCTCCTCGCGGCATGTTTCGCCGGCATGGCCGTTTGGGCGGCCCGGGCAGGGGGAGGAGCCTGGATCATCGCGGCCGCCGCAGGTCTCCTCGCACTCTGGCTAGGCGAGCAGGCCTTCCGAGCGCTGCGCTAGAGGTCAAGCATCTGCGCGCCGTATGCTCTGCATGTGGTCGAACGTCAGGAGGACACGCAGGCGCTCTGGCGCCAGTTCAAGCGGAACGGCGACCGGGCGCTGCGCGACAGGCTCATCCTCACCTACGCCCCGCTCGTCAAGTACGTCGCAGGTCGCCTGGGGAGTGGGCTGCCGGCGCATGTCGAGGAGGGTGACCTCGTCTCGTACGGGCTGCTCGGCCTGATCGGCGCCATCGAGCGGTTCGACCCGGAGCGGGACATCAAGTTCGAGACCTACGCGATCTCGCGCATCAAGGGCTCGATCATCGACGAGCTCCGCTCGATGGACTGGGTACCACGCTCGGTCCGCGCGCGGGCGCGCGACATCGAGCGCGCGATCGCCGAGCTCGAGCGGAAGATGATGCGGGCCCCGAACGACGAGGAGATCGCCGGAAAGCTGGGCATCACCGAAGAGGAGTTCCAGGAGTCGCTGCTCGAGATCTCCCGCTCCTCGATCGCCGCCCTGGACGAGCTCTGGACGAGCTCGGTCAGCGGCGACCCGGTCGCCTTGATCGACACGCTCGAGGATCCGGATGCGCCCGAGCCCCAGGCGGCGATGTCCCAGACGGAGCTCCGCGAGGCCCTCGGAGAGGCGATCGCACGACTGCCGGAGCGGGAGAAGCTCGTTGTGACGCTCTACTACTACGAAGAGCTCACCTTGCGCGAGATCGGGGAGGTGCTCGGGGTGACCGAGTCTCGCGTCTCCCAGCTCCACACGAAGGCGATCCTGAGGCTCAAGGCTCGCCTGGGCGGAGGGGCTCAGCGCACCGCGGTTGACGTCTAGCGTCAACGCTTGGCCGGGCAGTCGCTAGACTCGCCCCTCCATGACCTCATACGAGCCGAGCAAGATCCGCAACGTCGCGGTCATCGGTCACCGAGGCACCGGCAAGACCTCGCTCGTCGAGGCGCTGCTCTTCCAGGGGGGCGCGGTCAACCGGCTCGGGACGGTCGAGCAGCAGACGACGGTGTCCGACTGGGAAGAGGAGGAGCACAAGCGCCAAATGTCGCTTGCCGCCTCCCTCTGCCATCTCGAGTGGCAGGGGCGGAAGATCAACATCCTCGACACGCCCGGCGACCCTGGATTCCAGGCTGACACGATCGCCGCGCTGCACGTGGTTGAGGGCGCGATCGTCGTCGTCAGTGCGGTGGCTGGGGTGGAGGTGCAGACCACCCGGTCCTGGGAGCGTTGCAACGAGCTCGGGATCTCCAGGCTGATCCTGGTCAACATGCTCGATCGCGAGCGGGCGGACTTCTTCGGGACGTATGAGCAGCTGCGCGCGCAGCTCTCCGAGCGGTGCATTGCGATCGAGATTCCGATCGGGCAGGAGCATGAGCTCTCGGGCGTCGTGGACTTGCTCCATATGCGGGCCTACGACTCGCCTGAGGGCGAGAAGGAAGGCGAGCCAAAGGGGATTCCCAACGAGCTTGCCGCGCAGGCGGCCGAGTATCGCGAGCAGCTGGTCGACGCGGTCGTGGAGACGGACGAGAAGGTGATGGAGCGCTACCTCGAGGGGGAGGAGATCACCGGTGACGAGCTTGCGGGAGCGCTGAAGAACGCCGTCGCCCGTGGGGAGCTGTTCCCGGTGGCATGCGGTGCCGCGACGAAGAATCTCGGCGCGGCGGCTCTCCTCGACCTCCTTGTCGAAGGCGTCCCGTCACCGGCCAAGAAGCCGCTGGAGATCGCGCACTCGAACGGCGGTACGTCTGCTTTCGTCTTCAAGACCCTCGCGGACCCCTTCGCGGGGCGCATCACGCTGTTCCGGGTCCTCTCCGGCCAGCTGAAGGGCGATTCGACACTGCTGAACGCCCGGACCCGAAGTAAGGAGAGGGTCGGCCAGCTCCTGGAGCTCCAGGGCAAGGATCACACCTCGACTGAGGCGTTCGAAGCCGGTGACATCGGGGCCGTCGCGAAGCTGAAGGAGACTGCGACCGGCGACCTGCTCCTCTCGGAGGACGAGCGGGTCGAGCTCCCGAGCCTCGATCTCCCGCAGCCTGTCATGAGTTTCGCAATCACGCCTAAGGCAAAGGGGGACGAGGAGAAGATGGGCCAGGCCCTCCGGCGGCTCGCCGAGGAGGACCAGACGCTCGTCCTGCGCCGCGACGAACAGACGGGAGAACAGCTCCTCGCTGGCATGAGCCAGATGCACGTCGAGGTCGCCGTGGAGCGTATGAAGCGGCGTTTCAGCGTCGACGTCGAGCTGCACCAGCCGCGCGTTCCGTACCTCGAGACGATTCGCAAGGAGTCGCGGGCGCAGGGCCGCTACAAGAAGCAGACCGGGGGTCGCGGCCAGTTCGGCGATTGCCACATCGTCCTCGAGCCTCTCGAGGGCCGGATCGGCTACGAGTTCGTCGACAAGATCGTCGGTGGCGTCATCCCTCAGAGCTTCCGCCCCGCGGTCGACAAGGGGATCCAGGAGGCAATGGTGCACGGCGAACTCGCGGGGGCCCCGGTCCAGGGAGTTCGCGTGAAACTCGTGGACGGCTCGTACCACACCGTCGACTCCTCCGAGATGGCGTTCAAAATCGCGGGCTCGATGGCCTTCAAGGCCGCGTATGAGAAGGCAGACCCTGTCCTGCTCGAGCCCATCATGCAGCTCGAGGCGACCGTTCCCGACGAGAGCGTCGGAACCGTGAACGGCGACCTGAACTCCCGCCGAGGAAGGCTTCAGGGGATGGATGCGCGAGGCGGCATGACACTGATCCGCGCCGAGGTGCCGATGTCTGAGATCCTCACGTACTCACAGTCGCTCACGTCGATGACCGGCGGTCGCGGCGACTACTCGGTCACCTTCCTTCGGTACGAAGAGGTGCCGGCGCACGTTGCCGAACGGATCGTCGAACAGGTCAGGCGTGAGCGCGAGGAGGCGAAGTCGTCGTAGCCATGACCGCCGTCATCAGGAAGCAGGACACCTTCCGGACCTGTGCCGTGTGCAACCGCACGCTGCTCATGGGCGAGCGGGCGGCGCGCTTCAGCCCGCACGGAAACGACCAATGGGTCGACGTCTGTGCGCTTTGCACGGACGTTGCGAACGAGTACGGCTGGCTGAAAGAAGGGACGCCGACGACGCCCCTCGTCCCCGACGCTCCGCGCCGTCGCCGACGCTTTCGGGGGTTCGGGCTCGGCGCCGCCCCCGACACGCGTCGGCAGGAGTCTCAGCCGGCCTACTCGGAGCCGGTGCTCCGACGCCTCTCGGAGCCCGAGCAGGCGATGGTCGAGGCCGCCGATCTCTTCAACGACAGTGCCTACCGGCGGACGATCGCCGGAATCGCCAAGAGCCTGGGTCAGGCCAGGGTGAGCTTTCTGCCGCTCTCTGGCACGAACACTGAGGTCGCCCTCACGATTGCGTGGGACATCTCGTGGTACCAGTACCGGGTCGTCTTCGACTCGCAGCAGCCCGTTCGTCTGGCGGAGCGGGGCTACGAGCTGGACGAGGTGGACGAGCGGTTCAGGGGCTGGAACGGCCACCTGGATCAGGACGGGCGAGTCACGCCTGACATCCCGAAGCTCTGACCGGCCGCCCAGCGCAAACTAGGAGGGCGGCGAAACGCAAGCGCTGTGCGTTGTTCCACCAATCCCTCCTAACTAGGATGCGTTCAGATGATCTATTGCGTCGTCCCGTCCGAGCTCGAGGATCAGCTGTACGCGAAGCTCGTCCAACACTACAAGGACAACGAGCACGTGACCGTGATCGTTGACCGACGTTCGGGCCCGGATCGGCGGACGGCGGGCACGAACGCCCCCGGCGGGAAGCGACAGGTCCGCGATCGCAGACGTTCCCGGATCCCCGGGACGTTCCCGGCCACCGACGCGCCGGACGATTGATCGTCCGGCTCGTCCTCTGGAGCCTGGCGGACTCGAAGACGACGATCGGGGAGCTTCGGCGCTACCTCCGTGACGAATCCGTCGACCAGTTCGAAGACGTGCCGGGACTCCGTTTCAAGGCGTGGATCTCCGACGAGGTCACCGAGCGCTGGGGCGCAGTGTACTTCTGGGAGTCGCGGGAGGCGGCCGACCAGGCCCTGCCGAGCCGCGCCCGCGAACTGATTGGCAAGGACCCCGACATCGGGGAGGAGTTCGAGGTGGAGGCGACCGTCGAGGGGCGCTTCGACTACGCGGAGCTCTCGCGGCTCGGCCTCGCATTCGAGTAGCGCCGCCTAGGTCTCGACGTCCGGGTCGATCTCATCTGCGCGACGGGCGTGAGCGTCGGCAGCTTCACGTTCCGCTCTGGCACGCTCAGCTTGCTCCTCTGCGAGCGCTTCGCGTTCCTCCGCCCGCCGAGCGCGCGTCTCGGCTTCTCCTCGAAGCTCTCCGGCTTCTGAGCGCCGGGTCTCGAGTCGCTTCTCGCGCGCTTTTGTCCCGGCGAGGTAGAGAAGGGCGAGGACGACGACGACGGCGACGGCGATCACGATGATCAGCCAGGTTTCCACGGCATTCCTTCCATCGATTGGTTCCCCCGAGCGCCTCATACCCGCGTCCGGCGGCGTGAACCCCCTGGATAGGATGGGCTGAAATCGACCAGGGGAGCCAGATGGCGCTGCTCGGCACGAAGACGTACCGCAACTACATCGGAGGCGAGTGGGTAGAAGCCGCCGACGGTGAGACGTTCGAGACGAAGAACCCCGCTACCGGGGAGGCGCTCGGCGTCTTTCCGAGCTCGGGCATTGAGGACATGGACAGGGCGGTCGCGGCTGCAAAGGAGGCCTACGAGCACTGGCGGCTGGTGCCCGCCCCGAAGCGTGGGGAGATCCTCTTCCGCGTCGGGCAGCTTTTCTCCGAGCGCAAGGACGAGCTGGCCGGGGAGATGACGCAGGAGATGGGCAAGGTTCGACCCGAGGCTGCCGGAGACGTCCAGGAAGCGATCGATATGACGTACTACATGGCCGGCGAGGGCAGGCGCCTCTTCGGGCACACGACTCCCTCCGAGCTGCGTGACAAGTTCATGATGTCGACCCGGAATCCAGTCGGTGTCGTCGGCGCGATCACACCCTGGAACTTCCCGATCGCGATCCCGAGCTGGAAGATCGCGCCGGCGCTGGTCTGCGGTAACACGGTCGTTCTGAAGCCCGCCGCGGAAACGCCGCTCCTAGCCGAGCGCTTCGTGGAGATCTTCGAGGAGGCCGGGTTGCCGCCGGGTGTCCTGAACATCGTCCACGGGGCGGGGAAGACCGTCGGCGCCCAGCTCGTGCGGCATCCCGACGTGCCCCTGATCACGTTCACGGGTTCACACGAGGTCGGGGTCCAGGTGACGCAGAACGCGGCACCCCTCCTGAAGCACGTCCACCTGGAGCTTGGTGGCAAAAACGCGATCATCGTCATGGACGACGCGGACATCGATCTGACGGTCGAGGGCATCCTCTGGTCGGCGTTCGGAACGTCCGGGCAACGTTGCACGGCTGCGAGCCGCGTCATCGCAAACGGGCAGGTCTATGACGAGCTGCGGTCGAAGCTCGTCGCCCGCGCCGAGAAGATGCAACTCGGGAACGGCCTGGACGAGGACACTGACGTCGGCCCCGTCATCAACCAGGCCGCGTTGGACAAGATCCACTCCTACACGGAGATCGGGAAGAGCGAAGGGGCGACGCTCGAGACCGGGGGAGAGGTCGCGACCGAGAACGGTCTGGACAAGGGATTCTTCTACCGGCCGACCGTATTCGCCGACGTCGAGCCGGGCATGCGGATCGCCCAGGAAGAGATCTTCGGGCCGACGACAGCACTCATCCGCGCTACCGACGTCGACGAGGCGATCAGGATCGCGAACGGGATTCCGTTCGGTCTCTCCTCATCGATCTTCACTCGGGACGTCAACAAGGCCTTCCGCGCAATGAGGGACCTGAACGCGGGAATCACCTACATCAACGCAGGGACGACGGGCGCGGAGGTGCATCTGCCCTTCGGCGGCACCAAGGGAACCGGGAACGGCCACCGCGAGGCAGGGCAGGCCGCGCTCGACTTCTACACCGAATGGAAGTCGATCTACGTCGACTACTCCGGCAAGCTCCAGCGCGCGCAGATCGACGCGATGGACTCGCCGACGCCCTAACGGGGCCGGGTCGAAGCGCGTGACCCAGCCTCCCGTCGAGTTACCCCCGGGGGAGCCCCCGTTGGTTACCCCCTGCGGTGACGGTAGCGCTGAGGATCGCATCTGTGGCGCACGGGGTGTGCCGACACGGTGACCGAGCAGCGCAAGCTCGTCGTGTTCGTGCCGACGGAGGCTCTGGATGCTGTTCGCGACGCCCTTTTCGGCGCGGGCGCCGGGCGGATCGGAAAGTACGAGCGCTGCTCGTGGTACACGTCGGGCACAGGCACCTTTCTAGCCGGCGAGGGGGCATCACCCGCGATCGGCGAGCCCGGGCACGAGGAGCGTGTTCCCGAGTTCAGGCTCGAGACGGTCTATCCGGTCGCACGCGAGGGCGAAGTGCTAGCAGCTCTCCGGGGAGCTCACCCGTACGAGGAACCCGCCTTCGACCTCTACTCGCTCGTGCCCCCGCCGTGAAGGCGCGTCTCTCGACCGACGGCGGCTCGCGCGGGAATCCTGGCCCCGCTGCTGCGGCGTACGTCCTCGAGACCGAGGATGGCACGGTCCTCGACGCACACGGCCAGACGATCGGCGTTGCGACGAACAATGTGGCCGAATACCGCGCTCTCGTCGACGGTCTCCGCAAGGCGGTCGAGCTCCAAGTCGATGACCTTGAGGTCGTCTCGGACTCCGAGCTCCTCGTGAAGCAGATGAGAGGCGAGTACCGAGTCAAGAACAAAGCCCTCATCGAGCTCTCGTTCGAAGCCGCCGGACTGGCCCGCCAGATTCCATCTGTCCGCTACACGGCTGTCCGCCGCGAGCACAACGAGCTTGCCGACAGGCTCGTGAACGAGGCCCTGGATAGCGCCGGCGAGCGGCTATGATGGCCCGACTCGCGGATGTAGCTCAGTTGGCTAGAGCGTCTGCTTGCCATGCAGAAGGTCGAGGGTTCGAGTCCCTTCATCCGCTCCTCGTAAAGTCCCCGCTGGAACTGGGGTTTCGTCGCCTCAGGAGGAAACGTGCGCGAGCGGGTGGTCACAAAATGGTCACACGCGTTCGGATATTTTGTCTTTGGCGACACGGCGGGATCAATGACTGGCCTCGGCGTCACGCGCAGGAAGTGGCGAGAGGGGAGGGATTACACCCTCTCCATCCGTCCTGCAACGGATAACGGCTTTCGAGACCGGCAAGAATGCTGATTTGCTGAGCGCACCGGCCTGTTCCTCTTCTGCGGCAAGCGTGGTTCGCTGACGGCAGGGCACGGAACGAAACGCGGACAAGAGAGCCTCAACGCCTGTGGCGAGCGCGCGCCGACGAAAGGCACGCCGATTGGTTCAGTTTCCGCGGTTCGTCCAAGATCCTCGGCGACGCGATGGTCGCCGCCGCCCTCATCGACCGGCTCGTCCACCACGCGACCATGATCGCCCTCAAGGGCAAGAGCTACCGCCTGCGCGAGCGCGGCCTCGAGGTCGCGCCCGCGCCCAGGCTTCGTCCCTCCGCGACCACGCCTGACCGGAGGAGATCACGTCACCCCCTCAGTGGTGCACTTTTCGACTGCACAAACTGGCGCATTATTCGGCTGCGCTTGACATGATCCGCACGAGGGCATTAGCTCACCACGAGGCGGGTGTTCCGTTGCCGTTCGAGGAGGGGTGAGGTGAAGACGTTCTCGTTGCAGGGTGGCGTCGCGGGTCCCCCGAGTGCATGTTCGTCCGCTGACAACCGGGTGGACGTTTTCGCGGTCGGTCCGGGGAATATGGTGTGGCGCTGGTCGTGGGACGGGACGCGTTGGACGCCCCCTGGGCCGCTTCCCCAGGTGGGGGTCATTCCGGCTGAGGGAGTGTGCGCCGCGTCGTCGGGACCCGGCCGGGTCGAAGTGTTCGCAGCGGAGGCCGGTAGCCGCAGCCCGGTGTGGTGGCGGGGAAACAACGGGCAGTGGTCGGTAGGGCCACCGCTTCAGGCGGTTGCAAACCTCAATCCCGAGCCGGTGGCTGCTGTCTGCTCCTCTCCTGACAGCATCGATGTCTTTGCGGCGGGTGCTGGCAACACGCCCTGGTGGTGGCATTGGAACGGGTCGTGGTGGACAGCCCAGGGAGCGCTTCCGGGCGGCGCAAACCTCCCAGCCGAGCGGATAGCCGCCGTGTCGCCTGCGCCTCGACGTCTCGATGTGTTCGCCGCGGGGGCGGGCAACCATCTTTGGCACTGGTCAAGAGCAGACATCTCGCGCCCCGAGGTCCCGTGGCGCCTCGAAAATCTCGGCGGAAACTTGCCCGCCGAAGGCGTTAGCGCGGTGTCGTGGGGTTTGAACCGAATCGACGTGTTTGCTGCCTCGCAGGAAGCGGGTAACCAGCTGCAGCACTGGTGGTGGACCGGGAACGGCTTCGCCGGGCCTGAGACGCTCGGTGGGAACCTCACTCCTGGAACGGTCAGCGCGGTCTCGCACGCCGAGAATCGGCTCGACGTGTTCGCCGTCTCCCACGACGCTCAGCTCGCTCATTGGCAATGGGACGGGCAACGTTGGAGCGGGCCTGCCGCCTACGGCGACAACATCGCTGCGGGTGATGTGAGCGCCGTCGTACGGAAGCCCCATCGCCTCGATGTCTTCGTGATGGGTGCCGACAAAATGCTGCACCACTGGCCCGATGGAGGGCTGGAGAACGCGATTGCGCGGCCTTGGCTGAACTGGCCGACGAACCACGCGACGAATCCCATCGGACTCGTTTGGCCGGACAGTCTCGACGAGTTGGTGAACATCGTCCAAGAGGCGGGCCGACTCGGCCGCGAGGTTCGCGCGGTCGGAAGTGGTTGGTCGAACTCGGATGTAGCCGTCACCTCTGGCTACGTCGTCGAGACGAACCGGCTCAATCGCGTCCTAACCGACGTGCTCACTACGAGCTTGAACGCGCGTGGCGCTGCGATGAAGCTCATGCACGTCGAGGCCGGCATCAAGCTTTACGAGCTCAACGACATCTTGGACAAGATGGGCCTCGCTCTAATCACGATGGGTGGTTCGAGCGGCCAGTCGCTGGCGGGTGTCCTGTCGACGAGCGCGCATGGCATGGACATCGATCGGGGCCCGATCCCGGACATGGTGCGCGCGATCCATCTCGTCGGCCCCGGTGGCGTGCAGCACTGGATCGAACCGAACGACGGCATCACGAAGCGCGAAGCATTGAGAGACGTTCTCGGCCTGTCCGACGCGAACATCCACTACGACGACGAGTGGTTCAACTCGGCGCTCGTTTCGATGGGGAGCTTGGGAGTCATCTACTCGCTGATCGTTGAGGTGGTGCCGCAATACGACCTCGTCTCGACCCGTGAGGAAGTTGACTGGGGCGTGATGAAGCCGAGGCTGAAGACCGGCACCCCGTTCTTGGACGCGAACACCCGCGGCGTGCAGGTCGTGATCAACCCGTACCCGCGCGGCGACGGCTCGCGCCCCAGCTATCTCACGACTAGAACGAGGGATGTCGCGAGCCACCCGTTGAACCCGCCGAACGAAGATTGGCTGCTCTCGTTTGTGACTCCGGGGCTCTTCTTCGAGCTTAGGGCAAACCGAAACATGGTCGACGACCGGGTGTCAGATCTGACGAGACAGCGGCAGAAGCCGGGCACCGAACGGGGCTGGGCGCACACGATCATGGGAGGGCCCAGTCCGGGCCCGATCCGCGGTTTGACCGTGGAGATCGTCTTCGACGCGACCAACACCAGGTACCTGGACTTCATCGACGCCGCGCTCGAGATTCTCTACAACGCCCAATACGTCGAGAACCCGCCCTACGCGTATCTCGGTTGGATTTCGCTGCGATTCCAGGGGCAGTCACGCGCTTATCTGTCGCCGCAGCACATGTCCGCGCGCACATGCACGGTCGAGTTCGCGGCTGCCTGGCGCGACACCGAGGCCAACATGGGGTGGGGGGACACGCCGCCTCTTCTCGCCCGCATCGAGGCTGACGGACGGAAGTGGGGCGGCATTCAGCACTGGGGACTGAGCAATGAGCTGAACTCCGACGATGTAGCACGTGCCTACCCCCGCCTCGACACGTGGCGGCGTCTGCGCTGGGAACTCACCGACGGCGGCACGATCACCACCTTCGACAGCGACTTCACACGTCGCTGCGGCCTCTCCGACCCACCCTCGCGTCCGATCGCAGCCGACTACGACCGCGACAAGAAGAGCGACTTCGCCGTCTGGCGCCCAAGCACCGGCACTTGGTGGATCATCAACAGCTCAACAGGAACGCCGCGCAGCCTGCAAGCCGGCGAAGCCGGTGACCTCCCCGTCCCCGGAGACTACGACGGCGACGGCAGAACCGACTTCGCAACATGGCATCCCAGCACCGGCATGTGGACAGTTATGCCCGCGTCAGGAAAGAAGCAAATCAAGCGGCAATGGGGCCAGCCGGGTGATATCCCGGTACCCGGAGACTACGACGGCGACCGAAAGACCGACTTCGCTGTCTGGCGCCCGAGCGGTGGCATGTGGTTTGTCATCGACAGCTCGACGGGCAAACAACGCAGCCAACAGTGGAGCCAGCCGGGTGACGTTCCGGCGCCGGGTGACGTTCCGGTGCCCGGTGACTACGACGGCGACGGCAAGACCGACTTCGCTGTCTGGCGGCCGAACGGGGGCACGTGGTTTGTGATCGACAGCTCGACAGGCAAACAACGCAGCCAACAGTGGGGCCAGCCTGGAGACATCCCAGTGCCAGGCGACTACGACGGCGACGGCAAGACCGACTTCGCCGTCTGGCGCCCGAACGGTGGCATGTGGTTTGTGATCGACAGCTCGACGGGCAAGCAGCACAACCAGCAATGGGGCTTGCCGAGCGACATCCCCGTACCGGGCCGCTACGACGGCGACGGCAAGACCGACTTCGCGATCTGGCGCCCGAGCAGCGGGATGTGGTGGATCATCGACAGCTCAACTGGCGCGCAGCGTAGTCAGCAGTGGGGCCAGTTCGGCGACATCCCGGTGTAGTAAAAGCTGCAGTGGACGCGAGAGGAGGCAGGCCTTCTGGCTGGAACGGCCAGCCCTGGCGCGACACGGCGTACCGCACTGGCGCAGGCGAATCTTTGTGCCGGCGGTGGCGGCGGTTGACGATCAGGATCCGGTCGAGGCGCGCGCGCCGGAGCGTGCCGACCCAGCGCTCGGCGTAGGCGTTGGCGTTTGGCGCTCGGAGCCGGCGTGCCGACGATCGTCATGCCACCGCTGCGGAGGATCTGGTCGAAGCCGCCGCCGAACTTGCTATCGCGGACGTGGAGGAGGAAGTGGAAGGACTGCTTCCGATCCTCGAGGAGCATCAGCAGGTTCCTCGCCTGCTGTGCGACCCGGTCAACATTCGGATTGGCCGTGCTCGCGACGAACTCGACCCGGCGGCGCTCGAGCGAGACGAAGAAGAGGACATAGATGCGCGTCAGCCAGACGCCGAGTCGGTCGCGTCGGTGGATCCGGCCTGGCGGTTGCGAGCTGACGAGACGTAGACGTCTGCGCCGGTGTTGGCGGTTTCAGGTCGAGTGCTCGGTGCGGCCTGTGTCGGTTGTAGTGGTCGATGTAGATGCGGAGGACGTGCTCGAGCTGTCTGCGGTTGACGGTCAGGATCCAGTCGAGGCAGTCGCGGCGGACAGTTCCGACCCAGCGTTCCGCGAACGTATTCGCGTTCGGCGCCCGGAACGGTGTGCGGAATGATCCTGACACCCTCGCTTCGGAAGACGTCATCGAAGGCGTGGCTGCAGGAACTCGCGCCAGCAGAGCCGAGCCCTGGCACCCGCAGGAGGCACCCCGGCCTCGCGGAGGATCTTGACGACGGAGGTCGCAGAGACGCGGCACACCCAGACCGGCCAAATCACCGACGATCCGCTGATAGCCCCAGCGCGGGTTCTCGCGCGCAAGACGCAGAACCGGCGCCGACCTCGTCCGCGATCGGCGGTCTCCCAGGTCGCCGCCCGGCATAGGTCAACCTTCTCGCACGAGCCCGCGATGCTAGCCCAGCAAGGTCTCAGGGCGAACCAAGAACGACTGCCAACCGGCCCCACTCAGAAGACGGCTGGCCGCGGCAAGAAAGACGCGATCTTTCTCCTCAAGACGCGGACGGGCGACCTGACGCGAAGAACCGCCAGCTGGTGTGGAAGCGCCACGAGCTCAAGCTCCTTGAACTCACGCGAACGCGGACGCAGCGCCGCCACCGCGAGCGCCCGGCGAAACAAACAGATACACCAGCGACACCAACAAGCGCAGACCCCCTCCACGCGCACAGACGACAAGCCGACTCTACGGCGGCAAACACCGGCCCCGACAAGCCTCCGAGCCAGCGGACGGATTTACGCACCCACGCGCTCTGACTCGTCGTTTGCCGCGGCCTGGTCGGCGTTGACAGCGTCGGCGCGCGCTGGCACGGTCGCTTTGCAGGCAACGAGGAGGGCGCAATGCCGAAGTTCAACACGAAGGGCCACGAGCGGGCGTACGGCGTCTACCGAGCGACAGTGACGGACAAGGACGATCCGGAGGGTGGAGCGCGCGTCAAGGTGCGGCCGGCAGAAGCGGCGCTGGCGGAAGCGTGGGCGCGTGTGGCCACGGCGCAGCTCCCGGCGAAAGGTGAGGAGGTAGTTATCGCCTACGAGGGCGGCGACCCACGCCAGCCGTACGTGGTCGGCTTGCTGTGGAGCGAGGCAGGCGAGCCGCCGACGGCGTCGCGCGTCGCGCTGCGCGACACGAACGGCAACGCCATCACGCTCGAGTCCGCCGGCGTCACGATCATCGCATCCGGGAAGGTCTCGTTCGTGGGCGTAAGCACGGAGATATCCGTAGGAGTGCTTACCGTGTCCGCTGGCATGTCACGCTTCAGCGGCGTCGTGCAGGCGGACACCGTTGTCACGAACAGCGTCGTCGCGTCGAGCTACACCCCGGGCGCGGGGAACATCTCGTAGCGAGCGACCCCGCACGCTCGGGAGGCGTCGCCGCGCCCACGGCCCGCGCCGCGCGCGGGCGATCGGAGCCATCGCGTTGCTTGACCAAACGTGATCACGCCCGATTTCGGCCGATTTTCGTTCTCGTTGTGGAACCGAAAGGCTAGCACTTGCAGGCCCTTTCGCGATGGAGCTAGCCGGACTTCGGAGCAGAAACCCGCGTGGTCACGATGGTCACACTCGCCGTTCGCTCAGGTGCGGTGACGTTCCATCGCACCCACGAAATCCCCTGCAAACAGGCTGGTTGAGCGAACCGCTGCGAACGGGCGTCAACGCGTGCGCCCACTTGCCATGCAGAAGGTCGAGGGTTCGAGTCCCTTCATCCGCTCCATCGAAAGCCCCGCTGCGGCGGGGTTTTCTCATTCCAAGACACGACGCGTAGGGCCGTTCAAGAGGTCGGAGGGTAACGCGAAGTAACTAGTGGCCTCGCAAGCTTCCGACGAACTGACGCAGCTACCCCGCGGTCTCCCAGCCCGTAATCGTCGCTTTTTGGCGCTCCCTCGCGCCCGGTCTCATCGAGCCGGCTTCCGCGTCGGAGGACTTATTCTGAAGCTGTGCTCTTCTACGGCGTCGTCAGCGCCCAGACGAGAAGGTCGTCGAGTTCTTCCTCGAGCGGGAGGCGGCCGAGGCGATGATCGGTGGGGTTCGGGAGGACGAGGGGTCTGGCCGAGGTTCTTCGGGTCGAGGCGGTCGAGCTCGGGTAAAGCGAGCTAGAGCGCCTAACGAAAGCCCTGCTACAGAGTGCTAGGAGGTTCGGGCGCCAGCGGGATCTAGGCGCGGCAGCTTCGTTAGGCGTTGAGCGATTTCCCGATCAGCCAGTGATGACCGTCAGGATCCGCGACTCGTCCTTGCCGAAGGCCGTAGGGCTGATCTGCGACTGGAAAGATCTCGCTCGCGCCCGCACCAACCGCCTGAGCTGCGGTGGCATACGGGTCGTCCACGATGAGGTTGATGCGCACCGTCGTCCCGCCGAGGGACGTCGGGCTCAGGTTGAACGCCCCCGGGTTCTCGTCAACGACGAAGAACCGCAGCCCATCGATCGCCAACTCGGCGACCACGTGCCCCGTCGGTGCTGTGAAGCGTGCTTGTTCGACGGCGTCAAATGCCTGGCGATAGAACTCGATCGCGGCAACCGCATTCTTGACAGTCAGCATCGGTGTTAGCGACGACGCGTTCATCGTGGCGAGCCTAACAACGCAGGTGCCGCGTCCACGCTGAGTAGCTTGAGGCAGATCAGGCTGCAGCCGATCGCGAGGAGCGCTTCGTGGATGTTGTCCCGGCGTTCGTAGCGGACGCGGAGACGGCGGTACTGGTGCAGCCAGGATCGTGCGCTCGACGACCCAGCGTTTCGTACCGAGCCCGCCACCTGATCGCCTGCGGTCGCGGCACGCCGCACACGGTCGGACTGACAGGCGGCAACCGCCACGACGTCACGCAGATGATCCGGAGCCGGAGCCACTAAGCTAACCGCATGGGGGAGCACGTACCCCTCTACTCCTCGGCATATGCAGGCTTCAAAGCCCGTGAGGAGGTGCGCCGTTCGACGTACGGCGACGACCTCGGTCAATCCGGTTGGGTTACCGCCGAGGAGCTCGAGCGCTTCGCCGAATGGCTCCGGCTCGCCGCCGGATCACGCCTCCTCGACGTGGGCTGCGGATCGGGCGGCCCAGCCCTTCGCCTGGCCGAGACGGTGGGCGCGAACGTCGTGGGCGTCGACGTTCTCGAGGAAGGAATTGCCACCGCGACCCAGCTGGCGCAGGAGCGCGGGCTCGACGATCGCGCCAGTTTCCTGCGGGTCGACGCCAGCGGTCGCCTGCCGTTCGACGAAGCAAGCTTCGACGCCGTACTTTCCATTGATGCGATGTGCCACCTTCCCAACCGCCTCGACATCCTCCAGGAGTGGCACCGTGTTACCTCGCCAGGGGGCCGGATCCTCTTCACCGACCCGACGATTGTCACCGGGCTCGTTACGGACGCAGAGATCGCCGCGCGAAGCGCGATCGGGGTCTACGTTTTCTCTGCAGGCTTCGCGAACGAGCAGCTGCTCGCCGAAGCCGGATTCGGGTTGCTCCGCAGCGAGGACCTGACGGAGAACATGGCCTTAATGGCCGGGCGCTGGCGCGATGCGCGCGCGCGATTCCGTGACGAGCTGGTGGCCGACGAGGGACGGTCGACCTTCGAAGGCGTCCAACGTTTCCTGTCTGCATGCCATCTCCTCGCGCGCGAGAGGCGCCTGTCGAGGTACGCGTATCTAGCTGAGCGATGACGCTCGTTTCCCAGCCTTTGGCGAGCGCGGCCCTTGAACACGCCGGGGCTACGGAGTAGAACGCGAAGCCCGAAGCTTTCGTAACCCCCCGCCTAAGATCGCTCCGAGCAACCAGAGCAAGCCGCCCATGATCCCGAACATGAGGCTGAGATAGGGCTCCCAGTAGCGGCCCCAGTAGAGGCCGCAGTCGGAGCAGTCGCGGGTCGTGTCGGCGGCGAGATAGCCCCACGTGACGAACACGATCGGAACCGAGCCGAGTCCGATGAGTGCCACCATCGCCATGCGACCGGACCACGCGGCAGCGATGAGTCCAACGAGTGCGGGGGCGATAACAACGAGAAGCAGAGTCATGTCTTGTGCGGAGCGGGCCTAAGCTCAAAGGCGGCTACACGAGAACTTATGCTGAGGCTTGCTCTCATACGACGTCGTCAGCGTCCAGACTGAGAAGGTTGCGGAGTTCTTCCTCGAGCGTGATGCGGCCGAGGCGATGATGGCCGAGGTTTCGGGAGGACGAGCCGGAACTCGCCGACGTGCTACGCGTCGTAGCCGATCGAGCTCTCCTAACAAACGGGCGCAGGAGCGGGCCGGCAGCGACATTCGATGGACTCCAAGGAATTGGGACGGGCCCGACGCTTAGACGCCTGTCGCCGAACGGCCAACCCGTGCGAGCAGTCGCTCGCTGAGCACGACTTCGTGCGGCAGCCGCTTCAGGTCTAGGGAGTCTACGACGACGCCGTGCCGCCGGAGCACGTCGCTTAGATACGTCCAATGGAGACTCTCTGCGTCCTCCTGCGAGAATCCCTTGAACGGCTCGTCGGGTCCAACGACTGCGCGCGTCGTTTCCTCGATCTCCTCGACCGACATCGTTGCCCAGCTGTCGGGCTGATCTTCGGGAACTTCACGCTCCCCCAAAGCGATGAGTGACGAAGAGCTCCAGCCGCGATCATCCAAGAGCAGCACGCGCCGACCATCCGGGAGCTCGGCCTCATGCCGGGCCGACACCGACATCGTGCGAGCGTCAGGACCGTCATCGTCTTGGTCGCGGATATCGACGAACGTGAGCAACCGCGCGACGGCAGCCATGCGCGCATTCTCGCAAAGCCTCGGCACGCTGAGCCAGGGCGGTTTCTCTTCCCTCTCTCTTATCCTCGGTCAGCCGCAGCGGCACTTGCGGAGCTTCTGGGCCAGCGGCGAGGCCCGAGCCCGCGGCGGATGCTCTTGTCCCGGGCGCCAGCCGGTCGGGCCCGAGTTCGAGGCCCGGTGACGTCTGATCGAGTCCTGACACGCACGTCCGTTGTACGCTTGACCTCGAGATGAAGGGACTGAGGGCCCACCGCAGCGACCGCCTGCTCGAGCTCGACGAGGTCGAGCGGCGACTGAAGCCGTTCGGGCGCCGGTACCTGGGCGTCCGCGAGATCCCGCTCGACGCGCTCGTCGGCACAGATGGACGCGCCAGCGCGTTCACGCGCGACTTCCGCCCGCTTCACGCCTTTAGCCGCGACCGGCTGCGCTCGCTCGCGGGCGCGTTCGCCGACGGCGCCTTCCCGCCGATCGTTACGGTCAAGCTCGGTGAGGCGTACTTCGTGATCGACGGTCACCACCGCGCCGCGCTCGCGCGGCGCGGAGGCGCAGAGTGGATCGACGCCGACGTGACCGAGCTCATCGCGCGCGTCCCTCTCCCGGCCGGGGCGGACATGCTCGACGTCGTCCTCCGGGAGCTCGAGCGGATCTTCCTCGAGGACAGCGGGCTTGCGGAGGCGCGCCCCGGCGTGCGCGTCTCGGTAAGCCGGCCCGCGCACTACCTCGAGCTGCTGGAGAACATCCAGGTGCACGGCTACCACGGGATGCGAGAACGCGGGCGCGTGCTTGAGAACGCGGAGATCGCGGCGGACTGGTACGACTCGATCTACACGCCGACGCTCGCCGCGATCGACCGCCTGCGCCTCGGCCGCCTTTACCGGGACGCGCCGCCCGGGGACCTGTTCCTCGTTCTCCACCGGCACCGGCGGGATGCGTTCCCCTCGACCGGCTGCCCGCACCTCGCGCAGACCGTCGTCTCCGTGATCGGCGACAGCGGGCGGCCCCGCCGGCTGCGGTTGCCGGGCCGCCGGGGCCGTTCACAGGCCTCGCGGTAGGGCCATTCGCCCCAGGCCGTCGAGGATCAGGTCGAGCCCGAACTCGTAGTCGCTTTGCCCTGAGGCCGGTCGGTGACGTGCTGCCGGACGTCCGTCAAACAAGCCCGGAAAACGAGCGAACCCGCTGAGCGGGCTCCCGGTCTAGCTTAGGCCGGGAACAAACCACGCCCTCGGTGTTCGCGGCCATCGCGCCGACGGTATCCGCTCGACGCGATAGCGCCCCAGAGCTACCGCCATGCGCGCCTGAGCCGCCGCCGAAAGCGCGCAGCGAGGACGTGGGCGCTCGATGGAGTCCGCTGAGACGTCATCGCGCCATGGAGGTCGACGTGGCGGTGCTTGCCGGTGAGGTCGACGAACTTGAACCCCTCGTCGGGCCGCTTCTCGATCAGAAACTGGGCGTGGGGGAGCCCGTGGATGCGCAACCCCGCTGCCTCGGCAAAGTAGACCGCGTACGGGAACACCAGCGTGGGCTCGTAATTAGGACCGTGCTGCCAGATGGATCGCGAAAAGTCGTCTCCGCCGATCCAGCCGCCGTTGCAAACCTTCGGGTACACCTTGCACAGATCCACGGTGATGCCACGCAAGGTGTGGTCGCCATCGATGTACGCGAAGTCGAGGCTACCGTCGGGGATCTGGTCGATGACCTCGGTGGTGCGCCCGCGCAGGACCACGCGCTGGCGCTCGTGGTCCCGAGTCTTGTCCATGGCTTCCTCGAAGAACCGCCGGAAGGTGGCGTCGTCGTAGTTGGCAGGCTTGTTCCAGTCGTCCAGATGCCGCCAGGGATCGATCATGTAGTAGGTCTCGATCGCCGGGCAGCTTGCCAGCATGCGGGCCGCGAAGGCGCCGCGGTAGACACCTATCTCGGCGACCTTGTGCGCGGTCATCCGGTCGAGAAACGTGGCCCAGAGCTCGAGCCGGTTCTCCGAGTCCCGAGGCAGCGCTTCGACGACCTCAGGAATCGTCATGTGGACCCCGTTCACGACCACCCCTTCTTCAGCAATAACCCACGCGTGCCCATGCGCCTCTTTTCATCCTTGACCGTGTTCTTTCTCAGGCTACTCGGCTGAAACCTCGGCGGGCAGTTCACCCATCCACCGTTCGGTCTTGGCGCTGACAACGCCGCAAAACGTCCGTCAAGTCCTGTGGCAGAAGCGATCGACCGCCCGACAAACAGAGAGACCGCAGCCCGGCATTCTCCTAGAGGGGCGCAAATCCGCGCGGGCCTGTTCTACTGCTCCGGCCGATTCATTGCGTTGGCACGACAAAGGAGGAGCCCCGGCGAGCCGGGGCTCCGCACGGCCGACGCTACGTTACCCCGGGACAAGGTACGCGCCTGCCGATCCTGTCCATTCTCAAGGCAATGCCCTCTTGATTGCAAGGGGTTGGATCGGATTTGTGCCCGCTCTGATAGTTTCGTCGCTCTGGCCCACTGCGGCTTTGCCCGGGAGCTCCCTGCTGACTCCGCAGCCGCCCGCGTAGTTCCTGACAGGCGACGTCGCTACGATTCCGACGCGCCGGGCGCGGTGGCCGAGTGGTTAGGCAGAGGCCTGCAAAGCCTCGTACAGCGGTTCGAATCCGCTCCGCGCCTCTAGATCGCATCATTCCTCGTTCTGCTGTGGATTGATTTCGTGGAGGATGACCCGGAGCGCGGCCATCTACTGGCGTCGCCGTCCGAGCCGGGTGGACGGCAGCGCCGTGGAGTCGCGCGTGGTTCACCTGGCGCGCGTCGGCATGAGTGAGGGGCCACGGTGTGCGGAAACGGCGCAAGCTCGGCAAGAGGCGCAAGATGCGCAAGCTCCGCACCCGGGGCAGTAGTACGAGCTGCGGGCGAACCGAGCTCTTGCGTGGTGGTCTGCCCCAAAGGGGGATGCACAAATCCGCGGAATCGAGCTTCATTGAGGCAACGCTCGTCCTTCCCGAGCGCCGGCTGCGGTAACTGCGGATAGAGGGAGCAAATCGTGAAGAAGATGTTGTTGCGGACTTCCGCTCTCGCTGCCTGCTTGGTGGTGTTGGTAGCGACTGGGACGGCAAACGCGATGGCTGAGGATGGAACGCCCGGCGAGGATTCCCAGCTTCTCGATGTGGCGAAACAAGTATCGGGCATCGAGAGGAAGATGAACGCGCTGCTTGCGCACGGGCGGTGGGCGAGGTCAGGAAAGCTTCTGATGGGGGCCGACTGCGGGTACGGCGATCCGTCACCGTTCTTCGCACCCTGGGGGGACGGCGCAATCTACGTGCTCGCACCGCAAGGCGATCTTTCCGTATCGGACGGCTGGACGCTCAACAAGCAGGCGACGGTGGCTCGCTCGGCCGATCCGTTCAGTGGCGCGGCGCAGTCGCTCCAATTCGCAAAGGGGGCGCAGGCGGCGACGCCCGCGATGTGCGTCAACCTGGACAACCCGACAATCCGCTTCTTCATCAGGGATCTCGGCGGGAACGGCAAGTCGCAGCTCAAGGTCGACGTGCTCTACGAGGACTTCGGAGGGCACGTAAAGCATCTGACGATCGCGAAGCTGAGGGCCCGGACCGAGTGGCAACCATCCGTCATTCTGCCCATGTACATGAACAGGCTCGCGCTCGCTTCGCCCGGCGGACTGACCGCGGTCGCGTTCCAATTCAAGGCAGAGGGGCTTCAGAAGGACGAGACGCTGTCGATCTCAAGCCTCTTCGTCGACCCGTTCAGCAGCCGCTAGCTTCGGTCAGTGAGATGGAGAACGCGAGGGGCGGGCGAAACCCGCCCTTCGCGTCATCACTGCAGCTTAATCGCGCGGCACGCACTGCCGATACGCCTCCTGTGAGCAGCTCCTCAGCAGCAGTTGATCGCCAGACGCAACTCGTCGCAGCGTCGCGCGAGCGTGTCGGTTCGAGGTTGTCTCGGCGCGAACGGCTGACGCACGGCTCGACCGCGGTCTTTTTCGTGATTGCTGCTGCCAGCCTTGCCGCGCATGACCTATCGACAAGCCGTGCCCAGTGGCTCCTAGCGCCGCTCTTTATCGCAACGGTTGCGCTGGCCTCGCGTGTCGAGCTAGAGGTCGGAAGCGGCTTCGCGTCACCGGTCGAGCTGGTCGTCATCCCAATGCTGTTCGCGCTGCCGGCCGGACTAGTGCCTGTTGCCGTTGCATTTGGTCTCGTGCTCGGTCAGTTCCCAAGCTACGTCCAAGGTAAAGTGCCGATTCAACGAATCGTCGTCGCGGTCGGGAACGCGTCTTACACACTCGCCCCGGCGCTCATCTTTATGGCCTTCTACGACCCGGGCGCCGGCCCCGGCGAGTGGGCAGTTGTCACAGCCATCGCGGTCGGCGCCCAGTTCCTCGCCGACGGTGCGATCTCCATCGCCCGTGAGTACTTTGCCGTGTGCGTCGACCCCCGATCGCTCGTACAGCCGCTCGGCTGGATCTTCTTCGTCGACGCATGTCTTGCGCCTGTTGGATTTGCGGCGAGCCTTGCCGGGTTGCTGTGGACGCCGGCGTACCTCCTGCCACTTCCGCTCCTTCTGCTGACGCGACTCTTCGCGCACGAGCGCTCTGACCGAGTTAGTCACGCACTCGAGCTGTCGGCGGCTTACCGCGGCACGGCACTGCTCCTGGGTGATGTCGTCGAAGCAGACGACGCGTACACCGGAGCACACAGCCGCAATGTTGTGGACCTCGCTGTCGCGGTCGCAGACCACATGGCTCTCGATGCTAGGTCACGTCATCTCACAGAACTGACGGCCCTGCTCCATGACGTCGGCAAGATCAGGATCCCAAAAGCAATCATCAATAAGGAGGGGCCGCTAGCCGCCGAGGAGTGGACAATCATCAAGACGCATACGATCCACGGCGAGGAGCTCCTTGCCCGGGTCGGCGGATTGCTCACGGATGTTGGGCACATTGTCCGGTTCTGCCACGAACGTTACGACGGAGGCGGTTACCCGGACGGCCTGAGAGGCCGCGAGATTCCTATCGTGGCGCGCATCGTTTTCTGCTGCGACGCCTTCAGCGCGATGACAACGACGCGCGTATACCAGGTCGCGATGTCGGCGGAGGAGGCGCGCGAAGAACTCATACAAAACCGCGGCAGCCAGTTTGATCCCGACATCGTCGATGCGGTCTTGGCTGTCACGACTCCCTGAACCCCGTTCATAACGTGTTGCGTGTCGCTCGCTAATGCGCTGGAGCGCGAGTTCAGCTCTGACCATGACCGCCAGCATTTCGACCGACCGCCCTCGCGCGACCTTTTGATCAACGCCGCCCACGAGCGCTATCCGCAGCTGTTCGCCGCCGAGGTCGCCCCGGGGCCGATGACGCCGACGGCGCGGCTGTCGCGCGGTGGAGTTAGCTCAGACCAAGCTTGATCGCCTCGACCAGCAGTTCCTTCGCCAGCGCCGGCTCGTCCTCTCGAACCTCACCGATCATCGCCTCGGCCGCCGCCCTGTCGAGGAGGAACTCGACGACCTTCTCGGTCTGGGCGCTGACGACGCCGTAGAAGCGTGGAAGGGGAAAGGTGGCGCCTGGCGCTCGTTTGACATGTTCCGGCTCGGGGCACGTCTGGCTCGTCGAATCCCCGAGATGGAGGGCTGAACATGAAGAAGAAGGTGCTTTTGATTCTGCTTGCGTTGCTCGTGGCCGCGGTCACGGCGGCTGCTGCAAGAGCGGTGACGCCGCTACGGCCGGCGCCGACGCCGCCGGACACTGAGAGCGTCCTGATCCTGCACGGCGCCTTCAACTATCCCGGCTACTGGTGGGACCACACTGACCTGACGGTGGCGGTGCAGGCGCATCCGAACGTTGACGAGGAGTCGCTGGCGGCCGTGCATCAGGCGATCGCCGACTGGGATTACGCGCTGCGACAGGAGTTCGGCGGGCTCATCACGCTCACCGACGTGACCGACCAGTACACGGCCGTGCACAAGGCCGACATCGTGCTGCACTACAACCCCACGGCGGGCGGGACGGTGTTCGGTGGCTACGCGATCTGCGGCGCGAACTCGTGTCCGAACGTCATCGTGCGCTCGGATCTGCCGCAGCCAATCGGGCACACGTACTCACCGCAGTACCTGTACTACGTGACGATGCACGAGCTCGGCCATGCGCTGGGCCTCGGGCATGCCCAGCCGCTGGCCGATTCGACGGACCTTATGGGCTACGGCTGGCACTGGAGCAACGGAATCGTGCCGACGCTGTCGGAGTGCGACCTCGCGGGCATCGCCATCGTGTTCGCGTGGGCGCTCGAAGGCGTCGACCCCTATCCTCCGACGCAGCCGTCAGTGGCCTGCGACTGAGGATCTTCCGTGAGGGGCAGCCGAAAGCTGCCCCTCACGGCCGCCGGCCAGCTTTGCCCCACCCCGGGGGCTCGCGCCTCCTCGGCTGGCCCTCTACTGCGCGCCGCGTCATACGCCGGGGCGGATCACGCGCCGACCGCCGGCTCGCCCTCGGTCCAGCCCGACAACACCTCGGGCTATACGGTCAGCGCACGCGGAAATGAGCCGTCTGGACTGAGGGCCCGCCGTTCGTGCGACGGACTCTCGATGCGCGCGCGATCGCGTCGAACTCCTCGAGACTCTTGCCGGCTCCGATCGCGACGCAGGTCAGGGGCTCGTCGACCTGGTGGACGGGCAGCCCCGTTTCCTGCCTCAGCAGCTCGTCCAGTCCGCGCAGAAGCGAGCCGCCGCCGGCAAGGACGACGCCGCGGCTGGTGATGTCCGCCGCGAGCTCGGGCGGCGTCCGCTCGAGCGTGTCCCGAACACTGTCGACGATCTGCGTCACGGGCCGATCGAGGGCCCGCCGCACCTCGGCAGATGTGACCTGGACGCGCTTCACGAGGCCTGTGGCCAGATCCCGGCCCCGGATCTCTGCGGTCCCGTCCTGGCCGAGGTCCCACGCGGAGCCGATCTCGAGCTTGACCTCCTCGGCGCTCTCCGGCCCGATCAGAAGGTTGTGCTCGCGCTTCGCAAGGGCCACGATCGCGTCGTCCATCTCGTAGCCGCCGACCCGGATCGACCGGGAAACGACGATGCTGCCGAGAGAGATGACGGCTACCTCGGTCGTACCGCCGCCGACGTCGACGACGAGGTTCCCGGTCGCCTCGTCGATCGGCAGCTCCGCGCCGATCGCGGCGGCCATCGGCTCGTCAATGAGGCATGCCTGACGAGCCCCGGCCGCAAGGGTCGCTTCCTCGACCGCCCGCTCCTCAACGTCCGTGATTCCGCTGGGGACGCAGATGATCACGCGTGGGTAGGGGAACCGGTTCCCGTGTGTCCGCCGGATGAAGTGGCGGAGCATCGACTCGGTCACCTCGAAGTCGGCGATGACGCCGTCTCGGAGCGGGCGGATCGCACGGATCGACGCGGGCGTCCGCCCGATCATGCGCTTGGCCTCGGCACCGACGGCGTGGACGTCGCCCGTGGTGTCGTCGATAGCGACCACGGACGGCTCGAAGAGGACGATGCCTTCACCCCGGACATAGACGACCGTGTTGGCGGTCCCGAGGTCAACTGCCATGTCGCGGTGTCCGAAACCGCTCAGGTAGTTCAATAGTCCCATCGCTCCGGTCGGCCCTAACCGAGCTGTCGGTCCAGGTTGACGGCGGCGCTGATCAGGGAGAGGTGCGTGAACGCCTGGGGGAAGTTCCCTAGCTGCTCCCCTGTCGGACCGATCTCCTCGGCGAACAGACCAAGGTGGTTCGCATACGTGAGCATCTTCTCGAACGCGAGCCGCGCCTCGTCCACCCGCCCCGCCCGCGCGAGTGCCTCGACGTACCAGAAGGAGCAGATCGAGAAGGTGCCCTCGTCGCCCTCGAGACCGTCGGGTGAGGCCGTCGTGTTGTACCGGTAGACGAGGCTGTCGGAGACGAGCTCCTCCGTGATCGCGTCGAGCGTCGAGAGCCATCGAGGATCGGTCGGGGAGATGAACTTGACGAGTGGCATGAGCAGATTCGATGCGTCGAGGACGTCGGTCTCGTAGGACTGGACGAAGGCGCCGCGCTCCTCGTTCCAGCCTTTCTCCATGATCTGGTTGTAGACGGCGTCACGAGCCGCCATCCACTTGACGAGGTCCGCAGGCAGGCCGCGCTGCCGGGCGACTCGGATCGCGCGCTCGACGGCGACCCAGCACATGAGACGCGAGTAGGTGAAGTGCTTCTTGCCTCCGCGCGTCTCCCAGATTCCCTCGTCGGGCCGATCCCAGTTCTCGAGCAACCAGTCGATCACACGACAGACCGACATCCAAGCGTCGTGTGAGATCGGCTCGCCATGCTTGTTGTAGAGGTAGACCGAGTCCATCATCTCGCCGTAGATGTCGAGCTGGAGCTGATCCGCGGCGCCGTTCCCGATCCGGACGGGCCCGGAGCCCCGGTAACCCTCGAAGTGGTCGAGGACGACCTCGGGGAGCTCTGAACGCCCATCGATGCCGTACATGATCTGGAGCGGCCCCGACTCGCCTTGCATGCGCTCCTCGAGGCGGGCATCGAGCCATTCCATGAACGCCTCCGCCTCCTCGGTGAACCCGAGCCTGAGCAGTGCGTAGAGGGAGAAAGCTGCGTCGCGAATCCAGGTGTAACGGTAGTCCCAGTTCCGCACGCCGCCGAGCTGCTCCGGGAGGCTGGTCGTCGGCGCGGCGACGATCGCGCCCGTCGGCTGGTAGGTGAGGAGCTTCAGCGTCAGGGCTGAGCGGTAGACCATCTCGCGCCAGCGCCCCTGGTAGCGGCAGTGGCGCACCCACCGCCGCCAGTACTCCACGGTGCGCTCGAAGAGCTCGCGCGTCTCCAGTTCGGAGTGAACGTGGGTCTCGTAGGTCTCGTCCACGCTCTCGAGCGTGAAGGTGGCCGTCTCGCCCTCCCGGAGAGAGAACTCGGCCTCGACACCCTTTTCCGTTCCGGCGAGCGCAACGGCCGAGTCGAGGGCGAGCGAGAGCGCCGGAGTATGGAAGACGACGCCGCCGTCGAAAACATGCGTCTTGTGCTCGGCGCGGCCGTAGTCGAATCGCGGCTCAAGCTCGAGCCGGAGGCTCATCGCCCCGCGAACGGCCATGAGGCGCCGGATGACCCGCTGGCGGTGCTCTTTGCCACCCTCGCTGACCGGCATGAAGTCCTGCATCTCGACGACACCCTCCGGTGTCAGGAAGCGCGTGATCAGGACGTTCGTGTCCGGGAAGTAGAGCTGCTTCGACGTTCCTCCCGAGACGGCGGGGGCGATCTGCCAGTGTCCTCCGCGATCCTTGTCGAGGATGGAGGCAAAGACGCTGGGCGCGTCGAAGCGGCCCGGGCAGTACCAGTCGATCGTGCCGTCGGTCCCGACAAGGGCGACCGAATGGAGGTCGCCGATCACGCCGTGCTCCGCGATCGGGAGGTAGTCCGGCCGGCTCGAGCCGGCGGTGATCGGACCCTCGACGGCTGAAACCGGGTCGGCCATGGCGTCAGTCTGGGCCTCGGAGGGCCCGGATACAAGCTCTTAAGCGGCTTCGCCGATCCCGGAGGGGAGGTAGTCGCGAGGGTTGTTGAAGGCGGTGAGCGCTTCCTCCTTGGGCACGTCCACTACGACGGTCTCGCCCCTCTCCTCGTCCCGGAATCGCAGCACCGTCTGGTCGCGTGCCGGGTCCCACATCAGCCGGACGACCCGGCTGCCGTCGTTTCGACTTGCGAGCTCTCGTAGGCTCATGCGCGGAACTTATCCGGGCTGAGCCGTCCGCAAGCGGGCGGCAAGGTTAAGAATTGGTTGAGTGAAGGCAATCGCGGTTCATCCGGGCAAGGCGCACTCGATGCACCTCGAGGACGTCCCGGAGCCCTCGCTCGACGACGTGGACGGCGGGCGCGGCGTCCTCGTCAAGGTGATCAGGGTCGGGGTCGACGGGACGGACAAGGAGATCAACGAGGCCGAGTACGGCGCGGCGCCGGAGGGGTTCGACTACCTCGTGACGGGCCACGAGAGCTTCGGGGAGGTGCTTAACGCCGGTCCAAACGTCAGGGCGTCGCTTCGGCCCGGCACCCTCGTGGTCGCAACCGTGCGCAGGCCAGGCTCGAGCCCCTACGACCGGATCGGGCTCCAGGATATGACGACGGACGACGTTTACTACGAGCGCGGCATCAACCTGCTGCACGGCTTTCTTACCGAGCGTTACGTCGAGGACGAGGTCTATGTCGTTCCGCTCCCGGATTCACTCCGGGAGGTCGGCGTTCTCCTGGAGCCGCTTTCGGTCTCCGAGAAGGGACTGAACCAGGCCTACGAGATCCAGCGGCGCCTGAAGATCTGGAAGCCGGAGCGGGCGGCGGTCCTCGGATCGGGAACGATCGGCCTTCTGTGCACGCTGGCGCTGCGCCTCCGCGGGGTCGACGTCACGTGCTTCTCGAAACGGAGGCCGCCGTACTTGAACAGCCGCCTCGTGGAGGAGCTGGGCGCAGCCTACGTGAGCACCGAGGAGACCTCGCTCGCCGACACGAGCGCCGAGCACGGACCGTTCGACCTGATCTTCGAGGCGACCGGCTTCAGCCCGCTGGCGTTCGAGGCTGCAGACGTGCTCGCGAAGAACGGCGTCCTCGTGCTTGCGAGCGTCACCGGCGGCGACCGGAAGGCTGAGATTCCGGCTGACAAGATCAACCAGGGCTTTGTGCTCGGCAACAAGGTCATGGTCGGTACCGTGAACGCCTCCCGGGACGACTTTGACCGGGGCGTCACCGACCTGGTCAGGGCGGAGGCCTTCTATCCGGGCTGGCTCGCGAAGCTCCTGACGACGCCGATCGACGGCCTCGACGACTACGAGGAGATGCTGCGCCACCTGACAGAGGACGAGGACGCGGTCAAGGTCTTCGTCGAGCTCGGGTAGTTCCGAGTCTAGCGCTTTTCCTCGGAAGGACACACACTGAGACGATGGCGGAGATTCTCGGCCTCGGCTCAGTGGTCATGTTCGGGGCGTTCGTCCTGAGCGCCGCTCTGCCCTTGCTCGTCTCCCCGGCGCGCTGGCCCGCACGCGGCGCGAGCTGGATCGTCTGGGGGCGCCTCCCACACCACCCGCGTCCCTCCAACGTGGAGATCCGCTTCTGGGCAAGTGTGTGGGCCGCGATCGTGCTCATGTTCTTTGGCGTGGCCCTGGCCGCCATCCTGATCTCCTAATCGCGGAGCAGGATCGCGCGGGCCGGCGCGCCGTCGGAGCCGACGAGCCAAAGCGGCAGGCAGACGAGCGTGTAGGCGCCAGGATCGACCCTGCGGAAGTCGAGCCCTTCGACCGCGACGACTCCGGCTCCGAGCAGCTCGCGGTGAGCTTCCTGGTCTCCGACGGAGAGATAGTCGCTGCCCACGAGGTGAACGCCACGCTCGACCAGGAAGCGTGCGCCGTCGCCGGTGAGCCGGATGAAGTCGCGTGTGAAGTCGTCGCGGGCCCAAAGCTCCGAGTTCGGCGTCTTCAGGAGGAGGCGCTCGAGACCGCGGGGCAGGTCGAGCCCTTCGAGCGAGGTCGCGTCGATCGGCCCCGTTAGGCTCGTGGCGTCGACGACCTGCGCCGGCCCGACGAGCACGTCGAGTGGGAGCATCTCGGCGCCGGCTCCCTCGGGCAGGAAGTGAAGCGGTGCGTCGACATGGGTGCCCGTGTGGACGCCGAGGTCGAGGCGGCTCAGGTTCGCGTCGGCGCCGTCCTCGATCGACTGCGCGCGGGATAAGTGGACACCTGGATTGCCGTCGTAGATTGGCATGCCTTCCCGGATCGGGACGCTGATGTCGAGGATCTGGCTCACAGCGGCAGCTCTTCCTCAAGCGTTCCGAGCACGTGGTCGGCGCCCGCCTCGGCCAGTTCCTCTTTCGAGTAGTGGCCGGTCGCGACGCCGACCGCGACCGTATTCGCCGCATGCGCGGCCGTAATGTCGAGCGGGGTGTCGCCGACGTCGAGCACCTCCTCACGCTCCAGGTCCCGGCTTACGATCGTCTCGGCACGCTCGACAGCCTTCTTCGTCAGCTCGACTCGGTCAGGGGAGTCCGAGCCGTACCCGCCGAACGTGAAGTACTCGTTCAGGCCGCCGCGCTCGAGCTTCATGCGGGCCGCTTCCTCGACCCCGCCCGTGGTCAGGCCGAGCAGATACCCGGCGTCGTGAAGCTGCGGCAGGAGCTCCTTCACACCCGGGAGCACCTTGTAGCCCTTCGACTCGGCGACCGCCCGCGGGAGGTGCTCGAGGCGCTTCGCCATCACCCGCCCGAGCTCCTCGGGGGAGGGCTCGTGGCCGATCACGGCCTTGAAGGTGAGGCGGGCCACCTCGGGGTCGGTCATGCCGGCGTCCGTGAACTTCCCGATGTCGGCCGGGACCCCGTAGAGGTCCTCGAACGCCCTTCGCCACGAGACGGCGCCGGCGCCTCCGGAGTTGATCAGTGTCCCGTCGATGTCGAACAGGATCGCGACGACAGTAGAGTCACTCGCCGGAATCATCGTGACGACGATACGCGACACCGAGCAGGAGAAGCAGGCGGCGGCCGCGGCTGCTGCAGCCCTCGTCGAGGACGGCATGCTGGTCGGGCTGGGCACCGGGTCGACCGTCGCATATCTCCTAGAGGCGCTCGCACGCCGCTCGCTCGACCTCCGTTGTGTCGCGACATCACCCCAGACGGAAGCGGCCGGCCTCGGGCTCGGGCTTCGGATCGAGCCGTTCGAAGGCCTCGACCGGCTCGACATCGCGCTCGACGGCGCGGATCAGGTCGACCCGGACTGCTGGGTCGTGAAGGGAGGCGGAGCTGCCCATACCCGCGAGAAGATCGTCGCGGCGGCCGCCGACCGCTTCGTCGTCATCGCCTCCTCGGACAAGCTCGTCGAGGCGATCGCACCTCCGGTCCCGCTCGAGCTGCTGGCCTACGGGCTGGACGCGACTCTTCGCCGCCTGGGCTCCGTGGCGCTTCGCGATGTACCCCCGAGTCCGGACGGAGGCGTAATCGCTGACTACGTCGGGCCGGTCGACGACCCACTGGAGCTTTCAACGCGGCTTGCCGAGACTCCCGGCGTGGTCGAGCACGGGCTCTTCCCGCCGGCGCTCGTGAGCGAGGTGCTCGTGGCGCACGGTGACCAGGTCGAGCGCCTGGCGCCGACCTGACCTAGCGCCGCTCGAGCGGGATCGTGAACCGGTGCGCCGTGTGCGTGCCCGAGAAGCGAGCCACCTTCGTGTCCTTCAGCCCGGCCGCGCGGCCGGCTTCGAGGACGTCGGCCTCCCGGATGTCCTGGCGCCCCTTCGGCGCGACTACCCAGATGTGCCCGTTCGGGCGCAGGTACTGGACGAGCGGCTCGATCCGGCCGAGGTCACCCGTCGACTCCGCGCCCAGGAAGATGAGATCTGACTCCGGCTCGGGCGCGGTTGCGTAGCCACCGACGCGCTCCTCGAGGAGCATCCGAAACTCCCCGTCCTCCAGGTCGACGACCGCCACGCTCGACTGTGGTTTGACGCCGAGCTTGTCGAGAAGCGACTTGGGGTTTCGGATCCGCTCGGCCCACCGCTCGGCCTTCGGGCCGAGCTCGAAGGTCGCCTCGCCGTCCGCGAACTCGACGCGGAGTTCTCCGTCCGACGCGTCGAGGGCCGTGATGCCCTTCAGCGGGACCGCGATCCGGAAGTCGCCCCGGAAGATGAGCTCGTCCGTCTCGAGGAGCGCTTTGCCCTCGGAGCGCGCGTCCCCGAAGCGAACGATGCAGCGGGCTTCCTCCCCCATCCCGGAGGGGAGCCTAGCGCGCAGAATGCGCTGCTAGCCCCAGACGAAGGTACGCTGTGGCTGCTTCGCGGAGCGAAGACCCGTCGCCATCGTGGCGCGCAGGTCCGTCTCCCCGTGCCAGCGAGCCACCGCAGCCGTCCAGGCTTGCCGCCGGTGGTACTCGCATACGAGGTAGTGCTCGCCGTCGGACGCCCGCAGCTCGCGGACGGCCTCACGGTCGCAGCGACGATTCTCAAGCGTGTAGTAGCCCTCGCATCGTTCCATGGCTTAGATATCGGTGTTCGTTGTGCCTGCTAGGAGTCCCTGCTTGGAGTGAAGCTTCTTTTCGAACAGGTAAGCGCTGCGACGCGTACGCTGGAACCGATGGCCGCAACCATTCCGGGAAACGGCGCCGGCGGCGGGTGGGTCGTCGAGACCTCGGGTCTCACCAAGACGTTCGGGCAGCGGGTTGCGGTCGACCACGTCGATCTCGAGATCCCAAAAGGCTCTGCCTTCGGATACCTGGGCCCGAACGGAGCGGGCAAGACCACGCTCATCAGGATCCTGCTCGGGCTCACAAAGGCGGACTCGGGGACGATGCGCCTGCTCGGAAAGCCAGTGCCCGCCGAACGCGCCGCCGCCTTAGCACGGGTCGGCGCGATCGTCGAAGAGCCAAGCTTCCACACCCACCTGACGGGCCGCGAGAACCTCAGAATCATCGCCGCGGCGCGCGAGCCAGAGGCGCACGACCGGATCGAGGGGGCGCTCGCGCGCGTCGGTCTCGCTGACCGGGGGAACGACCGCGTCTCCAAGTACTCGCTCGGCATGCGTCAGCGTCTGGGCGTGGCGCGCGCTCTCCTCGCTGATCCGGAGCTGTTGATCCTCGACGAGCCGACGAACGGTCTCGACCCGGCCGGCATCCAGGAGTTCAGGAACATGATCCGAGAGTTCGTGGACGAGGGCCGGACGGTGGTGCTGTCCTCGCATCTCCTGGACGAGGTGGAGAAGATCTGCGACGCGCTCGCGATCGTCGACCACGGAAAGGTCGTCTGGCGCGGCTCCGTCGCAGAGATTGCTGCCGGTGGCGAGAGCAAGACATTGCTGATCCAGGTTGACAATCCGACGCGGGCTCGCGAGCTCGCCGCCGGCCATCCATCGGTGGCCTCGGTGAACGGAACCGCTGAGGGCCTGAGCGTCGAGTTCGTCCTCGACGCCTCCCCGCCCGACGTTGCGGCGGACCTGAACAAGCGCCTGGTCGAGGCCGGGGTCGCGGTCTACCGGCTCGAGCCGGCGCGCGTCTCGCTCGAGGAGCGGTTCCTGGAGATCACAAGCCGCCTCGGAGTGGCGCCCTGACCGTCCCTCGCCTTCGGCTCGCTCCCGCGGGGGAAACCATGTTTCCCCCGCGAGCCCCCTTCTTACAGTCGAACGTGGAGGAACCTCCCGGCTCCTCCACACCCCCTCCACACGCTCACAGGCCAAAGGCTGGCCCATGAGCGCTGCGACTACCGGGCAGATCCTGAAGGCGCGCCGGCGGCCACGTACGTGGTCGAGGCTGATCTCGGCCGAGATCCTGAAGCTGCGGAAGCGCCGGGGACTCCTCTGGTCGTCGATCGCCCTCGTGATCGGCCCGCAGCTGGTCGCGTACACAGTTCTGGCTGCGCTCCATGCGGCCGATCCGGCCAAGTACGACCCGGCGGGCGGCGTCGACAACCTCACCGGCGGCATCCAGGTCCTCCTGACGCTCGGCCTCGTGGCCGCGATCATGATCGGCGCGACCGCCGGCGCAGGCGACCTGAACGCGGGTGTCTTCCGCGAGCTCGTCGTCACGGGCCGCTCCCGGATCCAGCTCTTCCTGGCCAGGGTTCCGGGGGGTCTGGC
The DNA here is from genome assembly GCA_963737615.1 of uncultured Actinomycetes bacterium. Taxonomy (GTDB): domain Bacteria; phylum Actinomycetota; class Thermoleophilia; order Gaiellales; family Gaiellaceae; genus DASQGA01. The sequence continues at coordinate 16,369 of CAVTTI010000042.1, read as the reverse complement.
GCTCCTGCTCCCGCTCGCCGCCATCTCCTTCGCGGGCTCAGCGATCGCATGCGTCCTCCTCGCCGGGAACCTCGAGTCGCCTTCGCCGTCACTCCTCGTCAAGGCAGGGCTGTGGATGCTGCTCGGGTTCACGCTCCAGTTCGCGCTCGCCCTAGGCGTCGCCTCCCTCGTGGGCTCCCGCAGCATCACGATCGGAGTCGTTCTCGCGTGGCAGCTTGTGCTCGCACCTATCCTCGTAGGATTCTCGAAGCTCGGAATGGCCCGGGAGTTTTTCCCGAACGCTGCGTTCGAAAGGCTGGCGCCTGGCGCCTTCGCTGGCCACGGCAGTTCCGAGATCGCGATGTCCGTCGGGGCAGCCGTGGCGGTTCTGGTCGGTTGGCTCCTCGTTCCGCTCGTGGTGGGAGCCTGGCGCACTGCCACGCGCGACGCGTAGCCCGCTTCCGGCCACTCGGTTAGCCTTGGCGACCCGATGGCGGCAACTCTCATGGACGGCAAGGCCCTTGCCGCGCGCGTGCGCGCGGAAGTGGCGCGCGAGGTGGCAGAGCTCGACCGGCCGGTCGGGCTCGCGACCGTGCTCGTCGGGGAGGACCCGGCGTCGGCCATCTACGTCTCCAACAAGGAGAACGCGTGTGTCGAGGCTGGTATCGAAGCGTTTCACCACGGTCTGCCGGCAGACATCTCCGAGGAAGATCTTCTCGGCCTCGTTGCCGAGCTGAACGCGGACGAACGCGTCACCGGCATTCTCGTACAGCTCCCGTTGCCGCCGCAGATCGACGAGGACCTGGTGATCAGGTCGATTGAACCTGTCAAGGACGTGGATGGCTTCCACCCGATCAACGCGGGCTTCCTCCTACTCGGCCGGCCGGCGCTGCCACCCGCGACGCCCGCGGGGATCCTCGAGCTCCTGCGGGAGTACGAGATCGAGCTCCAGGGCACGGACGCAGTCGTGATCGGACGCTCGAACATCGTCGGAAAGCCGATCTCGCTCCTTCTCCTGGCTGAGCACGCAACCGTGACGATCACGCACAGCCGGACGAAGAACCTCGCCGAGCGCGTGCGGGCTGCCGACGTCGTCGTTGCGGCGGTGGGTCGGGCGGCGACGGTCACCGCTGAGATGGTGAAGCCGGGCGCGACCGTGATCGACGTAGGCATCAACCGCGTCGACGGCAAGGTGGTTGGAGACGTGGCATCGGACGTCGCCGAGGTGGCTGGGCACCTGACGCCCGTTCCGGGCGGCGTCGGCCCGATGACGATCGCCATGCTGCTCCGGAACACCGTTCGCGCCGCGCGTTACCAGGCGCAGGCTCTTGCCTACCCGCTCGCAGGGCGGTAATCTGCGACGCGCCGTGACCGTCACGGCGTTTCAGCCCTTTACGACGGCTCTCTGCCGGGTCGTCGTTCGTTTTTGAAGGAGGAAGGACTTGGCAGAAGGCACCGTGAAGTGGTTCTCGAACGAGAAGGGATACGGCTTCATCGCCCGCGAGGGCGGAGAGGACGTGTTCGTTCACTTTTCTGCGATCCAGGGGGACGGCTACAAGTCGCTCGCCGAGGGCCAGAAGGTCGAGTTCGAGGTCGTAGAGGGTCAGAAAGGCCTGCAGGCGGCCAACGTCCAGCTCGTGTAACAGGGAGAGAATCCACGTTTCGACGGGCCCCCGAGCAGGGGCCCGTCACCTTTAACCTGACGGTTGATCGACAGCCATCAACAAATTTCCCGACGAACTATCTAGAGGTTCGATGACCATTACACGAGAAGAAGTTCTCCACGTCGCCCGGCTAGCACGGCTGGAGATTCCGGAGGGGGAGATCGACCGGCTGCGCGGTGAGCTCGAGGCGATCCTGGACGCGGTCGGCAAGGTGTCCGAGCTCGACCTGGCCGACGTACCACCAACATCCCATCCCCTTGATCTCGTGAACGTGTGGGCCGACGATGAGCCTCGCCCCTCACTCTCAGTCGAAGATGCACTGAAGAACGCGCCCGACACGGCGGAAGGCGCCTTCCGCGTGCCCGCAGTCGGATGACACGCTTCCGACACATCGTGCGCGCCACGAATGCGACTTTCCTCGGTACGCTCATAGCGGGTGGTGGTCCGGGGTGGCCCCACTGATCGACACCTTGAGGCTGACGGCGGAGGACGTGTCCGGCCTCCTCGAGCGCAAGGAAGTCTCCGGCGAGGAGATCTCCGCCGCTTACCGCGGTGCGATCGACGAGCGCGACGGAGAGCTCCACGCCTTCCTCCACGTTGTCGGCGAGAGCGGAAAAGGCGTCCCGATCGCACACAAGGACGTCATCACGACGAAAGGAATCCCGACCACTGCCGGCTCAAAGATCCTGGAGGGCTACATCCCCGTTTTCGACTCGACCGTCGCCTCGCGCTGCAAGGAGGCCGGCCTGCCGATCGTGGGCAAGACCAACCTGGACGAGTTCGCGATGGGCTCGTCCACCGAGAACTCGGCCTATGGGCCTACCCGGAATCCCTGGGACCCCGATCGGGTGCCCGGTGGTTCTTCCGGCGGCTCGGCCGCAGCCGTCGCAGGCGGGCTCGCGCCCTGGGCGCTCGGCTCCGACACCGGTGGGTCCATCAAGCAGCCCGCTTCGCTCTGCGGCCTCGTCGGCTTGCGTCCCACATACGGGACGGTTTCCCGGTACGGCATCGTCGCCTTCGCCTCGAGCCTCGACCAGGTCGGCCCGCTCACGAAGACCGTGCGCGACAACGCGCGCCTCTACGAAATCATCGCCGGCCGGGATCTGTGCGACTCGACGACCGTCGAGCTGCCCGAGCCTGTCCGGATCCCGGTGGAGGAGGATCTCCGGGGCCTCCGGATCGGCATCCCGCGCGAGCTGAACGATGTCGAGGGCATCGAGCCGGGAGTCAAGGAAGCCGTCGACCGCGCGATCGAGCTCGCCGAGGAGCTCGGCGCCGAGGTGGGGGAGACCCGCCTGCCGCGGTCCGTCGAGTACGGGCTCGCCTGCTACTACCTCGTCGCACCCGCCGAGGCCAGCTCGAACCTGGCCCGCTACGACGGCGTCCGCTTTGGTTACCGCGCAGAGGTAAACGGCGGCGGCCTCACCGAGCTCTACGAGCACACCCGCTGGGAGGGATTCGGCGCCGAGACCAAGAGGCGCATCATGCTCGGCACCTACGCGCTCTCGGCCGGCTACCACGAGGCCTACTACGGTCAGGCCCAGAAGGTCCGAACGGTGATCGGCCGCGAGTTCAAAGCGGCCTTCGAGGACTTCGACGTCCTCCTCAGCCCGACCTCGCCGACGGTTGCCTTCCGGATCGGAGAGAAAGCCGAGAACCCGCTCGCCATGTACCTCTCGGACGTTCTCACGATTCCTCCGAACATGGCCGGCCTGCCAAGCCTCTCGATCCCGTGCGGCCTCTCCGAGGGACTCCCGGTCGGACTCCAACTGATCGGGCCACAGTTCTCGGAGAACACGCTCTTCCGGAGCGGGCATGTGCTCGAGCGGGCACTCGACTTCGACTACGTGCCGGAGCGGCTGCGATGAAGACGTTCGTCGATCCGGGGGCGGCCTTCGTCCCGGCGAGCATAGACCGGCTCCGCTTTCTGGAAGAGGAGCTCGGCTTCCGCCGCGAGGTCGTCGGCGACGGCACGGCGATCCTCTATACGGGCCGCGAGACCGCCGTCCGGGTCGAGCTCGAGCCGCGCGACGACCAGATCCTCGTCTGGCTCGTCCGCCTCGTCGACGGAAGGCTGCCGCCCCTCTTCGCCTATGCACCCTCGCACTGGCTCCCGCTCGACGAGCTCGAGCCGTCGCTCCGCGTCGCCCGCCGCATGTTCGGCGAGGCCTTCACCGCCGCCGAACTCGACCGGACCCTGTCCGTGGCCGCCCTGACGCTTCGCCGCCATGCGCATGTGCTCGCCGGTGACCACACTGCCTTCGAGGAGCACGCGCGCTGAGCTGGGAAGCAGTCGTCGGACTCGAGATCCACGTCCAGCTGAAAACGCGGACGAAGATGTTCTGCCGCTGCGAGAACGTCTGGGGCGAGGCAAAGAACACCCGTACCTGTCCTGTCTGCCTGGCGCACCCGGGGGCGCTCCCCGTCCCAAACGCTCAGGCGATCGAGTCGACGGTGAAACTCGGCCTCGCCCTCGGGTGCGAGATCGCGGCACGTGCCCTTTTCCACCGCAAGCATTACTGGTATCCCGACCTGCCCAAGGGGTACCAGATCTCCCAGTACGACGTGCCCCTCTGCTCGGGTGGGCATTTCACCGTTCCCGGGCCGGACGGCGATCGCGAGGTCGGGATCGTCCGCGCGCACCTCGAGGAGGACGCGGCCAAGAGCGAGCATCGCGGGGGTGCCGGCGGGCGCATCTCGGGCTCGACCGAGTCGTTGGTCGACTACAACCGGGGCGGGACGCCGCTCGTCGAGATCGTCTCCGAGCCGGACATCCGCTCGCCCGAGGAGGCGCGCCGGTACCTCCAGCTCCTCCGGCAGACGGTCGTCGAGCTTGGGATCTCGGACGCCGAGATGGAGAAGGGATCGCTTCGCTGCGACGCTAACGTCTCTGTCCGGGAGGCGGGTCAGAAGGGCTTCCGGACGAAGACCGAGCTCAAGAACATCAACTCGTTCAAGTTCGTCGCCGACGGGATCGAGGCCGAGGTGGCACGGCAGATCGGGCTCTACGAGTCCGGCGAGGAAGTCGTTCAGGAGACGCTCCACTTCGACCCGGCAAGTGGCTCGGTCTCGGCGCTCCGTTCCAAGGAGGAGGCAGACGACTATCGGTACTTCCCCGAACCCGACCTGGTGGCCGTCGAGCCGCCGGAGGAGATGATCGAGCGCCTGCGGGCCGAGCTTCCCGAGGCCCCGGGCGTGCGCATTCGCAGGCTCGAGGCCGAGGTTGGCTTCGATCTGGCCGAGGGACTGGTCACCAGTGGCCGCGACGAGCTCTACACGCGGGTTCCGGGTGACCGCCGCGGCGTCGCGAACGTGCTCATGAACCAGCTCGTGGGGGCGGGAGTCGATCCGGCGGCAGTGAATGCAGAGGAGCTGGGCAAGCTGATTGAGGCTAGAGCTGGGATCCCGCGAGCAGCGTTCACGGAGGCTCTGTCTGCGAGCGCGGACCCCGGCTTCAAGGCTGAGACGTATCTGGCAGAGACGTCCATCTCCGACGAGTCCGAGCTCGACCCCGTGATCGAGAAAGTCCTGGCCGCGAACGGCCCTCAGGTCGAGCAGTACCTTTCCGGCAAGGACGGCTTGCTCGGCTACTTCGTCGGCCAGGTGATGAAGGAGACGCAGGGCAAGGCGAACGCGAAGGTCGTGAACGAACGGGTGCGGAAGAAGCTCGCTCGGTAGGAAGGCTCAGGTGGGGCTGGAGGTCCAGGGTCCCATGCCGCCGACCCGCTCCGGGGTGATTCGGGTGATCACGCCCGGCGGCGGATCGGGCACCGGCGGGAACTTCACACCGGGCCCAACGTACGTCTCCGCGAGCTTCTGCAGAAGCTCCGGGGCGCCTCCCTCGGTGATTCGTGCTTTCCCGTGGACGACGAGGTAGTGCTTCATCCCGATCGCGTTCTCGCCCGGAGCTTCGACCGAGAGCGTCACGCGCGGGTCGCGCTCGATGTTCTTCACCTTCTGGAAGCGGCCCAGGTGCGCGCAGACGATCTCGTCGCCCTCGAGCCCGATCCACACGCATGTCACCTGCGGGCTCCCATCCGGGTTCAGCGTCACCAGGTGGGCAAGCCCGTCGGACTCGAGCACCTCGCGGGCGCTGTCCGGGAGAACCGCCACCGCACGACGCTAGCGTGTTCCCGCGCCGAGATCTAGCCTTGGCACGGAACCCTCATAGGCATCCTCCGGATCGCATCGACTCTCCCTCCGGCTCATCTGAGGTCTCCAACGTGCCGATAGCCGCATAAGGCGCACGGAACCATCCGGGGGACGCCGGCGGCCCAACCTGCTGCTACGGTGAACGAACGGATGGCATCTGCCGTCTCGTGAGGTTTGACTTCTCGGTTCCTTCTCGGTTCGGGGTAGATCGGATCTCGACCCCGTAACAAGAGGAGTTGAACCAGAAATGCAAGAGTCTTTTCACGAGCTTGGCGTGTCTGCGCGCACGGCTCAAGCGCTCGCTGAGCGCGATATCTACGCACCTTTCCCGATCCAGGCGCTCGTGCTCCCGGATCTACTGGCCGGGCGCGACGTGCTCGCGAAGTCGCCGACCGGCTCGGGCAAGACGCTCGCCTTCGGAATCCCGATCATCGAGCGACTCGAGGCCGACGCCAAGCGTCCGGCCGCCCTCGTCCTCGTCCCGACCCGTGAGCTTTGCGCGCAGGTGACCGAGGACATTGAGGTGATCGCCCGCTCGAAGAACCTGAAGGTGGCGGCCGTCTACGGTGGCGTCCCGCTCCATGCGCAGTCCAAGCGCGCGCAGTCGGCACACGTCCTCGTAGCAACGCCCGGCCGGCTGAACGACCTGCTCGAGCGGCGTGCCGTGTCTCTCGAGGGTGTTCGGATCCTCGTCCTGGACGAGGCCGACCGCATGCTCGACATGGGCTTCCAGCCGCAGGTCGACCGGATCGTCGCCAGGCTTCCACGGAAACGGCAGACGATGTTCTTCTCCGCGACGCTCGACGGCAAGGTCGGCGAGCTGGCGCGGATGTACACGAGCGACCCGGCCCGCTTCGAGGCGGAGTTCGCCACCGTGGGGAACAAGGGCGAGGTCACGCACCGCTTCATCTCGGTCACGTCGGACACGAAGGTGCAGACGCTCGCCAAGCTCCTCGAGGAGGAGCGCGGGCTCGCACTCGTCTTCGTTCGCACCAAACGCGGCGCCGACCGGCTCGTCCAGAAGCTGAAGGCACACAACGTGACCGCGGTCGCGATGCACGGCGACAAGACGCAGGGTCAGCGCGAGCGGGCGCTCAAGAACTTCGAGACCGGCAAGGCGTCCACACTGATCGCGACGGATGTCGCTGCACGCGGGCTCGACCTCGACGAGGTCAGCCACGTCATCAACTACGACCCGCCGGAAGAGCACACGGCGTATGTCCACCGCGTCGGCCGGACCGGTCGTGCCGGCCGTGACGGCATCGGGGTCACGCTCGTCCTACCGGAGCAGCAGGCGGACGTGAGCCAGGTCGCCCGCATGAACGGCCATACCGAGCAGTTCGTCAGCACTGGGATGAAGGTCGCGCCGCCGAGGCGTGTCTACACCTCCCGCCGCCGCGGCTCCAAGTGGGGCCCCTCGCGGCCTCGCCGCAAGATCTAGGAGACGAAATGCCGCGCTCGCCCTTCCCTGCATACCGGGACGACCTCCGCAACGTCGCCATCGTGGCGCACGTCGACCACGGCAAGACGACGCTCGTCGACGCGATGCTCTGGCAATCCGGTTCGTTCCGGGCGAACCAGGACGTGGCCGAGCGGGTCATGGACTCGACCGACCTCGAGCGCGAGAAGGGCATCACGATCCTGGCCAAGAACACGGCCGTAACGATCGGCGATACGAAGGTGAACATCGTCGACACACCCGGTCATGCCGACTTCGGCGGGGAGGTGGAGCGCGGTCTGACCATGGTTGACGGTGTTCTCTTGCTCGTCGATGCGAGCGAAGGGCCGTTGCCGCAGACGCGCTTCGTGCTCCGGAAGGCGCTCGAGGCGCGACTCCCGGTCGTCCTCGTCGTCAACAAGGTCGATCGGTCCGACGCCCGCCCGCAGGAAGTTGTGGACGAGGTGTATGAGCTTTTCCTGGACCTCGACGCAGCGGAGTCTCAGATCGAGTTTCCGATCGTCTACTGCAACGCGAAGGCCGGGCACGCGGGGCTCTCGCCCGACGCACTCGAGCCGAACCTCGGTCCGCTCTTCGACGCGCTCCTCGGGACCGTTCCGCCGCCTTCCTACGACCCCGACCATCCGCTCCAGGCGCTCGTCACGAACCTGGACGCCTCGCCCTATGTCGGCCGTCTTGCGCTCTGCCGCGTCCTGCACGGAACGCTCCACCGCGGGGAGCAGGTCGCGTGGTGCCGGGCGGACGGGACGATCCAGAACCACCGCATCACCGAGCTCTTCGTGACGGAGGCGCTCGACCGCGTTCCCGCCGAGGAAGCTGGACCGGGGGAGATCGTGGCGCTCGCAGGGCTTGCAGAGGTGACGATCGGCGAGACGATTGCCGACCCGGACGACCCCCGGCCGCTCCCAGTCACCGCGGTCGACGAACCCTCGCTGTCGATCACGCTTGGGATCAACACATCCCCGCTCGCCGGCCGGGAGGGCGACAAGCTGACTGCGAGCCTCCTGCAAAAGCGCCTCGACCAGGAGCTCGTCGGCAACGTCTCGCTCCGGGTCAATCCGACCGCACGCGCGGATACCTGGGAAGTGCAGGGCCGAGGCGAGCTGGCGCTCGCGGTCCTCGTTGAGATCATGCGCCGCGAAGGCTTCGAGCTGACGGTCGGCAAGCCCGAGGTCCTGACGAAGGAGATCGACGGCCGCCGGCACGAGCCGGTCGAGCGCGTCGCAATCGACGTGCCGGAGGAGTACATCGGCGTCGTCACGCAGCTCCTGGCGCTCCGCAAGGGGCGCTTGCAGCACATGGTCAACCACGGCACCGGCTGGGCGCGCATGGAGTATCTGGTCGCGGCACGCGGCCTGATCGGCTTCCGTACCGAGTTCCTGACCGAGACGCGCGGGACGGGGATCATGCATCACGTCTTCGAAACCTGGGAGCCCTGGCACGGTGAGATTGGCACGCGTCCGACCGGCAGCCTCGTCGCCGACCGCCGCGGCCTCGTCACCGCCTTCGCGATCGCGGGCCTCCAGGAGCGAGGCTCGCTTTTCGTCGCGCCGCGGGCCGAGGTCTACGAGGGAATGGTGGTCGGCGAGAACTCCCGCGGTGAGGATCTCGACGTCAACGCCACGAAGGAGAAGAAGCTGACGAACATGCGCTCCTCGACCGCGGACGAGCTCGTGCGGCTCATCCCGCCTAGGCCGCTCTCGCTCGAGCAGGCGCTCGAGTTCATCCGTGCGGACGAAGCCGTCGAGGTCACGCCGGAGAGCATCCGCCTCCGGAAGGTCGAGCTGTCGGCATCGAAGCGCGCCCGGCTCACGTCGGGCAAGAAGCGCGAGCGCGAAGCCGCCGGCGTCTAGGCCAGGAACCCGCTTGGTTCTTCAACGGCCGACCGACACGATGCGGGCCTGCCAGTCGCCGCCCGGCGCTTTGACCTTCACCGAGTCGCCGACTTTACCGCCCAGCAACGCGTCGCCGAGCGGCGAGTCGGGTGAGACGCCGCCAACGCTCGAGATCTCGAGGTCGATCTTCTCGCCCTGCTCGTTCTCGATCTGCACCTTGGAGCCGACCGAGATCGTATCCTCGCCCGCCTGCGTGGGCGCGTCGACGGTGATCGAGTTCTGGAGCCGGGCGCGCATGATCGTGATCCGGCGCTCCAGGAGTCCTTGCTCGTTCTTGGCTGCGTGGTACTCGAAGTTCTCCGAGAGGTCACCGAAGCTCCGCGCGACCTTGATTGCCTGCACCGCCTCCTCGCGCCTGGGCCCCTCCAGCTCGGCAAGCTCCCGCTCGAGCTGCTCTCGCTGGGCCTGCGTCATCTGCTCTTTTCGCTCGGAAGCCACCGGGGGAGGGTAGCGTCGTCTACCGTCCCGGTGTGGCGCCCTCGCACGACCTGATCGTCTTCATCCCTGCCTGGAACGAGGAGGAAAACTTGCCGGCGGTGCTCGGGGAGGTGGCGGCCGAGCTTCCGGAGGCCGATGTCCTCGTCGTCGACGACGGGTCCAGCGACCGCACAGCAGAGGTGGCGAGCGAGCGCGGCGCCGAAGTGCTGAGCTTTCCTGAGAATCGCGGGCTCAAGGCCGGCATCGCCGCGGGCTGGCGTTACGCGACCGAGCACGGATATGCGTTCGCCGGTCGGGTCGATGCGGATGGCCAGCACCCCGTTGGCGAACTCGCTCGCCTCGTCATGCTGGTACGCGAGGACGCCTGCGACGTGGCGGTCGGGTCCAGGTTCGTCTCGGGGGAGGGCTACAAGCCGTATCGCTATCGCCCGGACCACGCCCGCCGGTTCGGGACGGCACTTCTTCGCCGGGCGCTTGCGGTGCCGCTCGGAAAGCGGTTTGCCGATGCGACGAGCGGGATGTACGCGGCGAATGCCAAGGCACTCCCGCTCCTCGCGGAACCGTATGAGAGCGGTGCACCCGAGGTGGAGGCGCTGATGCGCCTCAGCCGCGCCGGCCTGCGGGTTGACGAGGTCGCGGTGAATATGCGAGAGCGGGCGAGCGGCGAGTCGAAGCTGCAAGGAAGGAAAGCGTTCATGCTGGTCGTGACCGTGATCGGTGCCCTGCTGAGCGGCGTGTTCGCGGCGCGCCGGCGCCGGTAGCCTCGACCCAATGCGCGAGCCTCGCTGGGCCATCATCGTCCCCGGCCAGGGAACCCTGGATCCGGAGGGGACGTACACGCTCTCCCCGGGCTGCAATCGCGTGCTCTCGCTCGCCGCAGAGCTCGCGGAGAATCGTCGCCCAAGCGTTGTCGTCCTCTCGGGTTGGGCTCCGTACGCGGGCGAGAGCGAAGCATCCCAGATGCTCGCCGCCTGGCCGGGCCGTCGCGACGTCGAGCTCCTCGCCGAGGACACGGCCGTGAACACGTCCGAGAACATGGCCCGCGCGCTGCCGCTCCTGCTGGCGCGCGGCGTCGAGATGGCGACGATCGTGTGCGCGCCCGCTCACCGACTGCGCTGCCACTACTTCTTCGGCGGCGTCTATCCGCGCTTCGGCGTGCGGTGCACCTACCGATCTCCCCGCCTACGCCCCAGTGCCGGGGCGCTTGCGTGGGAGGCGGCCGCGGTCACCGTCATGCCATGGCAGAGGCGAAACGCGGTTGCGGAGCTCGAAGGCCGGGGGAATTCGCTCAGGTCCGACGAGGGAGAGCCGATACTGGAATCGTGCGCCGCCTCGGTCTCTTCCTCGCCTTCTGCATCCTGACGGTCGCGTTTGTCGCCGGCTGCGGCGGCGCAGCCCCTTCCGGGTCTTCCTCTGCCGAGTCTGCTTCGGCGGACGCGCCGAGCGGTGCTGACCTCGCAGCCGACGCCTTCGCGGCCGTTGAAAAGGCCGGGAGCGCCCACTTCGTGGTCGACACGACCCTGAATGCGAGCGGTCCCGCGGCGGCGATGACAGGCGATGCGCCGGTGAGGCTCCACCTGCAGGGCGACGCAAGCTCCGACAAGCTGGCGATGGACGCGAAGCTGGATTTCTCCGGACAGTCCTTCGCCGCCGTCGTCTTGGCGAACCGGCAGGAGCTTTTCATCCGCTTCCTCAACCGCTGGTACGGCGACCGCGATCTGAAACTTCCGGGGCAGAGCGAGAAGCAGCGCGACCGCATCGAGCAGGACTTCGGGACGCCCGAGGGCGTTCGCGACCGTTTTGACGACATCTTCACCGGAACCGTCCTAGCCGGGCCCGTCCTCGACGGGGTCCCAACCTGGGAGTTTCGCGGTGCGCTGAACGTCGACGGGATCCTCGCGCTCGTTGACGAGTACGGCGGCGAGGCGATGGCGCCAAGCGACCGAGCGAAGTTCGAGTCACTCGCGCAACTCGTGCACCTCCGGTTCACGGCCGGTCGCGACGACCTCCTGCCGAGGAGCTACTCGATGGACGTCGACCTCGGGGCGGGCGATCTCGACCAGCTCGGGCAGTCGAACTCGCTCGACTCGGTCGACCTGCACATCGCGGTGAGGCTCTCCGACTTCGGTAAGGACGTCACCTACGAGCGGCCGGCCGAGTACGAGCCCCTCGAAAAGCTCTTCGAGAGCTTCTTCAGCGGCATCGGGTAGCCACTGCCGGCCACGAAGCCGGCATAGAGGAGTACGGCCGCGACGGCGATGAACGCGGCGCTCTGGGCCTCTCCGAGCCCCGCGACGGCACTCCCGGCGGCCGCGACCACGATCCCCGCCAGGATGAAGCCGTTTCCGACGGGCCGCCGCCTGACCGTCCAGAGGGCGATCCCAACCGCCGCGAGCGTTCCGAGCGAGTTTCCGACCACCGCCAGGAGCCGGGCGGGGAAGAGCTCCAGGTGCTCCTGCGCCACCGGGATCGACGTGCCGCTCACGTCCGTGGTCAGGGGTGCGGCGAGCGCAACCCCGACGGCGAGGCCCACGTAGACGAGCGCGAGCGGAGCCGCCCAGCGCCGGCCGACCAGGAGGAGGGAGCCGGCTCCAAGCAGCGCAGCGGTCAAAAGGCCACCGAAGAGGTAGTAGACGCGGAAGGCGGCCTCACCCCAGCCCCCGGCCGCGCCCGCCGCCAGGGCACCGGAAGCGATCGCGTAAGCCACGAGCGAGGCAGCCCAGGCGGCGAGCTCGGGGCGGCGGCTGGCGCGGTAGCGGCCGACGAGGTCGCCACCGAGCCGCAGCGCGAGGAGCGCGGCGCCAAAGGCCAGGAGGGCTTCCACGTCGAGATCGTACGCATGGGCTAACCTCACGTCCCGGATGCCTCAGAAGCGCTACCTGATGACGCCCGGGCCTACTCCGGTGCCGCCGGCCGTCCTCGCGGCCATGTCCCTTCCGATCGTTCATCACCGAACCCCGGGCTTCCGTGCCATGTTCGAGAAGCTCCTGGCGTCCCTCCAGGAGATCTACAGGACCGCCAACGACATCCTCCTCTTCACGGCTTCGGGCACGGGGGGAATGGATTCCGCGGTCTCCAACACCTGCTCGCCCGGCCACCGCGTTCTCGTCGTCTCGGCCGGGAACTTCGGGGAACGGTGGCTTTCGATCGCGGCGGCGTACGGCTGCGACGTGCAGGAGCTCCGCTATCCATGGGGCGAGGTCCCGAGCCCAGACGACGTCGCCACCAAGCTCGCGGAGATTGGTGGCGCGCATGCGGTCTTCCTGACCCACTCGGAGACGTCGACCGGCGTCGTCATCGATCTGCAGGAGACGGCGGCTCGGATCCGGTCTTCTGGCGCGCTGGTCGTGGTCGACGCGATCTCGAGCCTCGGCGCGGTTCCCTGTGATACCGATGCGTGGGGCCTCGACGTCGTCGTCTCCGGGTCGCAGAAGGCGCTCATGACCCCACCCGGGCTGGCCCTTGCCTCTGTTTCCCCGGCCGCACTCGAGGCCTCCACCCACGCGACGTCGCCGCGGTTCTACTTCGACTGGGCCGCAACCCTCGAGTCGCAGCACGAGGACCCGCCGGTCAACCCCTTCACGCCGGCGATCCCGGCCGTGCTCGGTCTCGACGTCGCCGTGTCGCTCCTCCTCGACGAAGGGCTCGAAGCAGTCTTCGACCGCCACGTTCGCCTCGGCCGGGCCGCTCGCGCGGGCGTGAAGGCGCTCGGCCTCGACCTCTTCTCCCCGGACGACGACACCTCCGCGGTGGTGACGGCCGTCCGGATGCCCGCCGACATCGATGCGGGCGAGGTCATCGCCGACCTCTTCACGCGCTTCGGGATCACGATGGAGGGCGGCCGCAAGGAGTTGACCGGGAAGATCGTCCGGATCGGGCACGTCGGCTACGTCGACGTCTTCGACGTCACCACGCAGCTCGCGGCGCTCGAGCTGGTCCTCGCCGAGGCGGGCGCCGACGTCGAGCGGGGCGTGGCCGTGACGGCCGCGCTCGAGGCCTTCGAGGGCGTTCGAGTGTGAAGATCCTCGTCCGCGAGCGCATCGCCGACGCGGGCATCGACTTCCTTCGCCGGCGCTTCGAGGTCGACGTCGACTTCGATTCGCCGCTGGCGGAGAAGATCGCAGACTACGACGCGATCATCGTTCGAAGCGCCACGGACGTCTCCGCGGAGCTGATCGACCGGGCCGAGCGATTGAAGGTGATCGGCCGCGCAGGGGTGGGGGTCGACAACGTCGATGTGGAGGCGGCCTCGCGTCGCGGGATCGTCGTCGCGAACGCGCCCCAGTCGACCATCGTCTCGGCAGCGGAGCACGCGTTCGGGCTCCTCCTGGCGCTCTCGCGCAACATCCCCCAGGCGCACGCCGCCCTGAAGGAGGGCCGGTGGGAGCGCGCGCGCTTCGCGGGACTCGAGCTGGCGGACAAGACCCTCGGGGTGATCGGCTTCGGCCGGATCGGGCAACAGGTCGCGCGCCGGGCCCGCGCGTTCGAAATGGACGTCCTGGCCTACGACCCCTACGTGGCTCCAGAGCGGTTCCGGGACTTCGGCGCGACGATGGTCGAGAGCCTCGAGGAGCTCCTGTCCGAGTCGGACTTCGTGACGCTCCACCTCTCGCTGACGGAGGAGACGCGCGGTCTCATCGACCGGACCCGGCTCGACGGCGCCCGGGACGGCATCCGGATCGTGAACGCAGCGCGCGGGGAGCTCGTGGACGAGGACGCGCTGGCAGAGGCGCTCCGATCGGGGAAGGTCGCAGGCGCAGCACTGGACGTTTTCTCTGAGGAGCCGTACGCCGGCCCGCTGCTCGAGCTCGACAACGTGATCGTGACGCCTCACCTGGGCGCGTCGACCCAGGAGGCACAGGACCGGGCGGGGATCATCGTCGCCGAGCAGGTCGCCGCGGCGCTCGACGGCCATCTGGTTACCAACGCCGTCAACATGCCCGCGGTCGCCGTCGAGGATATGGAGCAGTTGGGGCCGTACTTGCCGCTCGCCGCCAAGCTGGGTGCCCTAGCGGTGGAGCTGGCGGGCGGGAACCCGACGCGCCTCGACTTTCAGTACTTCGGCCAGCTGGCCGAGCGGGCTACGCGGCTTCTCACCGTCGCGGCGCTGAACGGCATCTTCCAGGGCCGGGTCGACCAGCCGGTCAACTACGTGAATGCGCCGTTGGTCGCCCGGGAGCGGGGGGTAGAAGTGCGCGAGGAGTCCTCCACCGCGTCGCACGACTTCACGAGCCTGATCGCAGTCACCGCTTTTGCAGCCGGAGAGCCGCACGCTGTCGCGGGCACGGTCTCCGGTCGAGGGCAACGGCCTCGGCTGGTGGCCGCGCTCGGCTACGAGCTCGAGGTCGAGCTCGACCGGCTCATGCTCTTCGCCGAGAACGACGACCGGCCGGGGATGATCGGCGCGCTTGGCCGGATCGTCGGCGAAGCCGGCGTCAACATCGCCAACATGGCCGTCTCCCGAAATCGACGGGAAGCACGCGCTCTCATGGCCCTCACCGTCGACAGCCCGGTCTCGGACGAAGTTCTGGATCGGCTTCGGTCAGAGCCGGGCTTCGTCGGCGCCCGCTTCATCCGCTTGCCAGAATGAGCGTCGCGCACGCCCAGAGGCCAAAGGTCGGCCTATGAGCCCCTGGCCGGCGCCTGTGGAGCGAGTCGTCCAGTTCCTGGCCGACGCGAAGGTCGAGGCGACCGTCCAGGAGTTCCCCGAGGGGACGCCGACGGCCGAGGCGGCGGCGAAAGCTGTTGGCTGCGAGCTGGGACAAATCGTCAAGACTCTGGTGTTCATCTGTGACGGCCGCCCGCTCGTCGCTCTCCTGCCCGGCGACCGCAGGGCCGACCGCGCAAAGGTCGCCCGGGCGGCCGGGGGCGAGCGCGCCAAGGTCGCAGGCCCGGATGAGGTGGAGCGGGTCACGGGCTTCCGGGCGGGCGGTGTGGCGCCTTTCCCGCTCGCGGGCATCGACCTCGTGCTGATCGACCGGCGCCTCGTGACCCATCCGGTGGTCTGGGTCGGCGCGGGCTCGTCCCGCCACATGGCCGCGATCGCGGCTCCGGATCTGATCCGGCTGACGAAGGGGCGCGAGGCCGACCTCTGCGAGGAAGAGCGGCCCGTCCAGTAATCTAGGCCCCGCCGTGCGTGAGACCGAGAAGATCTGGATGAACGGGGAGCTCGTCGACTGGTCCGACGCCAAGATCCACGTCGGCTCCCATGGGCTCCACTACGGCTCGGGTGTCTTCGAGGGAATCCGCGCCTACGAGACGCCGAAGGGCTCGGCCGTCTTCCGGCTCACCGACCACCTCCAACGGCTCCGTAGGTCGGCACAGCTCATGTACATGGAGCTTCCGTACACGCCGGAAGAGCTGCGGACTGCCACGCTCGACCTGCTCGCCGTGAACGGGCTGCCCGAAGCGTACATCCGCCCGATCGCGTTCTACGGCTACGGGGAGCTCGGTGTCGGCCCCGGCTCGAACCCGATTGACGTCGTGGTCATGAGCTGGCCCTGGGGCACATACCTCGGCGAGGACGCACTCGAGCGCGGGATTCGCGCCAAGGTCTCCTCGTGGAGGCGAGTTGGTCCGAACACGATCCCGCACGTCTCGAAGGCCACCGGGATCTACCTGAACTCCATGCTGGCCGTGGGCGAAGCCACCAGGGCCGGCTACCAGGAGGCGATCCTCCTGACGGAAGAGGGCTATGTCGCGGACGGGTCGGGCGAGAACATCTTCGTGGTGAAGGACGGCGCAATCGGGACACCCGATCTCTCCTCCTCGATCCTGCCGGG
>CAVTTI010000041.1:0-8227 GCA_963737615.1 uncultured Actinomycetes bacterium | reverse complement strand
GTGGCCGAACCGGAACCCCTCGCCCGCCAGGACGGTCCGGGTTCCGATCGGCCCGAGAATCTGCGCTACGAACTCTTCGGGCTCGAGCAGGGAGAGCGCGGTCGTGAACTCAACGGCCAGGACGTCGGCAACGCCGGCCGCTTCAATCAGCTCGAGGCGGCGCTCGAACGTCGACAGAAGCTCGACCTCGTAGCCGAGAACTGCCCGGGGATGCGGCTCGAAGGTCACGACTGTGGGTCGAGGACCCGTTGCAACGACTGCGTCGATGACTGTGCGATGGCCGCGATGGACGCCGTCGAAGGTGCCGATCGCGACCGCCCGTTCGGCCGGCTCGAGGTCGTCAGGCGTGCGTGCGACGTTCATGCGAGGACCGTCTCCGGGCGGATCGACCTACCGTTCGAGCGTCCGATCGCCACCAGCTCGGGCCCCAGCGTGAGCGCCACCGGTCCCTCCCCCTGTCCGTCGATTTCGCGGCCGGTGGCGATCAGGTGCCGCTCCTCGGCGTCGAGATCGCGGCGCGGCAGGAAGGACACCGCCGCGAGCGGAGGCAGGACCCTGGTGTCGGAAGCATCATCGATCGAGAACGGGCCGATCCCAGTCCGCCGAAGCACCACGCAGTGGCCGCCGAGCGCATCGGCGATGGCCCGGACGTACGTCCCGCTCGAGACGTGGAGCGCCAGGACCACGCTCGGTGGCTCGTAGCGAACGATCTCGAGCGAATGGACCGTGCTTCTACGCATCGGCATCTCGACGGCAACCCCGCGCCGGTGGAGCCGGTAGGCCCGCTCGCCGTCGATCTTGACCGCGGAGGCTGCCGGAACGGGCAGCTCGACCTCTCCGCGCAGTGCCTCGATCTGCCCCGGCGTCGCAATCTCCGTCTGCTCGAGCTCCTCGCCTTCGGGATCCCCGGTGTTCGTCCGCGCGCCGAGGCGGATCTCGGTCTCGTAGCGCTTGTCCAGCCCGACCAGGTACTGCGCGAGCCGGGTGGCCCTCCCGAGGAGAACGAGCAGCAGTCCGCTCGCGAACGGATCCAGGGTGCCGGCGTGCCCTGCCTTCAGCCCGTAGGTCGCCCGCAAGCGCTTGACTACCGCGAAGGACGACGGCCCGACGGGTTTGTCGACAAGGATCAGCCCACCACCCGTGGGCGACTCGGCGTTCAAGTGAGCGGCTTCCGACACGATTCGCGAGCCACGCGCGCGATTCTCCCGGATAGGCTCGACGCGGTGGGTGGCACGCGGCCGGCCCCGGCGAGCGGACGCCTGACGAGGCGTCTAGGCCTGAGCGAGGAACTCGCGGCGAATGAACTCGGTGATCTCTTCGACACTCGCCTCGGACGGGAAGCCGGCCGCCTGCTTATGGCCCCCTCCCCCGCTCTTGCGAGCGATGGCCGAAACGTCGAGCCCCTGCTCGGTCGTCCGTAGGCTGACGCGGCGGAGGGGGCCGTTTTGCGTCGGAGGCTCGCGGATCAGTGCGGCCATCTCGGAGCCTTCGACGGCGCGTAGGGAGTCGATGATGCCCTCCGAGAACGGCTCCTCCGCGGCCGCGGCCTCGAAGTCGTCCTTCTCGAGGTGCGAGACCACGAGCCGGCCGCCCTCGAGGAGCTGCGCATTCTCAAGCGCACGCGCGAGCAGCTTCAGCTTCGCGAACGACACGTTCTCGTACACACCCTGAAAGACCCTGTGGACGTCCGCGCCCGCTTCGACCAGCTCGGCCGCGAGGCGCAGCGCCTTCGCGGTCGTGTTCGCGTACTGGAAACGCCCGGTATCGGTCACGATCGCGATGTATAGCGCTTCGGCAATGGGCGGAGTCAGATCGACGTCGAGCTCTGCGAGGAGGTCTCTCAGGATCTCGCCGGTCGACGAGGCATCCGCCACGATCAGGTTCAGATCTCCGAACCTGGAGTTGTCGTGATGATGATCGATGTCGATGACGAGCGGCGCGTCATCGAGCAGCTGTCGGTGCTCGGGCCCGAGGCGACTCTCGTTCGCGGCGTCCACCGCGACCAGCACTCGCTCGGAGACGTCGTCCGGAAGCGTTCGAACCAGGTCGCCGAGAGCCATGAAGCGGTACTCGCGCGGGAGCGGGACCTCGCCGAAGAGGTACATGACGGCGTCCTTGCCGAGCTCACGGAGCGCGAGCGTCATCGCCACGAGCGAACCGAGCGCGTCTCCGTCGGGGTTCTCGTGCGTGGTCACGACGAAACGGTCGTGAGACCTGATCGCATCGGCGATCTTTCGCAGGTCAGTCTGCGTCGGGTTCGTCTGGAGAGAGCTCATCGATGAGCTTAGAGAGGCGGACGCCTTCCTCTATCGTCTGATCGTACTCAAACCTCAACTGCGGAGTTCGCTTGAGACGGAGCTCCCGGTTCACGCGCGCCTGCAGTGGAGCACGGGAGGACTCGAGCCCGGCCAGGGTGGCAACGCGCTTCTTCTCCGAGCCGAGCACGCTGACGAACACGGTCGCCTGCCGGAGGTCGGTGCTCGCCCTAACACCCGTGACCGTCACGAAACCGATCCGAGGGTCTTTGAGCTCGCCGATCCCCTCGGAGAGGACTTCCCGGAGCGCCTCGTTGATCCGGCGCATGCGCTCAGGCATCGGGGGCGACGACCTCCCGCCGGGTGGAGATGAGCTCGAACGCCTGAGCGCCCAGATAACGCTCGGCTGCGTCGAGGAGCTCCATGGCCTCTGTATGGCCGCGGGCCACGCATGCGACGGTGAGCCGGGCACGCTGCCAGACATCGTGATGATCTACCTCCGCCACGGATGCCCCGAAGCGGCGGTGGAGCTGAGCCTTGGCCGCGAGGAGCTCCTTCCGCTTCCCCTTTAGAGAATGGTTTTCTGGGAAGTGGAGCTCGACCGACAGGATGCCGACGTAGCCGGCGCCCACGGCCAGAGTCCTACGCGCTCGCCTCGGCCTCTGCCTCAGCCGCGGCGGCGGGCTGGCCGTTGCCGGCGACCTCGAGGTCGGTGCGCTCGATCTCGCGGGTCTCGTACGCCTCGAGGACGTCGCCTTCCTTCACGTCGTTGAAGCCGTCGAGGAGTATCCCGCACTCGAAGCCGGCCTGCACCTCGCGCGCGTCTTCCTTGAAGCGCTTCAGGTTCGCGATCGTAGTCTCGTAGACCACTGTGCCATCCCGGATGACGCGGATTTTGGCGTTTCGGCGGATGACGCCGCTCGTGACGTAGCACCCTGCGATTACGCCCACGCGCGAAGCCCGGAAGAGAGCACGCACTTCTGCCTCGCCGAGTGTCTCCTCGACCTGCTCAGGTGTCAGCATGCCGACGAGCGCCTGCTGGATCTCGTCGGTGAGCTGGTAGATGACGCGGTAGGTGCGGAGGTCGACTCCCTCACGCTCCGCGAGCGCGCGCGCCTCCGCGTTGGGGCGCACGTTGAAGCCGAGCACGATCGCGTTCGATGCGGAAGCGAGCATGATGTCGCTCTCGGAGATTGCGCCGATGCCGGTATGGATCACGGTGACGCCGACTTCGGGATGGTGGATCTTTCCGAGCTCACCGACGATCGCCTCGACGGAGCCCTGGACGTCGGCCTTCACGATCACGTTCAGCTCCTTGAGGGCACCCGCCTCCATCTGCGTGAAGAGATCCTCGAGCGAAACGCTCTTCTTGGAGCTCCGCGACATCTGCTCCGCGCGCAACCGCTGGCCGCGCAGACCCGCGAAATGGCGCGCCTGACGGTCGTTCTCGACCACCTTCGCGTACTCACCGGCGCCCGGTGGCTTGTCGAAACCAAGAATCTCCACGGGCGTCCCGGGGCCTGCCTCCTTGACGCGCTCGCCTCGGTAGTCGTGGAGCGCGCGCACCTTTCCCCAGGCATCACCGGCAACGATCGCATCCCCGACCTTCAAGGTGCCGCGCTGGATAAGCATCGTGGCCACCGGCCCGCGCCCGACGTCGAGCCGGCTCTCGATGATCGGGCCGGAAGCCTCTGCTTTTGCGTTCGCTGTCAGCTCCAGCTCCGCGTCAGCGACGAGAAGGATCTTCTCCAGAAGCTCGTCGAGGCCCTCGCCGTTCTTCGCGGAAACGTCTGCATATTGGGTCGTGCCGCCCCACTCCTCCGGTTGGAGCTCCTGCTGGACGAGCTCCTGCCGAACGCGGGTGGGATTCGCGCCTTCCGTATCGATCTTGTTGACGGCGACTACGATCGGCACTTCGGCTGCGCGCGAGTGGCTGATCGACTCGAGCGTCTGCGGCTTCACGCCGTCATCCGCTGCAACGACGAGGACGGCGATGTCGGTCACCTTCGCGCCGCGTGCACGGAGGGCGGTGAAGGCCTCGTGGCCCGGTGTGTCCAGAAAGGTGATTCGCCTGTCGTTGTGATCGACCTGGTAGGCGCCGATGTGCTGCGTGATGCCGCCGGCCTCGGTCTCAACGACCGCCGATTTGCGGATGGCATCCAGAAGCGTCGTCTTGCCGTGGTCGACGTGGCCCATGATCGTCACGACCGGGGGCCGCGCGCTCAGATCCTCTTCGCTGTCCTCGTAGACCTCGGGTTCGAACTCTTCCTCGTCCGCATGCTTGATCTCGACCTCGCGCTCCAGCTCGGTCGCGATCAGCTCGATCGCGTCGTCCGCCAGCGACTGGGTGATGGTGACCATCTCCCCGACGCCCATCATGATCTTGATGATCTGCGGCACCGGCACGCCGAACGCGGCCGACAACTCCTTCACCGTCGCTCCGGAGGCGACCGTCACCTTGCCCGTCGGCGGCGGAGCGGGAGGCGCGCTCTCGCGAGGCGCCCGCGGTGCTTCGCGCTGGCCTGGACGGTCGGGACGCGGCCGCGCGGCGCCCGAGTCGATGACGACGCGGCGCTTGCGGCGACCGGAACCTCCGGCTCGCGGCCGCAGAGGTCTGTTGGGGCGATTTTTCCCGTCAGCCATGGCCCTTTAGCCTAGCCCTCCTCCAGAAACCTGTCCAAGGGCCGGACTACCGTGACGCGACGTCTGAGCGTCCGGGCGAACGCCTGGCGAGCCGTCGCCCGCTCCAAACAGGCGATGCGAGGGCATGTGTAGGCGCCGCGCCCGGTCGCTCGCCGGAGCGGATCGCGCGTCAGCATGCCATGAGGGGCCACGAATCGAAGAAGCTCGGTCTGCGGCCGCTTCTGGCCGCACCCAATGCAGGTCCTGATCGGTGCGCTCACGATGCAGCGCTCTCGCCCTCCTCGCTCGACCCAGCGGGCACCTCGACGGTCTCCTCTGACTCTGCTGTTGCCGCACCAGGGGTCGGGACGCCGTCCACCGCTTCCGGCTCCTCGGTCGGCTCGAGCTCGTTCGGAGCGTCGGCGGCCGGCGCGCTCTCCACTGCTACGGGCTCCCCGGCAGACGTGGACTCGGTCGCCTCCGCCTCGCTGGGATCGCCCTCCACCGGCTCCGGCTCCTCCGGACCTGCGACCGGGATGGCTTCCTCGGCAGCCGGCATCTCACCGGCCTCCTCGCGCGCAGCGAGCTCCCGGTGGGCCGGGATGCCGCAATACCGCGAGCCGGGGAGCGACGCATTCGGGCACCGCTTCCCGTTCGAGAGCAGCGCGGCGCACCGCCCGGAGAACTCCTCGTCGACACCGCCTCCATACGCAGCGTCGGCCTCGGCCTGGGCGAACTCGGCCTCGGACTGGATGTCGACCTTCCAGCCGGTCAGGCGCGCTGCCAGGCGAGCGTTCAAGCCCTCTTTTCCGATTGCGAGCGAGAGTTGGTCGTTCGGGACGATGACGGTGGCCTCACGGGAGTCGTCGTCGACGAGCACCTCGCGCACACGGGCCGGCGACAGCGCCTTCGCGAGGAAGCGAGCGGGCTCGTTGTTCCACGGAATGATGTCGATCTTCTCGCCTCGAAGCTCCGAGACGACCATGCGGACTCGGGAGCCGCGCGGGCCGACGCAGGCGCCGACCGGATCGACGCCCTGCGCGTGTGACTCGACAGCGATCTTCGACCGGTAGCCAGGCTCGCGCGCAACGCCGCGGATCTCGACGAGACCATCAGCGATCTCCGGCACCTCGAGCTCGAAGAGGGTCTTGATGAGCTCGGGATCGCGGCGCGACAGGATCACCTGCGGCCCCTTCGTCCCCGACCTCACCTCGGTGATCACAGCCTTGATCCGACTGCCCTGCTCGTAGCGCTCGCCGTCAACCTGCTCGGAACGCGGGAGGAGCGCCTCGACCTTCCCGAGGTCGACGAGCACGTTGTTCCGGTCCCCGGCCTGCTGGACGATTCCCGTCACGACCTCGCTCACACGGTCGACGTACTCGTCGTACATCATCGCCCGCTCGGCCTCTCGGATTCGCTGCTGGATGACCTGCTTGGCAGTCTGTGCGGCAATCCGGCCAAAGTTCTCCGGGGTGACGTCGGCGCGCTTCACCTGCTCGGGAGGGACGTCCGACCAGTCGATATCAAGGTCGTCATCCGAGATGAGGGTGTGCGAGCGTTCGCCATTCTCGATCTCGAGACGCTCGAGCTCTTCGAGCGTCCGCTCCCGGGCTTCTTCGATCAGGCGGGTCTCGATGTCCGCGGGGAGCTCGATCGAGAACACGCGGAAGTCGCCGTTCCCGTCGATCTCGACCGCCGCGTGGCGGGAGGCGCCGGGCGTCTTCTTGTACGCCGCCAGCAGCCCGTCCTGGAGGGCTGAGATCAGTGTCCCTGTTTCGATGCCCTTGTCTCGCTCGATCTCTCTGACTGCTTCCAGAATCTCTCGGCTCATCGCTGCTCCAGCCCTTCGTCGATCAGATTTCCCCGCACGATTACGTCGTAGGGGACCTCGAACTCCCGCTCTCCGGTCGCGATTCTGAGCTGCCGCTCGTCCGCAGCCACGATCTCCCCCCGGAATCGTCTCCGACCCTCGAGCTCGACCGCAGTCCTGAGCGCGGCTTTGCGCCCGACCGCCGCCGCGAAGTGCTCGGGCTTCCGAAGTGGCCGCGCGAGCCCCGGAGACGAGACGTCGAGGCGGTAGCGGTCGAGGTATCCGCGGAGCGCGCTCGTCACCTGCTCGCAGAGCGCGTGGTCGACGCCGTTCGGATGGTCGATATACACGCAGAGCCGCTCGGGGCCGCCGAGTTCGACGGCCACGACCTCGACGTCCGGGAGGCGGCTTTCGACCGTCTCCTCGACCTCGCGATGGAGCTCTCGCTCTTTTTCGTGAACCTGGGTCATTTTTGCTGTCCTCTCGCAAAAAATGGGCGCCGCGCGCCCATTTCTCCAAGCGGGGAAATGTGGTCTTGGAAGGATAGCAGCGGGGCCGCAAACCGTCGGGCCGCGGTCCGTCCCGGCATTCCCCTGGCTCGTACGCTTCAACCTCTGCGGGTTTGGCCAGGCGAAAAGGTTTCAGCACCCGCGCCCCGGGGATAACGGGGTTGAGCTGGGGAAACCCGAACCATCCTGCGGAGGCACGACAAAATGGTAAAGGGAGCTCTTGGAATCCTTGGAGCGTCTGCGTTGCTTGCGATCGGGTGCGCGCAGGCGTTCGCGCTCGACCCGGTCTCGAGCGTGCCCCTCCCCACCGTCAGTGTGCCTTCGGTTCCCGTTCCGGTGCCCACGGTCAGCGTTCCCACCGTTACCAGCCCGACGGCCACCGTCAGCGTCCCCACCGTGACGAGCCCGACGGCCACCGTCAGCGTCACCACCGTAACGAGCACAGCGTCCACGGTTACGGGCGCAACTGCGTCATCGCCGTCGACGGCTGTCTCGGCGCCTTCGGCGACCCTTCCCGGAAGCTCGACCTCTTCGGGTTCTTCGGGCTCGTCGTCAGGAACTGGCGGTAGCGCTTCCGGCTCCTCGGATCAGCAATCAACGCAAGCCGGCGGCGGCGGTACTCGATCGGCGCGCCCCGGGTCCGGAACGGTCCGCCGCTTCGAGGCACGCCCGCCCAAGTTTCGAAGCCGCGGCAAGCACCGGCGAGGGACGACGCTAGTTGTTTGGCTCTCGAGCGACTCGACGCTGGTTTTCTCCATCGTTCAGATAACCCCCAACTGCCGCGGGGTGGGGGGATTCACCCGTGCAGGCACACAAGGAAAGAACCGGTTCAGCTTCTCCGGCCGAATCGACGGACGTGCGCTCAGCGCCGGCACCTACAGAATCCGGGTTGCGGCTGTCCAGGGTCAGGAGGTCACCTCTGTCAGTCGCGAGACCGTAGTCGTGGTCGCACCAGGGGACAGCGTTCGCGACGCACACGCGCAGAAATCGACCTGCGGCCGGGCGAAGAGGCTGCCGAGGGCCGCTCTGAG
>CAVTTI010000040.1:0-15009 GCA_963737615.1 uncultured Actinomycetes bacterium | reverse complement strand
GACGGCGATCAGCGCTGCGTTGTACCCGACGATGCCTCCACCCAGTACCACCACCTTCGCGGGTGGCACGCCCGGAACTCCCCCGAGTAGGATCCCGCGGCCTCCCTGCGCCTTCTCGAGCGCCCAGGAACCCATCTGGGTGGCGAGCCGGCCGGCAACCTCGCTCATGGGCGCCAAGAGCGGTAGACGGCGGTCCTGAGTCTCGACCGTCTCGTAGGCGATGCAGGTCGCCCCGCTCTCGATGAGAGCCTCCGTGAGTCGGCGGTCTGCAGCGAGATGGAGGTAGGTGAAGAGCACGAGGCCTTCGCGGAGCCGGCCGTACTCCTCTGGGAGCGGTTCCTTGACTTTCAGGACCAAGTCGGAGGAACCCCAGACCTCGTCGACAGGGATCATGCGCGCGCCCACCCTCTCGTAAGCCGCGTCAGGGAACGAGCTCCCCGCACCCGCACTCGCCTCGATGATCACCTCATGACCGCGCTGCACGAGCTCGCGGGCCCCGGCCGGCGTGAGCGCGACACGGTGCTCGTCGGGCTTGATCTCCTTCGCGACGCCGACCCTCATTGGCGCGCGAACGATACCCGCCTTGTCGCTGGCCATGCGGGCCAACGATGCACCCGGCCTCTCGACGCTCGGTCACAAGCCCATCCCGCTAGTCTCCTCGCGTGCAAGGCTCGCGCTTCGAGAACGACAGGTTCCTGTTCGAGCAGCTGCTGAAGCCGATGGTGAACCTCTATACGGTCTCGACGCTCGGCCCCGACGGCAAGTCCGCGGGCGAGAGGGTCGCGTTCGTGCGCCAGAAGCGCATGGCGCTCAAGGAGGACCTACGGTTTTTCGCCGACGAATCGGAGACGGAGGAGGTCTTCCGGCTCAAGGCGCGTCGCGTCGTCGAGCTGGGCGGTCGCTACGACGTGACGCGCCCATCAGGCGAGCGGATCGGCACGCTTGAGAAGCATTTCAAGCAATCGCTGATCCGCTCCACCTGGTCGATACTCGACGCATCAGAGGACCAGATCGCCTGGGCGCGCGAGCGCAGCGCCGCGATCGCGATCGTTCGGCGCATCAAGGACCTCGTCCCGTACGGAGAGACGGTCCCGGTCCCGTACCACTTCACCTTCCTTCGGGGAGAGCGCGAGATCGGCGAGCTCACCCGGGTGCTCGGGCTTCGGGACAACTACATCCTCGACCTGTCCGCCGACGCGGAGCGCGCACTCGACCGCCGACTCGCGATCGCGCTCTCAGTCGGGCTCGACGCCTTCCAGGCCCGCTAAGCCCAGGCGCTCGCGCGCGAGCCGTCCGGCGGCAAAGGCGGCCGCGAAGAACCAGGGATCGTCGGCCGGACCGCGCCCCATATGGAGGAGCGGCAGGCTCGCGCACGCCTCCTCCCAGCCGTCCACCGGCACGGGCACGGCCTCGTCGATCGGCGTCGGGAATCCCTCCGCCTCGGGCCAGGCGACGTCCACGGGCCCGGCGAGAGCAAGGACAGCTCGTAGGTGGTGCGAGACACCGTGGTGCCGCTCCCGCTGGTCCGCTCCGGAGATCCGGGCGACGAGGATCGGAGAGCCCCCAAGTGCCCGCGCAACCGCAGCGGCAGTCGCGGCGGCCACTCCACCGTGCCCGAATGTGCTCGCCGTGCCGACGATTCCGGGCCCGATCCCGCAGACGACGACATCGAAGCCTTCCTCGGCGCACCAGGCGAGCGCCGACGCCGGCGTGACGCACGCGACATCCCCGTCAACGCAGGCTCCCACCGCTACGGTCGCCTCGAGCAGACCGTGCTGCTTCAGTGCCCGTACGGCATCCGAAAGGGACACAGGGAGCGCACCTCCCTCGAGCTGAACGAACGCGACGCGGAGTTTCGGTCCGACCCCTGCGCACACTGGGGCAAGTTGGCTGTGCAGGGAGCAGCAGACCACGGGGAGCTCGTCGAGCTGCTCCGTGCCTGTGCCCTCCTCCTCCGCATGCCGCACGGAGTGTTGGAGGGATGTGTATGGAAGCTTCATCACATGGGCGCCGGAGGCCGGGTCGAGGCCAAGGCCGCGCGTGAGGTTCACGTGCAGGACGTCGAACCCGCCCGAGCCCAATCCAAGCTCGACCGCCTCCACGTTCACGACAACGTCGTCGCCAAGCCCGACCGGACCGGTCAAGCGCGGATAGGCGATGCAGGGACGGCCGTCTACCTCGAGCCGGACCAGGCCTTTCAGCCGCTCGCTGATTGCGGTGACGGTGCCGCGCCGGAGGCTAAGCACGCCGTGCCGCAGCGACGAGCTCGAGGGTCACGTCGACCATGCTCTCGAGGTCGGCGACCGCAATGTGCTCGTCGGCGCTGTGAATCCGGGTCATCCCGTTGGCGAGATTCGCACAGGGGATCCCCTGTGCGTTGAAGACGTTCGCGTCCGCGCCCCCACCCGCCCGGATGCCCGACGGCGGGAAGCCGGCCCGCTCCAACGCGTCGAAGGCGAGCCTGACGGTCGGGTCGTCCGTCTCGAATCGGTAGCCACGGTACTTCTCCTCGAGCGCGGTCTCGAGCTCGCACTCGGCGACCTCCGCCGCGAATGCGCAGGAGTCCACCATCTCCTGGACCACACTCGCGAGTTTCTGCTCGCTCTGGGAGCGCACTTCGGCGACGGCTGCACAACGGTCGGGGACGATGTTTCTGGCGGTGCCGCCGTGGATCTCACCCACGTTCGCCGTCGTCTCGTCGTCGATCCGGCCGAGCCTGAAGTCGGAGATCGCGCGTGCGGCCGCTAGGATCGCGGACCGTCCCTCCTCCGGGTGCATGCCCGCGTGTGCGGCACGACCTTTGAAAACCACGTCGACGGCCGTCGAGTGCGGAGCCTGAACGACAACCTCTCCGATCGGGCCCGCGTGGTCGAAGACGTAGCCGGTCCGGGCGGCAAGGCTCGAGGCGTCAAACGCCTTGGCTCCCTCGAGCCCGGTTTCCTCCTTCGGTGTGAAGAGAAGCTCGACACCGGCGTGCGGGCGGCCGGTCTCGATGATCCGCCTGGCGGCCTCGAGCATGACCGCGACGGCGGCCTTGTTGTCGGCCCCGAGAATCGTGTTTCGGGCATTCCGGACGAGCCCGTCCTCGACAACGGGCTCGATCGCATCCGTTGCTGGCACCGTGTCCAGGTGCGCGCAGAGGAAGATCGGAAGTCCGCCGCCGTTCGTGGGCTCGAGTCGCGCGAGCAGGTTCCCCATCGTCGACCCGATCCTGCTTCCGGCGTCGTCTTCCTGCACGGAGAGGCCGAGTTCGCTCAGGTAGTCGGCCACGCGATCGGCCACCTCGCGCTCCTCTCCCGGAGGGCTCGAGATGGCAGCGAGCCTCGTGAAGAGGGTCAGGACGTCGGGAAGCGCCACCCAGTCAGGGTCGCAGATCTAAGCGACGGTCGCCGTGACCGAGGCGGTCTCCGAGCGCCTGGCCCGCTCGAGTGCGGCTCCCACGAAGTCGCGGAAGAGCGGCGCGGGACGCGTCGGCCGAGACTTGAACTCAGGATGGAACTGACTTGCGACGAACCATGGGTGGTCGCGGAACTCAACCACTTCGACGAGCCGGCCTTCCTGGTACGTCCCCGAGACGACCAGCCCCGCCTCGACGAGGCGTGGCCGGAAGTGGTTGTTGACCTCGTAGCGGTGCCGGTGGCGCTCGTGCACGACAGGCTCGTCGTAGGCTGCCCAGGCACGTGTTCCTTCGATCAGGTCGACCGACTGGGCGCCGAGGCGCATGGTGCCGCCCAAATCCTCGATTTCCTTCTGCTCGGGGAGCAGGTCGATCACCGGGTACGGCGTCTCCGGGTCCATCTCCGTCGAGTTGGCCCCCTCGAGACCGACGACATGGCGAGCGAAATCCGAGACGGCCACGTGCATGCCCAGACAGATCCCGAGGTACGGGATCTCCCGCTCCCGTGCCACCCGGCACGCGAGGATCTTCCCCTCCCAGCCACGTGAGCCGAATCCGCCGGGGACGAGGACGCCGTGTGAGCGCTCGAGCTCGGCCGCCGCCTCTTCCACGCTCATGCCCTCGGCGTCGACCCACCGGACCCGCACGTTGGTGCCGTGATGGATGCCCGCGTGCTTCAGCGCCTCGTGTACCGAGAGGTACGCGTCCTGGAGCTTCACGTACTTCCCGACCAACGCGATCTCGATCTCGCCACGTCGCTGCCCGATCCGAGTTACGAGCTCGTCCCACTCCCCGAGGTCGGCCTCCCCGTCCGGAAGGCCAAGCTTGTCGCAGACGAGCGCGTCGAGGCCTTCCTCACGCAGCCGCTGCGGCACGAGGTACACGTCGCTCACGTCCTCGTTCATGATCACGGCCTTCGAGTCGACGTCGGCGAAGAGCGCGATCTTCTCGCGGATTTCGTGCGAGAGGATCTCCGCGGAGCGGCAGACGACGATGTCCGGGTGGATACCGATGCGGCGCAGCTCGTTCACCGAGTGCTGGGTCGGCTTCGTCTTCAGCTCGCCTGCAGTCTCGATGAAGGGCACGAAGGTCACGTGCAGGTAGAGGACGTTCTCCGCCCCCGCCTCCCGCCGAAACTGGCGGATCGCCTCGAGAAACGGCAGCGACTCGATGTCTCCGACCGTCCCTCCGATCTCTGAGATGACCACGTCGGCGTCGCTCGAGGTACCGATCCGGCGGATCCGGTCCTTGATCTCGTTCGTGATGTGCGGGATCACCTGGACCGTCGAGCCCAGATACTCACCCTTCCGTTCCTTCCGGATCACCGCGTACCAGACCGACCCGGAGGTGTGGTTGGCGTTCCGCGAGAGGTTCTCGTCGACGAAGCGCTCGTAGTGACCGATGTCGAGGTCGGTCTCGGCGCCATCCTCCGTCACGAAGACCTCACCGTGCTGGAAGGGGCTCATCGTGCCCGGATCGACGTTGATGTAGGGATCGAACTTCTGAACCTGGACGTGCAGGCCGCGAGCTTTGAGGAGCCGACCCAGGGACGCTGCAGTGATGCCCTTCCCGAGAGACGAGACCACCCCTCCCGTCACGAAGACGTACTTCGTTGGCCGGCGTGCCACTACCGGCTCACCTCAGTCTCCCGAGACGGTCTATGCGCGCGAGCCAGGGTGTCGACTCGATCAGCTTCCCGAGAGATCGCCGTTCGCCGAGGACGTTCAGCGCGGCGAACAATGCGATCGCCGGCCAGAGCGCTCGTCCTCGAAGCGAGGCCACGAGGCTCAAGCCTAGCACGGCCCCAAGGGCGTTCGATCCTGCGTCTCCGAGCATCATCCTCTCTCGTAAATCGTAGGGAACGAGCAGGACGGCCAGGAGCGCATAGCCCCCCTCTGGCATCCCCCGGAAGAGGCTCACGCCGAGGAAGGCCTTGAGGGCCCGGCCGGGTTTCGTGTCCAGCTGATTGAGGGCGTTGGCCGAAAGGCCGACGAGCAAGGCTCCCCGCAGGGAGCGAGTCGCGACGGCCGCGACGGCAGGAATGCCGACGAGCTTCAGCACGCCGGTTGTCCTCCCTTCGCGCAGGTGCCGCGCGACGCCTCGCTCGGGGCCGCTCCAGAGGTCGTCCGCGAGGCCGATGGCTGCGATCGCGGCAACTGCGAGCCCGGTACGCCTCGGAGCCCAGAGGCCGGGGAAAGCCACGGCCCAGCCGAGGAGCGGCAAGCGAACGCCGCGATGGTTGACGCCGAGAGGGCCGACCGACAGGACCGCGTCCACGAGTTGGCGACCCCGATGCGCGAACCCCGCCGCGTCCCGCCGGGTCGCCCGATGATCGAGGTCGAGTGGGACCTCCTCGAGACGGAGGCCCGCCCGGAGTGCGTCGATCGTCATTCGCGTCTCGCAGCCAAATCCGCCGGCGACCGGGAAGCACACGATCCGGGCCCGTTCACCCACGTAACGCTGGCCAGAGAGCGGCTCCTGCGGGCGAAAGCCGGTCCGGAGGCGGATGAGGCTGCTTGCGGCGCGCTTGGCGATTCCGAACCCTCCGCCGACCCGGTGCTCGAAGACCGCCACCACGAGGTCGGCGTTGCTCTCGGCGAGCGGCGCGAGCGATCCGCGCAGGTCCGCGTCGCAGAGCAGCAACGCGCCCGGCGCTGCAGCATACTCACCGGCCGAGAGCGCTTCCCCTTTTCCAGGGCGGTTCAGCCGGATCACGACTGCTCCCGCCTCCTCCGCCCGCTCGGCGGTCTCGTCCGTCGAGGCTCCGACCACCACGATCACCTCGGCGGAGGGAAAGTCCTTCCGGAGCTGCGCGACCGTGTCGCCGATCCGGCTCTCCTCATTCCTCGCCGCGACGAGGACGCTCGACACGAACCTATCCCCCAATCGGCTGCACGGGAACCGCGTCGATCGGAGGAACGACTCCGTCGCTGGCGGTGTCCTTGACGCCGTAGTTCCCGGGCTCGCCTCCGCCCAGGAGAAGCGCGAGCGCCAGACGCCCCGCGGGGAGGTCGAGGTCGTCGACGCTCGAGACGCCGGCGTCGTTGAAGACGGGAACGGCAGAAGTTTGTGTCTCGACGTCGGATGTCTCCACCCCAACGACCGGCAACGAGGCCGACTGCAAACCCTGCAGGACTCCCTCGACGAAGGATTCGCTTGCAAGCCCGGAGGCGGTCGAGCCGTCCTCCGAGTCGGGAACCCAGGAGCGGACAACGATCGCTCCGTCGACCGCCGGAATGGTCGTTCCAGACCGCTCTTCGACCAGCTCGCTCGAGACCTCGTCGAGCAACGGCGTGTCCCCTTCCTCCATGAGCTCTTTGCCGAGAGCGCGGCCGAGCGCCAGCGGGTCACCCGCGTACTCCGACAAACTCTCTCTGGATTCGAGGAAGTCGGTCAGGGCGACCGGGTCGATGGGCATCTCGAAGGCAAAGAGTCTGATCGGTGTCCCATCCGCGTCCGCGAGCGCTTTCTCGATCGCAGAGCGGAGCTCGCCGTCGACCCGGCCGAGGAACACGATCGCGTACCCGCGGTCGACCAGCCGGCTCTCCATCAGCGCCGGGTAGGCGTCGTTGATCAGATCCTCCGAATGCTGGAGCCTGTCCTGTTCGCTCGACCCCCGTTCACGCTCCGCGTCGAGCTGGGACTCGAGCTCGGCGATCCTGCCTGCGCTCAGGGAATCCTCGGCGCCGCGGATCTTTCCCGACAGCGCAACGCCCAGGATGATCCCGACGGCGAGCGCAAGAAAGACCGCCGCGAGCGAAGCGACGTGATAGCGGAGATCGAACATCTAGATGTTCGGTCGGTAGTGGGCGTGCCCTCGGGGACGCACCTGACCAAGTCGGAGGGTGTGATCGATCGCGGCCAAGGCTAGAGGCCTTGGCAAGAGCGAGCGCGCGCTCCGGCGCCGAGTCTGGGGCGCCATCCGAGGGTGCGGTAACTGTCGATCGAACATCTAGAGACCGGCAGCAGTCTGGCAGAGGTCGTGTAGTCGGGAGAGTGCCTTCTGAGGGGCGGCTTGTGCGCCTTCGAGCCACATGCGCCAGAGCGGCCCTTCGACGTACACGGTGGCCCTCGTGCGGCCCTCGCCGGCGTTCGTGAGCTCGATCCCGGCGGTCAGCCCCTGGGCGACGTCATGCCAACGAAGTTCGAGACCAGGGACCACGCGCTCGAGCACAATCGTTCCTCGCCCACCGGGACGCCGGAGGAACCCTGGAGCCCGGTCCCGCACGACCTCCCAGCGGGCTCCCTCGGCGAGCCCGCGCCGGTCCGGCTTGACCCCTGTATACCCGGGCCACCAGTCCGGGAGGTGGAACGGCTCCGCCACGAGCGCCCAGACATCCTGGCGGGGGGCGAGGAGGTCTCGCTCCGCCTTCGCGGTCAATCGAGGCCGAGCAGCGACCGCAGGCGGCTGCCGAGAAGCGAGATGAAATGGCGAAGCTCGGGCGAGGCCGCCACGGCGGTGACCACGGCCGTGAGCCCGGCGAGCCCGAACGCCACCAGCGGCCCGAGCCCTACGCGACTCTGGAAGAGCTTCGAGACCCCGCGGGCGTCGACGAGCTTCCCGCCAACGCGAAGCCGGGTCACGAAGGTCGACGACATGCCTCGGCGGTTCCGCTCCAGGAACTCGACCAGGTTGAAGTGCGTCCCGACCGCGACGATCAACTCGGCCCCCTTTTCGTAGGCGAGCAGCATCGCCACGTCCTCGCTGATCCCGGGCACCGGCACGACCACGGACGAGAGCCCGAGCTGACCGAGGCGCTCAAGCCCGGGCGCACGCCCGTCTGCGTAGGCGTGAACGACCAGCTCGGCCCCGGAGCCGAGCGCCTCGTCGGAGACCGAGTCCATGTCGCCGACGATCACGTCGGGCCTGTAGCCGGCCTCGATCAGCTTGTCCGCACCCCCGTCCACTGCCACGAGCACGGGCTTGAAATTCCGGATGTACGGTCGCACGATCCTGAGGTCGCGAGTGGCGTCGGGCCCGCGTGCAACCACGAGCGCGTGGCGGTCCCGGAAGCGGGTTCGAAGCTGCGGCAGCTCAAGGCCCTGCGCCAGCAGCTTTCCCTCGTCCCGGAGAAAGCGCATCGTGTTCTCGGCGAAGCCCTCGAGTGCCTCGGCCACCCGCCCTTCCTGGACGACCAGAGCGTCCTCCAGCTCCCGCACCGTCAGCTCTCGGCCCGCCGCGAGCCTGGTGCCGTTTCGGTAGAGAGACGCGCCACGGACGACGAGAGCCTCGCCGTCGTCCACCTCATCGAAGAGCTCCGCTCCCGGAACGTCGATCAGGACGACACCTGCGCGGACGAGGGCGAGCGGGCCTGGATTCGGGTACCTGCCCGACGCCGAGTCCGCGACATTGAAGACGATGCGGACGCCGCTCTCGGCGAGCTCCTCGGCCGAGACCCGATCGAGGTCCGTGTGATCGATGATCGCGATGTCGTCCGGGCAGAGCCGCTTGACCAGGTGTTTCGTCCGCCGATCCAGGCGTGCGGTGCCGGTGAACTCGGTGAACCTCATTCCATCAAAGGGTCGAGAGAAACTCGGCGCCGCCGAGCATTCGCTCGAGCTCCTCCCTCTTGTCGGAATCGGCTAGCGCCTCGATGCGTGTGTGGGTTGGGTCGCCAGGGACCTTCTCGACGCGAAAGTGCGTGTCCGCGGCACTCGCGATCTGCGGCAGGTGCGTGATCGTCAGCACCTGGGCCCGCTCGGCGATCCGACCGAGGGCCTCCGCGACAGCGTGGGCGGTTCGGCCCCCGACACCGGCGTCGATCTCGTCGAAGACGATGGTCGGCTCACCCGCTCCCGCATGCGCCACGGTGCGCAGTGCAAGCGCCACCCGTGAGCGCTCGCCGCCGGAAGCGGCCTCGGCGACCGGGGCAAAGGGCAGGCCCTGGTTCGGACGGACCTGAAACGAGACGCCGTCGACGCCGCTCGGCCCGGGATCGCGGGACAGGAGCTCGACCCGGAAGTCGCCCTCGCCCATTGCCAGGCCCTCGAGCGCCTCGGCGACGGCTTTGGAGAACGGCTCCGTCCCCTCGCGACGCGCCTCCGAGAGACTGGCTGAAAGGCTGTGGACCCGCTCTGTGGCCTCGCGGAGCGTTTGCTCCGCCGCCTGGAGGGGATCCTTACCTTCCTCCAGAGCTTCGAGCTCCGCCCGGGCCGCCTCGGCTCGCGCCAGGAGCTCACCGAGATCGCTCGCCTGGAAGCGCCGCTTCGCCTCGGCGACCCGGTCGAGCTCCTCCTCGACGCTCTCTAGGCGTCCGGGCTCGGCCTCGAGAGCATGCAGGTAGGAGCGCACGCTCGACGCCGCCTCACGGAGGCGCAACTCCGTGTCTGCGATCTCGGCTCCAATCTCGGAGAGCTCCGGCGCCAACCCGGCGACACCTGTGAGCGCCTGCCCGGCGCGCGCCGCCAGCTCGGCGGCCCCCTCCCCGTGATCCGGCGCCAGCGCCTCCGCCGCGGTCGAAGCGGCGGCGGAGAGGTCGACCGAATGGCGCAGGCGTAGCCGCTCGGCCTGGAGCTGCTCTTCGCTGCCGGTGTCGAAGCCTTCGGTGCGCTCGACGAGCTGCCGCAACTCCTCGAGGCGGTTGGCGCGCCCTTCTTCCGCCTGGGCAAGCTCCTCCCGGGCCCGCCGGGCCGCGATGAGCGCACGCCAGGCGCGTGCGAGCTCAGCCCGCCGGC
Organism: uncultured Actinomycetes bacterium; assembly: GCA_963737615.1. GTDB lineage: Bacteria > Actinomycetota > Thermoleophilia > Gaiellales > Gaiellaceae > DASQGA01. The sequence continues at coordinate 4,937 of CAVTTI010000040.1, read as the reverse complement.
GAAGCTGTTCGTCTCCGACGAAAGCGTCGAGAAGGTCGAGCTGGAAGGACGGCCTTGAAAGCCGCCGCTGCTCAAACTGGCCGGACATGGCGAGCAGCCGGTCGACGGCGAGTGCGAGCTCCTCGCGCGGCACCGTGCGTCCCCACGCATACGCGCGCGTACGTCCGTCGGCGAAGACACGCCGGGCGGCGACCAGCCCCTCCTCTCCTTCCGGCCGCAGCTCCCGGAGCGCGGCAAGCTCCTCGTCGTCGAGGATGCCCTCGGGAAGGTCGAGCTCCGCCTCGACGTAGGCCTCGGGCGCCCCGGGACCGACGTAACCCGCGTCTCCGCGTGCGCCGAGCAAGAGTCCCAACGCCTGCGCCAGGATCGTCTTCCCGGCGCCGGTTTCTCCGGTGACGGCGTTCAGGCCCGGCCCGAAGGCGAGGTCCGCCTCGCGGATGAGGACGAAGTTCTCGATGCGGAGGGAGCGAAGCATGGCCTAGATGGTTGGTCGGTAATTGGCGCGCGCGCGGGTTCGGGCCATCCGGGGGTGGGGCAATTCTCGTTCAACCATCAGGGAAAGACTTCGTGGTAGCGGGTGAAGAAGCTGACCTCCGGTAGATGGGCAAGCAGGCTCTTCTCGGGGCCCACGGCGACCTCGAGCGTCTCACCCGTCGCCAGCTCGGCACAACCGCGTCCGTCAGCGAGCACGGACACGGAGCCGTCGGCGGTCAGGTTCGAGATCCGGAGGCTCTCCCCTGGTGGGACGACGATCGGGCGGGCGTGAAGCGAGTGGGGGGCGACAAATGTGATCGCCATCGCCTCGAGCCCCCACATCATCACCGGCCCGCCGTTCGAGAGGTTGTAGGCCGTCGAGCCAGAGGGCGTCGAGCAGATGATCCCGTCGCAGGGCTGGTCGGCGAGCGTCTCGCCGCCGATCTCCCAGCCGAGCTCGATCATGCGGCCCGGTCTGGCGCTGGTCGCGACGACGTCGTTGACCGCCGTCTGGGTGTCGCCGGCGAGCCGGGCCTCGAGAGTGCAGAGGGCCACGACCTCGAAGACCCCCGCGAAGACCCGCGGGAGCACCGACTCGAGCTCGTCGCCGGGCGCGCTCGTCAGGAACCCGACGCGCCCGAAGTTGAAGCCGAAGACGGGCGTGCCGCTGCCGAGGTGCGCGCGGAGAGCCCGGAGCATCGTCCCGTCGCCTCCGAGCGCGATCACGACGTCGGCCTCGGCCTCCTCGTCGACCAGCTCGATGCCCCCCTCGTCGGCGATCCGCTCGACGATCGAGGCGGCGGTCGAGTCTATCTCGGGGCGTCCGTTCGTCACGACAGCTGCGCGGGAGACGGCGCGAGGCGTGGAGCTCACGGTCTCAGCTCGCGGCGACGACATAAAGGAAGAACTCTCGGTTTCCCTTCGGCCCGGGCAGGCCGGAGTCGACGACTCCGACCACTCGCCCACCCCAGTCGGGCACTCGGCGGGCGACTCCGTCCACGATCCGCCGGCGTAGCGCCGGATCCCGGATCACTCCACCCTTGCCTACCTCTCCCGGCCCTGCTTCGAACTGCGGCTTGACGAGGACGAGCCCGCGCCACCTCGGTGCGGCGATCGCGAGCGCAGGCGGGAGCGCCTTGTCGAGCCCGATGAAGGACACGTCGCAGGTGAGAAAGGTGGGCGCGAACGGGAGCTGGTCCGCCCGGAGGCCTCGCACGTTCGTTCGCTCGAGCACCGTGACCCGAGGGTCTTCGCGCAGCTTGGGATGCAGTTGCCCGTAGCCGACGTCCACAGCGCAGACCCTCGCCGCGCCGGCCTGGAGCAAGCAGTCCGTGAAGCCCCCGGTCGAGGCGCCGACGTCGACGCAGTCCTCGCCCGTGACGTCGAGCTCGAAGTGCTCCAGGGCATGCGCAAGCTTTTCGCCACCCCTCGACACGAAGCGCGGCGGCGTGTCGACGGCGAGCTCGGCTGCCTCGTCCACCGGCGTCCCCGCCTTCGTGAATCCGGGCACGCGACCGGCGAGCACGAGCGCCTGCGCCTGGGAGCGGCTCTCGGCCAGGCCGCGCTCGACGAGGACGACGTCGAGCCTCTTCTTCATGAAGGGAGCCTAGCTCGTCAGGCTCGTCTTTCCCTGATGGCCGTTACGAGCTCGGCAAGAACGGCCGTATCGCCCGGAAGTACCTCGAGGGATGCTCCGACACGCGCACTGGCCTCATCAGCCAACGCGCGCGCCCGCTCGAGTCCGTGGAGGGACACGTAGGTGACCTTCCCGGCGGCCTTGTCCTTGCCGGGTGTCTTTCCGAGCTCCTCAGCGGTACCGGTGGCGTCGAGGATGTCGTCCACGATCTGGAAGAGGAGCCCGAGCTCCTTTCCGAAGACGCTCCAGGGCGTTCGCTCGGCAGTAGGCAACCGCGCCACGGCCGTCGCCATCACGACAGAAGCCTGGAGCAGCCGCCCCGTCTTCAGCTCGTGGAGCTCCCGGAGTCCCTGCTCGTCCACGGACCCGTTCGTCGTCACGTCCAGGTACTGCCCGCCGATCATGCCGAGGGTGGCATTCGTCAACTCGCGCGCGACGTCGGGCTCCGGATAGCGCAGCGCGAGGCGAATCGCCTCGGCAAGCAGGGCATCTCCCGCCAGGATGGCCACGTCTTCGCCGAAGCGGACGTGGGAGCTCGGCTGCCCACGCCTCAGATCGTCGTCGTCGAGCGCGGGAAGGTCGTCGTGGACCAGGCTGAACGTGTGCACGAGCTCGAGCGAGCACGCGGCCGGAAGCACCTCTTCAGGATCACGACCGAGCGCCTCGCCCGTGGCCAGGCAGAGCACGGGCCGGATGCGCTTGCCGCCACCGACGAGCGAGTAGCGGAGGGCCTCTTCGAGCTCCCCGAGCTCTGCGGTGAATGGAAGCTCGCCAAGGAACCGCTCGACCCGTCCGCGAAGCTCCTCAGGGGAGAGCATCCGGGCCTTCCCGCTTCGCCCGGTCGATCTCGGACTGGACCTGTTTCGCCAGCTCAGCCATATCCGCGAGCCTCTCGACGGCGACCTCGGGGTCTTCCGTCCCTTCGAGCTCGGCCAGGGTCGCCTCTAAGCGGGCGAGCAGCTCCTGGAGATGGACGACGGACTCGGGCTCGCTCACGCGCGCCCGCCGCCGGCGAACGCGCGCAGCGTCGAGGTTGACTCACGCCGCCTCACGCCGCCTCCTTCGCAAGCTGTCCGAGAATTCCGTTGACGAGCCGGCCCGCATCGGGCGAGGAATACCGCTTGGCGAGGTGCACCGCCTCGTCGATCACGACCTCCCTGGGCGGATCCCCACGATCCAGCTCGGTGAGTGCGATCCGGAGGATGTTCCGCTCGAGCGCGCCCAGCCGGTCCGCGGGCCAGCCGGTCGACGCCTCGGAGATGCGGCCGTCGAGCGTGCGTGCATGCGAGCTCGTCGCTTCGGCCAAGTCCCTCGCGAACGGGTCGACTTCACCCTCGAAGAGCGACGCGAGCGGCTGACCGGTCAGATCCCACTGATAGAGGAGGAAAAGCGCGGTCCGGCGTGCTTCGCGGCGGCCGGTCATGCCGGGTCGAGGGCTGAGAGAGAGGGCGCCGCCTTCTGGATGAACGCGGTCGTGTACTCCCCACTGACGAAGTCGTCGTTTTGCACGATGTCCAGAGCCAGGTCGCGCGTCGTTGCCACCCCTTCGAGCTCCAATTCTGACAGGGCTCGCCTCGCGCGGCCGAGGGCCGCCTGGCGATCCTCCGCCCACACGATTACCTTGGCGACCAGCGAGTCGTAGAAGGGTGGGATTGCGTAGCCCTCGACGACGTGAGTGTCGACACGCACTCCAGGTCCGAGGGGCGGGCGGAAGCGCGTCACGCGCCCCGGTGAGGGCATGAAGTCACGGGCGGGGTCCTCGGCGTTGATCCGGAACTCGAGCGCGTGGCCGCGGAGCTTCGCCCGTCCCGTCGCCCGGAGCCCCTCGCCCGCAGAGATCCGGAGCTGCTCCCGTGCCAGATCCACACCGGTCAGGACCTCCGTGACCGGATGCTCGACCTGGAGCCTCGTGTTCATCTCGATGAAGAAGAAGCCGTCCTCTGTCAAGAGGAATTCGAGCGTGCCTGCGCCGCGGTAGCGAAGAGTCTCGCACGCGCGGCGTGCAGCGTCTTCCATGGCCTCACGTAGGTCGGAGGAGACGGCCGGCGAGGGTGCCTCCTCGACGAGCTTTTGATGGCGGCGCTGGATCGAGCAGTCGCGCTCCCCCAGGGTCAGGACGGCCCCTTCGCCGTCCCCGAGTACCTGGATCTCGACGTGACGCGCATCGACGAGAGCCCGCTCCACGTAGAGACCGCCCTCGCCGAAGTTCGTCTCTGCCTCCGCCGAGGCCGTCCGGAAGGAGCTCTCGAGATCCTCGGCCGAAGAAACGAGGCGCATCCCTTTGCCCCCGCCCCCGGCGGAAGCCTTCAGGAGCAGGGGGAAGCCGACGTCGCCGGCGAGGGCCTTGGCCTCAGCGAGAGTGGCCTCGCCGTCGGAGCCGGGGACGAGCGGCAGCCCCGCAGCGCGCATCGCCTCCTTCGCCTGCACCTTGTCGCCCATAGTCTCGATCGTCTCGGGCCGTGGCCCTACGAACACAAGGTCGTTGTCCTCACAGGAGCGGGCGAACTCGGCATTCTCGGCCAGGAATCCCCAGCCGGGGTGGACGGCCTCGCAACCTGTCGTCGTCGCCGCGGCGACGAGCGAAGGGATGTTCAGATAGCTGAGCGCCGCAGGAGGTGGCCCGATCTGGACGGCCTGGTCGGCGAGCGAGACGTGGAGAGAGTCACGGTCGGCGGTCGAGTACACGGCGACCGACTCGACCGCGAGCTCACGGCAGGCGCGGATGATCCGAACCGCACCCTCGCCGCGGTTTGCGATCAGTACTCGCCCGAACACCGCGTCGCCCTTTTCCCGTGACGCAAGCGTGACGGTTCCGGCGCAACCACGG
>CAVTTI010000039.1:0-37166 GCA_963737615.1 uncultured Actinomycetes bacterium | reverse complement strand
AGCCCGGAGTGCCTGGGCGACCTGGGAGCGAAGCGTTCCCACGGACTCGCGGTAGTCGGCATCCGAGATCTTTCCGGTCCGGTGGTCGAACTCGAGCTCTTTGAGCGCAGCGAGCGCACGGTCTCGCTCCTCCTCGAGACGGATCCGTTCCTGCTCGCCCGTTCCGGCGACCCGAATCCTGTCATCGACGGCCTCGGGCTCACGCAGGAAGGGGCGAGCAACGAAGAGGACGCAGCCGAGGGCGAGCGCGGCCGCCAGAGCAAGCGCCAACACCTCCATCAGGCGGGCGACGGCGTGGGTGCTTCGGCCTCAGCGAAGCGGCCGGCGAGCCGTCGCTGCTCGCGCGCGTCCGGCCACATGGTGACGAGCGATCCGAGCAGGAAGACGAGCCCGGCGAGCCAGATCAGATTCACGAGCGGGTTCACGAGCACCTTCAGGTAGACGGACCCGTCCGAGTTGAACTGGTCGGCGATCACGAAGAGGTCCTCGCCCCGGAGCAGGTCAGAGCGAATCGCCACCTCGTTTGAGGTCTGCTGCTCGGCGAAATAGCGGTTCTTTCCCGCCGCCAGGATCCCGACGCTCTCCCCGTTCCGGGAGACTGCAAGCCGAGCCCGAATTTCCTTCGCATTCGCGGAACGCCTCTGCGCGGTTCCCAGGAGCTCGAGGCGGTAGTCACCCACCTGCATCGAGTTGCCTGGGACGAGCTTGGCCTCGCGCGTCGTCCCGAAGCCTCCGATCCCGATGGCGCCGAGGAGCAGGAGCACGATCGCCGCGTGTACGACGTACCCGCCGTAGCGGCGGCGGTTTCGCCCCACGAGCTGGGAGAAGGCAGACGGCCAGCTCGAGGCGCCGAGAGCCTTTCGCGCACGTGTTCCGCGCGCGAACTCCTGCACGATCGTCGTCAGGGCGAAGGCAGCGAACGTGTAGCCGACGAGGCCGGCTGGGCTCGATCCCGCCCCGGCCAGTGCGAGGAGAATTCCCGCCGCGAGCGCGACTCCCGCGGGCCACGCGAGTTGCGCGGCGAGCGAGCGAAGCGACGCCCGCCGCCACGCCACGAGCGGCCCGATTCCCATCAGCAGGATGACCGGGAGGCCAAACGCGACCGCGAAGAAGTTGTAGTAGGGCGCCCCCACGGTCACCGCTACGCCCCGGAGGGCCTCCGAGACCAGCGGATAGACGACTCCCCAGAGGACGGTTAGGGCGAGCGCGACGAGGAAGAGGTTGTTGTAGAGGAAGGCCGCCTCGCGCGACACCAGCGACTCGAGCTTCGTCCGGGAACGCAGGAGCGGCAGGCGCCAAATGATCAGTGCCGCCGAGCCGGCCGCGACGAGGGCGAGGAAGCCGATGAACCAGGGGCCGATCGACGACTCCGTGAAGCTGTGGATCGAGTTCAGGACGCCGCTCCGGGTCAGGAAAGTGCCGAAGATCGATAGGCAGAAAGCGAGCGCGATGAGCACCGAGTTCCAGACGCGGAGCATGTTCTTCTTCTCCTGAATCATCACCGAGTGGAGGAACGCGGTCGCGACGAGCCACGGCATCAGAGCGGCGTTCTCGACGGGGTCCCAGGCGTACCAGCCGCCCCAGCCGACCTCCTCGTAGGCCCACTTCGAACCGAGGAGGATCGCAACGCCCAGGCACGTCCAGGCGGCGAGCGTCCACCGTCGGGTTGCAATGATCCAACGCTCGTCCACCCGGCGCGAGGCAAGTGCTGCCATCGCAAAGGCAAACGGCACGGTCAGCCCGACGTAGCCCAGGTAGAGGAGCGGCGGGTGCGCGAGCATATAGGGGTTCTGGAGGCTCGGATTGAGCCCGACGCCGTCCGCGGGCGGAGCATGGGTCACGAACGGGGAGGCGACGAAGCAAAGGAGGAGCGCAAAGAACGAAGCGATGCCGGCTCCGATCGGGACCGTCCAGGGCAGAACCTCGCGCGTGAGCCGCGGGTTTAGCCCAAGCGCGGCCGAGACCAGCCCGGTCAGGACGAGGAACCAAAGGAGCAGCGAGCCCTGCTGTCCGCCCCAGAAGGCAGCGAGCGTATAGCCGAGCGGAAGCTCGCGGCTCGTGTGGTCGGCGACATAGGTGAAGGAGAAGTCGTGGCGGGCCAGGGCCGCGAGCAGGACAAGGCCGCCGACCGCGGCGGCTCCGAAGGAGGCGAGAAAGGCATTGCGCGCCGACTCCAGGAGCCGCCGGCGCCCCCTTAGCGCCGCATAGGCGCCCGCGATGGTGGCGTAGAGGACGAGCCCGAGAGCGACGAGGAGGGCGGCCCGGCCTAGGAGCGGCATCTGCTCCTCAGGACTTGGCGGCGTATTTCGAGGGACATTTCGTGACGAGCGAGTCCCGCTCGGCGACGAAGACGCCGTTTTGAAGCTCGCCCCGCATGTAGACGTCCCTGCCGACCTTGAAGAGGTCGGGCACCGACCCTGTGTAGGTGATAGGGACCGTCGCACTCCCCTCGATGTCCCGCAGCGTGAAGGTCTTCGGCACCGCGCGCCCATCCCCGCGAATCGGTCCGACGACTTTGCCGGCCAGGCTCACCTTCCCCGGGTGGTCAGCGAGCTGGCTCGGCCGGAGGGAAGGCGTCGAGCCCCCTGCAAAACTCGTGTACAGCAGGAAGACAGCCAGAACGGCCGCTACCGAGAGCGCGATGATCAGCCGCGCGGGACTCCGCCTCCGGGCCACAGGTCGAGTCTAGCTCCGTGCAGCCGGTTTACGGCTCAGGTAGCAACTGGGAGGGATTGGTGGAACGTCGCTTCGCGTCAGGATGCGATTGTCGTTATCCCAGAGTAAGGACGGAGGGAGCCCGCCGATGGCAGCGCTATCGAAGCGACGGAGGACGCCGCATCGGGGCGAGCAGCGCGGCCCGACGGCACGGCGTTCGTTTCGCCGAGCCCTCCTAGGTGCTCAGTGCTGCTCGGGCGCGAGCGTCGGGCTCCGGAACGGGATCCGGTACCCGTGGTCGCGGCAGAGCGAGCCCGGAGCATCCTCGGTCAGAGCGTCGCAGTACCCCTTGCCGTAGGCGGCGCGCATGAACGCGGCGACGACCTCGAGGTTCCACTCGGAGACGTCGCTCGCCTCACACCAGAGGTCGGCGAGGCGAACGTCGATGTCCAGCTCGAGGAGCTCGATGCGGGTGGGTCGCTTTCCCATGCAGAAAAAGGTAGTAAGCGCGTCGGACGGCGTTCCACCGACGGCCCGGGCGGGACAAGTCCCGCCCTACAGCGGTTGCGTTACTCGGCATCCAGTACGGGCGCGGCTTGCCTCGCCCGTAAGCTTCATCCGTGTCAACGATCAGCGTCGGGCCGGCGCGCGTCCCGAGCCGGGAGAGCCCGGAGACGGCCGTCAGGCTGCTCGTGGAGGGTAGCTATTCGGCGTGCGAGATCGACTTCGCGAGCGGCTTCTGGATGGACAAGGACTGGGCGACGGAGTTCGGCAGGCTGACGGCGGCTGACGGCATCACGCTCTCTGTCCATGCCCCGATTCCGGCCTTTCTCGGCCATCTCGAGCGAGACATGAAGCACAAGCGGGCCACGGGGATGCTCGACCACTCAGCCGGCATCGCGATGGCCTGCGGCGCCCAGGTCGTCGTCATCCACCCCGGCTTCCTCCTCGGCCGAACACGGGAGGAGGCGCTCGAATCAGTCGCCGAGCAACTCGCCGAGCTTCGCGAGCGGCTGGTGGCCAAGGGGCGGACAGTCCCCTTCGGAGTCGAGGTGATGGGCCGCGTCCGGGAGCTGGGGACCGCCGAGGACGTCTTCTGGCTCGCTGCCCGGCTCGACTGGGTCCGCCCCGTGATCGACTTCGCGCACCTGCACGCCGTCACCGACGGGGCGTTCACCGATCCCGACGCGTTCGCGGCGGTGCTCGGAGCGGCCGACGAGCTGCTCGAGCCCGAGGCGTCGTTCCACATCCACTTCTCGGCGATCCAATACGCGAACAGAAACGAGACGAAGCACCTGCCCTATGGAGAGGGAACGCTCCGCGCAGAGCCGCTGCGAGAGGCGCTCGACCGCTTCGAGCGTCCGGCGACCATCATCTCCGAGTCCCCGAACGAGGCGAGCCACCAGGCGATCAAGGCGATTCTCCTCGGCTCCCGGGTGTAAGACCCAGCATCCGAGTCCATCGCCCAGGCGGTTACGTCAGCCGACAGGACAACGTTCTGAACGCCTTACTGACCAACTACCCAGGAGCGGGAACGAGAGATCGCATCGCACGCGCCTGTTAGCGTCTCACGCTTCGATGAGCGGTGGTCGAAAGTTCGGACAGCTCCTGCTCGCCGGGATCGCGTTTGGCGTTCTGGTCGCCGTCATCAAGGGGCAGGACACGGGTGTGCGCAACGCGTTGGGAAACACGAGCGCTCCGTGGGTGCTCGTGCCGTTCCTGGCCGGGACGCGTTACTCGCGCGTGTGGCACGCCGCGCTGGTTGGCCTTGCCACGACGCTCGCAGCTTTCTTCGGCTTCTACCTGGCCGAGGCGGCGATCCTCGATCTCGGCCCCCACCCGTGGTACACCGATCTCACGCTGACGTTGGGATCAGGCCGGGTCTACGAGATGTGGGGGCTCGCTAGCGGCGCGATCTACGGCGCGCTCGGCGGGATGTGGGCGTCGCGATGGCTGCTAGCCGCCCCAATCGCGGTCGGGCTCGCATTCGTCTGCGAGCCGTTGATCGTGCTGCTCCTGGGGCGGGCCGGGATCTGGGGGGACGGCGGCCTGCTCCTCGAGTATCCCTGGATGTGGATCGCGGAAGTGCTCATCGGCTTCGGCGGCATCGCATTCGCGGTAGCCAAGGCGCATTCTAGGTCCAGGCTCCAGTCGTCGTGAGCCACCACACGACGCATCCGGGAGACGGGATAGGCAGGCTTCGTGATCCTCCGTATCACGTGGGATTCGCTACGGATGGTTCGCGCGGGGTGATCGGCCTAGGGCCGTCGTCCCGACCGGATAGAGTCGCCCCGTGGCTCGGTTCGGACGGAAGAACGAGCGCGACGCACCGGCCGGCGAGCACCGCCGAACCCGCGCCGTGGAGCGAGTCACCGTCCGAGTCGCCATGACCCTCGGGGTCATCGGGATCGGAACCGCACTCGCAGCGATTCTCGGCACTCAGGAAGTCGACGCGTGGATCGTAGGACTCGTCGTCTCGACCGTGAGCGTCGTGCTCGCCGCCGTTCTCTGGACGCGGCGAACACCGTAAAACGGCGAAGGGCGGCCGGAGCCGCCCCTCGTCCATGCTGGTCGTACTCGGACTAGGACTGCTTCGAGATCTCCTCGACGACCTGTCCCGTCTCCGAATCGTTTCCCTGCCGCGCCACGTCGGCCTGCGCGACGATGCCGACGAGCTCGTCGCCGTCGACGACCGGAAGCCGGCGGACTTTGCTCGACGCCATCTTCCGCAGCGCCGTGTTTAGGTCGTCGTCCGGGGAGACGGTCTCGAGGTCGCTAGAGGCGATTTCTCCAACCGTAGTCGAGTTCGGATCGCGGCCATCAGCGAGCACCCGCACGACGATGTCGCGGTCGGTGACGACGCCGGCGAGCCGGCCGTCCTTGACCACCGGGACCGAGCCGACATCCTCCGAGGCCATCACCTTCGCGGCGTCGACAACACTGGCCGAGGGATTACAACTGGTCGGGTTCTGCGTCATGACGTTTCTGACCTGTTCCATGTCTGCTCCTTTGGTCGCTGGCCTTTCCCTACCCGGCGACAAAACGCCAAAACAGGGGAAGACGAGCCCGCCGCCGGTCAGTTCCGCTTCGCGCCGAGCTGGCGAAATCGCTCCCACCGGGCCAAGGGGCGATCCTGCGACTGGGAGAGATTCATCGCGGTGTTGACGAGCTCTACGTGGGTGAACGCCTGCGGAAAGTTTCCGACGAGGAGCTCGTTCTCCGAGTCGTATTCCTCCGAGATGAGGCCGACGTCGTTTCGAAGTGCGAGTAGCCGTTCGAAGAGCTCCACCGCATCGTCGTGCCGTCCGATCAGGTTCAGGTTGTCGGCCAGCCAGAACGTGCACGGAAGGAACGCTCCTTCTCCCGGCGGGAGCCCGTCGACGCGAGCTGTCTCCTTGTCGTGCCGGTAGCGCATCACGAAGCCCTTATCGCAGAGATCCCTCTCGATCGCCTCGACCGTCCCCCGCACCCGCTCGTCGGACGGGGGCAAGAACCCGACCAGGGGCATGAGCAAAAGGCTCGCGTCGAGCTTCTTCGCACCGTAGAACTGGACGAACGAGTTCAGTTCCGGATCGAATCCTTGCCGCAGGACCTCGTCGTGGATTTCCTGGCGCAGACACCGCCAACGGTCCACCGACCCGTCGGCATGACTGTGCACCGCACGCGCTGCCCGATCGGCGGCCAGCCAGGCCATCACCTTCGAGTGCGTGAAGTGGCGGCGGGGGCCGCGTACCTCCCAGATCCCGTTGTCCGGTTCTCGCCATTCCGATTCCAGGTGATCGAGTAGCTTCTTCTGGATCGCCCAGGCCCGCGACTCGGCCTCGAGACCGAGCTCCTCGGCGTGGTAGAGCGCGTCCATGACCTCGCCGTAGACATCGAGTTGCTTCTGGTTGCACGCGGCGTTTCCGATGCGAACCGGCTGGGCCCCCAAGTAGCCGGGGAGCCAGGGCACCTCGAACTCGGTCAACCGCCGCTCCCCCGCGACCCCGTACATGATCTGGAGGTCCGCCGGATCCCCGGCGATCGCACGCAAGAGCCAGTCGCGCCATGTACGCGCCTCTCCCGTGTAACCAGCTTCGAGGAGGGCGTCGAGTGTGAAGGCCGCGTCCCTGAGCCAGCAGTAGCGGTAGTCCCAGTTTCGGACACCTCCGAGAAACTCCGGCAACGAGGTGGTCGGGGCCGCCACGATGCCGCCCGTCGGCTCGTAGGTGAGCGCCTTCAGGACGATCAGGGAGCGCAAGACCTCGTCGCGCCAGGGGCCTTCGTGCGTGCACACGTCCGCCCACTGCCGCCACCAGGCCTGTGTCTCGACGAGGGCTCGGCCCGGCTCGAGCTCGCGTGGCAGCTGCTCGTTCGAGGGGTACCAGGTCAGGACGAAAGGCACCTGCTCCCCTTCCGACACGGCGAACTCGGCCACCGTCGACAGGTCTTCCCCGCGTGTCTCCACCGGTGTCCGCAAGCAGAGGCCGTCGGGTCCGGCGATGCACGCCGTCGCGTCTTCGATCCGACGCACCCAGGGGACGATGGAGCCGTAGTCGAAGCGCACGATCAACTCCATTCGCATCTCGACGCGACCGCGTAGTCCTTCCACGATCCGGACGACGTCTGGGTCGCGCTGGCGCGGAGGCATGAAGTCGATGACGCGGACGGACCCTTCGTCCGTCTCGAAGTCGGTCTCCAGGATGAGCGTGTTGTCCCGGTAGCGCCTCCCCACCGGCCGCGCCTCCCCTTTTGGCGCGACGAGCCACCGACCGTGGTTCGGCCGCCCGAGCAGCGCGGAGAAAAACGCTCCGGAGTCGAACCGCGGCATGCAGAGCCAGTCGATCGAACCATCGCGCCCGACCAGGGCCGCGGTCTGCGTGTCGCCGATCAGCCCGTAGTCCTCAATCGGAAGAGGCACGTGGCCATTGTGGCCGGTGCGGCCGCCCGCTACACGGCGAAGGCGAGCTGGCGGTCAGCGCGCGAGCCTGGCTGCGGCCTCGTCGCGGGCGTTCGGGTCGAGCCAAGCCCATGCCGGAGCCGCAGGCGGGCAAAGCGCTCGGAAACCTCTTGCTGGTACCCCTTCGGGGCGTACGCCCGCCGTCCGTACAGCTCCACGTAGCGCGGATAGAGCCATGGATACGTGCGCTCCATCCATGGCATGAAGTGCTCCCGGATCGAGGGGCGGACGTGTAGGACGATGGGCGTCGCCCACTGGACCCCCGCCGACGCACACGCGGCGATCACCTCATCCAGACGCTCCTCGTCGTCGGTCAGCCCCGGCAGGATTGGCGCGACGAGAACCCCGGTGCGAATGCCCGCGTCGGCGAAGCGCCCGAGGATCTCGAGCCGTTTGCGCCCCGGAGGCGTTCCGGGCTCAACCACGCGCCGCACCGCCTCATCGAGCATGCCTACGCTCATCGAGACGCTGAGACCTGCGACCTCGTTTAGCCGCCGGTAGACGTCGAGGTCACGAAGGATGAGCGTGGACTTCGTGAGCATCGAGAGCGGGTTCTGAAAGTCCGCCAGTGCCTCGAGAACGCCTCGCGTCAGCCTGTACCGGCCCTCGCAGTGCTGGTACGGATCGGTTGCCGTGCCCATCGCGATCGTCTCGCCCTCCCAGCCCGGCGATGCCAGGTTGCGCCGGAGAGCTTCAACGACGTTGATCTTCACGACGATCTTGGAGGAGAAATCCTCGCCGACCCCGAGGTCGAGGTAGGCGTGGTAGGCACGTGCGAAGCAGTAGTGGCAGCTGTGCGTGCAGCCCCGATAGGGGTTCACGGTCCACCGGAAAGGAACGCGACTCGACTCGTGCACGCGGTTCAGCGCGTTCTTACATTTCTCCTCGAGGTACTGCGCCCTAGCCATCCGAGCACTATAGAACATATGTTCGATGGCGGAGGTTTTCAGGCTTATGCGGCTTCGCGCAGCGACTCGAGCTCCCGGAGCTCGGAGAGGCGCTCCAGCGCCCGCGCTTCGATCTGCCGCACGCGCTCGCGCGTAACACCGAGCCTGCGCCCGATCTCCTCGAGCGATACCGGCCCGGCGTCGCCGTTCATGCCGTAGCGGAGCTTGATCACCTCGCGCTCCCTCTCGGGAAGCTCCCCGACGGCGTGCCGGAGCGCCTGCTCTCCGAGGCTCACGTGCACCTCCTCCGACGGCTCGGGCGACTCGCCCGCGACCAGGTCGCCGAACGATGTGTCTTTCCCCTCACCCACCGGCTTGTCGAGGCTCGCGACGACCCGAGCCGCCTCCCGCGCCTCGCGCACTTGCTTTTGTGGCAGCTTCGTCGCCTTCGCGATCTCCTTGTCGGTCGGCTCGCGCTCCAACTTCGCCCACAGCTCACGCTCGGCCCGCGAGATTTTCTGCTCCCGCTCGACGATGTGCACCGGGATCCGGATCGTGCGCGCCTTGTTCGCAACGCCGCGCTGCACAGCCTGGCGGATCCACCAGGTGGCGTAGGTGGAGAACTTGTAGCCCCGCCGCCAGTCGAACTTCTCGACGGCCCTGATCAGGCCGATGATGCCTTCCTGGATCAGGTCGAGCAGTGACAGCCCGTGGCCCTGGTACTTCTTGGCGATCGAGACCACCAGCCGCAGGTTGGAATTGATCATCCGGTCCTTCGCTGCCTTGTCGCCGCGCTCGATCCGCTTCGCGAGCTCCACCTCCTCGAGCGCGGTCAAAAGCGGATGACGCCCGACCTCGTTCAGGAAGAGTTGGAGCGCGTCGGTCGTCGCCATGGCGAGCTCGCCGTTCAGGTACGCCGCCGGGACGCTCTCCTCGCGTGCACAGTCGTCCGTGACCTCAAAGCCTCGCGACTCGATGAGGTCGTAGAGCTCTTCCACCCCCGCCTCGTCGAGCTCGTGTAGCTGCACGAACTGGTAGAGCTCGGAGATGTGCAGGCACCCCTGGTCCTCTCCCCTGTCCAGGAGCGCGTCGATCTGTGCTCGCAGAGATTGCTCGGTTGCCATTGTTCTTTCGTGCCCAGACGCAGGTTAGGCTAATCAGGCGGGTGGAGGAGCTGCGGCCGCGCGCCGATTGGCCCCGACGGAAGCGGCGATCACGAGAACGACGGCCACCGACTCGAGCAGAGTGAGCCGCTGCGAGAGGATCAGGGCGCCCGCGAGTGCAGCGGCCGCTGGCTCGAGGCTCATCAGGATCCCGAAGGCGGAGACGCGGATGCGGCGCAGGGCGCTCAGCTCGAGGAGGTAAGGAACGACCGAGGCCAGGAGCGCGACGACGACCGCGACCGCGAGCAGGGACGGATCCAGAAGCTCAACACCTGCGGACGCAATCCCGAGCGGGGCGATCAGGACGGCCGCAACCAGCATCGCGATGGTCAGCCCGTCCAGGAGCGGCCAGGTCGACGTGAGCCGCTTGCCAACCACGATGTACAGGGCCCAGCACCCGCCGGCGCCGAGCGCGAGCAAGAGTCCGATGTGGTCGACGTCGACGCTCGGGCTCCCCAGGAGCGCCACGCCTGCGCCGGCGAGCAGGACCCAGAGAAAGTCCTCGATGCGGCGCGATCCAAGCACCGCGACGAAGAGCGGGCCCAGGAACTCGGCGGTCACGGCGACCCCGAGCGGAACGCGGTCGATCGACTCGTAGAAGAGCGAGTTCATGACGGCGAGGATCCCGCCGAGCGCGAGCACGGGCATAAGCGGACGCCCCCGCAGACGTCGAAGGGAGCCCCGGCTCAGGGCGACGAGGATCACCGCACCGAAGGCCTGCCTCAACCAGACGGCCCCGAGCGCACCTGCCTCCTCGAAGAGCGTCGTCGCGAGCGCAGCGCCACACTGGACGGAGAGGGCGGCTCCGATCACGAGCAGCGGTGCGGGCGTTCGGCCGAGCAGCCGGCGCGGAAGGCTGGTTGGCACTGCAGGCGGTGTCACGACTGCCATCTGGCGATCGTAGGCCGGTTCCCGAGGCCGCCGCGCTGTCACCGTATCGGGGTGTTCCTCCGTCTTTTCTGGGTATCTGCGTCGAAGGAACCGTGGAGAGGCGGCGCTCGCCGTAAGCAACGCCAATCACCACTTAGAGGGATGCCGGGGTGGCCCGGCCGGATGCAATACTTCCTTTGCTCTAAATAAATGCCCGGGAGCGGCCCCCGGCCGGACAAGGGGGTAACGACATGCTCCACGGGAGGCGGACACGCATTCTCATAGTGACGCTCGTCGTGTTGATCGCGATCGTGGGCGGACAGCTCGACGGATGGACCTGGACGTAGGGGCGAAGAGGGCAGACCTATGCCTCTGAGGCCGCTCCTTCGCGGAGTTCCCCGGGAGACGATCTGGCTTCTGCCGATCGTCGTTCCGGTCGCGCTTGCGGGGGCCGTCGTCGCGATAGCGGCAACGGTGGTGTTCGCCCGATCCGCGCCTGACGCCGGGGAGCTTCTGGGCCTACTCGCACTCTTTGCAGCAGCGGCTTTCGTCGAGGCGTTCCCGGTCCCTATCGAAGATGTGTACCAGGACAAGAGTGAGACATCCCTTGCCAACGTCTTCATCGTCGGGACGGCAGTCATCTATGACTGGTCCGCCGCGACAGTGCTCGCTTTCACGACGATGCTGCTCGTCGAGAGCATCAGGCGCCGTCAGCTTCCCAGCCGCGTCGTCTACAACACGGCCCTCTACGCGCTCGCCGCCGCCGCCGCGGGGGGCGCGACCGCGGTCGTGCCGTTGGACGGCTTGCAGGGGCTCATCCTGGAAGCGGCTCTCGGCTCGCTCGCGTTCTATGTCGTGAACGTCGGGCTCCTGGCGGCAGTGGTTGCTAGGAGCGGCCGCGAGCGGTACGAACGAGTTGCCTACGGCTACGTGCGCTGGACCGTGATTCCCTTCGTGATCATGGCGTCGGTCACGCTCATGCTGGCGGTGATCTGGCAGCGCTCGCCCTTCCTCGCAGGGGCCCTGACCGGACCCCTAATCGCGATAGCCCTCTACCAACGCTCGGTCCATCGCGCCGTCGAGGCGATGCGGCTCGCATCGATCGACCCGCTGACGGGCGTCGGGAACCACGGTCATTTCCACGACCGCCTCGACGCTGTGCTCGCCGAGGCAGGCGAGGCCGGCAGCGCCGTGAGCCTCTGTCTCATTGATATCGACGACTTCAAGCGGATCAACGACCTTCGCGGCCATCCGGTCGGAGACCGCGTGCTCGCACGCCTGGCGGGCGAGCTCCGGCAGAGCGAGGAGGCGTTCCGGATCGGCGGCGACGAGTTCGCCCTGATCATGACGAGAACCGAGGAGAGAGACGCCATAACGGCGGCCGAGAAGATCGTGCAGCGGGTGGCGGGAACGAAGCTCGAGCCCGGTCTGCAGACAAGCGTCTCGGCCGGAATCGCAACCTACCCGCGCCACGCCTCCGACCGGGGAGAGCTCGTTCAGGCGGCGGACAAAGCTCTCTACGAGGCGAAACGTGCCGGCAAGGGCAGGGCGCGCCTCTTCCATCCCGAGTTGGTCGATATCGCAGAGCTCCACAAGCTCGCCGAGGGGCCCGACCGGGAGGCGCGCCTCCGCGCTGCGGCGACGCTTGCTTACGCCGTCGACGCCCGGGACGCCTATACGGGCAGCCACTCGCACGCGGTCGGTGAGCTTGCCGCCGAGATCGCCAGCCGCCTTAGGCTCTCCTCCGAGGACATCCAGCTCGTCCGTCTCGCCGGCCGACTGCATGATCTCGGCAAGCTCGCGATCCCCGAGGAGATCCTCCGTAAGCCGGACGCACTCTCCGACTCGGAGCGCCTCGTCCTCGAGCGGCACCCCCAGATCGGCTTCCGCATGCTGCAATCCCTCGGAGTCGAGCCGATCACGACCTGGGTCCTGCACCACCATGAGCGCTGGGACGGCCAGGGCTACCCCGAAGGCCTGGCGGGCGAGACGATTCCCCTCGGAGCCCGGATCATCTTCGTGGCAGACGCCTACGACGCAATGACCACCGAGCGCGTCTACGGGACACGGCTCTCCCCCGCCCAGGCACTCGCGGAGCTCGGCCATTGCGCGGGAACCCAGTTCGACCCGATTATCGTCGCTGCGTTCGTCGCGGAGGAGCGGGGCAGCGCGCCGATCGCTGCCCAGAGCGCCTAGTCGAGCTCGGGCTCGGGGTCGACCTCGACCTCGGCGCCCTCGTTCAGCGCGAGCCAGCTCGCCACGTAGAGGCGAAGCTCTCGCTCGGCTTGCTCGCGCGTCGGCGCCGCGGCCTGGACGACGAGGACACCCTCACCCCCGTCCTGCACGAGGCAGCCGGCGCGGCCGAGCGCCTCTCCGAGCTCGGGCGCGAGCCGGGAGGGGCTGATCAGGATGCGAAAGGCGCCGACAGAGACTGGACCCGTAGTCTTCCGCATTCTGGGCCGCTAAGCGTCACCCGACCGAGGGGTCTCAGCTCGCAAGCGACGGGGCGCACTTTTGGACGAGCTGCTGGAACCAACCGAGGGCGAAGCCTAGGCCGCTTGCGGGACTGCCCTCGCACGGAATTTCTCGTGGCGCTGCGTCACTCGACCTAGGCGTTCTCAGGACCGGGAAGCCAGCCCTCTTTGTACCGCGTCGGCTCGCGATGCGGAAGCCTCGCGTATGCCTCCTCCGCCTCAGTCGTCTCCTGATCCACGCCGGCGCCGTGGCGGAGCGCAGCCTCATCAACGGTGTAGGCGCCCCACTCGTCAGTGTCCTGATGCTCCCGTGCGCCGAGGGCCAGCACGGCGCAAGGCCCATCTCCGGCGCCGAGAATGATGTGCTTCGTCCCGGGGGGACAGTGGACGAAGTCCCACTGGCGTAAGCGGCGCTCGCCGCCTTCGATGAGTAGTAGCGCCTCGCCCGAGAGCACAAGAAAGTCCTCCTGGTCGGCTTCCCAGTGGTACATCCCGATCGGCTCACCGGGCCCGAGCACAAAGAGAGCGATTCCGATTTGCGGGAAATACCCGTCTGGCCACCCATCGAAGGAGACCTGCGCCCCTCGTCCGTCGGCACTGCGCCAGCGTGCCTCTCGCGAGTTCACGACGAACCATCCCTCCCCGCCGGGCACGAGCCCGCCTGCTTTCTGTTCGAGCGGGGCCTCGGGAACCATTCAGCGGATCTTAACAAGGTCTTCTCGGGACATATCCGGAACCTCGCTGCGGCCTTAGCCCGCTCCGGTAAACGAAAAGCTGAATTCGTTCCTCTTCACTACGAGGCGAAGACGAGCACTAGCCGCGGGCGCCGCCGATCCGCTCGAGCAGGTCGCTCGCACTCTGGAGTACTGGGGTTCCAAGCCCCTGCGTGAAGCGACCGGTCACGTCTTCCAGAACCACGCGCGCTTCCCCGGCTCGCTCCTCGCCGGCTAGGAGCTCGGCGAGGGCCGTGGCCGAGCGGAGCTCGAGCAGGAGCGCCTGCTGCCGGCGGGCCACCTCGATCCCCTGCCGGAAGCACGCTTCGGCCGCGACCGATTCGCCCTTGCCGGCGAGATGAAGTAGCCCGCGCGACC
The DNA here is from genome assembly GCA_963737615.1 of uncultured Actinomycetes bacterium. Taxonomy (GTDB): domain Bacteria; phylum Actinomycetota; class Thermoleophilia; order Gaiellales; family Gaiellaceae; genus DASQGA01. The sequence goes on along the minus strand of CAVTTI010000039.1, from coordinate 23,087 downwards.
GGTGAAGTTCTGCCTCGGACACTCGCTCGTCCGTCGGCCCGAGATCTGCGAAACCCTCCTCGACCATGGCGACTCCCTCGCTGACGTACCCAAGCCTGCCGAACGTTTCAGCGAGCTGGCTCAGAAAGTGGATCTTCATCACCGAGGAATGAGCAACCTCGGCACCCGCCATACCGACCGTGATCTCCGCCATCCCTTCCTCGGCTCGTCCGCGCTCGAGGAGCGCCCAGCCGCGCATGGTTCGTCCCCATGCGAGCCACATGGGAAGGGCATGCTCGCTCGTCACGGTCACGAGCTCTCGGGCTGTGCCCTCGGCCCGCTCGACGTCGCCGACCAACTGGTAGAGGATGCCGATGGCGGCGAGTGTGTAGGCGAACGTGAGCGGGTGTGCGACTTCGCGGCCCCTCAGCTCGGCCTCACCCGCAAACCCGAGCGCCTCGTCGAGGCGACCGAGCCATCCGCGAGTGAGCGCGGTCATCGCCAGGCTCACGACACCCGGCTCTTGCCCGTAGGAGAAGATGTGGTCGCGGTGCTTTTCGGGCTCCCAACGGGCGAGCACATGCTCGAAACGCGACTCGGCCGCCACGGAATTTCCTCGCAAGTACTGCGCAATGCCGAGAATGACGTTTGCCTCCATCAGCACGTCGGGATCGCCGAGGGCGTCGGCCACGGCGTGCAGACGGCGGCCGTACTCGTAGGCTTTCCCTGGCTGCCCCGTGGAGGCATAAAACGCGCCGAGTCCGTAGAGCGCCGGGGCGAGTCGCGAAGAATCAGCGATCTCGCCGCTGAGAGCTTCGGCGCGCACGTACGCCGCCTCGGCTTCAGGCGCCGCGTAGCCGCGCGCGGCCATGAGGGCTGTCCCGCGGCCAAGCTGGAATGCCAGTTCGATCTCTTGAGTCTCCTGGCCCTCCGGCAGTGATTTCAAGACCCCGAGGCCTCGCTCGAAATGAGTGACCGCCTCACCCGTTGCCCACGTACGCAACGCTCGTTCGCCGGCTTTCTGCCAGTAGCGGATCGCGTCGAGCGTCCGGCCCGCCTCGGACAGGTGCTGGGCAAGCAGCTCGGGCTCGCTCTCGACCCGCTCTGGAAAAGCTTCCTCGAGAACCTGGGCGATGCGGGCATGGAAGCGTCTCCGCGCCGAGCGAAGGAGCGACCCGTACGCCGCCTCTCGAATGAGGGCATGCTTGAACACGTACGCCGGGTCGGGGCGCGTGCCGCGTTCGTACAACAGCTCCGCGCGCACGAGCGCGTCCAGGGCCTCCCTCAGCCTCTCGTCATCTGTCTGGGTCACCGCGCGAAGGAGCTCGAAGCTGAACTCGCCTCCGAGTGCGGCGACGGAGGCGAGCTGGGCGAGCTCCTTCATGTCACCGAGGCCGTCGAGACGGGCGGTGAGCGGGTTCTGGAGGGTGCCGGGTATGCCCGGCGCATCCCCAGGCCCGGACTCGAGGATCATCTTGAGCGTCTCCTCGATGAAGAGGGGCACACCGGCGGCTCGTTCGGCAACCTCGGCGCGCACATCTCTCGGCAGACTCCTTTCGCCCAAGACGGCGGCCATGAGCTCGTCGACCTCCCCTCCTTCAAGGCGCGCCGGGCTCAGCTTCGCGAACATCGTCTCGGCCGGCCAGGGTGGTTCGAACTCGGGCCTCGCCGTCATGACGATGAGGATGCGCTGGGTGGGCGCGTCCGCAAGCAGGAGACCGAGGAGCTCGATGGTCGATGGGTCGGCCCAATGGACGTCCTCGAAAACGGCAAGGACGGGACGCTGACGGGTCTCCGCCGCCATCACGGCAGTCAATGCCGCGAAGGTCTGCCGCTTCTGTTCCTGTGGCGCAAGCCGCGGCGTCCCGCTAGCACTGGGCTCGGCAATGGAGAGCAGCGAAGCGAGAGCGGGGCGCGTCTCTTCGACTGAGACGCCCTGCAGCTCGAGGGCATCCGTCAGGCGGGCGAGATTGTTTTCGTCCGCTCCCTTGCCGTCGATCAGGAACACGCGCTCGAGCTCCTCGACCATGGGATGGAGCGCGCTGCTCGCGTAGTAGGGAGAGGCCTGGAAGACGAGGCGAGTCGCCTCGTCGCCGACTCTCCGGCCCAACTCGTGGACGAGACGCGACTTGCCAATCCCCGGCTCTCCGGCGACGAGGACCGCCTGACCTTTCCCCTCCCGCGCAAGCCGCCAGCGCTCCTCCATGGTCTTGAGCTCCTGCTCCCGGCCGACGAGCGGCGTCAGGCCGGTGGCCGCAGCGAGCGCGAGGCGCGTCCGGATGCCCGTGTCGTCGGCGACGCTATAGACGGTGATCGGGTCCGCGATGCCTTTGAGCCTCGCGGTATGCATGCTCGTGAAGACGAAGTAGCCGCGGGTCACACGCTCGGTTGCCGCGCTGACGACGACCGTTCCCGGATCGGCGAGCTTCTCCAGCCGCGCGGCCATGTTCACGGTTTCTCCTACGGCCTGGGAGTGACGCCGCCCGCCCGCTCCCATCTCGCTCACGACCACGACGCCCGTGTGGATGCCGACACGGGCGGCGAGGCGCACCTCGCCGCTGCCAAGTTGGGGACCTGAGAGCTCCTGGACTGTGCGGACGAGGTCCAGCCCAGCGCGAACGGCGTGGACGGTGTCGTCGCCCTGCGCGTGTGGATACCCGAAGTAGGCGAGCACGCCGTCCCCCTGGTACTGAGCGACGTGGCCGTGAAAGCGCTCGATCACCTTGGCAGCGGCGTCGTGGTATGCGGCGATGAGTTCGACGAGATCTTCCGGATCGAGCTGCTCGCTGAGCGCAGTCGATTCGACTAGATCGCAGAAGACGACCGTGAGATGCCTGCGCTCCGCGTCCGGCAGCGCTTGCTCGTGCTCGAAGACGGTCCCTTGTCCCAACTGCTCGCCTCCCTGGGCATGCGATCAAAAACACTCGAGCACCCGCCCGGTTCTACTCCCAACTTTCGCACGTTTTGGTCCGGCGGGCGAACTCGCCGTGAAGCGCGTCTCGGCTGACTCAGTTACGTTCCGCTCAAGCCCGACGGTCAGCCGGGATCTGGCCACGCGGCATCGCCAGGACGAGGGAAACGCTCGCTGCGAACACCCAGGCCAGGAAGGCGATGAAGACGACGGCGCCCATAGCGTCCGACCAGTCGAGCTCGCAGCGATCTGGAGTGGCGCGTTCACCAGCTGCACCAAACGCACCGCCCGAAGCCGTCGCCGCTGAACGCGCAGAAGCGCCTGTCGGCCTATTCGTCTGAATGACTGACGATGTTGATGATGTTGCCATCAGGGGCCCGGACGAAGAATCTCCGCACGCCCCAAGGTTCATCGGTGAGCGGATGTACGATCTCGTACCCACGCCGGCGAGCCTCGGCGTATGCCTCGTCCACGTCGGCGCCGACGTGGACCGAGATGACGGAATCCTGCGGCGCGCTGGCATCGCCGGTTACGAGCTGGACCGAGGCCCGCCCGTCCGATGAGGCGTACCTGGCCACCCAGCCGAGGTTCAACGCCTCCACGCTCAGCCCCAGGTACTCCCGGTAGAACTCGCTCGCAGTCGCTATGTCGGCAACCGGGAGGTTCGCGGTTATGCCGGTTACCCGCATGATTCCCCTCCTCGTAGGTGGCAGGCTTGGATGCGCAGAGCCTGCCAGAGCTCCCGGTGCGGCACGGCGCTCATGGCCCTCGAAGACCGGGACATCTGCGCCTCTCGCTGGTCGCGGTCGCCGTGGCGCTCTACGTGTTGCGCCCCAGCGCGCGCCCGGAGACGGAGCGCGAGGCCCGCCAAGCGGGGCGGCCGCCCCCGATCTACGGCGAGACCTGATGAAACAATGACAGCGATGAACCCCGCGAGGCCAACGATGAACGGCGAGTCGCTGTGGCCGCGGCTCGCGGGGCTGCCGCTCGTCATCGAGGCGTGCGAGTACGACCGCCTGCACGCCGTCCTCGCCTACCAGTTCGAGCGCGTCACGACGCACGTGCGGCTCGTCGGCGCCGGCACCGACGGGCTCGGCGAGGACGTCTCGGTGTTCCGCGAGGACGGCACTGCCCTGCACGAGACCCGGCCGCCGCTGCCGCTTGAGGGCGAGTGGACGCTGGCCGGCTTCTGCGACCACCTCGCCACGCTCGAGCTGTGGCCGGAGCCGCCGGAGTGGGACGTGGCGCTGCGCTTCCGCAACTGGGCGTTCGAGTCGGCGGCGCTCGACCTCGCGCTGCGCCAGGCCGGCCGCTCGCTGCACGACGTGCTCGGGCTGAAGCCTCAGCCGGTGCGCTTCGTCAACTCGCTCGGCCTCGGCAAGGAGCCTTCGATCGAGCCGGTGCTCCGGCGGCTCGCGCGCTCCCCCGGTGTGCGCTTCAAGCTCGACGCGGAGGCGACCTGGGCGCCGACGCTCGTCGACGAGGTCGCGGCGACCGGCGCGGTCGACACGATCGACTTCAAGGGCCAGTACGGCTTCGAGGTCGAGGATCCGGAGGCACTGGGTGCGCTGTACGACCACGTGCTCGCCGGGTTCCCGGACGCCTACCTGGAGGACCCGCACGACCTGCCCGACATCGCGCAGCGACTCGGCGATCACCTCGAGCGCGTGTCCTACGACTCGCCGATCCGCAGCGCCGAGGACATCGGCGCGACGCCGCTGGCCGCGCACGTGGTGAACGTCAAGCCGTCGCGGATCGGAAGCGTGCGCCCGCTGTTCGAGGTCTACGCGCGCTGCGCACGCGAGCGGCGGCCGATGTACGGCGGCGGCATGGGCGAGCTGGGCGTGGGCCGGGGGCAGATCGAGCTGCTCGCCGCGCTGTTCCACGCCGACGCGCCCAACGACGTCGCGCCGAGCGCCTACAACGAGGACGACCCGCCGGGCGGCCTGCCGGCCAGCCCGCTGGCACCGCGCCCCGAGGCAACCGGCTTCCGCTGGGCGGCGTAGACGCGCACCCCCACGCGTGCCGGGCGCGTGGGCGGCTCGAGCGAGAGGAACTCGCGCACGGCCCAGCGTGCGCGCAGAACGGGGCACGCGATCCTGTGGGGTGCACTAACTCGGTCGGCGGGTTGGGACGCGGATCTCGAACGTCGAGCCGTGCGTTCGTCTCGCTAGTCGCGAGGTGTTGGTCTCTGATTCTGGTCGTTCTGCTGCCTGGTGGTGCTCTAGTTCGTCTCGCAGCGTTCCGCTTGGACGATTTCGCTTAGCTCGAGTTCGTCGTGCTCCGGCACGGGCTGGCTCTCCTCAGTCGGCAAGCAGGCGACGGGCGGCGGAGCGGGATGGTCGTGCGAGAGTCCGACCGCAAACGCCCCGTGAGTCGACAAACGCGCACCCGCCCCTCGTTGCCCGGGCTGTCGCGCTTGGCGCCGAGGCCGGCGCCCACAGGTTGGGCGCCGTCGACCGATGCGCATCCAGACCCTGCCGACGATGAAGATCTGGCCGCGGTCGATCCCGGAGCGCCGGATCGCCTCGCCGACCTCACGCTCGTTGCCGGAGGCGGCAGCTGTGTCGACGAGCGCGTAGCCGCTCGCGATCGCGGCCTCGACCGCGTCTTCTCCTCCGGCGGGCTCTGGAAACGCCGAGCCCGAAGGCGGGCATCTCAACGCCGTTGTTCAGCGTCATGGTCGGAATGGTCGTTGTCGACAATGGGTCGTCCTAGAACGTGATCTGGACCTTCAGGACTTCGCGATCGTTCATCGTGCGGTATCCGTTGGGGACGTCCTCGATCGACCCGGTGCGGTCAAAGACGCGTCCCGGCTCGATCCGCCCTTCCAGCACGTCGGGGAGCAACTCGTCGATGTAGGCGCGGACGGGGGCGGGGCCGGCGTCAATGCCGGGCGTGTGATCTTTCGCGGCGGCGACTACTTCGGCCGAACGGTGAACGTCGCAGCTCGCATCGTCGAATACGCCCGGCCTGGCGAGGTGCTCGTAAGCAAGGAGGTGAGGGAGTGCTCGGGCTCCGACGGTGTGAGGTTCGAGCCGATCGGGCCGGTCGCGCTCAAGGGTCTGAAGGAAGAAGTCACCCTTCACAGCGCCACTCGCGCGTAAGGCACAGGCCGGACCGATCGCGCGAGAGCGGCTTCAGCGGGCCGCGCGAATCGCTTCGATGAGCTCCCTGACGATGCCCGCCGATCTTGACCCTCAGAGCGCCGCGACAGCTAACGTCGCAAAAGTGGAGCTGCCGCCGACTACTGTCACGCTGCTCTTCACGGACATCGAAGGCTCGACGGCGCTCGCCGAACGACTCGGCGATCGCTGGCCCGGCCTCCTCGCCGACCATAACCGCATCCTGCGCGAGGTCTTCGCGGCGCGCGGAGGCAACGAGCTCGGTACCGAGGGCGATGCGCTCTTCGTTGCCTTCGCCGGGGCCGGGGCGGCCGCGACGGCCGCAGCTGAAGCCCAGCTGGCGCTCGCCGCTCACGACTGGCCCGATGACGCGGTGATCCGTGTCCGAATGGGGCTCCACACCGGCGAGCCGACCGTGACCGCCGACGGCTACGTCGGCATCGACATGCATCGGGTAGCGCGGGTGACGGCGGCGGCTCACGGTGGCCAGGTTCTCCTCTCCCAGACGACACGCGACCTGCTCCCCGCCGAGCTCGACGGGCTCACCTTCCGCGACCTCGGAGAGCACCGGCTCAAGGACCTCAGCCGGCCGCAGCGCCTGCACCAGCTCTGCATCGCCGGGGTGCGGGTCGATTTCGCGCCGCCGCGGACGCTCGAGGGCCGTGCCACGAACCTTCCGGCCCAGCCGACGCTACTCCTCGGACGCGACCGAGAGCTCGAGGCCGTCAAGACGCTCCTCCTCGCCGAGGACACGAGAATGGTCACGCTCACGGGCCCAGGCGGAACCGGGAAGACTCGACTGGGGCTGCAGGTCGCTGCCGACCTCGTCGACGCGTTTCCCGACGGCGTGTACGGGGTTCTGCTCGCGCCGGTCACGGACCCGGACGTCGTTCCGCTCGAGCTCGCCCGCGCGCTCGGAATCGAGGAGACGCCCGCGCTATCGATCGCCGAGGCGCTCAAAGCCGGGCTCGCGGGGCGGCGGAGCCTGCTCCTCTTCGACAACTTCGAGCACGTCGGCGCGGCCGCGGGCCTGCTGGCCGACCTCCTCGCAGCCTGCTCCAATCTCAAGCTGCTGGTCACAAGCCGTGAGCCGCTCCGCATTGCCGCCGAGCGCCAGTATCCCGTCCCGCCCCTCGGCGTCCCCGAGTCGACGACGCTGTTTGTTGAACGGGCCCGCGCAGTCCGGCCCGATTTCGAGCTGACGGACGAGACCGCACCAATCGTTGCGGAGATCTGTGAGCGGCTCGACCGGCTGCCGCTCGCCGTCGAGCTCGCGGCGGCCTGGAGCAAGGTGCTGCCGCCTGCGGCGCTCCTCCGCCGCCTCGAGCACCGGCTCGAGCTTCCGGCCGCGCGCAGCGCCGGCGTGCCGGCGCGTCAGAGCACCCTTCGCCAGACGATCGCTTGGAGCTACGACCTTCTCGCCAACGAGGACCGCCGTCTGCACGCGCGCCTATCAGTGTTCGTGGGCGGATTCACTCTCGAGGCAGCCGAGCGCGTCGTCGCTTCGGACGGCGGGGCCGATGTGCTCGAAGGAGTCGGGTCGCTCATCGACCGAAGCCTCCTGAGCGAGACCGAAGACGCTGCGGGCGAGCCGCGGTTCACGATGCTGGCGACGATCCGCGAGTACGCGCTCGAGCACCTCGGCGAGAGCGGCGACGAGGCGGAGCTCCGCCGCCGCCACTCGCTCGAGTTCGCCCGCTTCGCCGAAGAGGCCGACGAAGGTTTGCGGACGGGCGACCAGCTCCTTTGGTTCGATCGACTCGAGGCCGAGCACGACAACCTCCGCGCGGCGCTCGATTCGTCCTCCGCGAGCAACGACGACGAGACGGCGCTGCGTCTCGGCGGGGCGCTCGGGTGGTTCTGGTACACGCATGGCCATGCCCTCGAGGGTTGCAGCCGCCTGACCGAGCTGCTCGCACGGGCCGAGGGGGCACCGGACGAGCTGCGTGCCCGCCCGCTGTACGCGCTCGGCGTCCTCCTTGACCAACGCGGCGAGCCCGAGCGCGCTGCCGAGCTCGTCGAGCGGAGCTTGGCCATCTTTCGGGAACACGGAGAGCGAAGACGAGTCGCCTCGGCACTCAACAGCCTGGGCTTGATCAAGCGTGGGCTCGGCGCCCTCGAGTCAGCCCGCTCGCTCCTGGAGGAGAGCATCGCGATGCGCCGCGAGCTCGGCGACGAGGCGGGGGCGGCGGGAGCGCTCTCGAACCTCGGCGTGATCGCGTTCGAGCAGGGTGATCTTGACGAGGCGGAGGCGCGCCTTGGGGAGACCATCGAGCTCGACCGCGCCAACGGGAACGAGTGGGGTTCGGCCGTCGCGGCCGATAATCTCGCGGCTGTGGCGCTCGAGCGGGGCCACCGGGATCGTGCCCGCGAGCTGATCCGCGAAGCGCTCGCCACGGCCCGGCGCGTCGGCGACCAGGAGCTCATGGCCTTCGGGCTCGAGAAAGCGGCTGTGCTCGCAGCCCTGGAAGCGGATGCCGAGCGGGCCGGCCGGTTAGTAGGCGTCGCCGACGTCCTCCGGGAGTCGTCGGGCATCAATCGGAGCCGCTTCGACGTTGAGTGGCTCGATCGTCACCTCGGCCAGGTGGGCGGAGAAGGGTTCGAAGCGGCCAGGCTCGCGGGGCGGGGACTCGAGCCCGACGAGGCTCTTCCCGAAGCTGTGGGCGAGTAAAGGGTCCGGGCCCGCAGGCGGTCCACGACGGTGCTGGTGTGGTGGGCGGAAGGCTAGGAGCGGAAAAGGGGTCGGCATCGAGTACGATTTTCGGCGGCGCGCCGGGAAGTCTGGTCGGCATCAGTCCTCGTTTCCGAACAGGCTGGAGGCGCTACTTGCTCTCGAACACCGATGACCGTCGCTCGTCGCTTCTCGTTTCCGCGCTCCGGCTCTCGTACTTCACAATTGGCTGGAACGGCGTGGCTGGCGCTTCGGCGTTGGTTGCGTCGATAGTTGCCAGCAGCCCGGCGCTGGCGGCCTTCGCGCTCAACGCACTGCTGGACTCATCAGCCTCGGTGGTCTTGGTCTGGCGCTTTCGGACCGAGCAGCGCGACCCGGCTGCCGCCGAACGTCTGGAACGACGGGCGCACGGATGGATCGCAGCGGCGATGGTGGTTGTAGGCCTCTATGTCGGCGTGGAGGCCATTCGTGCCGTTGTAGGCGGCTCCCACGCCGAGGAATCGCCCTTTGGCGTGGTGCTGGCTGCGCTCTCTCTTTCCGTTCTGCCCTGGCTTGGACGCCGCAAGCTGCAGGTTGCCAAGGGCCTATCGAGCGGGGCGCTTCGCGGCGACGGCATCCTGACTATCGCGGCTGCGGCACTCGCGGCGATTACCCTCGCGGCGCTCCTGGTGAACTCGACGCTCGGCTGGTGGTGGGCCGATCCCGCCGCCGCTTGCATGATCGGCGCAGCTCTTGCGATAGAGGGGATTCGCGTAGCCGTGCGGCATCGCTTCGGCTAGCTGGCGGGTCCTTCGAAGAACTTAGTTGAGAAAGCATCCTTGGATGCGTCAAGACCCGGGGTCGTGCTGAGCGACGACTAAGGGCCGGGGAACTTTTGGCCGCCAACCGTCGAAACCCATGCAGTGAGGGACCCGCTTCGGCGGGTTCTCTCGTTCTCGGGCCGCTGAGCTTGCCAATTACTTGCCAATGGAGAGCTCTCGGCGAGTCCGTCAGCGGAGCTCAAGACCTGAAAACGCCTCGGCTTCCAGCGGTTTCAGAGAGCGGACGACCGGGTTCGAACCGGCGACCCTCAGCTTGGGAAGCTGATGCTCTACCAACTGAGCTACGTCCGCGCGCAAGTCATTCTACCGGGGGATGCCGGAAATCTCCCTTACCGGCACACTTCGAGGACGAAGCGGCGTGCGGCCCGCCCAGATCGGAGGTAAACGCATGCAGCGATTCGTGGACTACAGAGACGAGACCGGCCAGACGATGTCCGAGTACGCGATCGTGCTCGCGGTCATCACGCCGACCATTGTGGCAGCCTTCGCGCTCCTTTCGGAGTCCTTCCAAAACCGCCTCACGACCGTCATGGGCTACCTGAGCTAGCCGCGCCCAAAAGAACGAGGGGCGACTGCCGCAAAGCCGCCCCTCGCAAGGCGTCATCGTAATCGATTCTCGCCGGCGGAGGAAGGTCCGTGGCCGGCGGGCATGGAGATCGTCAAAGCGGGATACTCCTTTCTAAACGAATGCGGACAGGGAGGAGAGCCATGGCCGCCAGCGAGCTCGCAAAGATGGCAAAGACGCTCGTCGCGGAGGGTAAGGGGATTCTCGCCGCGGACGAGAGCACGGGCACGATCGAAAAGCGCTTCAAGTCGATCGACGTCGAGTCGACGGAAGAGACGCGGCGCGGCTACCGCGAACTGCTCTTCACGACCGAGGGTGCGGCGGAGTACATCTCCGGCGTCATCCTGTACGACGAGACGATCCGCCAGAGCGCGTCTGACGGCACACCCTTTCCCGAGCTGCTCGAGCGCCAGGGAATCGTGCCGGGAATCAAGGTCGACAAGGGAGCCAAGCCGCTGGCGAAAGCGCCGGGCGAGACGGTCACCGAAGGCCTCGACGGCCTCCGCGAACGGCTGAACGAGTACCGCGAGCTCGGCGCCCGCTTCACGAAGTGGCGCGCAGTGATTGACATCGGCGACGGCCTCCCCACCCCGTACGCCATCCACGTGAACGCACACGCGCTCGGGCGCTACGCCGTCCTTTCGCAGGAAGCCAACCTCGTCCCGATCGTCGAGCCCGAGGTCCTGATGGACGGAGATCACACGATCGAGCGCTGCCATGAGATAACCGAGGCAACCCTGCATGCGGTCTTCCACGAGCTTTACATCCAGCGGGTGGAGCTCGAGGGCATGCTCCTGAAGCCAAACATGGTCCTGTCCGGGAAGGACGCCCCGGAGCAGGCTGGCGTCCAGGAGGTGGCCGAGCAGACGATCCGGTGTCTCAATGCGACCGTGCCAGCGGCCGTGCCGGGCATCGTCTTCCTGTCGGGCGGCCAGAGCGACGAGCTCGCGACGGCGCACCTGAATGCGATGAATGCAATGGGCGAGCACCCGTGGGAGCTCAGCTTCTCCTACGGCCGTGCGCTCCAGGCGCCCGCCCTCAAGGCGTGGGGCGGGAAGGAAGAGAACGTCGCCGCGGCTCAGGAGGCGTACCGTCACCGGGCACGCCTGAACGGTGCGGCACGCTCCGGCTCCTACTCGGAGGAAATGGAAGCAGCAGTGGCGGCTTAGGCGAGCACCGGGCCCGGACGGCGGCGAAGGTCGTCGTCGCTAAGGCCGGCCGAGCGGAGGTAGGCCAACGTCGGCCAGGGTCCGCGTTTCTCGTCGTTTCGGGAGGTCGACGATTGTTCGCGTCCGCACGGACGAATGCGCCCCAGCTCGTCGTTCGGCCATCTCGGGTACGCAGACCGCCGAGGTCGCGCACGTTAAGCACCCCTCCCATTTGACGTCTCGGTGCGGAGCCGGCCTACGGCTAGCGATATTCGCGGCCGGAGAAGAGTGAGAGCTTCTCGAACGCATGATAAGCCTCCACGCGACGTACCGTGCCCGAGCGCGAGCGCATGACGATCGAGTCGGTCACAGCGCCTTCCTTCGTGTAGCGGACTCCGTGCAAGAGGGCGCCGTCGGTGACGCCGGTCGCCGCGACGAAGACGTTCTCGCCCGCAACCAGGTCCGTGGTGGTGAGCACCCGATCGAGGTCGTAGCCGGCCGCGACGAGCTCCTGGCGCTCCCCGTCGTTTCTTGGCCAAAGCTTCCCCTGGACTGCGCCGCCGAGGCACGTCACGGCTGCAGCGGCGATGACGCCCTCCGGGGTACCCCCGATACCCATCATCAGGTCGATGATCGACGCGGAGCGAGCGGCTGCGATCGCAGGTGCGACGTCGCCGTCGGTGATCAGGTGCACCCGCGCCCCGACCTCGCGCAAGCCCTGGATGAGCGCCTGGTTCCGCTCCCGGTCGAGCACCACGACGCGGATGTCCGTCGGCTTGACGCCTTTCGCCTCCGCCGCGCGGCGCACGTTCTCCTCCGGTGAGGCCGTGATGTCCACGGCGGAGGCGATCTCGGCGCCGCACGCGATCTTGTCCATGTAGACCGCCGCTCCCGGAAAGAACATCGTTCCCCGCTCCGCGACCGCGATCACCGCGATCGCGTTCGGCTGTCCGAGGGCCGTGAGGCGCGTTCCCTCGAGCGGGTCGACCGCGACATCCACCTCGGGCGGCTCGCCGTTCCCGATCTTCTCGCCGTTGTAGAGCATCGGCGCTTCGTCCTTCTCGCCCTCGCCGATGACGACGACGCCCGTCATCGTCACCGTCTGAAGCATGTGACGCATCGCATCCACGGCGGCCTGGTCAGCCGACTCTTTCTCACCCCGGCCGATCCAGCGGGCGGAGCCGAGCGAGGCCGCCTCCGTGACGCGGACGAGTTCGAGCGCGAGGTTCCGATCCGGAATCGTGGGCGTGCCGGTGGCCATGCGCCGGGTCATCCTAACGGCGCCCAGATCAGGTAAGACAACCGGTGAACTCACCCGACGTCGAGATTGGGAGTCGTTCCGACCTGAGCAAGCAACGGCCCAACCCGCAACCTCGGATGCGCTTGAAACCACACGACAGGAGGCAATATGACCGCGGAATCCCTGATCACGCGAACTGACTTCGTCTTTTTGCCGATCACCAACTTCAAGAAGGCCGAGGAGTTCTATGGCGGTGTTCTGGGGCTAACGTGCTCGGCCCGCTACCAGAATGATTTCGGGGGGAATAGCTGCGTGATCGTGTGACCTCGTGACGTCCTAGCAGACCTCGACGTCTAGCCCCGCGCTACATGCGCTCGGGAGCCTCGACCCCGATCAGGTCGAGGGAGCGCGCGATCACGTTCTGCGTCGCACTGATGAGCCCGAGACGAAAGCTCTCGGCCTCGCTCTCGAGGACTCGGTGCTCGTGGTAGAAGCGATGGAAGTCGTCCGCCACACGGATCGCGTACGTGGGAATTGCGTGCGGGGTCCTCCGCTCGACCGCGTCAGCCACCACCTGGTGAAAGTCCGCGAGCCGCTTCACCAGCTCCCTCTCCTCCGGAGCGAGCTCGGCCGGAGGTACTACCACGGGGGTTGCGTCCTCGGCGTTCCTGAGGATCCCGGCGATCCGGGCATGCGCATACTGGACGTAGAACACCGGATTCTTCACGCTTCGCTCGCGAGCAAGGTCGAGATCGATCTCCATCGACTGCTCGGGACTCGAGCGCACGAGGTACCACCGGGCCGCGTCGACTCCGACCTCGTCCATGAATTCCTCGAGGAAGACGACGTCGCCACGGCGCTTCGACATCTTGGTCTGCTCGCCACCCTTCGTGAGGTGGACTAGCTGGTAGAGGAGCACCTCGACCGCCGACGGGTCGTAGCCGAGCATCTTTGCCACAACCGCATACCACCCCTGGACTCCATGATGGTCAGCGCCGAGCACGTAGATGATTCGGTCGAACCCTCGCTCGAGCTTGTCGCGCAGGTATGCGATGTCGGCCGCCTCGTAGGTCGGGAGACCGCTCCGCTCCGCCGAGCGGATGAGGACACGGTCCTTCTCGTCCCCGTAGGCAGTCGACCGCACCCACAGAGCACCGTCCTTTTGGTACGTATCGAGGCGCTCCAGGAGCGCCGGCAGCGCTTGCTCGAGCTCGCTCTGCTTCGCCCAGCTGTCGAAGTGGATGCGGAAGCGTTCGAGCGTCGCCTCAATTCGGGCGAGCATGGCCGGGACCGGGTCTCCTTCCTCTCGAGCCAGATCTTCGATATATGCGCCCTGGTAGCCCTCCTCGGGAAGCTCCTCACCCTGCCTGCGCGCCTCGACAGACGCCCGGAAGCGATCCATCTGACCACCCGAGTCGTTGTAGTAGTACTCGCGCTTGACCGTGTGGCCTGCGAACTCGAGCAGGCGCGCGACGGAGTCTCCGTAGGCGCCGTTTCGGCCCCCGGCGACGGTGATCGGGCCCGTCGGGTTCGCCGAGACCATCTCGACCTGGATCCGTTGCGGCTGCGACGCCTCCGAGCCACCTCCGTAGTCGCGTCCCGCCTCGAGCATCTCGTCCAAGATCTCGCAGAAAACCGCGGGAGCCAGCGTCAAATTGACGAACCCGGGGGCCGCTGCGGACGCAGAAGCGACTTCCGGAAGGTCCGCAGCCGACGTCGCGAGTTCCTCCGCCAGCTCCAGCGGCGGGCGGCCCCGCTGGCCGGCAACCTGGAGCGCGACGTTCGTGGCGTAGTCGCCATGAGCGGGGTCCCGCGGACGTTCGAGCGTGACCGGCGACCCGGCCGCCTCGCCGATCGCACGTTCGAGCCGGTGGAGGGGTGTGGGCGCCATCGGCTATATCGTAGGGGGGTGGAAGACGAAGCCCACGACGAGCGCCAGCTCAACATCCACCTGGATCCGGCGAACCTCGCGGGCACCTACGCGAACTTTGCGAACGTCAGCTTCTCCGACTACGAGTTTACGATCACGTTCGCCCGGATCGACCACGAGGTCGAGGAAGGCGACGTCCCCGGCGTGGTCGTCAGCCGTGTGAACCTGTCGCCGCGTTTCATGCGCGAGCTGCTCGACGCGATGAACGACAGCTGGTCGAAGTGGGAGACGAGGGAGGGCATCAGGAACCTTCCCGAGTCCGGGCGCTGAAGGCGCGGGCCATCGCGATCCGCTCGAGCGCAGGCGGATGCGTTCCGAACCAGAGCGTGACCCAGCGGGGAGGCGTCGGGTCTGCCAGCGACGTCGTGACGAAGCGCCGGTCGAGGCCGATCGCGCTCTGCGGATCGCGGGTCGCCTGGAGCGCGAGCCAGTCCGCCTCCGCCTCGTAGCGGCGCGAAACGAGGTTCTGGAGCGGCAGGGTTCCGAGGTAGAAGAGGAGCGCGACCAGCAGGCCGAACGGCACGACCGCGGGGTCGCGGAGCCCTCCGTTCCTCTCGGTCACATGTGCGAGCAAAAACACGCCCGGCACTGCGAGGAGAGCCAGCCATCCGAGGCCCTTCCAGAGGTGCCTGCGCCCAACGTGCGCGAGCTCGTGGGCCGCGACCGCGAGCAGCTCGCCTCGCGGAAACCGGCCGTCCAGAATCGTGTCGTAGAGAACGACGCGCCTCGTCGGCCCGAGCCCGGCAACGTAGGCGTTCGCCGTCGTCGTGCGGCGGCTGGCGTCCGCCACCTCAACCTTGTCGATGTCGACGCCCTCCCGGGCCGCTAGACGCTCGATCTGCCGCGCCAGGGCTCGGTCCCCGAGCGGCCGGAAGCGGTTCGTGAGCGGCTGGACGACGAGCGGCTGGAGTACGACGAAGAGGACGGCGAGGCCGACGAATGCGGGCGCACCCGCCAGCCACCACCGGGGTCCGAGCCGCCGGGCGAGGGCCATCGCGCCCGCCACGGCGATGGCAACGAGGACTGCCCGGATCCCGAGCTGAGTCGCCTGGTCGGAGAGCCAGCCTCCGTAGCCCTGACGGGACAGGTCATGGCGGCGCGACCACCAATGGCCCACGGCGGAGAGAGGCAGGCCGGCCAGCCAGACCGCGAGGACAACGGCGAGCCCGATTCCGACTCCGGTCCGCACTTCTCCCCGGGCCACCCGGCGCATTCTGGCCGCCAGGGAGCCTGCGAACGCCACAAAGAGCCCGACGACAGCGATCTCCAGGCCCAGCGACCCCAGCAAGAGTCCCCTGGTGACGCGTCGGTACTCGTCGATTTCCGCGAGCTGGGCAGCACCGAAGAACGCATTCGGATCCAGCTTCGGGAGGTCGAGGGGAGGAACCTTCGTCCGCCACAGCAGGGCTCCCGCCACGATCCACGCGACAAGAGCCAGGACGGCCACGAAGGCCTTCGCTAAGGTTGCGCGCCTCTCGTGCGCGTCGCCGTCTTCTCTGATATCCACGGAAATCTCCACGCCCTCGACGCCGTGCTCGAGGCGATCGACGCCGAGCCGTTCGACGAGCTCTGGTTCCTCGGTGACCTCGTAGGGTACGGGCCGCGCCCGAATCGCTGCTACGCACGGGTGGCCGGGCGACTGGACGTCGCGCTCGTCGGGAATCACGACCTGGCCGCGCTCGGCGAGCTCGACCTCGACTTCTTCCAGCCCGACGCGGCGCTCTCGGCCCGGTGGACCAGCAGCGTGCTCGAACTGGAGACGGCGACCTTCTTGGCGTCGCTCAGCCCCTCCGCGACGCGCCCCGGCGCCGAGCTCTACCACGCGAGCCCGCGGGACCCCGTGTGGGAATATGTGCTCTCCCCCGCCGTCGCGCTGGCGGCGCTCGAGGCAACCGAGGCGCCCATCGTCCTGGTCGGGCACAGCCACGTCCCGCTCGCGCTCAGCCTGGACGGGGATCGGGCGGAAGGCGATCACGCGCCGGCCGGCACGGAGGTCGACCTCGGTGACCGGCGCTGGCTCCTGAACCCGGGATCGGTCGGCCAGCCGCGAGACGGGGACCCGCGCGCCGCCTGGCTGGCACTTGACCTCGGTGCCGGTCGGGCAATCTTCAACCGTGTCACGTACCCAGTCGAGCGCACGCAGGAGGAAATTCGTGAGCGCGGGCTGCCGGAGACGCTGGCTGCTCGGCTCGAGCACGGCGTGTAGCTAGCTAGCCGGGCGGAGCGCGGGGAATAGACGCACGATTCCGGGCCACCGGGCGTCGAGCGCCGCTTGCCCTGCGCCCTCGGGGTCGGCGACGACCTCGATCTCGATCACGGACTCGACTCCGCAGCAGCTCGACCCCAGCATTTGGAGCCTCAACTCGCCGGCCACGTAGGCCTCGGCCTGGGTGCGGATTCGACTCAGCTCCCTCTTCGTCGGGCCTTCTCCCTCGACGACGCAGAGCGGCCCCGGCCAGCGCTTCCGGATCTCCGCTTCGTGGCGCTCGACGTCGCCCGTGAAGACGGCGTTGAAGATGACCGGATCGAACTCGTCGAGCCCGGTGTCGTCTGGGTTGCTCGGATCGAAGTGGGTGACCCACGAGGTGACGAGGTCCGGCTGGCGCTGGGCGTACGCGTTCGCGCCGCTCGCATCCTGCTGCAGCGCTTGCTTCGGGTCGGGCAGGACCCAGCCGACTGCCGGCTCCGGACACGGGCTCGAGAAGTCGACCTCACTCCCGAACTTGGGTGGATCGTTCACGTATGGCCCCACCTCGGTCACCGTGAAGGTCTCGCCGTCGTACGTGCCCACGACGTGGTACTGCCCCCAGGAAGCGTCACTCGTCGTCTCCTCGCCCTCGACCGCGTCCCAGTCCCAGTTCGCAATAGGAACATCGCCGCATTGCGGCGGGTACGAGAGTGCCATCGCACCCAGGCACAGCATCGGCCCGTGCTTCGGAAAGAAACTTTTACCGCGCTGCTCGAGCACCGTCAGGTCGGCCTCGTAAACAGGAGCGGGAGCGGGCACGGAGGCAGCGGGCGGACTGTCCTCCGCACCCGTTTCCTCCGCGCCGCACGCGGAGCAAACGAGGACAAGCACACAGGCTGGGACTGCGAGAACGAGCCTTCGCATGCCCTTCTGACCGTCCCCGAGCCCGGAACGTTCCGAGGGCTCGCAGCATTCCCTTAGAGCCGGGCCGCGTCCTGGCTGTCGGCGTACTCGCTGATGCCTTCGCGGGCCAGCGCGACCTGCACTTCCTCCCGCGCCTTGTAGATCCGCCACTTAACCGTCGAGAGCGTGATCTCGAGGGAGTCCCCGATCTCGGTGTAGGAGAGGCCCACCACGTCCCGGAGCAGGAGCGCCATCTTCAGGTCGGGGTTCAGCCTCGCGACGGCGCGCCAGACGGCGTCGATCGCCTCGATACGCTCGAACGGCTGGTCGACCACGTCGAGCTGCGGCATGTCGTCGAGCGTCACCGCGGACTGGGGCTTGCGTTCTCGGGCCCGCAGCTCGTCGAGAACCCTGTTCTTGGCGACCTGGAAGAGCCACGTCGTGAAGCGGCAGCGCAGCGAGAATCCGGCAAGCCCCTGGTAGATCCTGAGAAAGATGTCCTGGGTGAGGTCCTCGGCGAGCGCACGGTCGCCGACCATCCGAAGTACGTAGTTGTAAATCGGTACCTCGTAGGCGCGGTGGATGATCGAGAAGGCTCGCTCATCTCCTGCCTGTGCCTTGCGGAGGATTGCCAGGTCGGGCTGCTCGAGCGACACGTAATGGAAGTATAAGGCGACCTTCAACCGACCAGAAGGCTCCTTCCGGTCATTGCGTCCGGAGCAGGGATTCCGAGTAGGTCGAGGCAGGTCGGCACGAGGTCAGAGAGGGAGCCACCCTCGTGGAGCGAGGCCCCGGCGACCGTGACGACCAGCGGTACCGGGTTGGTCGTGTGCGCCGTGTGGGGGTTCGTGCCGTCGCTCTCGAGCATCTGCTCGGCGTTGCCGTGGTCGGCCGTGACGAGACAGGCGCCGCCGAGCTCCTCGACCTTCGCGACCAGGCGCCCGAGGCAGGCGTCGACGGTCTCGACCGCACGCACGACCGCCGGAATGACCCCCGTGTGCCCGACCATGTCGGGATTGGCGAAGTTCACGATCGCGAAGCGGTAGCCGTCGCCGACCCTCTCTTCGAACTGCCGCTCGACCTCCGCCGCTGACATTTCGGGCTTCAGATCGTAGGTGGCCACGTCCCGAGGGGATGGGACGAGGATGCGAGTCTCCCCCTCCCACTCGCGCTCCTCACCCCCGTTGAAGAAGTAGGTGACGTGAGCGTATTTCTCGGTTTCGGCCAGGTGGAGCTGCCGCGCGCGTTGCGCGGCGAGGACCTCGGCCAGCGTCTGGTCTACGACGTGCTCGGCGAAGGCCACCGGGCAGTCGAAGTCCTCGCGGTAGCGCGTCATCGTCGTGAGGTCGACGCCGGCGTCAAGGAGGCGCTGCGAGAGCTGCCGGGCCCGGTCCGGGCGGAAGTTGAAGAAGACGGCGGTGTCCCTGGCCGGTTCGAGGCGTGGGTACGGGAGGACAACCGGCTCGATGAACTCGTCCGTGCTCCCGGCCTCGTAGCTCGCCCGGACCGCGGCAACCGGGTCCTCCGCGCGCGCTCCCTCGCCTCGCACGATGGTCGCGAACGAACGCTCTGTCCGCTCAGGGCGCTTGTCGCGGTCCATGGCGTAGTAGCGGCCGACGACCGTTGCGATCCGGATGCCTTCGCCCGCAAGCTCCGCCAGATCAGATGCCGCTGCGCGCGGTGAGACGTCGCGCCCGTCCGTGAAAGCGTGCACGAACGTCCGCGCCTCCATCCCCTCGCGCCGGGCGAGCTCGAGCAGAGCCCGGAGGTGGTCGACGTGCGAGTGGACGCCCCCGTAGGAGACGAGCCCGAGCAGGTGCACGTTTCCCCCTTGCTGCTGCGCCCGACGGAAGGCGCCGGCCAGAGCCTCGTTTTCGAAGAACGAGCCGTCCGCGATCGCGTCGTTGACCCGGACGAGATCCTGGGGCACCACCCTCCCCGCTCCGATCGTGAGGTGGCCGACCTCCGAGTTCCCCATCTGCCCCTCCGGGAGGCCGACTGCGCGGCCGGACGCAGCGAGCGTCGTGTGGGGGTAGCCGGCCCAGAGGGCGTCGAAAGCGGGTGTGGCGGCGAGCTCGACCGCGTTCCCCGGCCCCGGCGCCGTGCAGCCCCAGCCGTCGAGGACGACGAGCGCTACGAGCGGATACGGCTCGCCGTCTCGCAAATCGCCCCAAAAGACTCGACGTCGAGCGAGGCGCCGCCCACCAGCGCGCCGTCGACGTCGGGTTGGGAGAGAAGCTCCTCGGCGTTCTCGGGCTTCACGGAGCCGCCGTAGAGAACCGGGGCGTCGAGGAGGCTCTTGATGAAGGCATGGGCCTCCTGTGCGAGCTCGGGCGTCGCGGTCTTCCCCGTCCCGATCGCCCACACCGGCTCATACGCGACCACGAGACGCTCATGGCGGGGGAGCACGGTGACCTGCCGCTGCAACACGTTCTCCGTCTCGCCGCTCTCGCGCTCCTCCTCGAGCTCGCCGACGCAGGCTATGACGCGAAGGCCCACTTCCAGCGCGCGCTCGGCACGGCGTGCAGTCGTCTCGTCCGTCTCACAGAAGTACTGCCGCCGCTCGGAGTGCCCGACGAGCGCTCCCTCGACCTCGAGTTCGAGCAGCATCTCGGCCGAGATCTCGCCGGTGAAAGCTCCTTCGCGCTCCCAGTGGACGTTCTGCGCGAAGACGTCGAGACCGCTGACGACTGCCTCCCGCAGCGACGTGAACGGGGGGCAGATGACGATATCCACGCCCTCCGGCGGTCTGAACGCGGCGCAGAACTCCACGGTCTGGGATGGTGTCTTGAACAGCTTCCAGTTGCCCGCGATCAACACGTCATGCCTCCGGGATCGCCTCGACGCCCGGGAGCTCCTTCCCCTCGAGCAGCTCGAGCGACGCCCCGCCGCCGGTTGAGACCCAGTCGACCCGGTCGGCCAGGCCGAGCTCTTCGATCGCGCGCACCGAATCCCCGCCTCCGACGACCGTATGCCCGTCGGATTCCGCCACCGCCTCCGCCACAGCCTTGGTCCCGGCGGCAAAACGCGGCCATTCGAAGACCCCCATGGGGCCGTTCCAGAAGGCGGTGCGACTCGACCCGATCCGCTCCGCGAACGCCGTCCTCGTCTCGGGCCCGATGTCGAGCCCGAGCCACCCCTCCGGGACGTCATCCGCGGGCGTAATCCGGGCCTCGGCGTCAGCGTCAAAGGAGGCAGCCGCGACGACATCGGTGGGAAGGACGAGCCTGTCGCCCACCAGCCGACCGTTCGCATCGTTCCTGGCCGAAAGCTCCTCGGCCATCTTGCCCCCGACGAGAACTGCATCCGCGCGCTCCGAGAGCGACTCGAGGACGCCGATCTTGTCGTCGACCTTCGCACCGCCCACGATCGCGACGAATGGTTGCGCGGGGCCCTCGAGCAGGGTGCCGAGCTCCTGCAGCTCCCGGTCGAGCAGGAAGCCCGCGTAGGCCGGGAGGAGATGCGCCACACCTTCGGTCGATGCATGCGCCCGATGTGCCGACCCGAAGGCGTCGTTCACGTAAAGGTCAGCGTGGGTCGCGAGCTCCCGCGCAAAAGCGGGATCGTTTTTCGTCTCCCCGGGCTCGAAGCGGGTGTTCTCAAGCAGGCGGACCCGCTCGTCGCCCAGGAGCGTCCGGAGATGCTCCTTCACCGGCTTCAGCGAGTACGCGGGGTCCGGGCCTTTCGGGCGCCCGAGATGGGAGCAGAGAACGACTTCTGATGCGCCCTCTTCGAGCAGGTAGCGGATCGTCGGGAGGGCGGCCCGGATGCGCGTGTCGTCGGCAACGCGCCCGTTTTCGAGCGGCACGTTGAAGTCGACGCGGACGAGGACGCGCTTGCCGGCAACGTCCGCATCCCGCACGGAGCGGCGCCGCCTCAAAGCAGGCGCTGCACGAGGTCGACCATCCGGCAGCTCAACCCCACTCATTCAACACGGAAGCACCCATGGTTCCCCCGTGGGCCCCCTCCTTCACAGCAATCTCTGGACTAGGTCGACCATCCGGCAGCTGAATCCCCACTCATTGTCGTACCAGGAGAAGACCTTGACCATGTTCTCGTTCGCCATGGTCAGGCCGCTGTCGAAGATCGACGAGTAGGAGCTGCCGATGATGTCGCTCGACACGAGAGGCTCGTCGGAGTAGCGCAGAATGCCCTCGAGCGGTCCCTTGTCCGCCAACTCGGCGAAGCGCGCGTTCACCTCGTCTTGGCCCACCTCGCTGCCGAGCCGAACGACGAGGTCGACGAGCGACCCGATCGGCACGGGTGCTCGAACCGAGACTCCGTCCACCTTCCCCTTCAGCTCCGGGATCACGAGCCCGATCGCGCGGGCGGCTCCGGTCGACGTCGGGATCAGGTTGATGGCTGCGGCCCGGGCCCGGCGCAGGTCGCTGTGCGGCAGGTCGAGGATGCTCTGGTCGTTCGTGTACGCATGAATCGTCGTCATGAACCCAACCTCGATCCCCCACGCGTCGTTCAGCACCTTCGCGAGCGGCGCGACGCAGTTCGTCGTGCAGGAGGCGTTCGAGATGATCCGATGCGCGTCGCGTTCGTACGCCTCGTCGTTCACTCCCAGGACGAGTGTCACGTCGGGATCCGTCGCCGGAGCCGAGATGACGACCTTCTCGGCGCCGGCATCGAGATGGAGTTGGGCCTGGTCCCGCTTCGTGAAGAGGCCTGTCGACTCGATCGCCACCTCCACACCGAGATCCGTCCAAGGCAGCTTCGCGGGGTCGCGCTCGTTCAGGAGCCGGAGCTCGGTGTCTCCGCCGACGCGAATCGCTCCCTCGGCCGCCTCGACGTCCTCCCCAAGCGGCCCGAGTGTCGAATCGTATTTGAGCAGGTGCGCCATCGTCTTGGCGTCGCCGAGGTCGTTCACGGCCACGATCTCGATGTCGGCTCCCTGCTTTCGCGCAGCACGGAAGAAGTTCCGGCCGATCCGGCCGAACCCGTTGATGCCTACGCGAACGCTCATTCGATCCCCTCTCCTGGCTCTGATCCGGCGCGCGATTCTACCCCGGCAAGCGGCTTCCACGATCAAAAGATGCATAGAAGTCGACTGGGGAATGTGGCAGACTCATTTGCGAGCGGGTCCGTGCTCGTCCGGTGTTGGATTCAGACCCCGTCCGACACCAAGGTCCGGAGCGCGGTGTAAACCGGAGGGGGAGGTCGTCCTCGGAGCTTCCCCTCCGGCCCGCTCGTCTATCTCTCCGCCAGACGCCGAAGGCGGTCGAGCCGCCGCTGCACGCTCGCTTTCGTCGCCGGTGGCCTGCATCGGGCAGCCAGCTCGCGGAGGGAAAGGGAGCGATGGCGAAGCCGGAGCTCCGCCAACTCGCGTAAATCCGGTGAGAGCTGGTCGAGGCGCCCTCCGGCCCGCAAGCGCTCGATCGCACGAACCTGCTCCTCGGACGCGCGGCTTACCCGGACCAGGTTGGCGTGGTCGGCATTCGCCAGGCGGTTCGCCCGCGAGCGGGTGGAACCCAGAACGGCCAGCTCGCCTAGGCGGATCGCGGCGTCATGGGCACCGAGCGACGCAAGCACGTCCGTGATCGTCTCGAGACCCTTTGCGTAGGCGATCGCATGCCCGCGCCGTTCGCGTGTCGTCAGCC
>CAVTTI010000038.1:0-9657 GCA_963737615.1 uncultured Actinomycetes bacterium | reverse complement strand
GGCCGGCAGGTGGAACCCCAAACGAGGGACGCCAGAGCTACAGGTGCGCGGAGACCGCACGTACCAGAAGAGGAATTTCATACGGCGAGGGCACCCGGGCGCCCTCGCTGCGTCGAAGCGAACTCGTCGCAGGCGTAGGTCTCGCTGGCCCGGGCGAGGCGGTTCTGCGCCCTTGTCCCCGTACCTCTCTAGGGCGTCTCAGGCGAGCGTCTCCGCGGTGAGCCCGGCCAAGCGGATGCCGATCGCGGGGGCGAACTTGAAGCCTTGGCCGCTACAGGGGGACCCCACGATCAGCGGCCCGTGTCGCTCGAGAACGAAGCGGTCATCCGCAGTCAATGTGTAGAGGCACGTCCGGCACGGAGCGGCACGGGCTCCGCTCCAGGGAACGTGCGCGAGACCCAGTCGGCGACGCAGTCAACGACGGCGCGGTCCGGATCGCCGGGCTGTTCCGGATCGACCACCGGCCCTGCGTGACGCAGCCCGGCCTTCAGCGTGTCGCCCCCGGCGTCGAGCGCGTACGGGGCGAGCCCTTCGCGGCGAAGCCCCACCCGGCTGCGCGGTCGAACGCCAGTCGATCACCGCAGGCGTGGGCCTGGGCCCCGTAGAGTAGACGACCGTCTCGCGCGTGACCGTGAGGGGAAGGTTCACACCGGCGGTGGCGAGGAGCCGCGCAGCCCAGGAGCCGGCAGTTACGACGGCGGCGTGCGCATGGACTGCGCCCTCTGCCGTCTCGACCCGCACCCCGTCGCCCCGCACGTCGAGCGAAAGCGCTTTCCTCCCCTCCGCCAGGTGCGCTCCGTAGCTCCGAGCGGACGAACCGAATGCAGCGAGCGCCCGCTCCGCCCAGACAACGCCCCCATCAGGCTGGTGCAGAGCCCGTCCTGTTGCGACCACGAGTCCGAGTGCTCCCGCACGTCCTCCGCATCCAGGACCTCGAGCGAACGCCGCAGCTGGAGAGCACCGACGTCTGGCGCTCGAGGTCGCCACCGACGTCGATGGAGCCGCGGGCCGCGACGAGCTCCGTGCCGGCTTCCCGCTCGAAACCCGCCAAAGCGGCAAGGCCTCCTGGGCGAGTTGCACGTGGTCTTCCTCCTCATAGGAGCCGGAAGATGCGGCTGGACCCGTGGCTCGACCCGCGAGGCGTGCCCACGGCGTCCTGCTCGAAGACGAGAGTCCCGCCCGCCTGCGCAAGAGCCCGCGCCGCCGCTAGGCCCATGATCCCGGCTCCGATGACGACTACCTCGGGCTTACCGGAGGGCACCGAGGTGGCCCCGCTGATGATGAGAGTGCGAATGAGGGGCGCATCAGAAACCGGAGCAGCCTCGCGCTTTGCGCAGGTTCGACTCATGCCGGATATTCACGCCGTTGCACGTACGCCGTGGGAATTGTCGACTGGAAGAGCCTGCTGCAATGGCTGTCATGGCGGCACGCACACCGACGCTCCCTGAGCGCGGCGCGTCCTTGTCCAACTCCGTGCGGACGTGTTGGCGCCGCGATTACTAGTTCAGGTCCGGATCGTAAGCGGCAAGCCGCTCACACAAGACGCGCATGAGCGCGAGCGCCGTTTCAGGTCGCTCGCGCAAGATTGCTTCGAACGCGGGCTTATGGATTCGACACCTGGACATCGGACTTTGCCCGTAGTGACGCGACGCGAGGGCGGCTGGAGATAACGGACATCTCTCCGATCACGTCGCCGGCACCGCGAACGGCGAGCGTTCGGTCCCAGACCACGCCGACCTCTCCGTCGACAATCACGTACGTCATTCCCCGGGCTCCCCCTCCGCGGCGATGATGTCCCCGTCTGCAAACAAGTGCTCCTCGGCGACCTCTGCGATCGGCTGCAAATCTTGGGGTGGGAGGGCGGCGAAGAGCGACGCCTTGCGCAGCAATACGACTCGCTCGACGAGCGGGATCGCGGTCTCTGTACGCGTCATGGTTGCTCCTTCCATCGTTGTGCTCGCGAACTCGGCGCAAGCCTGAATCCACTGATCGTCGTCGCTTCGAAGCTGCTCGATTACACGCGCATCACGTTCCCCTATCTCCTAGGCGACCATAGCGCGACCAGTGGGCGAACGATCGCGGGCTCACCCACCGTCTCGATAACTTCGAGAGCATTGGCTCGCTGGGCGGGATCCGAGACGGTGAGGTTCTCGATGGCAGCCGAGACGGCGCCCCGGTCGCCCAGCAGGGCGGCAGCGCGCAACGCGTCGACTGCGTTTTTCTCCGCACGTGCTTCCAATGAGCTGCGCAAGAGCTCAAGCGCCTCGCCGTTTGGCGAGCCGAGAGCATCTCGAAGGCGCGTGTCTTCAAGCGCGCGGTCCACGGGCTGCGGAGGCGAAGCGACGCAGACGGTCGGCGGCGCCGTCGAGAGGAAGTCGCTCCAGTGCCGCGAGCGCCTCTTCCCTACGGTGATCGAAGAGGGCGTCCGATACCGAGTCACACGCAGGCGCTCCGACTTCTGCGAGTCCATCGACAGCGGCGGCACGGACGCGGCGATCGTCCTCAGCGAGAGCCTCCGTGAGCGCGGCGACGGCATCCTCCAAGGCTGTCGCAGCGATTGCGCGCAGCGCCTCAGCTCGCACCGTCGCGTCCGGATCGGTAAGAGCTTCACGCGCGATCGAATAGGCGCCGCGAGTGCGTGCCGCCGCTATACCGCGCAGGGCACTGGCACGAATCTCCGGGTTTGGGGGGTTGGCCCGAAAACCGCATGGTTGAGCCAAGTGACTAGTGCGGATGAGAGGACTTGAACCTCCACGCCCTTTCGGGCACACGGACCTGAACCGTGCGCGTCTACCAATTCCGCCACATCCGCGTGGGCGCGAAGATTTTAGCTGGCGCCGGCGCCCGGCTCAGCGGCGGGGGCGGCCGTCGTGCTTCTCGATCACCGGCAGGCTCTCGAGGTCGCGCTGGACGCTCGCGGCGAAGTCATCGTCTCCGTCGCCCTGGACGACCGTGAGCTTTTCCTTCCGGCGCCTCCGGGAACGCACCTGCCTGGCGTCCGCTCCCACCGCCGACATGAGCCGGTGCGCCTGGCTTGACCACCAGTAGAACGGCAGCCACGAGAAGCACGATCGCGAGTATCCCCACACCTGAATTGTAGACCTGGCTCCAACAGCTTCGCTCGTTCGGGATTCAATCCCCGCGGCGCAGGTGCCGATATCTGCGCCATGTCCCCGAACGTGCTCCTGCCGCTCTTGTTCGTGATGGCGTGGGTCACCATCGCCAGGGCGGGCCCTGGTCTTCACGCAGAAGCTGCCGCCCACCTGCCCGCAATGCTGGCTGCGCTACGAGCGCCGCCGCCTCGGCGAGCAGGTCTGCGCCGTTATTGGTCCGATGCAGGGCCGAGCGAGCTGCCGCCGGCGCCGGTACCACCGCGCCCCCTCCACCGCGCCTGCGGATCCCGAACGCGATCGCGAGCGCCAGCACGAGACCCTTCCATGGCTCCTCCTCGAAGGCCTTGCCGCCGAAGTAGCCAACCAGGG
This sequence comes from uncultured Actinomycetes bacterium, assembly GCA_963737615.1. Taxonomy (GTDB): domain Bacteria; phylum Actinomycetota; class Thermoleophilia; order Gaiellales; family Gaiellaceae; genus DASQGA01. Next base: position 6,175 of record CAVTTI010000038.1, on the reverse strand, counting down.
CCGCGTAGCTGCCCCAGATGAAGCCTGCAGCGAGGTCGAAGGGGATGAACTTCCGCCAGGGCATCTCGAGTATGCCCGCCGCGAGGGTCACAGCGGTGCGCCCGCCCGGGATGAAGCGCGCGACCACGATCAGGTAGCCACCGCGCTCCTGCAACGTGCGCTCTGCCCAGTCCAGCCGCTTCTGGTCTTCTCCCCCGAGAAGAGCTTTCGCTGCACCCAGTGGCCCGCGAGGCGCCCGATTGTGAAGGACGTCGTGTCTCCGACGAACGCTCCGAGCGCCGCGGCCAGGATGATCAGCGGGAGGACTAGATCGCCGCTCGCGGCGAGCACCCCCGCGGTGATGACCGACGTCTCGCTCGGCACCAACGGAAAGACCGCGTCGAGTGCCGATATCGCGAAGATGAAGACGTAGGCCCAGTTCGAGCCGGAGACGTGGTCGGTGAGTGACTCGAACACGGCGCCTCGAGGTTAGGGGAAGAGGTCGCGTTCCGCGGGCATGATGAGGTCGCGGGCAGAGCCCGCACCCGCCGGGGGATCGAAGCCGCGCACGAGCGCCGCCGGCACGCCTCTCGCCTTGCCCATCACGAGCTCGGCGGCACCCGCTAGCTCGTCGGCCACCGCGACGAGGGTCGACTGCAGCCGGTAGCCGCGGCGGTCGGAGGTTCCGCGCAGATCGAGGAGAGGATCGAGCCCGGCGAGCCCGATCGCCACGTCTGTCGTTCCCTGCCGCCACGCGCGTCCGAACGAGTCGCTCACGATCACAGCCGGGGCGATGCCGAAGCGGATGTTGAGCCCGTCCCGCAGGCCCCGGGCCGAGGCGTCAGGATCCACCGGCAGGAGTACCAGGGTGCCTTCCTCGGGCGCGTTCGAGCGGTCGACGCCCGCGCTCGCGCAGACGAATCCATGCGCGGTCTCGGCGATCACGAGCTCGTGGCGCCGGCGTCGGACGCTGCGCGCTTCGCGAAGAATCACGCCCTGGTAGTCGTCAGTGCGCTCGATACGGCCCTCGGCCTTCGAGACGACCTTCTGGGCCACCACGAGGACGTCCCTGCTCTCAAGCCCGCCCAGGGCCGCGAGAGCATCGCCAAGGAGGCGCAGCAGGTCATCGCCGGACCCCACTTCAGGGATGCCAAGGAGGGGCAGAATCCGGAGCCCGCGGTGGTCGGCCAAGGCGCTCACCCGTCGAGCCCGGTGATCCGAATCCCGGCGTTCGCCTTATAGGTGCGATTCACGTTCAGGAGGACCGCGGTCAATGTCTCGAGCCAGCGGGCTACCTCGAGGCGCCCGGCATCGACCGCTCGACCCTCAACGAGCCGTTCTGCGAGGCCGCCCACGATCGCCTTCGCCTCGGGATCGTCCCCGGCGAGCAGCACGTCCTCGTCGAGGGGCGCCTCGGAGCGGGCGAGCAGCTTCGCGCTGACCGTGTGGAAGCCGGCGACGACGATCGATGCTGGCGCGGTCCGCTGCGCGATCTCCGCGAGAGAGATGAGACCGGGCTCGGCGCCCGGCTTCCCGTCGCGAAAGACGACTGGGGCTGCGACGCTGACAATGATCTTCCCCACGAGCCGGTCGCGTATCCCCTGCACGGTCTCCTCCACGCCGCCCGGCGGGACCGACAGAAAGACGAGATCCGCCGACTGGCACGCGACCGCGTTCGGAACGAGCTCTCCCCGTGGGTTTCGCGACCCCAGCACCACGTCTTCGCCGAGCGCCCGGAGCCGGGTGGCAAGGCCCCGTCCGAAGTCGCCGCTTCCACCGACGATCGCAATCCTCACGTGAGCGCTTCCACCACGCCTCGGCCGATCTCCTCTCGTTCGAGGGGGTCAACCATAACCGTGGGCACGACGACCGCCCGCAGGCCGAGCGCCTCGATCGCAGGGGCAAGCTCTGCGTCGACCAAGTCGACGACGAACGTTGCGACGAGCTTGGCATAGAGGCGGGCGACCCCGAGCGCGCTCGGCTCGTGGCCGAATCCGCTCAGCATTTCGGCGAGTGGCCCGCGGAGCGCGCGACCGCCGACGATCGGCGAGACGGCGACGGCGTCCGCGCGTCGGGCCGCCACCGCGGCGCGGATACCCGGCACGGCGAGAATCGGGTCGATCGAGACGAAGGGGTTCGAAGGCGCGATGACGACGCGGTCTGCCACAGCGAGGGCCTCCAAGACGCCAGGTGCTGGGCTCGCGACCTCTGCGCCTTCGAAGCGGACGCCGAGCACTGGATCGGCGTGCCGGCGGCCCACGAACCAGCTCTGGAAGTCGAGCTCGCCCGCATCGGTGGTCACGATCGTCCGAACGCGCTCGTCGGACGCAGGCAGCAGGCGAGTTTCAACGCCGAGCGCCGCTGCAATCCGAGCCGTGACCGTCGAGAGAGGCTCGCCGGAGCGAAGAGCGGATGTTCGCACCAGGTGGAGCCCGATGTCCCGGTCGCCGAGCGTGAACCAGGACTCGGCCCCGAGCCGTTCCGCCGTGGCGAGCGCGTTCGTGGTCTCGTCGCGAACGCCCCAGCCTCGCTCTTCGTCGAGAAGGCCTGCGAGGGTGTAAAGGACCGTATCGAGATCCGGAGAGACCGGGAGCCCGAGAAACTCCAGGTCGTCTCCCACGTTCACGATCGCCGTGACCGTGGAGGGTCTCACCGCCCGAGCCAGGGCGTCGACCATGCGCGACCCTCCGAGGCCACCGCACAGCACCGCGAAGTCAGGCATGTAGGCTCAGCGAGTGCTCGCGATCGTGCCGGTCAAAGGCCTGAACGGGGCGAAGACACGGCTCGTCCCGCTCCTCTCCCTGGAGGAGCGGGCGGAGCTGGTACGAGGGATGCTCGCCGCGGTTCTCGCAGCTTGTGAGGAGAGCGAATCTGTCATGAGCACGCTCGTGGTCACACCGGAGCCGAGGCTGGCCCCCATCGGCGTCGAGATCCTCCTGGATCCCGGTGTCGGGCATGCCGCTGCAGTGGTGTCCGCCCTCGCCGATCGTCGCGCCGCGAACGGAGCTCTGGTGGTCATGGCCGACTGCCCGCTCGCGACTGGTGGGTCGCTCGACCGTCTGGCGAAAGCAGCTACTCCCGTCGCACTGGCTGCCCGGCCGGCACTCGACGGCGGCCTGAATGCGCTGGCGCTCTCGAGCCCGGGCCTCTTCCACCCCGTCTTCGGAGTGCCGGATGCGGCAGCGCGAACCATCGAGAGCGCGCGAGCTGCGGGCATCGAGCCCGCCGTGGTCGACGAGCCCTTGCTCGCTTTCGACGTCGACCGCCCCTCTGACCTGAAGCGGCTTCACGGCGGAATCCTCTCACGCGCCGGGGCATGCGCTTGACCGAGGGCCGCCCGACTCCTGTCCTCCCGACTCGACTACGTGCTCGCCGAGGCGCGGTCGCTTCGAGCGGAGGGCTCCGGACGCGTTGTCACGTATTCGCCCAAGGTGTTCATCCCGCTGACGAAGCTCTGTCGGGACGTTTGCCATTACTGCACGTTCGCCCATCCCCCGCGTCGCGGGGAGTGCGCCTATCTGACGCCGACCGAGGTGCTCACGATCGCGAGGGACGGCGCTGCGGCGGGCTGCCACGAGGCCCTCTTCACCCTCGGGGACAAGCCGGAGCTGCGCTACCGGGCAGCGCGGGAGGAGCTAGCCGACCTCGGGTGCGGGACCACAATCGAGTACCTCGCCCGGGTGTGTCGCCTCGTCCTGGAGGAGACAGGCCTCCTGCCGCACCCGAACCCCGGGGTCATGACGCCGGAAGAGCTGGCGCTGCTGCGGACCGTCTCGGTCTCGCAGGGAATCATGCTGGAGACCTCCTCCGAGAGGCTCTCGGCGAAGGGCGGCCCCCACTACGGCTCCCCGGACAAGGTTCCGGCCGCCCGGCTCAAGACGATTGAGGCAGCCGGGCGCCTCGGGATCCCCTTCACGACGGGCATCCTGGTCAAGTCGGCATCGGCGAAACCCAGGCCCAGCCGCTCGAGGCGCTCACGGCCACTCGAACGCTGCACGAGCGCCATGGACACATCCAGGAGGTGATCGTCCAGAACTTCCGTGCTAAGCCCGGGACGAAGATGGCTGCCCATCCAGAGCCTGCGCTCGAGGACCTTTTTTGGACCGCGGCTGCAGCCCGGATCCTGCTCAGGGCCCGACATGAACGTCCAGGTGCCGCCGAACCTCTCCTACGCGGACTTCCCGAGGCTCCTCGACGCGGGCATCAACGACTGGGGCGGCATCTCGCCGGTGACGATCGACCACGTGAACCCGGAGGCACCCTGGCCGAAGATTGAGGAGCGTCTGCGTGCAGCAACCGAGGCGCGCGGGCTCGAACTCGTCCCGAGGCTGCCGCTCTATCCCGAGTACGCACGGCGTCCGGAGCGGTGGTGCGACGATGGCGTTGCGCCGCATGTGCTCCGCGCCAGTGACGCGGAGGGGCTGGCCCGTCACGAGCCGTGGACGGCCGGAGCGGCCGTGTCCCTGCCAGCCTGGGCGACCTCGGGTGACTTTGGTAGCCCGAGCCTCCTCCCCGAGTCGATCGTAACGACGAGCGTCGTACACGTGCGAAACGGAACGGTGCCGGAAGCGTCACGCCCGCTCGCGGATGCGCTCGCCAAGGTTCGCGAGGGGGTAGATCTGGACGAGGACGACGTCACGACTCTCTTCGAAGCGCGCGGCCTTGACCTCGGCACGGTGCTTCGCGCCGCCGACGAATTGCGAAAGGAGGTCTGCGGCGACACGGTCTCGTACGTGGTCACCCGAAACGTCAACTACACCAACGTCTGCTACTTCCGCTGCGGCTTCTGCGCTTTTTTCCAAAGGGAAGCTCGCCGCAAACCTCCGTGGAGCCCCCTACGTCGTCCCGGTCGGCGAGATCGTGCGCCGGGCAGGGGAGGCCTAGAACCGGGGCGCGGTCGAGATCTGCCTCCGGGCGGCATCCACCCCGCCTTCACCGGGGAGACGTACGCGGAGATCTGCGCCGCGGTGAAGCACCAAGCTGCCGGACCTCCACGTCCACGCGTTCTCGGCCCTCGAGATCTGGCAGGGCGCAGCGACCCTCGGCCTGCCGCTCGCCGACTATCTCGAGCGGCTTCGCGGAGTCGGCCTCGCCTCCCTACCCGGCACCGCGGCCGAAATCCTGGACGACGACGTCCGACAGGTGCTGTGCCCGGACAAGGTGAACACCGATCAGTGGCTCGAGGTGCACGACGCTGCCCACCGGATCGGGCTGCGCTCCACGACCACGATCATGTTCGGGTCTGTGGAAGGGGCGCGAAGCTGGGCCCGCCACCTGCTCCGACTCCGCGACCAGCAGCGGCTGACCGGCGGCTTCACGGAGTTCGTACCGCTGCCGTTCGTCCACATGGAGGCGCCGATCTTTCTGAAGGGGAAGGCCCGCCAGGGCCCGACCTTTCGCGAGGCCCTCCTCATGCATGCCGTCGGCCGACTAGCGCTGCATCCGGCTATCACCAACGTTCAGGCGTCCTGGGTTATTCTTCCAATCGCGGGCGCCCAGGCTGTTCTTCGGGCCAGCGCAAACGGTCTCGGCGGCACGCTCATGAACGAATCGATCTCACGGGCCGCGGGAGCCGAGCACCGCCAGGAGATGCCGCCGGAGGAGATGGAGAGAGCGATCCGTGCCCTGGGGCGAACGCCCAGACGGCGTACGACACTTTACGGCACGCCGGATCCCGAGCGAACAAGGCGCTCCTACGGCGCCGCACCCCTACGTGGAGCCCCTGAACCCCGGTGTCAGCGACGCCGGGCTGCGTCGGCCTGCTCGGCTCGTGCGGCCCGGCCTCGCTCCGGCTGCGCGCTAACCAGCTAGTACCAGCGTCCGCGGGCGAAGCCGCCGAACGCGATGAGGCCGATCAGCGCGACGATCAGGCCGATCCAGAAGCTCCAGACGAGCATCAGGACGATCCCGACAATCACGAGGATTCCTCCCACACTAATTCCGCCCATCATGCTCCCTTCCCGCCGGAACCCGGCGATCGTGACCACGCCCCCGTACCCCGTTCGGGCCGGAGCCCCGCTTCCCTCCGAGGCGCCCTTCCGTCTAGGCTGGGACGGCTGTGCGGCCCGACCCAAGCTGCTCGCCGAAACGCGCCCGCTTCACGAACTGGCCCACGCCCGGCTGCGCCACGAGGTCGCCGCTCTCCACGAGCACCTGGCCGCGCAGGAGTACGGCGGGCGGACGATGACGGGATAAG
>CAVTTI010000037.1:0-17867 GCA_963737615.1 uncultured Actinomycetes bacterium | reverse complement strand
CGTGGTGCACCGCGGCCTCTACCGCTTCACGGGGCAGGAAACGGCCGAGTCGTTCGCGTCGCAAGCTCTGGCGCGCCGGCCGAACGGTCTCTTCCTGCTCCCACCTATCGGCGACCCCATCGGCGTCAAGCTCAACACGAGAGACCCGTACCTCTGCGACGGGTGGAGTGCCGACGGGGAGCTGAAGGAGACCGAGGGCGGCGCCTGGATCTACGGGTCCGGACGGCTTTCGGTGGAGCTTTCAGGCCCAGCGAAGATCTTCGTGGACAGCCGCCCCGCCGGTCGGAGCACAAAGCTTCGTGGCGAGCAGTGGCACTCGGTCCTTGTCCGCGGGGCTGCCGGGCTCCGCCTCACGCGGCTGGCGATAAGCTGAGCATTCCAGGGAGTCGTAGAGAGGGAGCATCGGGATGAGTCAGACAGTCACGCACGAGGGAAAGCTGCTCGAGAACTTCGTCGGCGGTCGGGGTGTCGCCGTCGAGACCGACGAAATCCTCGACGTGCTGGACCCGGCGAACGGCGAAGTGCTGGCCCGCGTTCCGCTCTCCACCACGGCCGACGTCGACCGCGCCGTCCAGGCCGCCGCTGCGGCCTACGAGACATGGCGCGACGTCCCCGCCATGGAGCGCGCGCGGCTCATGTTCCGGGTCCAGCAGCTCTGCGAGCAGCACCTGGACGAGCTCGGGGAGCTGGTCGTTCGCGAGAACGGCAAGTCGATCGGTGAGGGGAAGGGCGAGGTGCGGCGTGGCATTGACGTGGTCGAGTTCGCGGCCGGCATGCCGACCCTCATGCTGGGCGGCGCGCTCGAGCAGGTGAGCCGCGGGATCGACACGGAGCTCTTCCGGCATCCGCTCGGCGTCGTTGCTGCGATCACGCCGTTCAACTTCCCTTTCATGGTGCCGATGTGGACGGCTCCGATCGCGATCGCGGCCGGGAACACGTACATCCTGAAGCCCTCGCAGCGCACGCCACTCTGCGCCCTGCGCATCGCGGAGATTTTCCAGGAGGCCGGTTGTCCCGACGGCGTCTTCAACGTCGTTCACGGCGCCGCCGAGGCCGTCAACGCGATCTGCGACCACTCGGAGATCCGGGCGGTGTCGTTCGTCGGCTCGGCTCCTGTCGCGAAACACGTTTACGTGCGCTCGGCGCAGGCGGGTAAGCGCGTCCAGGCCCTGGCCGGTGCCAAGAACCACATCGTGGTCATGCCGGATGCCGACCTCGATCTCGCCGCACCGGGGCTCTTTTCGTCGGCGATGGCGAACGCGGGGCAGAGGTGCCTAGCGGGGTCGGTCGGCGTCGCGGTTGGCGGGATCGGCGACGAGCTCGCGGGACGGCTCGAGGCGATCGCGAAGGCTTCACCGATCGGGAGCGGGCTCGATCCGGAGAACACGATCACACCCGTGACGACCGCCGAGGCCAGGGACCGGATCGCCGGCTATATCGACCTCGGCGTCGAGGAGGGCGCACGGCTCCTCGTCGACGGCCGCTTCGAGTCAGACAACGGCGGCTTCTTCCTGGGGCCGACGATCCTGGACGACGTCCGCCCGGACATGAAGGTGGCCCAGGAAGAGATCTTCGGCCCGGTGCTCTCGCTCGAGCGGGTCGACTCCCTCGACGACGCTCTCGAGGTGATCCGGAACAACGAGTTCGGGAACGCGACCGCAATCTTCACCCGAAGCGGCGGCGTCGCCCGTGAGTTCCGGCGCAAGGTCACCGCGGGCATGGTCGGGATCAACATCCCGGTGCCGGCTGCGATGGCTTTCTTCCCGTTCGCGGGCTGGAAGGGCTCTTTCTTCGGCGACCTGCACGCCACGGGCATGGACGGCGTTCACTTCTTTACCGAGTCGAAGGTCGTCACCACCCGTTGGCCCGACTAGAAACCGGGGAGGAGGTCCGCGCGGCCGACCGCGCTCACGTCCTCCATTCCTGGTCGGTCCAGTCGGAGCTCGACCCGGTTGCCGTGGCGGGCGGCGAGGGCAGCCGTTTCTGGGACTATGACGGGAAGCGGTATCTCGACTTCGGCTCCCAGTCGGTCAGCCTGAACGTCGGGCATCAGCATCCGCGGCTCGTGGCCGCGATCAAGGAGCAGGCGGAGCGGCTCTGCACGATCAGCCCGAAGTTTGCGAACGACGCCCGTAGCGAGCTCGCACAGCTCCTCGCCGAGGTGACTCCAGGCGACCTGGCCCGGACCTTCTTCACGAACGGCGGTGCCGAGGCGAATGAGAGCGCGATCAAGCTTGCGCGCTGGTACACGGGGCGGCAGAAGGTGGTCGCGCGCTACCGCTCCTACCATGGCGCGACCGCAGGAGCCGCCTCCCTGACCGGCGACTCTCGGCGCTGGCCCGCCGAGCCCGGGATCCCGGGGGTCGTCCGGCTCCTGGATCCGTACGAGTACCGCTGCCCGGCCGGCCACCCGGATCCGTGCCCGGTCTGCTCGGGCGCTCCCCACCTCGAAGAGGTGCTCTCGCACGAGAATCCCGAGACGGTCGCCGCCGTGGTTCTCGAGACGATCGCGGGCGCGAACGGCGTCATCGTGCCGCCTGACGGCTACCTGCGCTCGATCCGCGAGGTGTGCGACCGCCACGGCATCCTGCTCGTCCTCGACGAGGTGATGGCCGGCTTCGGCCGGACTGGAAGGTGGTTCGCCTGCGAGCACTGGGAGGTCGTCCCGGACATCCTCACGCTCGCCAAGGGGATCAACTCAGGCTACGTGCCGCTCGGGGCGATGGTGATCTCGGAGCGACTTTCCGACTGGATCTTTGACCAGCCGTTCCAGACCGGTCTGACGACGAGCGGGCATCCGCTCGCCTGTGCGTCCGGCGTGGCGTCGATCGAGTCGCTCCGCGACGAGGGCCTCGTCGAGCAGGCTGCAGCTCTCGGGGAGGTCATGGCCCAGGAGCTCCACGGGCTCGCAGAGCGCCACGACCGCATCGGCGATGTGCGTGGGCTTGGCCTCCTGTGGGGGGTCGAGCTCGTCTCGGACCGTGAGAGCCGCGAGCCGCTGGATGCAAGGCCTATCGCCAAGGAAGCGCTCGCGCGCGGCCTCCATCTCTTCGTGCGCGGCAACGTCGTCTTGGTTGCCCCGCCGCTCGTGATTTCCCGGGAAGACCTCGCCGAGGGGCTTGCGCTCCTCGACGAGGTCCTCGACCGGGACTACCTGTACCGGTAGACGATCCGCCCGCGGGTGAGGTCGTACGGCGAGACTTCGATCTTCACGCGATCACCGGGAAATACCTTGATGCGATAGCGCCGCATCTTCCCGGCCGTGTAGCCGAGCGTCTCGTGGCCGTTATCGAGGGCCACGCGGAACATCCTGTTCCGCAAGGCCTCTACGACCTCGCCCTCGAGTTCGATTTTCTCTTCCTTGGGAGGAATGGCGTCTCCTAGCCAGCGACCTCGGTCACGTTCGTTGCCTCGGGGCCCTTCTGGCCCTCGCGCTCTTCGAACTCGACCTTGGCGCCTTCCGCTAGCGACTTGAAGCCGTCGCCGGCGATGTTGGAGTGGTGAACGAAGAGATCCTTTCCACCACCCTCGGGGGCGATGAAGCCGAAGCCCTTCGCATCGTTGAACCACTTGACGGTTCCGGTTGCCATTAACTCACCTCCTTGCCATTTCACGAACGGGCAAAGGAAGTGCATGGCACCACTTGTACTCGCTCTATTCGCTTTCCAGTGTAGCGGAGCAATGGTAGCGGCGTTCTAGCGCGGCTCGGAGCGCCGCACCAGGACTGCGATCAGGCCCAATGCCACGAGGGCTCCGGCGACGCCAAGCGCCTGTACCAGGAGGCCCTGCGGGAGGGGCTCGAGGGCCGCCGCCAGCACGAGGCCGGCAAGTACGACGGCTGCGAGCGCCCCGCCCGCGAGGAAAAGGACGCGGCGGACGACGACGCCCGGCGCCGGTTGGATCCCCGGAGAGAGCTCCAGCGACCAGTAGGCAAGCTCGGCCGTCAGGAAAAAGAGCGCGGCGTAAAGGGTCGCCGAGAGATCGACGTCGACCCCGCGGCTACCGAGCGCGGCCGCGTAGGATCCTGCGAGGCAGGCGAGGCCGAGCGGAACGCCCGGGGAGAAACGCACGGCCAGGGAGAGAACGAGCATTCCCAGGCCGGCCGCGGCCGTGCCTGCGATCGTGCCTTCCCACCGCGCGGAGAGGAGCCACGCGTCGATCGCCAGCACCGCGCCGACGGCTACCGAACCCGCCGCGACGATCAGGCGCGGGCGGCTCGTGCGGAGCGCCGGAATCGTCTCGCCTCCTCGACCGCCTGCTCGAGCGGCTCCCCGTCCCGCCACTCCGCGACCGCCACCCCCAGCTGCTGGTACTCGTGCCGGAGCACCTCGCGCCGGAGCGCCCAGACGCGGCGGGAGAGCCGCTCGAGGCGGTCCCGGGCCGGCGGCAGGAAGGGAAGGGGTGACACGTCCACGATCGCAAGGTCGAATCCGCGTGCCCGCAGGTCGAGCAAAGCGCCGATGCTGCGCTCGTCGAGGAGTGGGGTAAGACCGATCACGAGCGCCTGAGGCGGCAGCGTCCGTGGTGGGATCACGTCGGCTCCCTTCCAGGCGTAGCTGAGCGCGATGTCCGTGTCGAGGAGTGCGTCGATGATCCGGTAGAGCTGCACCGAGCCCATCGACGGCTCGAGCCAGCGGAGGACGCCGCCGAAGCTCACGAGGCCGACCCGGTCGCTCCGCCGCAGGTAGCGCGCCGCGAGAGCCCCGGCTGCGCGCACCGCCAGGTCGAGGGTGCCGGTGGCGCCGTGACGCGCCTCCGCGAAGCTGTCCAGGAAGATGATCACGTCGGTGTTCCGCTCGGGGTGCGACTCGTTCACCCAGAGACCGGGACGGCGCGCGCTGGCGCGCCAGTTGATCCGGCGAACGCGATCACCCGGGACGAACGGGCGGATGTCGGCGAACTCGATCCCGTCGCCTTTCGTCCGGGTCACCTCGTTCCCCGCCGTCGCCTGGGTCTCTGCGGGAGCCAGGAGGGAGCGTACGGTTTCCTCGCGGGGGTAGACCCGGAGGGGGCGGCGCAGGTCAAGTCTCTCGTCGTAGGCATGCAGCCCGAAGCGATCGCGAGCCCGGAGCTGGAGATCGCCAACGGAATACCCGCCCCAGCGCTTGCAGTCGAGCGCGATTGCAACCCGCGCGGGCTCCCCGGCCCGAACGTGCAAGGCGAGCGCGCGGGAGCCGCTCGCGAGGCCCGCCGGCAACCGGAGCAGCAATTCGAGCGGCTGAAGGGCGACGTCACTTTCGATCTCGATCGAGGCGTCCACCCGCTCTCCCTGGAGAGCTCGCTCACGGTCGAGGTCATACCGGACGTCGAGCTCGGGGCGGTGCGCGAGGCCGATTCCGAGGGCCAGCCAGGCCGCGAAAGGCGCCGCGAGGGCGGCCAGCTCGGGCCGCCCGAGGACGAGAGCCGTTAGAAGCCCGGCGGCCGCCAGGAGAACGTAAGCGCGCAGCTTCGGCGTTGCGCTCGAGGTCACTCAACCATCTACCGGTTGCAGGTCCTCAGCGGAAGGGGTGGGGACGGCCTCGAGGCACTCCCGCACGACGTCCTCCTGGCGCACGCGCTGCACCCACACCTCGGGCCGCAACGTAAGCCGGTGCGCGAGCGCCGACGGCGCCACGTCCTTCACGTCCTCCGGCGTCACGTAATCCCGGCCGCGCAGCGCTGCGCGGCAGCGCGAGAGCTTGAGGAGGGCGAGCGTGCCGCGCGGGCTCGCTCCTACCTGGACGCGCGGGTTCGCACGCGTGGCGCTCACGAGGTCGACGATGTAGAGACCGATGCTCTCGGCGGCATGGACGTCCTCGACAGCCGCCTGCAGCGCCAGCAGGGTGGGGCCGTCGACGAGGCCCTCGAGCTCGATCTCGTCAGAACGGCGCTCCCGCCGGCGCTCGAGCATCTCCCACTCGTCTGCCCGGTCGGGATAGCCGACCTCGATCCGGAGCAGGAAGCGGTCGAGCTGGGCCTCGGGCAGCGGATACGTGCCCTCGTACTCGATCGGGTTCTGTGTCGCCAGGACGAGGAACGGCCTCGCTAGCGCATGCGTCGTTCCATCGATCGTGACCTGGCGCTCCTGCATCGCCTCGAGAAGCGCAGCCTGGGTCTTCGGTGGAGCGCGGTTGATTTCGTCGGCGAGGAGGAGGTTCGTGAAAATCGGCCCTGGGCGGAACTCGAAGTCACCCGCTCGCTGGTCGTAGATGGACGAGCCCGTGATGTCCGACGGCATCAGGTCCGGCGTGAACTGGATGCGGGAGAAGCCGAGGCTCGCGACCTGAGCGAAGGAGCGCGCGATGAGCGTCTTGGCGAGGCCCGGGAAGTCCTCGATCAAGACGTGGCCGTCCGCGAGGATCCCGAGCAGGACCAGCTCGAGTGCCTCGCGCTTCCCGACGACGGCGCGCTCGACCTCGTCGAGAAGGCGCTCTGATGTGCGGGCGACCTCCTCGAGCGGAGTCACAGCGTCTCCAGCCGGTCGACGATCGCCTCGATCTCGTGGACGCCCAGGCGGGGCCCTCTCCGCTCGTCGGGCAACTCTCGATCCGGCCGGAGGAGCGCCCAAGCCTCGTCCCCGAGCAGCCGCTGCGCGTGCCCGTCGTCGGCATCGAGCGTGACTCCGTGGCGGACTGCGAGCCGGTGCGTGGCGATCTGTCGGAGGAGCGGTCGGAGGCGGCGGTGGAGGTCGAGCGAGTTCGCGGCTCCCTGAACGACGTCGTGCTCGATGTGCTCCAGCTCGCGGAGGCGCGGTGCGCGGGGTCGCCGCGTCCGAAGTGCCCGCTCAAAGGCCCTCGAGTCGGGCGGCAAGCCCCGGAGTGCCCACCACGCGACCATGGAGAGGCCGAGTGCCTCGACCGCGAGCAGGCCGACGGCCAGGCCGTTCGTCATTGCGCCGTCCGCAGGTCGCCGCGAATGGCGAGGAGGCACTCGATCGCCTCGTCCTTGGCGTCCGCGCCGACGTGGTGCCGGCTGAACTTGGCCCGCTCGAAGAGCTCGGTGAGCCTGCCCACCGGCTGGGCGCCGGCCTGCAGGTCGAGGAGCACTCGCTGGAAGTATTCGAGCGGCGCCTCGAACGGCTTTCGCGCCAGGCCTGCCCTGCCGAGCCCGCGCTCCATTCGCGCGTACGCCGCGATCACCGCGCGACGCGGGTCGCTCTCGGAGCGAAGGTCCTCGATGCTCTCGTCCACGAGCGCCGCAACGGCGCCGTGCCGCCCGGCGCGGGCCTCCAGGAGCGAGCGGCGCACATGCGGGCCGAGGAGGACGACGGCGGCGAGCGCGCCGAACACGCCGAGAACGCCCAGGAGCACCCACGTAGCGCCCGACTCGGGCCCCGGCACGGCCGGAACCGTCCGGTCTTCCTCGGCCTGCGAGGGCCCGGCCCGGTTCGCGGTGTCGCGGGGCACGATGCGATCGATGCCGCGGGCGGCGACGAGGATGCTCACGGCGATCACGGCGACGAGGGCGTACGGGCCGACGCGAAGCAGAAAGCGCGCCAGGCGGCTTTCGGGCTCGGCCTCGGCCTCGATCAACTCGTCCTCCTCCTTGAACCGGTCGCGGTGCGAACGGCGGCGCGCCTTCGCCGCGAACGCGACCGCGAGCACCCCAGTGACCACCGCGAGGGCGACCAGAGCGGCGAGCTGGGCGACGCGCTCGAGAGAAACACCGTCTCCGTCCCCGCCGGAGCGCTCGGACCAGGGAAGCCCGGCCCGGCTGGCGGCGGCGACGAGCGCCAGCAGGACAACGAGGCCCAGCACGAGGGCCGCGGTCCGCACTGCCTTGGGGCGCCTGTCGGCCGTCGAGACTCCTTGACCAGTCAAGACGCCCTCACGGCGCGCAGGTTAGTTCTCAGGCAGGCACGCCCGTGAACTCGGGAATGATCTCGTTCCCGTACGCCTCGAGGATCTGCTCCTGGCCCTCAGTCATGAGGTAGATGTTGAAGTGGTCGACTCCGATCGACTCGAGCTCCCTGAGCTTCGCCTTCACCTGCTCGGCCGTTCCGAGCACGCAGAAGCGGTCGGCGATCTCGTCGCTCACGAACTCCCCGTGGGCCGCGCCGACCCGGCTGTGGTCCTTGTAGTCGTAGCCCTTCCGCGCTTTCACGTACTCCGTGAGCTCCTTGGGGATCTCGGAATCCTCGCCGTAGCGCTCGATCAGGTCCATGACGTGGTTCGAGACCATCGCCGGGAACCAACGAACCTGGTCACGAGCCCGCGCCATGTCCTCGCCGATATAGCTCGGGGCGCAGACGTGGCACTTGAGGGCCGCGGGGTCTCGACCAGCCTCCTCGGCCGCCTCGCGGGCCGTCTCCATGATCCATTGGATGATGTGGGGGTCGGCGAGCTGGATGATGACGCCGTCCCCGACCCGGCCTGCCACCCCCAGGGCGCGCGGCCCGTACGCCGCCACGAACATCTCGATGTCCGGCTGATCCTTCGCCCACGCGAGCTTGAGCTCCTTGCCGTTCCACTCGACCGGCCTGCCGTTCATGAGGTCCTTCATCATCACCAGGGAGCGCTCGAACTCGTCCATCTTGACCGGCTTGTAGCCGATCACCCGGCGCGCCGAGTCTCCGCGGCCGATGCCCATGATCATGCGCCCGTTCGAGATCTGGTGCAGCGTCGCGTACGTAGAGGCGGTCACGGTCGGCTCACGTGTCCCCGGGTTCGTGACGCAGTGCCCGAACTTCAGCTTTGACGTCTGGGCGACGGCCAGCGTCATGAGCGGGTATGCCTCGTGCCAGAGGATGGGGGAGTCGTAGGTCCAGCCGTACTCGAATCCGTGCTGCTCGGCGAGTTGCATGAGCTCGAGGAAGCGCGTGTAGGGCGGGTCGGGCAGGACGGTGACGCCAAAGGTGAGCATCGAGCCTCCTCGGTCGCGAGTCGCAAGGCTATCGCGCGCGCCGTGGCCCGCGCTAGACACCCGGGCCGCGTTTTGCGAGCCGCCTGAGGGCTCCACCGATCGTGCGTCCGACGGCGCGTATCGCACGGCGGGGCAGCATACTTCGGGCGATGGGACGGCTGGAGGGGCGGCGGGCGCTGGTCACCGGTGCAGGCAGCGGCATTGGCCGCGCCGTTGCCTGCCGCCTGGCCGAGGAAGGCGCCGCTGTTGCAGTGAGCGGCAGACGCGACGGGCCACTGGCGGAGACGGTCGCGGCGATCGAGTCGGCGGGCGGGGGCGCCGTCGCCGTGGTCGGCGACATTGCAGTCGAGGCCGACGCCGACCGGATGGCGGCCGCAGCCGCGGAGGAGTTCGGCGGACTCGACGTCCTCGTCAACAACGCGGGCGGAATCCGGCGGAACGTGCTCGTGCACGAGCTCACGCTCGAACGGTGGCGCGAGCAGGTGGCGGTGAACCTCGACGGGCCCTTCCTCGTGGGGCGTGCGGCGCTTCGCCTCATGCTGGAAGAGACGGGCGACCGGAGCATCGTGAACATCGGCTCGACGCTCGCGCTCGCAGCAGCATCGGGCGTCGCTGGCTACACAGCCGCCAAGGGCGGCGTCGTCGCGCTCACACGCGCGATCGCCGTCGAGTACGCCGAGCGCGGGATCAGATGCAACTGCGTCTGCCCGGCCATCGTCGTGACGCCGCTTGCCCACACCGATCGGCCACGGTTCGACGAGCAGAGGAGCGACTTCGAGGAGATGCACCCGCTGGGGCGCCTCGGAGAGCCGGAGGACGTGGCGGGCGCGGTCGCCTACCTCGCTTCTGCCGACTCGTCCTGGGTCACCGGGGCGGTATTCCCGGTCGACGGTGGCTTGACGGCGAAGTAGGGGCTTGACCCTCGCATCATCGATCATCGATGATGACGCCGCCCGGCGCGGGCGTGGACGAGAAAGGGGGCGTAGACATGGCGGTGGCCAGCGAGGAGATCCTCGGGAGCTTCCACGGGGACGACGACTTTCCGATCGAGTGGGACGAGGGTGAGAAGGAGCTCTTCTGGATCTTCGACGATCTCCATTGCCCGAACCCGCTCTCGCCCCTGTTCTTCGATATCGGTGGGTGGTGGCTCAGCTGCGACCACATGTTCCGCCGCTTCGGGACCCCATTTGCATGCGACTGGATCGCGAAGTCGATCAACGGCTACCTCTACACGGCCGCCGTGCCGGCGGACGCGAGCATCCACTCCGAGGCGACCGAGTACAACAGCCGCTACGTCCCCCGAGTCCCGCGCGACCCCGATCATGCGGAGAAGATCGGTGCATACCTCGGCTGGGCACTACCGCACTACGCCGAGAACTTCCTCGACTGGTGGCGCGACCGGTTGCGTCCCGAGATCGAGCGCAACTTCGAGTATCTGGACGGGTACGACATGGAGGGAGCGACCCTCGTCGAGCTCGCCGTGCTGCTCGAGGACGCGATCGACATCCACGATCGCCACTGGAAGATCCACTGGATGCTCAACTTCGCCCAGTTCTCCTCGACGGTGGGGCTGAACGCGACGATCGGCGAGATCAAGGGCGAGGTGGATCCGAATCTCGGTGGGCGCCTCCAGAGCTCGGTCGACGACCGCAATTGGGACTCGATCGAAGCGCTGTGGCAGATGAAGGAGGAGATCAAGGGGGACAAGGAGCTCGACGACGCCTTCCGGCACCGGGGCGAGACGGCGAAAGACGTGCTGGGCGCGCTCGAGGGCTCGGAGCGTGGGCGACAGTTCCTCGCCGAGCGAATCGAGCCCTACCAGCAGGAGTTCGGCTACCACGCCATCTGGTCGCACGAGTTCGCCTACCCGACGTGGAAGGAGACGAAGACGCCAACGATCGAGGCACTGCGCGGCTACGTCGAGACGGACTACGACTACCCCGCCGCGATCGCCGGCGTCAAGGAGGACCTCGCGGCGGCGGTCGCGGAGCTCATGGATGACGTCCCGGAAGGCGAGGACCGTGAGCGGCTTCAGGCGGCCCTCGACCTCTCGCTCCGCATGAACCCGCTTACGCCCGACCATCACTTCTACATCGACCAGGGGACGAACGCGCGCCTGCGCATCATCGCGGTGGCGATCGGTCGCAAGCTGGTCGAGGCGGGCCTCCTCGACGACCCGGAAGACGTGATCTACCTGAAATACAACGAGCTGCGGGTCTTCATGGCGAACCCCGAGTCGCTTGACGCCCGCGCGCTCGTCTCGGAGCGCCGAGACGAGCGCGAGCGGGCCTACACGATCAGACCGCGGGAGTGGGTGGGCACGGCTACCCAGACCGCCCTCGACTTCCCGTACAACGCGCTCTGGGGCTTCCCCGAGAAGTTCTACCGTGAGCCCCCCCAGACGACCGGCGACCTCCAGGGCCTCGCCGCGTCGCCCGGGATCGCGGAGGGGACGGCGCGCTACGTCGGCTCGCTGGATGACTTCGACCAGGTGCAGAAGGGCGAGATCCTCATCTGCCAGATGACGAATCCGGCGTGGGTGGTGCTCTTCACGAAGATCGCGGGCCTCGTCACCGACGCCGGCGGCGCCGTCTCGCACCCGGCCGTCGTCGCCCGCGAGTTCGGGATCCCGGCTGTCGTCGGGACGTCGAACGCAACGGAGCGGATCAGGACCGGGGATCGCGTGCGCGTCAACGGAGCCACCGGAGTCGTCGAGATCCTGGCGTGACCGTCGCTCGGACGGTTCTCCGCGAGCAGGTCAAGGATGTGCTCCTCGAGCGCATCCTCGAGGGCGAGTACGAGCCGGGCGACCGCCTCGTCGAGACCCGGATCGCGCACGAGCTCGGCACGAGCCAGGCGCCCGTGCGGGAGGCGCTGCGTGAGCTTGCCGCCCTGCGGTTCGTCGAGACGGAGCCCTTTCGGGGCGCCCGTGTCCGGACCGTCTCGGCCCTCGAGCTGGCCGAGGCGTACCCGGTGCGAGCAGCACTCGAGGAGCTGGCCGCGTCCGAGGCAGCCGGCCGCATGGACGGAAACGTCGGGGAGCTCGAGGCCGAGCTCGAGGCGATGCGGGAGGCGGCCTGGGCCGGAGACCTGCGAAGCCAGGTCGCACACGATGTCGCGTTCCACCGGACGATCGTCGAGGCGGCCGGCAACCGGGTCCTGCTCGACGTCTGGAGCAGCCTTCACATCGAGACGCGGACGACGGTGACGCTCGTGAAGACACACATCGATCCGGAGTTGCTCGCCGAATGGCACGTGCCGATCCTGGAGGCGATCCGGAGCGGCTCCCCCGAAGCGGCGGCGGCCGCCTCCCGCGAGCACTTCGACGGCTTCCGCGAGCTCATGGAGGCCGAGTTGTGAGCCGCTTCGTCGACCTGTCCATGCCGGTTCACCGCGACATGCTGACCTTTCCGCGCGTCCCGCCCCCGACGCTGCTCCTCTACGAGAGCTGGACGGAGTTCGCCGAGCGGATCGGCGCAGCGGAGTACGGCGCCACGTCGCTGACCGCGAGCTACCTCGTGACCCAGAACGACCACGTGGGGACGCACCTCGACGCAGTCAAGCACATCCGCGGCCCTGAAGCCCCGGGGGTCGAAGGGATCCCCCTCGACTACTGCTTCTCCGACGGCGTCGTCCTCGACTTCCGTCATAAGAAATCCGGAGCCGGGATCAGTGCTGCGGAAATCGACGAGGCGCTGGCGGCGGTCGACTACGCGTTGAAGGAGCGCGACATCGTCCTGATCCAGACCGGTGCGAGCGCCTACAACACCGAGGAGCGCTACCGGACCGACCATTGCGGGATGACCGCGGAGGCGACGCGGCATCTGATCGCGCAGGGGGTGCGCCTGATGGGCATCGACGCGATCACGTTCGATCCGCCAGTCTGGGCGATGTTCGAGCGCAAGCAGTTCTGGGAGGCACATCTCGTCATGAACGAGGAGGACTACTGGCACCTCGAGAACCTGCAAAACCTCGATGAGCTCCCGCCGCACGGCTTCAAGCTCTCCGTCTTCCCGGTCAAGTGGATGGGAACCACCGCGGCTCCCGTGCGTGCGGTCGCGATCCTCGATGACTGACGGTCCCATCCTGTGGTTCGACCACGAGCAGGCCATCGACGTGCATGTGTGTGGCGGGAAGGGAGCGAGCCTCGCGGCGATGACGACGGCGGGCCTGCCCGTGCCGACGGGCTTCGTCGTCTGCGCCGGCGTGCTCGAGGATTCCGTCGACGCGGAGCGGCTCCGCGAGCTCGCTCGCGCTGAGGATCATGCGTCGGCGCAGCAGCTCGTGCTCGCAGCCGAGCCGCCGCGGCGCGAGCTGGCCGCCGCCTACGAGCGGGTGGGCGGAGACGTTGCCGTTCGCTCCTCGGCCTGCGCGGAGGACTCCGAGGCAGCGAGCTTCGCGGGTCAGCAGGAGACTTACCTGCACGTTCGCGGCGCGGACGACGTGGCCGCCCGCGTCGTCGACTGCTGGGCCTCCTTCTTCAGCGAGCGGGCGCTCTTCTACCGGGCGCGGAAGGGGTCGCTCGACGATCTCGGCATGGCGGTGGTCGTGCAGCGCATGGTCGACCCGGAGAAGTCGGGCGTGCTCTTCACCATCGACCCGGTTCAGCGCCGCCGCGACCGGATGGTTCTCGAGGCCGTCTTCGGACTCGGTGAGCAGGTCGTCTCCGGGCAGGTCACACCCGACCATTACGTCCTCGACCGCCAGGGCGAGGTGAAGCGGGAGCAGCTCGTCTCGGGCGGCGTGCTCGATCCGGCCGAGATCGTTCGGCTAGCCGACCTGGGCCGGCTCCTCGAGACGCACTTCGGCGGGCCGCAGGACGTCGAGTGGGCGCTCGCCGGCGGCGAGATCCACCTGCTCCAGTCGAGGCCGGTGACGACGCTGTGACGCTTGAGGAGCGCGCCCTCGACTGGATCGCGCCGTACTGGAACGCGCACCACCTGGTGCGGACGCGCGATTGGGTCGTGGAGCTCGAGCCGGGCGCGGGCGAAGCGCTGCGCGTCGCCGCGCTCACACATGACATGGAGCGGCATTTCCCGGGTGGCCCACAGCTCGACATGGCGACGCAACAGCCGGACGACGAGGCGTACAACCGGGCCCACTCGGAGCGCTCGGCCCGGATCGTCGTGGACTGGCTCCTGAAGGAGGGGGCTGACGCGGCGCTCATGGGCGAGGTGCGCCGCCTGATCCTCGACCACGAGTTCGGAGGCTGGCACGAGGCCGACGTCCTGCAGGCGGCCGACTCCATCTCCTGGCTCGAGACGAACCAGGACGTGGCCCAGAAGTGGGTGCGCGAGGGTCGCTGCGATGAGGACTGGGCGCGGGAGAAGCATCGCTGGAGCTTCGACCGGATCCAGATCGAACGGGCCCGCGAGCTCGCGCACCCGTTCTACGAGGAGGCGCTTGCCGGTGTCTGAGCCCGCTCCCGAGTGGCTCGCTCCCCAGACGCTCGCGGAGGCGCTCGCGCTGAAGGCCGAGTACGGCGAGGAGGCGACGGTCGTGGCCGGCGGAACGTTCCTTGCCATTCTCCTGAACCAGCGTTTTCTGGCGCCGCAGCGGTTCCTCAGCTTGCGCGTGGTCCCGGAGCTGAAAGGAATCGAGGCGAACGGCGAGCTGCGCCTCGGCGCCATGGAGACGCATCGGGCAGCCGAGCTCTCGCCCGCTGTGCGGGAGAGCTGGCCTGGCCTCGCCAGCACGTTCGCGCTCGTGGCGAGCCCGCGCGTCCGGAACCAGGCAACCGTGGGCGGAGTGCTCGCAGACGCAGACTACGCCTCCGACCCGCCCGCGATGCTGACCGCACTCGAGGCGCGCGCGCTCGTCAAGAGCCGGGACGGTGAGCGCGAGATTCCGCTCGAGGAGTTGATCACGGGCCACTACGAGACGTCGCTAAAGGACGACGAGCTGATCGTTGACGTTCGCGTCCCGCGCGAGGAGCGGTCGACGTACCGGAAGTTCCGCAGCCGCTCGCACGAGGACCGCCCGTGCGTCGGCGTTGCTGCCGCTCTTCGCGGCGGCTCGCTCCGCGTAGTCGTGGGCGCGGTCGCAGCCCGTCCGCAGTGGTTCCCCGAGATCTGCGCGCTCGCCGACGGCGAGGACCTCGATGCGGCGCTCGCGCGGGAGATCGCAGAGCGCTATGCCCAGGCGATCGACCCACTTGGCGACGTTCGCGGCTCGGCGGAGTACAGGCGCCGCGTCATCCGCGTAGAGGTGCGACGCGCGCTCGAGGATCTCGCCGCGTGACCGACCCACGCGTCACCGGGGCTATCAGCTACGCGCAAGACGTAAAGCTCGAAGGGATGCTCCAGGCGCGCGTCCTGCGCTCGCCGTTCCCGCACGCCCGGATCGGGCGTGTCGATGCCTCCGCCGTCTCTCCGGGAATCGTCGTGCTCACCCCCGGCGACGTCGCCGACCTGGGGATGTACGGCGCCCAGATCAAGGATCAAACCGTGCTTGCGTGCGACCGGGCCCGCTTCGCCGGCGATCCCGTCGCCGCCGTAGCCGCCGCGACGCTGCGCGAGGCGGACGAGGCGCTCGCGCTGATCGACGTCGACTACGAGGAGCTCGACTCGGTGTTCGACCCAGTCGGGGCGTGCGACCAGGACGCCCCACTCGTCCATGACCGCCACAACGTCTCCGAGAACGACGCCGCCTACTTCGGGATCCGGCCGCAACAGGGGACGAACGTCTGCCACCGTTTCCATCTCCGGCAGGGCGACGTCGAAGCCGGCTTCGCCGAGGCCGACGTGGTCGTCGAGGAGACCTTCAGGACGGCCGGCGCGCAGCACGCCCACATGGAGCCGCATGCCAGCGTGGCGCGCTGGGAGGACGGACGCCTGCACGTCTGGACGGGCACGCAGACACCCTTCAACCTCCGCTCCGATCTCGCCGGGATCTTCGGCATCGACGAGGACCGGATCCGGATCGTGTGTCCTCCCATGGGCGGTGCCTTCGGCGCGAAGACGTTCGTCCGCCTTGAGGCGATCGTCGCTTGCCTGGCTCAGAAGGCCGGCCGTCCCGTCCGCGCCGTCCTCGAACGGAACGAGGAATGGCTGACGCTCAACCGCCATCCGGCGGTGATCCGGGTCCGCCTGGGCGCGCTCGCCGACGGGACGCTCCTCGCGAAGGAGGTCGAGTGCTGGGCAAACACCGGTGCTTACGCCGATTGCGGGCCCGGAGTCGCGCAGAAGATGGGCTTCGCGGCTCCCGGGCCTTACCGGATTCCCCACGTCTCGGTCGAGTCGCGCTGCGTCTATACGAACCTCCCGCCGAACGGGGCCTTTCGGGGCTACGGGCAGATGCAGACGGTGTGGGCGTCCGAGCGGACGATGGACATGCTTGCCGAGCGGCTTGGCGCCGACCCGCTCGAGCTGCGCCTCCAGAACCTCCTCCAAGAAGGCGATCGCTACGCGACCGGCGAGGAGCTCCATGACGTCCGGTTCGCGGAGTGCCTCGAGGCGGCGGCCGCCGCGATCGGCTGGCACGAAAGTAGGCAGGGCAAGGGTCTCTGCGTGCTCATGAAGGGAATGCAGACACCGAGCCGGGCCGGGATCGCAATCGAGGCGTCCGACGACGGCATCTACACGCTCCGCTGCGCGACTGCCGAGATGGGCCAGGGTGCGCGCCGCGCCATCTCACTGCTGGCGGCGGAGCTCCTCGACGTCGACATCGCCCGCGTTCGCTTCCCCGATCCCGACACCGATCTCGTCCCGTACGACACCAGGACGACCTCGAGCCGCTCCACCTACATCATGGGTCGCGCCCTCGTCGATGCCGTCAGGGACCTGAAGGAGAACGGCCAGCGTGGCTACGGCGAGGTGGAGATTCCGGGCGGGCTCGACCCCGACACCGGCCAGGGGGTCGCATCCCACCACTGGCACCAGGGCGCCGGGGCGGCCGAGGTACGGGTCGACGAGGAGACCGGCAAGTTCGAGGTCCTCCGCCTGCACGCCTCCGTCTATGCCGGCAGGGTCGTGAACCGGCCGGGCGCCGAGCTCCAGAACGAGGGCTCGATGATCATGGGCCTCGGCACGACCCTGTTCGAGGCGGTGGACATCGCGGACGGCCAGGTCACGAACGCGAATCTCTCCGACTACGAGATCCCGTCGTTCGTGGACGTGCCCGTGGCGCTGACCCATGACCTCCTCGAGCGCGACGGCGCGGAGGTACACGGCCTTGGCGAGACGGCGCTTCCGCCCGTGCCGCCATCGGTGGGGAACGCGCTCGCGTCGCTCGGCCTCCACGTCACCGACCTCCCGATCAGCGCCGAGGCGGTGCTGGACGCCGTCGACCGGCGCGCAAGCGTGCGAGAGGTGCCTGCGTGAGGATCGCCTTCACCGTGAACGGTGAGGGCGTCGAAGTAGACGCCCGCGCTGACGAGATGCTGCTCGAGGTGCTGAGGCGTGACCTCGGCCTGACCAGCGTCCGGGCGACGTGCGGCATCGGCGTCTGTGGTGCCTGCACGGCGCTCGTGGACGGCGAGCCGATCTCGACCTGCTTGTTGCTGGCCCCGCTCGCGGAGGGGCGACAGGTGACCACCGTCGAGGGCCTGGGCGGCGACGACCCGGTCCAGCGTGGTTCGTCGAAGCGCATGCGTTCCAGTGCGGCTACTGCACCCCTGGCATGATCCTGACTGCGAAGCGGCTGCTCGAGGAGAGCCCGCAGCCCAGCGACGAGGAGATTCGCCTCGCCCTCGCGGGGAACCTCTGCCGCTGCGGGTGCTACGTGAAGATCGTCGATGTGGTCCGGAAGGCCGCGGTGTGAGCGCCTCCCCGGCCAAGGTACTCGCGGCGACTCGTCTCGTCCGGGAGGGGAGGATCTACTCGCTCGCGCGGGAGCGCTTCCGCGGCATGCCGCTCTTCCCGGGCCATCCGAACTTCGAGGTGCTCGGATATCGGACGCCGCAAGGGCTTCGGGCGGCCGGCGACGAGCCGTGGGGCCCGGGCAACGAGGCCGGCCTCGGCTACATGAGCGAGCTCGTCCTTGCCTCGACTCACTCGGGCGCCCACATCGATGCCCACGCTCATATG
>CAVTTI010000036.1:0-86797 GCA_963737615.1 uncultured Actinomycetes bacterium | reverse complement strand
TCCTCGCGAACCTCATCAACCTGATCGACGGCATGGACTCGCTCGCTGCGGGAATCGTGTCCATAGCGGCGATGTCCTTTGCCGTCCTGGCGGCCTCGTTCGGGCGGTCGAACGCAGCCGCGCTCGCGGCCATCATCTGCGGAGCAACCCTCGCCTTCCTCCGACACAACTACCACCCTGCGAAAATCTTCATGGGCGATTCGGGCGCACTCGCGCTCGGGTTCCTCCTCGCAACCGTGGCGGTCGAAGGCGTCCTGAAGACGGCGGCCACAATCGCGCTGGTCGCACCGCTCCTCGTCCTGGCCGTACCCATCTTGGATACGTCTTTTGTCGTGCTGAAGCGGCTGAAGTACCGCCGTCCCCCGTGGGATCCCGACCAGAACCACTTTTACCACCGCTTCATGAGGATCGGGCTCTCGCAGCGGCGGACGGCGGCGTACCTCCACCTGTGGGCCCTCCTCCTCGCAGCCTGGGCGGTGATGCTCCGGTTCGTGCCGCCTCGACCGCGCGGCGTCTGGAACCTCGACCACGTGGTGATTGCCGCCGGAACGGGCCTCTTGGTCGTCGCAGCGTCGATCTGGATGGTTTACAGCCTCGAGATCCTGAAGGCGCGCCACCTGCGGGTGCTCGGCTTCGGGCGCGAGCCCGCCGAAGACCTTCCGGCCGAAGAGCCGGAGGAAGCTGTCGAGCGGGCCCTCACCGGACCGCGCAGCTAAGCCAGCCAGGGAAGGGCCAGCCGGAGCAGGTGGGCTGGGTTGCGCCGGACGCGCTCGCGCCAGCCATCTGGCGCTTTCTTCTCGATCTCGAGCTCGGCCGGGTCTGTCAGGAAGCGGAGCCTGCCCTCCCGGGCGAGATGTTCGTCCACGGCTCCGAGCTGCCCTTCGAATATCGACCAGACGGGCGTGCCGAGCACGGCCGCCTCGCGGTTCATCGTGCCGCCGGCCGAGACGAGGAGATCCGCGAAGGCAACGATGCTTTTCCCGTCCACCGATCGCTCAGGGACGTGGACTCGCTCGAGCCCGAGCGCCCGGATCGCCTGGCGCTGGTCCGGTGTACGTGCGAGGACTACGGTCTGTGTCCGCTCGTCGGCCGAGAGGCGCCGCAGGAGCGCCGGCAGCAGCTCGTTCTCCGATCCGCCCAGGTAGAGGGCGTAGGAGGGAGCCGTCCGGACTACGCAGAGGACGGCGTCTTCGGGCAGCTCGACCTCGTCGAGGACGGTCGGGTCGGGCACGAAGTCGGCGAGGTAGTACTCCTCCTTGAGGCCCGGGTAGCGGACGAGCTTCGGCGGGCGGGCTCCGTAGCGGGCGAGCCGCTCCGCAGGGATGGCGTCAGGCACCAGGACCCGATTAGCGAGCCGGCAGTTGGCGTGGTGCTGCAGGGCCGCCCACTCGTAGTCGAACATGGTCGTGTTCGGGATCCGCAGCGCGCGGCAGGCGGGCGGGAGGTCAGTTGACCCGTGCGCGAGCGCGCAGTCGAAGCGCCGCCCGCGCGCGAAGCGCACGAGTTGCGGTGCGCGCGCCAGAGCAGCACGCGCCTTTCCGAGACGCGAGACGCCGCCGTGGTATCCGAGCACGGTGTGGGGATGGCCCCAGTCCTCGAGTAGCTCGACGGTATGTGAGAGCGGGCGCGCAGTGAGCGTCACGTCATGGCCGTCCGCCTCGAGCCGCTCGACGAGCGGGCGCAGGACGAGGACGTGCGCGGTGTTCGTGAGATCGGCCCAGACGCGCATCGGCCGCCTGAGGATAGACGGTGAACAAAGTCCCCTCCGAATCGGCTCTTTTTCGAAGAAACAAGCCGTTTCCGAGCGTCACGAAGTCGCGCCACGATCTGTTCGGGCGCTGATACAGTGCCCCCGGCCCGCATGACCGCCCACGTGACGGCAGAGCGCACATCCCTTGACCCTCTCGGCGCCGGAGCGCTCCTCCTCGCCGTCCTGGTCGCGTGCGTTGGAGTGGGCGCGCTGGTCGGTTGGGCGGCCGGCTCGGTCGGCGCCGGCGTCGCGATCGGCTCCGTGATCGGCATCCCTGCGGCGATCGCGACCGTCTACCGCATGTACCGGAACATTGCGTAGGTAGTGGCCACCATGCTCACCCCGAGGCCGATGCCGGAGCGCCGCCTCCCCGTTGTCGCCGGCGGCGCACTGGTCGCGCTGGCCTTGCCGATCTTCGCGATCGCCGGCTGGGGGCTCAGAGGTTGGGCGCTTGGCGCCGTCCTCTGGGCCGCGAGCCAGGCGCTCGGGCTGCTCTTTGCGCGCTTCGGGATCGGCGAGCCGAACCTCCGCGGATCGGGAGTGGTCGCGTTCGGGATGATGGCGCGCGGCATCCTGCTCATGATCGTGGCGCTCGCGGTCGCCACCTCGGATCCCGGCCTCGCACTTGCGGGCGCGCTCGTCTACACGGCTGCCTACTCGCTCGAGCTCGGTCTCAGCCTGACGCTCTACTTCTCGGGAACCCCGAAGCAGTGAAATTCGCCCTGCTCCTGGCAGCTGCCGAGGATTTCCAGCCACAGCACGAGTTCGAGCTGCCGGCGTGGGTGCCCATCCATCTCGGCCCGATCGACATGTCGATCAATAAGGCCGTCGTCTACCTCTGGGTGGGCGCCCTGGTCACGATCTTGCTCGGCATCTGGATCATGCGCTTCGGCCTTTCGCTCAGGCCGAGCAGGCGCCAGACGACGGGCGAGAGCCTCTACGAGCTGATCCAGGGCCAGATTGCCGAAGGCAACTTGCCGTCGAAGGCGATCAACCGCTGGTTTCCCTACGTCGCTTCGCTCTTCCTCTTCATCTGGATCCTGAACCTGGTTGGGTTCGTGCCGCTTCCAATCTCGAGCGAGAAGTTCGAGCTTTTCGGGGTGGAGTTCCCGACCTGGGGCATCTATGCGGCCACCGCGAACCTGAGCGTGACGCTCGCGCTGGCGATGATCACCTTCGTCGCCACCCATGTGGAGGGCATTCGCTACAACGGGCTCGTCCGCTACTTCAAGAGCTGGATTCCGGCAGGCGTGCCGAAGGCGCTGCTCGGCCCGATCGTGGTGCTCGAAGTGATCTCCCAGTTCATGCGGCTCATCTCTCTCTCCGTCCGACTGTTCGCCAACATGCTCGCGGGCCACATGCTGATCCTCGTCATGATCGGCCTGATCTTCATATTCTCGTCTTACGCGATCGCGGTGATCGCGATCCCGGTCGCCACCGCTGTTTATATCTTCGAAGTAGCGATCGTCGTCACGATCCAGGCGTTCGTCTTCGCACTGCTCTCCGCCATCTACATCGGTGGCGCCATCGAACCCGAACATTGATCTAAAGGAGGCACGACTTGACCACCCTTTTTGCAGCACTCGACGGGAACGTCGCAGACCTGGGGAAGGCGATTGCTTTCGGCGTCGGCGTCGGTCTCGGCGCGGTCGGCGCCGGCATCGGCATCGGGAACATCTTCGGGTCGATGATCCAGGCCGTCGCCCGGCAGCCCGAGCTTCGCGGTGAGCTCACAGGCATCCAGTGGCTCGGGTTCGCGCTGACCGAGGCCGTCGTCTTCTACGCGCTTCTCGGCGGCTTGCTCGCTTACGTGCTCGTCTAATGCTTTCCGCTCTTCTCTTCGCCCAGGAGGCCGCCGCGGACGAGGGAGGCGGGCTGATCTCGGTCGTCCCGGGCCTGATGATCTGGACGATCGTGACGTTCGCGATCACGTTCTTCCTCTTGCGCCGCCTTGCTTTCGGACGCATCCAGGCGATCATCGACCAGCGTCGCGAGCGGATCCGGCAGGCGCTCGACGAGGCGGACAAGGCCCGTGACGAAGCTCGGCAGCTCCGCGAACTCGTTGCGAGAGAGCGCGAGGAGGCCAAGGCAGAGCGGGAGAGCATCCTGGAAGAGAGCCGCAAGCAAGGCCAGCAGCAGCTGGCGCAGGCCCGCCAGCAGGCGGCGGAGGATCTCGAGCGCCGCCTAGAGGAGAACCGCAAGGCGATCGACGCCGAGAACAGGAAGCTGCGCGAGGCGATCCGGCGGGACGTCGTCGAACTGACGCTGCTCGCCTCCGAGAAGGTGACCGGAAAGGTGCTTGACTCCGACGACCAGCGGCGCCTGATCGACGAGACGATCGAGGAGATCGACGTCAAGAGAATCGCGTCGGAGAACTAGCGCACTAATGGCCGTCGTCCACCGGATCTACGCCCAAGCGCTACTCGACGCGGCGCACGAGCGGGACAGCCTCCCGGTCGTCCGTGACGAGTTCGCTCAGTTCGCGGCAGCGCTTCAGGAGTCGGACGAGCTCGCGGCGCTCCTTCGCAACCCGCAGGTGGACAGCCGGGCAAAGGGAGACGTCCTCGAGGCGGCGCTGGCCGGCGCGAACGAGGCGATCCGGAACTTCGTCCACCTGTTGGTGGAGAAAAACCGGATCGGCGAGGTGCTGGAGATCTACGAGGAGTGGGAGCGCCTCCTCGCCGCCGAAGAGCGGATTCTCGAGGTCGAGCTCACGACCGCAATCGAGCTCACCGACAAGGATGCTGCCAGGATCGTCAAGCAGATCGAGGCCGCTGCGGCCCGCAAGGTCGAGGCAAGCCGGAGCGTCGACCCAGACCTGATCGGCGGGCTCGTCCTTCAGGCGGGATCACTCCGTGTCGACGCCAGCGTGCGCGGCCGGCTTGCGGACCTCCGCGAAGAGCTTTTGCAGAAGAGCTAACGAGAAGGAGACACGGTGAAGCTACGCCCAGAGGAGATCACCTCGATCCTGAAGCAGCGGATCGAGGAGTACGACGTCGACACAGAGCTCGCGGAGGTGGGCACCGTTCTCCAGGTCGGAGACGGGCTCGCGCGCGTGTACGGGCTCGAAAGCTGCGTGGCCATGGAGATGCTCGAGCTCGAGCACGGCGTCACCGGCATTGCCTTCAACCTCGAGGAGGGAAACGTCGGTGTGCCGCTCTTCGGCGAGTGGGAGCACGTCCGCGAAGGCGAGTCGGTGAAGCGGACCGGAAAGGTCGTCAACGTGCCCGTCGGGGACGCGCTAGTGGGCAGGATCGTGAACCCGCTCGGCGAGCCGCTCGACGGCGCCGGGCCGATCGACTCGTCCGAGACGCGCCCGCTCGAGTTCAAGGCACCCGGCGTCGTCAACCGCCAGCCCGTGAAGGAGCCGCTCCAGACCGGGATCAAGGCGATCGACTCGATGATTCCGATCGGTCGCGGCCAGCGCGAGCTCGTGATCGGCGACCGCTCCACTGGCAAGACCGCGATCCTCGTCGACACGATCCTGAACCAGAGGGGCCAGGACGTGATCTGTGTCTACGTGGCGATCGGCCAGAAGGCTTCGACCGTCGCCCAGGTCTACGAGCGTCTGCGCGAAGCCGGAGCCATGGACTACACGATCATCGTTGCTGCGGACGCGGCCGAAGCCGCCCCGATCAAGTGGATGGCTCCCTTCGCCGGCTGCGCCATGGGGGAATACTTCCTCTACGCCAACAAGCACGCGCTCTGTATCTACGACGACCTCTCGAAGCACGCAGACGCCTACCGGCAGATGTCGCTGCTCCTCCGGCGGCCGCCGGGGCGCGAGGCATTCCCCGGGGACGTGTTCTACCTCCACTCCCGGCTCCTAGAGCGCGCCTGCAAGCTTTCGGACGACCTGGGCGGCGGCTCGCTGACCGCTCTGCCGGTGATCGAGACGCAGGCCGGCGACGTCTCGGCCTACATCCCGACGAACGTCATCTCGATCACGGACGGTCAGATCTTCCTGGAGAGCGACCTGTTCTACTCGGGCGTCCGACCGGCCATCAACGTCGGCATCTCCGTCTCGCGCGTGGGCGGGAATGCACAGACGAAGGCGATGAAGAAGGTGGCTGGCCGCTTGCGCCTCGAGCTCGCCCAGTACCGCGAGCTCGAGGCGTTCGCGCAGTTCGGGTCCGAGCTCGACCCGCAAACGCAGCGGACTCTGGCCCGGGGAGAGCGAATGGTTCAGACGCTGAACCAGCCCCAGTACCAGCCGTGGCCCATGGAGGACCAGGTCGTCGCGATCTACGCGGGGATCCACGGCCACCTCGATGACGTTCCGCCGGCCCAGGTGCCGCGCTTCCAGGAGGAGTTGCGCGAGTTCCTGCGGTCCGAGGGAGACATCCTCGAAGCCATCCGTGAGCAGAAGGACCTGACGGACGAGATCGTCGAGAAGCTCGAGGCGACGATCGAGAAGTTCAAGCAGGGCTTCTCCGTGAAAGAGGAGCCGAGCCTGGTGGGAGCCGCCTCATAGCCTCCGTCCAGGACATCAAGCGGCGCGTCCGCTCTGTTCGAAACACGAGCAAGATCACCAAGGCGATGGAGCTCGTCGCCGCGGCAAAGCTGCGCCGTGCAGAGGCACGCATCGAGGCCCTGCGCCCCTATGCGGAGCGGATGCGCGAGCTGATGATCGGTACAGCTCGTGCGACGCCGTCACGCGGCTTCCCGCTGCTCGAGGAGCGGGAGAACGCGAGCTCGGTGGCGATCGTCCCCCTGACCGGCGACCGCGGGCTCGCGGGCGGGTTCAACGCCCAGATCGTCCGGCGTGCGCTCGGCCTGGAGCGCGAGGCCAGGGAAGCCGGCCAGGACGTCCGGTGGGCGGTGATCGGCAAGAAGGGCCGCTCTACCCTTCGGTTCCGCCGCCTCGAGGTCGAACAGGCCTGGGTCGACTTCACGGACCGGCCTGAGTACTCGGACGCCGCAGCGATCGCGCGGAAGCTCGCTGAGCTCTTCACGGAGCGGGTCGTCGACCGGGTCGTCATCGTCTACAACCGGTACGAGTCCGCGCTGACGCAGCGTGTCGTCGTCGAGGACGTGCTGCCCATCCCGCGGCACGCTCTCGAGGAGGACGAAGAGAAGAGCGCGCACGAGATCGCGCTTGAGGGCGACTTCATCTACGAGCCGGAGCCGGACATCATCCTCGACCGCCTACTCCCGACCTACCTCGAGACGACGATCTACCGAGCGCTGCTCGAGTCTGCAGCGTCAGAGCATGGCGCTCGAATGACCGCGATGCGGAATGCGTCCAAAAACGCCGGCGAGCTGATCGACCGGCTCACGCTGGAGATGAACCGTGCCCGCCAGGCCGAGATCACGCAGGAGATTCTCGAGGTCGTTGCAGGCGCGGACGCGCTCGAGGGTTAGTCGACGGCGCCGTTTGCATCGCCCCGCGAGGCCTGGCAGCAGCTCGAACCATCAACTACACTCGCGCGGCGTCTAAAGGAGGACGGGCATGAGCGCGCCAATCGCCACCGAGCCGGAAACCGTTCAGCTCGAGCCGGTCGAGGCGGTCGAGACTATCGCCGGCCGCTCGCCGCGGCAGCTCTTCTGGGCCCGCTTCAAGCAGGACAAGGCCGCGCTCGTCGGCCTCGTGGTAATCATCTTGCTGATCCTGCTAGCGCTTCTCGCACCGGTGATCGCGAACATCGTGGGCCACGGGAAGAACGAACTCTTCGGCTCGACGGCGACCGATCAGTTCGGGCTTCCGAAGGGACCGTCTCAAGATTTCCTCATGGGCGCGGACACGGCCGGCCGCGACGTCTTCGTGCGCGTCATCTACGGCGCCCGGACGTCCCTCATCGTCGCAATCGGAGCTACGGGAATCGCAGTACTCATTGGGATCGTCCTCGGCCTGCTCGCCGGGTACTTCGGCGGCACCATCGACACGATCATCTCGCGCGGAACCGACATCATCCTCTCCGTTCCCTCCCTCCTCTTCGCAATCGGGATCGTCGCCGTCTGTTCCACGTCGGCGAAGGGCTGCCTCGGCGGCCTCGTCAAGCCGGGCCTCACGCTCGTGATCTTCGTGATCTCGCTCTTCACGTGGCCCTACATCGCCAGAATCGTGCGGGGCAACACGCTCTCGCTCCGTGAGCGGGAGTTCATCGAGGCGAGTCGCTCGCTGGGGGCGAGCCACACCCGGATCATGTTCCGGGAGGTGCTGCCGAACCTCGTCGCGCCCATCATCATCTACGCGACGCTGCTGATTCCGCAGAACATCCTCTTCGAGGCCGCGCTCTCGTTCCTCGGCCTCGGGGTTCCCCAGAGCATTCCGTCCTGGGGCCGCATGATCTCGGACGCCGCCCGCGTCTTCGAGGTCGCCTGGTGGCTCATGGTTTTCCCAGGCCTCTTCCTGATCGCCACGACGCTCGCGTTCAACCTGTTCGGCGACGGCCTGCGCGACGCGCTCGACCCGCGCAGCGGTCGGTAACGGTTAGCGCGTCGTCGTAATCATCCGATACGAGGCGCTTCTAACTTCGGGGCGGCATGGTCGTCTCTTGTCCTCGGATGGTTCCGTTCCCCGACTGCCGTCCGAGTGCGGCTGGAAAGGAAAGGTGAAGACCGTTCGAACTCTGACGAACTGTTCCGGCATCGAAATGGGAGAGAAAAAATTGCCACGTAGACGATTTGCACTGATTGCGCTCCTCGCGCTCGTGCTCGCGCTTGCAGCTTCGGCGTGCGGCGGCGGGGACGACGAGGGAACTGACACGAGTGGCGCGAGCGACACCGGTCAGGCCGGCGCGGTGACCAAGGGCGGGATCTACCGCATGGCAGGGTCGTCCTACGAGTTCACCGGGGGCTTCGATCCGACCGGAGAATATCTCGGGACGGCACTCGGTCTCTACTCGAACCTCCTGCTCCGAAACCTCGTGGGCTACCAGCACGTGGACGGCGCGGCTGGGAACGAGCTCGTCCCGGACCTCGCCACCGACTTGGGCGAAATCTCGGACGACGGCCTCACGTACACGTTCACGCTGAAGGACGGCGTGATGTTCGGTCCTCCGGTCAGCCGCCCGATCACCTCCAAGGACGTCGCCTACGCCTTCGAGCGGATCGGCACCGAGGCGCTCGTAGCCCAGTACGGCTTCTACTACACCGTCATCAAGGGCATGGCCGAATTCACGGCCGGCGATGCCAAGACGATCTCGGGCATCGAGACGCCCGACGACAAGACGATCGTTTTCACGCTGACTCAGCCGACGGGCGACTTCCTCTACCGGGTGGCGATGCCAGCTGCCGCCCCGATTCCACCGGAGGTGGGGAAGTGCTTCAAGAAGGCCGGCGAGTACGGCCGCAACGTTGTGTCCTCGGGCCCGTACATGTTCGAGGGCTCGGACAAGGTCGATGCGACTAGCTGCGACACGATCAAGCCGGCATCCGGTTTCGATCCGACGCGGGATATGTCACTCGTCCGGAACCCCGACTACGACCAGTCGACGGACGACACGCGTGAGAACAACGTCGACGGGTTCGACTACAGCCTGAACACGAACATCAAGGACATCTTCAACAAGATCGAGGCGGGCGAGCTTGACGGTGAGATCGAGGCCGAGCCAGCGGAGGTTCTGCGCAAGTACTCGACCACCTCAGACCTCAAGGACAGGCTCAAAGTCGGGGCAGGAGACCGCACCTGGTACATCACGATGAACCTCACACAGCCGCCGTTCGACGACATCCACGTCCGCAAGGCCCTGAACTGGGTCATGGACAAGGCCGGTCTCCAGCGAGCGTGGGGCGGTCCGATCAAGGGCGCGATCGCCAACCACATCGTCCCCGACACGATGTTCAACGGGGATCTCGACGACTACGCGCCGTACGGAACGGAGAACGACGCGGGCGACGTCGACAAGGCCAAGGAAGAAATGAAACAGTCCAAGTACGACACGGATCAGGACGGCCTCTGCGACGCTCCGGAGTGCTCCGGCGTGCTGTTCGTCAACCGGAACACGCCTCCCTGGACCGACATGGAGCCGCTCATCGAGCAGGGTGCTGCCAAGGTCGGCATCAAGCTGAACACACGTGAGTTCGAAGACGCGTACCCGGTCATCCAGGACACGGGCAAGAAGGTCCCCGTCTCGGCCGTCCCCGGCTGGGGCAAGGACTACGCGGATCCGTCCACGTTCATGGTGCTCTTCGACAGTCGGTCGATCCTCCCGCAGGGGAACGTGAACTACTCCCTCGTGGGCCTGACTCCGGAACTGGCGAAGAAGGACAAGATCGAGGGAACGCTGACGGATATCCCGAGCATCGACGCCGACATCGACAAGTGCAACGAGCTCTTGGACGCTGAGCGTCTCACGTGCTGGGAAGACATGGACAAGAACCTCATGGAGAACATCGTCCCGTGGGTGCCGTATCTCGACGCGACCAACGTCGACACGATCGGCCCCGCAGTGTCGAAGTACGAGTACGACCAGTTCTCCGGCACGACGGCCTACTCGAGGGTCGCCGTCGACGTGTCGAAGCAGAAGTAAGAACGCAAGTAGGAAATGTCATGGAGAGTCGCCCCGTTGTTGGGGCGACTCTCCATGATTCTCGGGTTAGACTTCCAGTGAGTCTCGTGGTCGACGCCGAGTAGAACGGAGAAGCTGATGGGGCGCTACGTAATCCGACGAATGCTCTGGGTTGTCCTCGTCGTCCTCGTGGTCACGATGATCACGTTCGTCATCTTCTACGTCATGCCGCCGACCGACCCGGCGACGCGGTTTGCAGGTAAGCAGCCCACCCCCGAACTCGTCGCACAGGTCAAGGAGCAGCTAGGCCTCGACAAGCCCGTCTACCAGCAGTACGCCCTGTTCGTGAAACGGCTGTTTTTGGGCGACGAGTACGGCTGGCCCGGGCTCGGGTTCAACTACGACGGCCGGGTATCTGTCCGCGACGAGATCGTCAGGCGGGCGCCGATCTCGTTCCAGCTCGCCTTCGGAGCGGCCATCATCTGGCTCGTCATGGGCATCTCCATCGGCATCGTGTCGGCGCTGAAGCGCCGAACGTTTCTGGACCGCTTCGCGATGGGCTTCGCACTCTTCGGAGTCTCGGCGCCGGTGTTCTGGCTCGGCCTCATGGGTCTCTTCATCTTCTGGCAGAAACTCGGGTGGTTGCCTGGGACGGGCTACGTGCCGTTCAAGGTGAACCCGTATGACTGGTTCATGCACATGATCATGCCCTGGACCGTCCTCGCCCTTCTCTATGCCGCGTACTACGCCCGAATGGTGCGTGGAAACCTGATCGAGACCATGGGTGAGGACTACATACGCACGGCGCGGGCGAAGGGCCTCTCCGAGAACAAGGTCGTCGGCAAGCACGGCCTCCGCGCAAGCCTGACTCCAGTCGTGACGCTCTTCGGCATCGACCTCGCGCTCCTCCTCGGCGGCGCGATCATCACCGAGACGGTCTTCAACCTCCCCGGTATCGGCTCCTGGGTGATCCAGTCCACCGTCCGAGGCGACCTGCCGGCGGTGCTCGGGGTCACGGTCCTCGCGTCCTTCCTGGTGGCATTCCTGAGCCTCTGCGTCGACATCGTCTACGCATGGCTCGACCCGCGCGTCCGTTACTCGTAGACTTCCCGCTTCCCGTCTGAGGAGATATGGCCGAAGCCCTCTTCGAGGTCAAGGACCTCCGAGTCCATTTCAATACTCCCGACGGCGTCGTGAAGGCGGTCGACGGCCTGTCCTTCACGGTCGAGAGGGGAGAGACCTTCGGCATCGTGGGCGAGTCCGGCTCAGGCAAGAGCGTGACCTGCTTGACCGCGCTCGGCCTCACCAACCGCAAAGCCGCGGATATCACCGGGGAAGTGCTCTTCCAGGGCAAGAACCTTCTCGAGCTTCCGCCAAACGAGCTTCGAAAGATCCGCGGGAAGGACCTCGCGATGATCTTCCAGGACCCCTTCGCGTGCCTGCACCCCTTCTACCGGGTCGGCGACCAGATCGTCGAGGCCGTCCAGGCACACGAGGACGTCCCGAAGGAGAAGGCGCGCGAGCGCGTCGTCGAGCTCCTGTCTGCGGTCGGCATCCCGAAGCCGAAGGAGCGGTTCCGCGATTATCCGCACCAGTACTCGGGAGGCATGCGCCAGCGCGCGATGATCGCGATGGCGCTCGTACACAATCCGGACATCCTGATCGCGGACGAGCCCACCACCGCACTGGACGTCACCGTCCAGGCTCAGATCCTCGACCTGATCGACCGCGTGAAGAAGGACTTCAACATCGGCGTCATCCTGATCACGCACGATCTCGGAGTCGTCGCCGACGTCGCCGCGAAGGTCATGGTCATGTACGCCGGACGGGCGATGGAGCGCGGGACGAAGGACGAGGTCTTCTCGCAGCCCTTGCACCCGTACGCGTGGGGCCTCCTCGAATCGATTCCCACGGTGACCCAGAAGGGGACGCGATTGATCCCGATCGAAGGCGCGCCGCCCTCCCTTATCAACGTCCCGCCGGGCTGTCCGTTCCACCCACGCTGTCCGCACAGGTTCGAGCCGTGCGACAAGGAGGTCCCACCCCTCAAAGACCGGGGCGGCGGGCATCCGGAGGCGTGTCACCTCTCGATCGAGGAGAAGCGACGGCTCTGGTCGACCCGTGAGGCTCGGCGCTTGAAAGAGGCAGTGTGAGCGTCTCTCGCCTTCGGCTCGCTCCCGTTGGGGAAACCATGTTTCCCCAACGAGCCCCCTTCTTTGACCTGGTGGAGGAACCTCCCGGTCCCCCCACACCCCCTCCACAAGCTCATAGGCCAAGGAGCGGCCTATGAGCGTCTCGACGCCGGCCTCCGTCGGCTCGGACTCCCCTCCCGCCGAGGGGGCCCTCGTTTCCGTCCGCAACCTGAAGAAGTACTTTCCGATCACGCGCGGGATCATCTTCCAACGCGAAGTGGGCCGGGTGCAGGCCGTCGACGACATCTCGTTCGACATTTATCCCGGCGAGACACTCGGCCTGGTCGGCGAGTCGGGCTGCGGGAAGTCGACGACCGCCCGCCTCGTCATGAAGCTCCTCGAAGCCACCGCCGGCTCGGTCACGTTCGAGGGCACGGACATTACGAAGCTCTCGCAGCGGAAGATGCGGCCGTACCGCCGACAGATGCAGATGGTCTTCCAGGACCCGTACGCCTCGCTCAACCCGCGCCAGACGGTCGGCCAGATCATCGGGGCCCCCTTCTCGATCCACAAGACGGAGGGCGACACGAAGCGTCGCGTCCGTGAGCTCATGGACCGCACCGGGCTGAATCCCGAGCACTACAACCGCTATTCGCACGAGTTCTCGGGCGGCCAGCGCCAGCGCATCGGGGTCGCGAGAGCGCTCGCGCTCTCCCCGAAGCTGATCGTATGCGACGAGCCCGTGTCGGCGCTCGACGTCTCGATCCAGGCGCAGATCCTGAACCTCCTCGAGGGCCTCCAGGAAGACTTCAACCTCACGTACCTCTTCATCTCGCACGACCTCGGGGTCGTCCGCCACGTCTCCGACCGGATCGCGGTCATGTACCTCGGGCACATCGTCGAGGTCTCGGACGCGGACACGCTCTACGAGAACCCGGAGCACCCGTACACCGCCGCGCTTCTGTCGGCGGTTCCCAAGGGGTTCACCTCCGACGGTCACGCCGCCTCGGAACGGATCGTCCTCGAGGGCGACGTCCCTTCTCCGGTCGACCCGCCGCCCGGCTGCCCGTTCCATCCTCGTTGCCCGAAGGCGAGGCAGGTCGCGGGCTCCGACGAAGACGTGCCGGAGAACTGCCGTACCGAGCGTCCTCCACTAGGCGAGGTCGAGGCTCGCCACCGCGCCGCCTGCTGGTATCCGCTGGAGAAGGGCGAAAAGCTCCAGCAGGCCGCCCGCGCGTAGGCTCCTCCTGCTCCCGCCGGCCCTCCTGGGCTAACCCTTCTGCACCGCGTGCGTCGAAAGAGACAGGAATGGGCGTGAAGCCGATCGATCCACTGTGCGAGCGAACCCGCGCCTGGGCTTCGCTCGAGCTCGACGGAGAGCTTTCCGAGCTAGAGGGCGTGCTCTTTCACGAGCACGTTCGCGGCTGTGAGGATTGCGCCGACACCGTCGAGGATCTGCGCCGGATCGCGGCGATCGTTCGCGCGACGCCGCTCGCCGAGCCGAGCCGCCGCGGCTTCGAGTTCCCGGCCCGCGCTGTGCAACCGCGCGCACGCCCTCTGGCCGTCCGTGCCCTCGTCGCCGCCGCGGTGATCGTGCTCGCGGCGGCGCTCGGCCTGCTCGGGAACTCGCTCGGGAAATCGCCGCGCGCGCCACAGCCGACCTCCCCCGAGATCGCCTTCTTCCCGCGGAGCATCGATAACGAGATCCGCCAGCTTCGCCAGCCGGCGCTCCAGAACCCCAGGCAGCGTGTCGGCCCCAACGGTCGGCTGAGGGCCTTCGTCTGAGAGCCCGGTACCGGCGGCGTCCAACTTGGGCGCGAAGCTAGACTCCGCCCCGGAACCACCCGAGCCAGGAGTCCCATGCCCGAGAACGGAAAGTCGCCGGCAGGTGTCGGCAAGGTTGTCGAAATTCGAGGCGTTGTCCTCGACGCCGTCTTCCCCGGCGATCTACCTGAGATCAACCACGCACTCAGAATCAAGGTGGCCGGCGAGGAGGGTCGCCCCGAGGTCGATCTGATCGCAGAGGTGCAACAGCACCTCGGAAACGACCGCGTTCGCGCAGTCGCGATGGACACGACGGACGGCCTCGCGCGTGGCGTCGACGTCGAGGATCTCGGCGAGCCGATCAGCGTCCCGGTCGGAAAGGCGACCCTCGGACGGCTCTTCAACGTGCTCGGGGAGACGATCGACGATCGCGATGAGAAGCTCGAGGACGAGGAGCGCTGGCCGATCCACCGGGACGCACCCTCCTTCGAGGACCTGCAGCCGACAGTCGAGATCTTCGAGACCGGCATCAAGGTCATCGACCTCCTCGCCCCGTACGTAAAGGGCGGGAAGGTCGGTCTCTTCGGCGGAGCGGG
The DNA here is from genome assembly GCA_963737615.1 of uncultured Actinomycetes bacterium. Classification (GTDB taxonomy): domain Bacteria; phylum Actinomycetota; class Thermoleophilia; order Gaiellales; family Gaiellaceae; genus DASQGA01. The sequence goes on along the minus strand of CAVTTI010000036.1, from coordinate 72,102 downwards.
CGTCGGCAAGACGGTCTTGATCCAGGAGCTGATCCGGTCGATCGCCGAGGAGCATTCCGGTCTCTCAGTCTTCGCCGGGGTCGGCGAGCGGACGCGCGAGGGGAACGACCTCTATATCGAGATGACCGAGTCCGGGGTGATCGACAAGACCGCGCTCGTCTTCGGCCAGATGAACGAGCCGCCGGGCGCACGCCTCCGGGTGGCCCTCTCCGGGCTCACGATGGCCGAGTACTTCCGCGAGCAGGGGCAGGACGTCCTCCTCTTCATCGACAACATCTTCCGCTTCGTGCAGGCAGGCTCAGAGGTCTCCGCGCTGCTCGGGCGGATGCCATCTGCGGTCGGATACCAGCCAACGCTTGCAACCGAGATGGGCCAGCTCCAGGAGCGGATCACGTCGACGCGAACGGGCTCGGTGACCTCGGTGCAGGCGATCTACGTGCCCGCCGACGACCTCACCGACCCGGCGCCGGCCAACACCTTCGCCCACCTCGACGCGACCACAGTGCTGAACCGGGCGCTGACCGAGCAGGGGATCTATCCAGCTGTCGACCCGCTCGACTCCGTCTCCCGGATCATGCAGCCGGGCGTCGTCTCGGACGAGCACTACGCGACCGCCACGGGCGTCCAGGAGATCCTCCAGCGCTACAAGGAGCTCCAGGACATCATCGCCATCCTCGGAATGGAGGAGCTCTCCGACGAGGACAAGGTGATCGTCCAACGCGCGCGGAAGATCCAGCGCTTCCTTTCACAGCCGTTCTTCGTCGCTGAGCAGTTCACCGGCACGCCGGGCAAGTTCGTCGCGCTCGGGGACACGATCAAGGGCTTCTCGGAGATCTTGGAGGGCAAGCACGATGATCTGCCCGAGGGCGCCTTCTACATGGTCGGGACGATCGAGGAAGCTGCCGAGCGGGGCAAGGAGATGGGCGGCGAGGACAAGGCCGGAGCCAAAGACGAGCAGCCGGAGGAGGCCGCGGAGGCCGACGCCGAGCAGGCCGACGAGCCCTCCGGCGAGCGCGAAGCCGAGCCGACCCCAGCTTAGGTGTGAGATGGTTGATCGGCAATCATCGCACCCTCGGATGGCGGCCCAGACGCTGTGCCAGGCCGCACCCTCGCCCTTGTCAAGGCTTCTAGCCTTGCCTGCGGGCGATGGCACACCCTGGCTTGGTCTGGCCCGTCCCCGCGGGCACGCCGATTACCAACCAACCATCTGAATGGCCGAGGGCACCGGCAAGACTTTCGAGCTCTCCCTGGTCACGCCTGACGGGGCTGCGTACGAGGGCGAGGCCGAGATGCTGATCGTGCCCGGCGCCGACGGCGAGATCGGCGTCCTGGCACGCCACGCGCCGCTGGTCGCGATGCTGAAGGCGGGCGAGATCCGCGTGAAGGCTGACGGATCCTGGGAGAGCTTTGCCGCGGGACCGGGCTACTTCAAGGTGCAGCAGGACCGGGCGATCGTTCTCGTCGACGACGCTGTGCGGGCCGAGGACATCGATGTCGAGGCGGCCAAGCGCGAGATCGAGGAGGCAAGAGCGCTCCTCGAGCGTGCGGAGTCAGGCGACGAAGACCTCGACCACTGGAAGGTCGAGCAGCAGCTTCGCCACGCGGAGAACAAGCTCGAAGTCGCGGGCCGCGGCTAAGCCGCCACTCCGTACGTTAATGCGGCATTAAGCCGGGACTGGAGCCTTGCGCTCCCCCCGGACGCTCTCGGTAGCTTGAAGCGTCCGTTCCAATCGACCTCCGAAGGAGGCTCAAATGATCTATTCGCTCCTGCGCTCCATTGTCGGGCTCGAGGCCGGCCGTTCGTGCCGGACGTGTTCCGAGTCGATCTCATCGCGCGATCCATTCGGCCTCAGCGAGGGGGTCTGTCACCCTTGTCGCGACCATTGACCGAGTCTCGAACCCAGGCAGCAAGGAGCTCCCGCCCGCAGGCGGGAGTTTTCGTTTTCACGACCGAATCGAGTGCGTCTGGCCCGAGGCGCAGGTCGAAAGGCAGAATGAATGGATGGTCACGACCGCCGTCTCCGCCGAAACGCGCCTGCGCGAGCTCCTCGGCCAGCGGATCGTCGTGCTGGACGGCGCCTGGGGAACGATGCTTCAGCGGCTCGAGCTCGACGACGCGGACTATCGCGGAGAGCGGTTTCGCGAGCACCCGCAGGACGTCAAGGGCGATCCCGATCTTCTAAATCTTACGCGTCCGGACGTCGTCCTCGACGTCCATCGCGCCTACCTCGACGCCGGTGCGGGGATCACGACGACCAACACGTTCACGGCCACCTCGATCGGCCAAGCGGACTACGGGCTCGAGGACGCGGTCTATGACATCAATCTGGCGGGCGCCCGACTCGCGCGCCAGGCGTGCGACGAGCGCACCGATGGAGACAGGTTCGTGGCCGGGTCGGTCGGGCCGCTGAATCAGACGCTGTCGCTGTCGCCGAAGGTGGAGGACCCCGCCTTCCGACGCGTCACCTTCGACGAGGTGCGGGAGAGCTACGCGGGACAGATTCGCGGCCTCGTCGAAGGGGGCGTCGACCTCCTGCTCGTCGAGACGATCTTCGACACGTTGAACGCCAAGGCGGCGATCGCGGCTGCGCACCAGGTCTTCGAGGAGACGGGCGAGAGCCTGCCGCTCTGGATCTCGGTCACGATCGTCGACAGGAGCGGCCGGACGCTCTCGGGCCAGACGATCGAGGCATTTTGGACCTCGGTCGAGCATGCGAGCCCGCTCGTCGTGGGGGTCAACTGTGCGCTCGGGGCGAAGGAGATGCGCCCCTACGTCGCGGATCTCGCCCGGCTCGCGCCAACCTACGTCAGCTGCCACCCGAACGCAGGGCTTCCGAACCCCTTCGGCGGCTACGACGAGCAGCCCCACGACACGAGCGGGTTCTTGCGTGAGTTCGCCGAGGCCGGGCTGGTCAACATCGTGGGCGGCTGCTGCGGGACGACACCGGACCATGTGCGCGCGATCGCGGCCGCCGTCGAGGGCCTGGCCCCGCGGGACCTGCCCGGGCCGCGGCAGGTCACTCGTCTGAGCGGGCTCGAGCCCTTCACGTTCACGGGCGACACGAACTTCGTGATGATCGGGGAGCGCACGAACGTGACCGGGTCGGCGCGCTTCCGCAAGCTGATCGAGGCCCGGGACTTCCAGGGAGCGGTCGACGTCGCGCTCGAGCAGGTGCGAGGCGGGGCGAACATTCTCGACGTCAACATGGACGCAGACCTGCTCGAGTCAGAGCAGGCGATGACGACCTTCCTGAACCTGATCGCGACCGAGCCCGAGGTCGCGCGCATCCCGATCATGGTGGATAGCTCGCGCTGGTCGGTGATCGAGGCGGGTCTCAAGTGCGTGCAAGGGAAGGGCGTCGTCAACTCGATCAGCCTGAAGGAGGGGGAGGAGGAGTTCCTCGCCAGGGCACGGGAGGTCCAGAGCTTCGGCGCCGCCGTCGTCGTCATGGCCTTCGACGAACAGGGGCAGGCCGACACCGTCGAGCGGAAGGTCGGGATCTGCGGCCGGGCCTACGACCTCCTCCTCGGCCAGGCGGGCTACCAGCCCGAGGACATCATCTTCGACCCGAACATCCTCGCGGTCGCGACCGGCATGGAGGAGCACAACGACTTCGCGAAGGCGTTCATCGACTCGATTCCGCTGATCAAGGAGCGCTGCCCCGGCGTCAAGATCTCCGGTGGCATCTCGAATCTCTCGTTCGCGTTCCGCGGTAACGACGTCGTCCGGGAGGCTATTCACTCGGCCTTCCTCTACTACGCGATCCGCGCGGGGCTCGACATGGGGATCGTGAACGCGGGCCAGCTCGTGGTCTACGAGGACATTCCGCCCGAGCTCCTCGAGCACGTCGAGGACATCATCTTCAACCGGCGGGCCGACGCGACCGACCGGATGGTCGCTCTGGCGGCGTCCGTCCGCGGCGAGGGCACCAAGCGTGAGCTCGACCTGAGCTGGCGCGAGGCCCCGGTCGAGAAGCGCCTCTCGCATGCGCTCGTACACGGGATCGTCGACTTCATCGAGGAGGACACCGAGGAGGCACGGGCGCGTGCGGCCCGGCCCCTGGACGTGATCGAGGGCCCGCTGATGGACGGGATGAAGATCGTCGGCGACCTCTTCGGCTCCGGGAAGATGTTCCTGCCGCAGGTCGTGAAGAGCGCGCGGGCGATGAAGCGCGCGGTTGCCTACCTCGAGCCGTACATGGAGGCCGAGAAACTCGCCACGGGGGGCAACGGCCGGGCGCGGGGCAAGGTCGTCCTCGCGACCGTGAAGGGCGACGTGCACGACATCGGGAAGAACATCGTTGGGGTCGTCCTCGGCTGCAACAACTACGAGGTGATCGACCTCGGCGTCATGGTGCACGCCGACCGGATCCTGGACACCGCCGTCGAGGAGGGCTGCGACCTGGTCGGGCTCTCGGGCTTGATCACGCCGTCCCTGGACGAGATGGTCAACGTCGCGAAGGAGATGGAGCGGCGCGGTCTGGATCTACCGCTCCTGATCGGAGGAGCGACGACCTCCCGCCAGCACACGGCCGTCAAGATCGCGCCCGCGTACGGCCAGCCGACCCTGCACGTGCTCGACGCCTCGCGCGTCGTGGGCGTCGTGGCCGACCTGCTCGACCGCGATCGGCGCGCGACCCTCGACACGGGCAACCGCGAGGCACAGGAGCGCCTGCGAGGGCTTCACGCGGATCGGGACCGAAAGCCTCTCCTGCCCTACGAGGCCGCCCGCGCCAACCGGACGAAGATCGAATGGCGCGCGGAAGACCTGGCCGCGCCGCCCTTCACAGGCGCGCGTCTGGTCGAGCCGTCGCTCGCCGTGCTCCGCGAGTACATCGACTGGCAGTTTTTCTTCTACGCCTGGGAGCTCAAGGGCAAGTACCCGCAGATCCTTGACGACCCGGAGAAGGGCGAGGCTGCGCGCAGCCTCTACGCGGACGCGAACCACCTGCTCGACAGGATCGTCGCGGACGAGCTCCTGACCGCGCGCGGCGTCTACGGGTACTGGCGTGCAGCGGCCGAGGGCGACGACATCGTGCTCGCGGACGGCACTCGCTTCTGCATGCTGCGCCAGCAGTCCGACTACGGCGACGAGCGACCGAACCGCTCGCTGGCGGATTTTGTTGCGCCTGCGGACACCGGCTTCCCGGATCACATTGGTGCATTCGCGGTCACGGCGGGGATCGGCGCGGACGAGCTCGCGGGCCGGTTCGAGCGCGAGCAGGACGACTACAGCGCGATCATCGTGAAAGCGCTTGCGGACCGCCTCGCCGAAGCCTTCGCGGAGTACCTGCACGAACAGGCCCGCCGCGAGTGGTACGAGGCCGGTGAGGCTCTGCCGAAGGAGGATCTGATCGCGGAGCGCTTCCGGGGCATCCGCCCGGCGTTCGGCTATCCGGCATGCCCGGACCACACCGAGAAGCCCAAGCTCTTCGACCTGCTCGGAGCCCGCGTTGTCGGGATCGAGTTGACGGAGACGAACGCGATGCTCCCGGCCGCAAGCGTGAGCGGCATCTACCTCGCGCACCCGGCTGCCCGCTACTTCTCGCTCGGGCGAGTCGCACGCGATCAGGTGGCCGACTACGCCGACCGCAAGGGCGCCTCGGTGGCCGAGGTGGAGCGCTGGCTCAGCCCGAATCTGGCCTACGAGCCGCCTGCGTCTTAACCCAGGCGCCGTTACTTCTCTGAATCACCGCCCACAACGACGCCGCACGCGGTCCGGGGGTTGCCGACCATGACTTGTCAATGGACCGGCGCCGGTTAACGGCTTCGACGTGATCGATCTCGGCTCAACTTCCACGCGCTTCTTCTCCCGGTGCCATGCGGCAAACGGCGAGGTCCGGCTGCGCGCTTCGGTATCCTCGCCGGGTCGCCTTTCGGGCGACTCTTCGTATGAAGACGACGCTGAAGAGAGGCACAGGCCGGGGAAGCTCCAACGGCTCGAACGGTCACGCGACCGTTCCTCCACGCAGCCCTTTGACGCCCATCGCGCGGTACGGCGGCCCGCCCCGCCGTAGCTGGCCGCGCCGGATCGGCAAGACCCTCCTCTGGCTAGTCGTTGTCGTCCTGATGTTGGTGGGCGCGCTCGTGGGCGGGTTCTGGCTCTGGATCAACGAGAGCGTCTCGGCCGTCCGCGCGCACACGAAAGAGGCGATCGAGGCCGAGAAGGTCCTCGACGTGCCCCTTCCTGGCCAGCCTACCGTGGCCATGGTGCTCGGCTACGACAAGCGCTACGGCGAGGGGAAGGGCGTCAAGTCCCGGTCGGACACGATCATGCTGATCAGGCTCGATCCCCAGGGGAAGACCGTCTCGATGCTGTCCTTCCCGCGCGATCTCAACGTCGAGATCCACTGTAGGGGCCGGACGACCTACACCGCGCGCATCAACGAGGCGTTCAGCCAATGCGGCCAGCGCGGCAGCCTCGAGACGGTGAAGGCGCTGACGGGGATCAAGATCAACTATCTGATCACCGTCAACTTCCGGGGCTTCCAGCAGATCGTGAACAAGCTCGGCGGCGTCTACATCGACGTCGACCAACGCTACTTCAACAACAACGCGGGCCTTTATGGGCTGGCGCGGTTCGCGAAGATCAACCTGCATCCCGGCTACCAGAAGCTCTATGGGCCGACTGCGCTCGACTTCGTCCGCTACCGGCACACGGACTCGGACCTCTACCGAAACGCCCGCCAGCAAGAGTTCGTGAAGGCCATGAAACAGCAGGTCTCGAGCTTCTCGAACATCACCAAGATCCCGTCCATCGTCAGCTCGATCACCGAGAACGTCGAGGTCGGAGTCGGCGGCGGCAAGGCGCTCGACAAGCGGACGCTCCTTGGCTATGCGAAGCTCGCCTACGAGCTGCCGACGGGGAGCTTCCAGCAGGCGCGGCTCCAGGGCCTCAGTGACATCGCGGGGACGTACGAGCTGCAGGCCTCTGACGAGGCGGTCCAGACCGCCGTGGACGACTTCATGAAGCCCGACACCAACGCCGCCGCGAAGGCGACCCAGGTTGCGACGAGGAAGAAGACCAAGAAAGAGGAGCCCATCGGCCCGTCGCCCGCGGACGTCACGATCCGCGTCCTGAACGGGAATGGCACCGCCGGCTCCGCCGACGACGCGGCCTACCTGCTCGGCCGGCGGGGCTACGGCGTCACCGTCGGCGGGAACGCGGATCGCTTCGACTACTTCGAGACGGTGGTGATCTACGACCCGGCGAGCCCGGACGCAAAGCTCGCGGCCGAGGCTGTCGCGAAGCTCTTCGACGGAAAGACCGAAGAGGCAGCGCCCGACTCGACGATCCCGGAGATGCTTCTCGTCACCGTCGGACAGACGTTCCACGGGACGCTAGCTCCGGCACCGAGAGACACGACGCCGAAATACTCGCCCCCGGATGTGGAGCCGGAGGCCGAGGCGCGTCCGCTCGTCCGGCGAGCCCAGCGCAAATCAGACTTCCAGCTGCTCGCCCCGACGGTGAAGGAGCAAGGCTCCTCCCTCGGGAGCGACGAGCCGATCCGGGTCTACGAGCTGAACGACCACACGGCCGTCCGCCTGACGTACCGCTCGGCCGGCCTCAATGAGTATTGGGGGATCCAGCAGACGTCCTGGATGGACGCGCCCATGCTCGACGAGCCGAGCGTGAGACGGCGGATCGCGGGTCGCAGTTACCGCCTCTTCTTCAGCGGCCCGCGCCTCCACGTGGTTGCCTTCGAGGAGAACGGTGCCGCCTACTGGGTTGTGAACTCGCTGCTCGACGGCCTGTCGAACGAGACCATGCTGGCAATCGCTAAGGGCCTGAAGCCGGTCCGCGGGTAGATGGTGCGTCGCGTCTGGGCCACCATCCGAGGGTGTCGATCAATCATCTAGCCTTCTCGAGATGGAACGAGAGGCGATCGGGATCCTCGGCGCCGGCTGGGTCGGCACCGTCACGGCGGCGTGCTTTGCCGAGCTCGGCCACGACGTCGTTGTTCGGGACGTGGACTCCGCGCGGGTCGAAGCGCTCGCCGCCGGGCACGTGCCGATCTACGAGCACGGGCTCGAGGAGCTACTGGAGCGACACCGGGAGCGCCTGAGCTTCACGCTCGACATCGGTGACGTCTTCCGGGCCGCCCGGATCGTGTTCGTCTGCGTCGGGACGCCCTCCACGCACTCGGGCGACGCTGACCTCTCCGCGGTCTACACGGTCCTCGACGAGATCCCGGAGGTCGACCATCGGGTGATCCTCGTCATGAAGAGCACCGTCCCGGTTGGCACAGGCGAGAAGGTCCGGAGCGCACTCGACGCCCGCGGGCTCGCCCACGTCGGCTACGTCTCGAACCCGGAGTTCCTCGCGGAAGGAACGGCCGTCCACGATTTCTCGCATCCGGACCGCGTGGTTGTCGGCGCTTTCGCCAGCGAAGACGGCGAGGCTGTGGCGGCTCTGTACCGGCCCCTGGAGGCTCCAGTCGTCCATGCGGACGTTGCCTCGGCGGAGATGATCAAGCTCGCCTCGAACGCCTTCCTCATGACGCGGATCAGCTTCATCAACGAGATCGCGAATGTCTGCGAGGCCCTCGGCGCCGACGTGGTCAAGGTCGCTCAGGGAGTCGGGCTCGACCACCGGCTCGGGCCGCACTTCCTGCGCGCCGGCATCGGCTACGGCGGCAGCTGCTTCCCAAAGGACTCGCTCGCCCTGAAGCAGCTGGCCGCAAACACTGGGTACCACTTCCAGCTCCTCGCCGCGGTCATCGAGGTAAACGAGCTCCAGAAGCGGCGCGTCGTGCACAAGCTCAAGAAGCACCTCGGGACGCTTCGAGGGAAGACGGTGGCGCTCCTCGGCCTCGCGTTCAAGCCCCACACAAACGACATGCGCGAGGCCCCGAGCATCGTCCTCGCTTCCAGGCTCCTGGCGGAGGGCGCCACAGTCCGCGCCTGGGACCCGGTCGCCGTCGACGAAGCCCGCAGTCTGCTGAAGGGCGTCGAGCTGACCGAATCCCTGCCCGACGCGGTCCGGGACGCGGATGCGGCAGTCATCGTTACGGAGTGGCCCGAGCTCCTGGAGCTGCCGACCGCAGGCGTTCGCGACTCGATGCGGACGCCTCTCATCGTCGATGGGCGAAACCTGCTCGATCCTGCGAGCGTGCGAGCGGCCGGCTTCACGTATGAGGCCATCGGCCGGGCGTCCTCGCTCCTCTCGAGCCTGCCGGAGACCGAGGAGCCGATCCGAGAGCTCAAGGCCTAGTCGTGGAGGCGATCCTCCTCGCCGGAGGAAAAGCTGAGCGCCTCGGGGAGGCTGCCCACGGGCGCCCGAAGGCCCTCGTGCCCCTTGCAGGCCGTCCCCTCGCGGTGTACCAGGTCGCACTCCTGGCGGCAGCGGGGGTCCGGCGGGTCGTGGTCAGCTGCGCGGAGGGTCAGGGAGCGACGTTTGAGCACGAGCTCGCCGGTTTCGGGGTCGAGATCGTCCCGGTCGAGGAGCCGGAGCCTCTCGGCCGGGGCGGCGGCCTTCGGCTCGCCGCCGAGGCGCTCACAGAGCCTGGTGCATGCTTTGCGTTGAACGGAGACGAGCTGCTGGATATGGACCTCGCGGGGCTGGCGCGGAGTCATGACGAGCGGGACGGGGCAGCGACTATCACCGTGGCTCGAGTCCGCTCGCCGTTCGGCGTCGTCAAGCTGTCCGAGGACGACGTCGTAACGGGTTTTCGTGAGGCGCCTCTGCTTGACGACTGGGTCAGCTGCGGCGTCTATGTCTTGGGGCCGGAGGCGCTCGCAAGGCTCCCCGAGCGCGGTGATCACGAGACGACGACGTTCCCCGAGCTCGCGGCCGAAGGGAAGCTTCGCGCCTTTCGCCATCACGGTTTGTGGATCACAGTGAACACGCCGAAAGACCTGCGGCTGGCGGAGAACTACGTCGGCGAGCATCCCGAGTGGCTTCGTCCGCAGACCAAGCAGGAGACCAGGGCTTGACTCGCTTCTTCCGGCGCAGTAGGAACGCACCCGTGAGCGAGCTTTCCCCGAACCTTTTCGACCTCGATCGGTTCTCGCAGAAGGTCAAGCGGGTCGAGAAGCCCTGGGGCTACGAGATCATCTACGCGGCGACACCGCAGTACTGCGGGAAGATCCTCTTCATCCGCAAGGGCGAGCAGCTGAGCCTCCAGTTCCACCGCGAAAAGGACGAGGTCGTGTACCTGCACGAAGGCAGGATCGAGCTCGAGATCGGCGACCCGGGCGGCAACCTAGACATCGAGGTTGTCTCGCCCGGACACGCGTTCCATCTTGAGCCCGGAGTCGTCCACCGCTGGCGCGCGCTCGAGGACTCGACCGTCCTCGAGGTGTCGACGTCGGAGCTCGACGACGTCGTCCGCCTCGAGGATCGCTACGGCCGCGCCGAGCACGCGTAGTCCCTACACTGCCTCCCGGCATGGCGACGGCAGCACCCAGTCACGACGTCAAGGATCTCGGGCTCGCGCCCGGCGGCGTCCAGCGCATCGAGTGGGCCGATCGGCTCATGCCCGTGCTGATGGCGATCCGCCAGCGCTTCGAAGCGGAGCAGCCGCTCGCCGGCATCCGGGTCTCCGCCTGTTTGCACGTGACGACGGAGACAGCGAACCTCGCACGGACGCTCAAGGCGGGCGGCGCGGACGTGGTTCTCTGCGCCTCGAACCCGCTTTCGACCCAGGATGACGTCGCTGCCGCCCTCGTCTCCGAGTACAGCATCCCGGTCTTCGCGATCAGGGGCGAGGACGACGACACGTACTACTCGCACATCACGGCCGCGATCGACCACCGGCCGCACATGACGATGGACGACGGGGCCGACGTGATCGGCGTCCTCCACAAGGAACGACGCGAACTGCTGGGCGACATCATCGGCGGCACGGAGGAGACCACCACCGGCGTGATCCGGCTGAAGGCACTCGAGGCTCAGGGCGACCTCGCCTTTCCGATCGTGGCCGTGAACGAGGCGAAGACCAAGCACCTCTTCGACAACCGCTACGGCACGGGGCAGTCGACCATTGACGGCATCATCCGAGCCACCAACATCCTGCTCGCCGGGCGGAAGTTCGTCATCGCCGGCTACGGCTGGGTGGGCCGCGGCGTCGCCATGCGAGCCCGGGGGATGGGCGCGCACGTGATCATCACCGAGGTTGAGCCGATGCGCGCGCTGGAGGCGCTCATGGACGGCTACGAGGTGCTGGCGATGGAGAAGGCTGCTGAGATCGGCGACATCTTCTGCACGGCCACAGGCGACAAGAGCGTGATCACGCGCCGCCACGTCGAACGAATGAAGGACGGCGCCGTTCTGGCCAACACGGGGCACTTCAACGTCGAGATCGACATCCCAGGCATCGCGGAGCTGGCGGAGTCGCGTCGGCCCGCCCGGACGAACGTCGAGGAGTTCACGCTGCCCGACGGCCGCAAGATCAATCTCGTCGCCGACGGCCGCCTCGTGAATCTTTCGGCCGCCGAGGGCCATCCGGCCGCAGTCATGGACATGAGCTTTGCGAACCAGGCGCTTTCGGCCGAGTACGTCGCCCAGCACGCGGACGAGCTCGAGCCGAAGGTGTACGTCGTGCCGGAGGAGATCGACCGCGAGATCGCCCGCTTGAAACTGGAGACGCTCGGCGTCGAGATCGACACCCTCACCGGGGAGCAGGAGAAGTACCTGGCTTCCTGGGACGAGGGTACGTAGTGGTTGGCCGCAGCACTCCGATTACCGACCAACCATCTAGCCGGGGACCAGACCCAGAGTGAAGGCGATGGTGATGGCGGCCGGGCTCGGCACTCGGCTTCGGCCTCTCACCGACTTCCTTCCGAAGCCGATGATGCCGATCGCGAATCGGCCGGTCCTCCATCACTTGCTGAATCTGCTTCACAAGCACGACGTCCACGAAGTTGGCATCAATCTGCACTTGTTTCCCGAGATGCTCCGGAGCTACTTCGGCGACGGCTCGGATCTCGGGATGAAGATCCACTGGTCGATGGAAGAGGAGCTGCTCGGCACCGCGGGGGGGACGAAGAAGCTCGAGGACCTGTGGGGCGGGGAGGCGATCCTCGTTACGTCAGGCGACGGTTTGCACGACATCGACGTGACGGCCCTCCTCGGCCACCACAAGCGCACGGGCGCGCTTGCAACGCTTGCGGTGAAGCCCGTCAAGGACCCGTCGGCCTACGGCGTCGTGATCCTCGACCGCGACACCCGCGTGCAGGGGTTCCAGGAGAAGCCTCGCCCTGACGAGGCCCGGTCGAACCTGGCCAACTGTGGCGTCTACGTGATCGAGCCGCAGCTGCTCGAGCGAATTCCGGCCGGTGAGCCGATGGACTTCGGCCAGGATCTCTGGCCGATGCTGGTGGGCGCCAACGAGCCGCTCTACGCTTACACGACGATGGCCTACTGGAACGACGTCGGCGATCTCGACGAGCTCCGGAACTCCATCCTCGACGCCGTCCTCGGGCGGGTGAAGGTCGACCTGCCCGGCGAGGAGGTCTCTCCGGGTCTCTGGGTCAGCGAGGGCTGCCGGATCGATCCTTCTGCCCGAATCGACGCGCCCGTCGTCCTCGGCCGGGAAGTGGTCGTCGAGGCGGAGGCGCAGATCGTGGGCCCCGCTGCGATCGGCGCCGACTGCCACGTCGGGAAGAAGGCGGCGATCAGACGAGCGGCGCTCCTGCCCGGAAGCGTCGTGCCGGATGAGGGGCTGGCGGTGGCCGGCATCTTCGGCGATGCGTCGAAGCTCGCAGACAGCATCCTCCGGTATCCGGGCCGGCGCGAGTCGTAACGCTTTCGGCGCCGCGACTTGACAGGCCGTGGCTTCGATCGTCTGGTCGAGTCCGTCCAAACGATGGCCTGAGGCTGTAGTAACGCTTCCGGCACGACTGTCCCGGAAGCTGCGCGCCCTCGCGCTCTAGCGTAAGAGGGCGTGCGGCTCCTCGACCTGCTCTTGCCCACGCGATGCGTCGTCTGTGGCCAGGGCGAGGAGGTGCTCTGCGCCGTGTGCGACGACGGGCTCCGACGGCTCCACGGGCCGATGTGCGCTCGGTGCGGCGCCCCGACCGCGTGGCCGGTCTCTCACTGCGCCGAGTGCGCAGGGCGGCGCATCGGCTTCGCGACCGCGAGGGCGGCGGTGGCCTATGACGAGCACACCCGGCCGCTCGTGGCCGCCTGGAAGGAGCGAGGGCTACGCTGCCTGACGGGTGTCGCCGTGGATCTCGTCACCGAGGTCGTGCGTCCTCCGCCCATCCTGGCGCTCGCGCCGGTTCCCGCCGATCGCGACCGCACCCTCTGGCGTGGCCAGGGCTCCGCCGAAGCCCTCGCGCAGGCGCTCGGGGAGCGCTGGCGCCTACCTGTCCTGGCCGCCCTCCGCCGCGTACGGCCGACCCCGCGGCAGCGCGGGCTCGATCGGACTGCGCGCCGGAGGAACGTCCGTGAGGCCTTCGGGAGCGCTGGCCCCGTCCCGGCCCGGATCGGACTCGTCGACGATGTGTACACGACCGGGGCGACCGTGCTCGCTGCTGCGACCGAGCTTCGCCGAAACGGCGCCCGCGAAGTGCATGTGGTCACGTTCGCGCGGGTGATCCGGCGCTGAGTGCACAGGACTCTGCGATAGATTGGCCCCGTCGACCAGGAGGATTCCGTGAGGCTTCAGGTCAAGGGGAAGAACGTGGAAGTGACTCCGGCGCTCAAGGGCTATGCCCAGGAGAAGCTCGGAAAGCTCGATCGGCACTTGAACGACTCGGCTCGGCTCGAGCTCGAGCTCGCGGTCGAGAAGAACCCGTCCATCGCCGAGAACCAGGTCGCGGAGGCGACCGTCTGGACGAAGGGTCCGGTTCTGCGTGCCACCGAGCGCTCGAGCGACATGAAGGCGTCGATCGACCAGCTCGTCGACAAGCTCGAGCGCCAGGCGACCCGCTACAAGGACAAGCGCCGCCGATCCGCCTCCCGGTCGAACCACGACCAACCCGAGGACCGTCCCGTCGAGCCCCAGGAGGACGGGCCCGTGATCGTGAAGGTCAAGCAGTTCCCCGTGAAGCCCATGGATCCGGAGGAAGCCGTCCTCCAGCTCGAGCTGATCGGCCACGACTTCTTCGTGTTTCAGAATGCGGAGACGAACGAGGTGAACGTCGTGTACCGGCGCCGCGACGGGAACTATGGCCTGATCGAGCCGCAGCTCGGCTGAGCGAGATCCATGATCCGAGGGCGTTTCGCTGGGTCGAGAGCGGCGTTTCCGGCCTCGCGCGCTCGCGCGACTGGGATGCGACTGTGGCGGCCGAGCTGCCGGAGTTGGTCGTGGAGACGCTTGCGGAGGTCGAGTTCCTGGCCTTCGAGGAAGTGGTCGTCGCCGTCGCCGGGGCTCCCCAGGAGATCGTCGAGCGCCTCGCCGCGGTGCTCGACCGGGAGCTCGAGCGCCCCTATTCGGCTCAGGCCGTCCGCCGCGGACCGAGCGAGTGGATGGTCGGCGGCAAGCGGACCCACGCCTCCCTCATCACGCTCGCTCTGCCGGCGAACGACGCCGTGGAGGTGATCGTCGCACCCGACGGAGAGCGGACCGCGGTCCTGGATGGAGAGCCCGTCGGCGGCCTCGTCGAGCCGGCGGTCGACCTGGTGCTCCGGGAGCTCGAGCACCGTGGGCGGCTTCGATTTCGGGCCTTCGTGGCACGCGCCGATAGGGTGGACGATGACCGCTGGCAGCTGACGGTCGATCCCCTCTGACAGCTACCTTGTAGGGCACAGATGTCGAACTATGGTGGTCTAGAGCGGGTCCTTCGCATGGGCGAGGGGCGCCGGATGAAGCGCCTCGCCGAGCAGGCGGCGTACGTGACGACGCTCGAACCGGATTTCGAGGCTCTGTCCGATGCCGAGCTGATGGGCAAGACCGCGGAGTTCAGGGAGCGGCTCGCCGCCGGGGAGGATCTGAGCGAGCTCGTCTTCGAGGCTTTCGCGGCTGTACGCGAGGCCGCCAAGCGGTCGCTCGGCATGCGGCACTTCGACGTCCAGATCATGGGGGCGATCGTCCTCCACGAGGGCGACATCGCCGAGATGAAGACAGGTGAAGGCAAGACGCTCGTCGCGACGATGCCGCTCTACCTGAACGCGCTCACGGGCGCGAACGTTCATCTGGTCACTGTGAACGACTACCTAGCCAAGCGCGACACGGAATGGATGGCGCCGGTGTACGAGACGCTTGGGATGCAGGCCAAGTACATCCGGAACCAGATGCCTTTCGCCGAGCGCCGAGATGCCTACGCGGCCGACATCACCTACGGCACCAACTCCGAGTTCGGGTTCGACTACCTGCGCGACAACATGGCGACCTCGCTCGAGGCCACGGTCCAGCGCGCCCACACCTTCGCGATCGTCGACGAGGTCGACTCGATCCTGGTCGACGAGGCACGAACGCCACTAATCATCTCGGGCGAGCCCGAGGTCGCGGCCAAGACCTACTACGACTTCGCCCGCATCGTCCGCGGGCTCGAGGGCGTTGCGAGCAAGTTCGTGCCCAAGGGTCAAGTAGCGCCAGAGGATGACGCCGACTACGAGTACGACGAGAAGTTCAAGACGGTCTCACCGCGCGAGTCGGCCATCGAGACGGTGGAGCGTGCGCTCGGGATCGAGAATCTCTACGACCCGCGGAACGCCCAGCTCGTGAACCACCTGATCCAGGCGATGAAGGCGGAGTCTCTCTACATGCGAGACGACGACTACGTCGTCATGGACGGCGAGGTGAAGATCGTCGATGAGTTCACCGGCAGGATCATGGAAGGCCGGCGCTGGTCGGAGGGTCTCCACCAGGCGATCGAGGCCAAGGAAGGGGTGGCGATCAAGGAGGAGCACATCACGCTCGCCACGATCACACTCCAGAACTACTTCCGCCTCTACGAGAAGCTCGCCGGCATGACCGGTACCGCGAAGACGGAGGAGAAGGAGTTCCAGGAGATCTACGACCTGACGGTGGTCGAGATCCCGACGAACGTTCCCGTCACCCGCGACGATAAGAACGACCTGATCTACAAGACCAAAGAGGCGCGCTACGACGCCGTGGTCGAGGACATCAAGGAGCGCCACGAGCTTGGACAGCCTGTCCTCGTGGGCACGATCTCGGTCGAGGTCTCCGAGCACCTGTCCCAGCACTTGACGCGCCACGGGATCCCGCACAACGTCCTGAACGCCAAACAGCACGAGCGCGAGGCCGAGATCATCAAGGACGCCGGCGAGCCCGGCGCGGTCACGATCGCGACGAACATGGCCGGCCGCGGGGTCGACATCAAGCTGGGGGAGGGCGTCGTCGAGCTGGGCGGCCTCTACGTCCTCGGCACGGAGCGCCACGAGGCGCGGCGGATCGATAACCAACTTCGCGGCCGCTCCGGGCGTCAGGGCGACCCCGGCGAGACACGCTTCTACCTCTCGGCCCAGGACGATCTCGTGCGCCTCTTCGCCGGCGATCGGATCTACAAGATCATCGACCGCTTCAAGCTGCCCGAGGGGGAGCCCATGGAGGCCTCGATCCTTTCGAAGCAGATCGAGAGCGCCCAGAAGAAGGTCGAGGAGCAGAACTTCGTTGCCCGCAAGAACGTCCTCAAGTACGACGACGTGATGAACACACAGCGCCAGGTGATCTACGAGCAGCGCCGCCGGGTGCTCGAGGGCGAGGACCTCTCGGGCGACATCGAAAGCTGGATCGACGAGCTCGTCGAGTCGATCGGCTTCGAGCACACGCAAGACGAGTACGCGGAGGAGTGGGATCTTGACGGGCTCTTCAACGAGATGCGATCCCTCTACGAGGTCGAGGTGCGTCCCGATGAGATCGACGCGCACGCCATGAGTCGAGAAGATCTTGTGGCCGAGTTCCAGGAAGACGCTCGCGACGCCTACCGGGCGAAGGAGGAGCAGTACGGCGCCGAGCTCATCCGCGAGATCGAGCGCTACCTCGTGCTGCAGGTCGTCGACGTCCGCTGGCGCGAGCACCTCGATGCGATGGAATACTTGCGGGAGGGCATCCACTTACGCGCCATGGCGCAGAAGGATCCGCTTGTCGAGTACCGCGGCGAAGGCCATGTCATGTTCGAGGAGCTCGGGCGGACGATTCGCGAGGAAGTCCTGCGGTATCTCTTCCACGTGGAGATCGAGGTCGACGAGACTGAGCACCTCCGGCCGGCCGCCGGTCCGGACACCGAACTGGTCTACGAGCACGAGCTGCTTGCCGGCGCCGACGCGATCTCCGCTGCTGGAGGAGCCCCCGGGGAGGCCGCGCTGGCGGCAGTCTCGACGGCGCCTTCGATCGGCGCGACCAGCGTCGTCACGCAGCGCACCGCGAGCGAGTGGGACAAGGTCGGCCGAAACGACCTCTGCCCATGCGGCTCGGGCAAGAAGTTCAAGCGCTGCCACGGGGCCTAGTTCCCCTTAGCCCGCACCGAGGCACTTCCGCTTCGAGGATCACAAGCGTCGGCCTTACGGCCAGCGCGGGGGGCCCGATTCTGCCTCGGGAAGGACCTTCCAGTCCTCGCGGGCGGGGGAAAAGACATCGATGACAACCGCTCCCTCCGGACCGATCACCGCCTCGTGCGGCACGTTGCTCGCGATCCGCCAGGTTCCGCCCGGCCCAAGCGTTCGGCGCTCCGTGCCGATCGTGAACGTGATCGAGCCCTTGAGCACCATGCCGAGCTGCTCGTTCTCGTGCAGGTGCTCCGGGAGAACGGCCCCGGGCTCGAGCTCAATGAGCCCCAGGGTCAGCCGCTTGCCGTGCACGGCGCGGCCGGCGATCCCGTCCCAGATCTGCTGGGGCGGCAGCGACCCGATGTCGCCCAGCGCATCCACCTCGACAGTGTAGGCGGGGGGCTCGCCTCGGCCCCTTTCCTCGAGGGGTGCCGCTCGGTACCATCACCCCGCCATGGCTGAACTTGCCGCCGTTGAGCGAGACCTCGAGGAGATCGGGACCCAGCTTGCCTGGGTCCGTGATTACCTTTGACCCCGATGCCGTTCGGGCGCGTCTCGCCGAGCTCGAGGCGGCGATGGGGGAGCCCGGCTTCTGGGACGACCAGGCGCGCGCAGCCAGGATCTCGTCCGAGCATGCGCGGCTGAACCGCCGGCTCGAGACCTACGAGCGCGTCACCGGTGAGGCCGCCGAGCTGCGCGAGCTCGCCGGAATCGCGACCGAGGACGGAGAGCTGACCGAGGTCGAGGACGCCGTCGGGACACTGAAGCGTGAGCTGGAGCGACTCCAGGAGGACGCGCTCTTCAACGGTGAGTACGACGCCGGCGACGCCGTCGTCTCGATCCACGCGGGCACCGGTGGCACGGACGCGCAGGACTGGACGGAGATCCTCCTCCGCATGTACCTCCGTTGGGCAGCTGATCGCGGCTTCCAGACCGAGATCGTCGAAGCCTCGCCCGGGGAGGAGGTGGGCCTCAAGTCAGTGACGTTCACCGTTCAGGGCGAGAACGCCTACGGGATCCTGAAGGCCGAGCGCGGCGTCCACCGGCTCGTCCGCCTCTCGCCCTTCGACCAGGCGCACCGGCGGCACACCTCGTTCGCGCAAGTGATCGTCAGCCCGCTCGTTTCCGATGACGACGCCGTCGACCTCGACGAGAGCGACCTGCGTATCGATACCTACCGGGCCAGCGGGGCCGGAGGCCAGCATGTCAACAAGACGGATTCGGCCGTTCGGATCACGCATGTGCCGACCGGAATCGTCGTGCAGTGCCAGAATGAGCGCTCGCAACTCTCGAACCGGCAGACGGCGATGCGGATCCTGAAGAGCCGGCTGGCCGAACGTCAGGAGGAGGAGCGCGAGGCGGAGATGGCGAAGGAGCGTGGACAGCTCCTCGACACAGGGTTCGGGAGCCAGATTCGGAGCTACGTTTTGCATCCGTACCAGCTGGTCAAGGATCACCGTACGGACCTGGAGGAGGGAAACGCCCAGGCCGTCCTCGATGGGCGGCTAGATGAGTTCATCCACGCTTACCTCCTGGCCCGGGCGACCGGTACAGCCGCCTGAGCAGGGAGTCTTCCGACGTTTTCGCTAGACTCGGCACCCGATATCTAAGCTCTTTGACCGGCGCGGCCCATACCGGCCGCCGTTGATTGACACCGGTGCAAGAAACCACTCAGCCAGCCCAAACGCCCTCTCCCTCTTCTGCGGCCGAGCCCATGGAGGAAAACGGCGCTGCGCCCGACCAGCGGCAGGCCGGCGCGCCGATGATCGTGTTCGAGAGCGTGACCAAGATCTACGAGCCGCATGTCGTCGCCCTGCGCGACGTCTCCATGGTGATCGACAAGGGCGAGTTCGTGTTCCTCGTCGGCCCGTCCGGCTCCGGCAAGTCGACACTCACACGTCTGCTCTTGAAGGAGCTCGAGCCGACGGACGGCCGCATCATCGTCGGCGGCCGAGAGCTGAACCGGCTCAAGCGCTCGAAGGTACCGCTTCTGCGTCGGAACATCGGCTGCGTCTTCCAGGACTTCAAGCTCCTCTCCGACCGCACGGCCTTCGAGAATGTCGCCTACGCGCTGAAGGTGCAGGGCGAGTCGCGCGCAGGCATCCGGGCGAAGGTGCCGGAGGTGCTCGGCCTTGTCGGCCTGGCACACAAGACCGGGTCTTTGCCCGACGAGCTCTCGGGCGGCGAGCAGCAGCGCGTCTCGATCGCGCGCGCCTTCGTGAACCATCCGCCGCTCCTCATCTGCGACGAGCCCACGGGGAACCTCGACCCTGACACGTCGGTCGGCATCATGCAGCTCCTTTACCGCATCAACCGCACCGGGACGACGGTCGTCATGGCCACTCACGATCGCGAGATGGTCGACAAGATGCGCCGGCGCGTGATCGCACTCGAGGACGGCCAGATCATGCGGGACGAGCGCCGCGGGAGCTACGTGTAATGCGAGCGAAGCTCTTCTTCAGCGAGGCGTGGCGCTCCGTCATGACCAACCTGTCGACCACGGTCGCCGCGACGATGACCGTTCTCATCGGCATGTTCCTCCTCGGGCTCTTCATTGCCCTCGGCACCTGGGTGCTCTCCTGGACGGGCGAGGTGAAGAAGGAGGTGCAGGTGAAGGTCTTCTTCGACACGGACGCGACCAGGGACCAGATCAACGCGGTCGGCTCGAGTCTTGCCACGTTCCCCGAAGTGAAGAGCGTCAAGTTCGTCTCTGCCTCCGACGCCCTGGCCGAGATGCAGGAGCGGTATCCCGATCTGACGAGCGGTCTCTCCGGAAACCCCCTGCCGCCCTCCTACGAGGTGCAACCGAAGACGGCTGAGCAAGTCGACGAGCTCGCGGCACGGTTCGAGCCGGTGCCTCCGGGAGTCGAGAGCGTCAAGTACGGCAAGAAGACGACCGAGCGAATCCTCCAGGTCGCCAAGATCATCGGCGGTGTCTTCCTGATCGGAAGCGTCGTCTTGCTGACTGCGTCCGTGATCCTGATCGCGAACACGATCCGGCTCTCTATCTTCTCCAGGCGCCGCGAGATCGAGGTGATGAAGCTGGTCGGCGCGAGCAACTGGTTCGTACGCGGCCCGTTCATCCTCGAGGGCCTGATCTGCGGTCTTGCGGGCTCGATCATCGCCGTGATCCTGCTGCTCGTCGCGAAGGAAGCAGCTCTTCCTTCCATCCTCGGCCGCATAGAGAGCCCCGGGGACGGCGTGAGCGCACTCAGTTTCCCCCTGATCGCGCTGATCCTCGTAGCAGTCAGCCTCGCCGTCGGCGCCGTGGGCTCGGGACTCACGCTGCGTCGCTTCCTGCAGATCTGACCGGGAAGGCGCTCGGGTCGCGCCTATACTCCGCTGGCGGCAGATGAGACGAGGCTGGATCGGTATCGGAGGCATCGTGCTCCTGCTCGCGGGAGCTTTTCTCGCGGGGCTCTTCCACGACGCGACATCCGGCACGGACGCCCGTACGCGGCCGGTGGCGTCGCCGCGAGCGAAGCCGCCCGCGGTGATCGACGAGGTTCGCTATGAGCTCGCAACGGCCTACTACCGCCCGGTCGGCTCCGAGATCCTTGCCCGCGGGAGCGTCGCCGGAATGGTCGAGGCGCTCCACGATCCCTACACGGAGTACCTGACGCCCGAGGAGTACGGCGCCCTCCAGAACGCGACCGCGCGCAGCTACTCGGGAGTGGGGCTGACGGTTGGCCCCTCGAAGGACGGGCTCGTGGTCACGTCGGCTCTGCGCGGCCCCGCGCGGGACGCGGGGATCCGCCGCGGCGACGTGATCGTGTCGATTGACGGCGTCCCGGCCGACAAGGTCGCCTTCGAGCGCTCACTCTTCCTCATCAAGGGCGAGAAGGGGACGAACGTGCAGCTCACAATCAAGCGCCCGGCGGTCGGAAAGCTCCGGTTTACGGTCGTGCGCCAGGAGCTCCCGGTGCCGACGGTCCGGACTCGGCTCCTGAGCTCGAAGGGGAAGCGGTTGGGATACGTGCGGCTTCTGTCCTTCCCCGAGAGCACGACGGAAGATCTTCGTCGCCGGACGGCGCGCCTCATCCGCCGGGGCGCGACGGGAATCGTGCTGGATCTCCGCGACAACCCGGGCGGGCTCCTGCTCGAGGCAGTCCAGTCCGTGTCGCTCTTCCTCGACCAGGGCATCGTCTGCAGCACCGAGGGTGAGCATCAGGAACGGCGTGTGTTCAAGGTGAGCGGCGCGACGCCATTCCCAGACGTTCCCCTCGTCGTTCTCGTCAACCGCGGAAGTGCCAGCGCGGCCGAGATCGTGGCCGCCGGTCTGGGAGAGAACGGACGCGCCGTGGTCATCGGGACGCGCACTTACGGTAAGGCGGCCGTCCAATCCCTCCACGAGTTCTCGAACGGCGCCGCACTGAAGCTGACGACGGCCACGTACACGACTCCAACTGGTCAGACGCTCCACGAGCAGGGGGTCCGGCCCGGCCTGAGAGCGGTCGACGACCCCGCGACGCAGGTCGACGAGGCGCTCCGTGCGGCGCAGCAGACGCTCCTGAAGCAGCTGTCGTCGTAGACAGGCCCTTCCTCGTCGGCGAGCTTGCCCGCCGCGGCAAGCTTCTTGCGGTCACACCCTTCTTCGAGGGCGGGGTGCCGGTGGTCGTCGACCGCAAGGGCGCGCAGGACGCCTCGGTCGGAGACCTGGTCCTAGTGCGCCTGGGCCGGGGCCGGGCGCGCCTTGAGCGCGTGCTCGGCCGCCCGACCGACATCGAGGCGGTGCTCGAAGGCCTCCTGTGGCACGAGGGAGTACGCCGGCTCGCGCCGGCGCTCCCCGAGGAACCGGGCGTCGAGGAGCCGGATCGCGTCGACCTGCGCGAGCTCGTCTCCTTCACGATCGACCCCGAGGGAGCCCAGGATCACGACGACGCGCTCGCATTCCGCACCGAGGGGGACGGCATCCGGGCCTGGGTGCACATCGCGGACGTGTCAACGTACGTCCCCGCAGGCTCTGCGCTCGACCGGGATGCGGCCGAGCGCGCCTTCTCCGTCTACGTGCCCGGACGCGTCGAGCCGATGCTCCCGGACGCACTCTCCTCGGATCTCTGCAGCCTCCGTCCTGGGCTCGACCGCCGTTGCGTGACCGTCGAAGCGATGTTCGACGGGAGCCTCCAGCTCGTCGGAGAGCCGCTCGTCTACAGGAGCCTGATCAGAAGCCGGGAGCGACTGACCTACGGGCAGGCGCATAGGATCCTCGCCGGGGAGGAGCGTGCGGAGGAGAAGCTGACCGCTGGCCTGCGCCTGGCCGAGCGGGTGACCACGGCGCTTCGGGAGCGGCGCTTTGCCCGCGGCGCGCTTCGGATCGAGAAGGGAGAGGTGTCGTTTGCCTTCGACGGGAGGGGCGGAGTCGAGCGGGCGTGGATCGAGAAGGAGCCGCTCGCGCACATGCTCGTGGAGGAGCTCATGATCCTGGCAAACGAGGTCGTGGCCAGGCTCCTCTCCGGCCGGAAGCGAGACGCGCTCTATCGCGTCCACGAGCGTCCTGATCCGCAGGCCGTGGAGCTCCTGCTCGCGAAGCTCACGGATCTCAAGATCCCGACGCCGCCCCTGCCGGAGCACCTGAGCCCGCGCGACGCGGCGCGGCTCGCGGCCGAGATCGCTGACCGGATCGCCGACTATGCGGAGAGGGCTGGGCGAGGCCGGGAGGCATTTCCGACCCTTGTTCTCCGGGCCCTGAAGCAGGCGCGCTACGACCCCAAGAACCTCGGACACTCGGGTCTCGCGAGCCGCGCTTACTGTCATTTCACATCGCCGATCCGCCGGTATCCCGACCTGGTCGTCCACCGCGCCCTTCTCCAGGAGCTGGGCGTCGGCTCGGATTCAGTTCCGGCTGACCTCCCGGAGCTCGCCGAATGGACATCGCTCCGCGAGCGTGAGGCCGCGCAAATCGAGTACAAGGCGGATGCGCTCTGCCTTGCCTGGTACCTCGAGAGGCGGCTGTTCGAGACGGGCTGGGAGGCTTCTTTCCCTGGGGAGATCACGGGCGCGATCGCTTCGGGTGTCTTCGTTCGCTTCGACGGTGTGTTCGAGGGCTACCTTCCGGCCCGGCGCCTGCCGGGCGACTACTACGAGCTGAATCCGCTCGGAACGGCGCTCGTGGGCCGGCGGAGCGGCTTCGCCTACCGTCTCGGCGACCCCGTCGAGGTGCAGGTCGAGAGGATCGAGAAGGCCGACGGCAAGGTGGAGCTTCGTCTCTGTGAGAATGAGGGCCGTGGCACGGGCCGTCGGACAAAAGCTGATCGCCGATAACCGCCGCGCGCGGCACGACTACCACCTCTCGGACCGGCTCGAGGTGGGCATCGAGCTGACGGGGACGGAGGTGAAGTCGCTCCGCGACGGTCGCGTCGTGCTTCAGGGGGCGTTCGGCGACATACGAGACGGGCAGGCGTACCTGGTCGGGGCGCACATCGGCGAGTACGCGCAGGGAAACGTGGCCAACCACGACCCGGATCGCGACCGCCGGCTCCTCCTGCACCGGCGTGAAATCGACAGGCTCGCAGGCGTCACGCGCGAGCGGGGCGTGACGCTGATCCCGACCCGGCTCTACTTCAAGGACGGTCGCGTCAAGGTCGAGCTCGCGGTCGCGCGGGGCAAGGAGACGCGCGACAAGCGTCGGGACCTCGCCGAGCGAGACGCCAAGCGTCAGATGGAACGGGCGCTCAAGGCTCGTCGCTGAGCCGCAGCCTGGCGAGCAGCTCGTCGGTCGGCCTACGCGGCACGCCAGCCGTTGCGCGCGTGGAGCGCTGCCTCGAGCGCGAGGAAGGCGGCGACGAACCAGAGGATGACGTCGCCGTGACCGTCCGTAGGGAGCCGGCCCGAGAGAAGCCAGACCACGATCAGCGTGGCCGCGAGCGCGCTCCCTACAGCGACGCCGCGCGCGACTTCGCGCTGGCCAGGACGACCCGCGACCAGCCACTCGATAATCGCAAGGCCGACCAGGGCAGCTCCGAGGAGCTGCGCGTAGAGAGCCGGCTTCGGTACGGGGAGGCCGAGGAATTCGAAGAGGGCGTCCCAGCTCGAGGCGAGCAAGAAGAGAGCGAGCGACGCGTCGCAGATAGCGTCGAGACGCAGCACGAGCCGGGGCGGAAGCCGGAGAAGCACCCGCAGAGGCTATAATTCGATCGAACACCTGGGGGCGACCTGGTTTCGACGTGGTCGGTTCTCCGGGAGAGCTGCAAGCCGAGGTCCCCGGTCGGCCTCGTAAATCCACCGGGAAACAAGCAAGTGCGAAGAACAACGAACTCGCACTCGCCGCCTAACTTCGGTTAGGTAGCGCGTCGCTCCGGTCTCGGCCCGTGGATCGGAATCCGGCGCCAGAAAACGGGCTAGCCGCGGAGGGAGAGCCACTCGCCCAAAGCGGGACACCAAAGGAGGGCTAGTCCGTCGGTAGGCCGCCTGCGAACCGGCCGGCGGGCGAAACTTAATCGCAGGCTACGCTTGTAGACGCTCTTTCCGGTGCGACTGCGGACGCGGGTTCGATTCCCGCCGCCTCCATAATCCCCGCAAATGGCGGGTTTCCGATCGGAACGATTTCCGGGTGCCATCCTCTTTAGTCCTTGGCCTCGAGCGCCCGTAGCGCGGCCTCGAGGTCGGTGGTGTCCAAATGGGCGTAGATGTTCGCGGTGGTGCCGATATCCGCATGTCCGGCGAGCATCTGGGCTAGTTTCAAGTTGCCGGTGCGGCGCAGAAAGTCGGTGATTGCGGTGTGGCGCTCGAGGAAGAACTCGACAACCTTCTCGGTTTGGGCGCTGACGACGCCGTAGAAGAGCACGTCGTGAGCATATGGGCCTCGGATCATCCCATCCGGATGACGCGCAGGGCAGGAGTCATGTCAGGATCGTTCAGTGCAGCGCCTGCCTTCTCTCGCCCTCGTGCTCGTACTGGTTCTGGCGGCCGGCTGCGGCTCGAAGAGCTCCGAGCCGACGTCCACGGCCGACTGGGCCGACGGAGTGTGCTCCGCCATCACGACTTGGAAGAGCTCGATCAAGTCCAGCGCCGACTCGCTCAAGGGCGGAAACTTCACGCAGGACTCGCTGAAGAGCGCGGGCGACGACATGACGTCGGCGACCGACACGTTGGAGTCCGACCTCAAGGATCTCGGCAAGCCGGACACCCAAGCCGGCCAACAGGCGAAGGATGCGATCGACCAGCTTTCGAGCGACCTGAAGACGGATACGGATTCGATCAAGACTGCAGTAGACGACGTATCGGACCTCAGCGGCGTTCCGAGCGCAGCGGCCACCGTCAGCTCCACCCTGGCGACGATGCGGCGTCAGGTCACCTCTACCGTCAACAGCGTCGAGCAGCTCGACGGCGACGGCGAGCTGCAGACCGCTTTCCAGCAGTCGAGCGCCTGCCAGCAGCTCTCCAGCTCGAGCTAGCAATCGTTCACCGCGTCACCAAACGCAGACGGCCCTCGGCGAGGGTGAGACCACGGTCGACGCGTGACCTGTGGGGAACGCACGACCGACATCGACGCAACCGTGCGAAAGCTGCGGGTCGAGGGGGTCGAGCTCCGCTATGGGAGAACTGCTCCGCCAGCGCCGGCTCGTCCTCCCGAACCTCGCGGATCATCGCCTCGGCTGCCTCCCGCCCGAGGAAGAACTCGACAACCCTCTCGGTCTCGAGCAGTGAGGATTAGCCAGTCTCGAAGACAGCGACCTCGTACCGCTCGACGCGCGGCTCCTCGGTCGAGCCCAGCGCTTGTACGGCTGCGCGCCGCAGCTCGTTGGCTTGCTCTTCGCTGGTGCGCATGGCGGCCTCGTCTTCCCAGAGCGTGATTGCCATTCCCTCTCCGCTCTGGCGGTCGATGAGCAGCATTGCTCCCCGGGCGCCGAGCTCCTTGACACCCGGGAGCGCGTTGTTTCTGAAGTCAGCGATGCCTTGTTCGGCCTGCTCAGGCGATCCCCCAGTGACCATCGTTACGCGGGCGTACATGGTGACCTCCTCGGCTCGTGCTCAGGTCCGGGAACCATAACCCGGCTCGACGCGAGGGAGCCCGCTTCGGCGGGTCTCTCGTTTTCGGGGTCGGTGTATCTCCCCGGAATGGAGCAGGAGAAACGGTGCGGAGGAACGAGACTTACCGTCCCCGACTCTCTCTCGAACGTTCCCCATTCCCCTTGCCGCCCCGTTTCGGATGTGGCTCTTCGCTGGTGCCCTCGCTCGCGTCGTGTGCCGGCTGTAACGACCTTGCCCGCATCGACTGTCAGAGCGGCCCGCTTCCCTTGCAGTTGTCCCTGAACCGCGGAACTCCTTACCTACCAGCGTGCCTTCCAGGTGGGGGACTCTCGTTCGAGTTGTCTGCCCGGCCCGCACGTCTAGGCGCCACTGGCCGCTTGGCCGTGACAGTCGGTATGCATCGTTCGCGGGTTCGATTCCCGCCGCCTCCATTGCCGACACGAGTCCGGCCCGCGCAAAGCGCGGGCCATGACGACTCGCGTCGGGATGGGGGCTAACCGCGGGAGCGCAGCGAGCCGCACCGGGCAAAGCCCGGCGCGGCGCAAATTGTGGGATCACAAGATCCGGCCCCGCCCCGCAGACTCGGTCGCCCCTGCAAAGACACCTGTGCTTTCGACAATCTCATAGGTTCCCGTGAAAAAGCCAAATTCCTGAAGGAATGGGCGGTGCCTGGCGTCGTGAATGTCACTCCAGGAAAACAAATTTGCGACTGCCACCCTCTAATCCTCTAGCGCTCTGAGCGCGTGCCGCTCGAGCTGCGATCGAAGGTCTGCGTCAACGACCGGCATGCACCTGACCTTTCCGCCTTTGCCGATCACGGTCAGGTGGCGCCCGTCGTAATGCTTGAACTTGAATCCGGGCGCTGAAAACGCCTTTCGGGTGTTCTGACCGGCTATCAGCCCGGTTCTGTCTATTCGACCTCGTACCGTGCCTCGCGGCGGTCGATCACCCACCCGATGACGAACAGCACGACCGCGAGGAGCAAGAACATGCCGAAGAACCCCCAGGCGTAGAGCGCCCGGCTGAAGATCAGCATCAGAATCAGACCGACAATCGCAACGGCGATGCCGATGCCCGCCAGCCGAGCGTAGAAACGGAAGCCGAGTCCCTCCTCGTGCATCTGCACCGCGAGTATGGACTAACACGGCTTCCGTGTCTACTACGCCGTCAAACACGCGGTCCCAGGTTCCTGGACCCCGCGGAGACGGTCAAATTCGGCCGGCTCGAATCGCCGAGCGGCGCGACACTACACTCGGCTCAGTGCTAAGGACTCCGCGCGAGCGGAGGGGATGGAGACACGCCCGGCGGTCCGTAAGCTTCCGCCGGGCATTGTCTCGCTGGAACTACGGCAACGTAATCGTTCCCGAGAGCGTGGAGTGGGACGTGTCTCCCGCAGCTTTGAAGCTCGACGTACCGGAGCCCGTCGCGCCTTCAAAGACACCTGTGCCCTCGACAATCACGTACGTCCCCGTGAAGAAGCCGGGATTCCCGAAGGAATGGGCGCTGCCTGGCGTCGTGAATGTCACTCCAGGAAAACAAATCGTGCCAGTCTCCTCGGTCACGAGGGTGCTTCCGTCCGTCAGCGTGATCGTGCGCATGAGCGTCAGCGGAGAGCAGCCGGTCTCGAACGCCGTCTCAGGCTCGAAGTAGGTGATAACCCACACTTCGGTGGCCGCCCCGAACCCCGCGATCGTGCCAGAGCCACAGACGAAGGCATCAACTGAGCAGGGATGCGCGGTGGCACGCCCGAAACTCTCGTTGAAGGTCGCTGAGAATGATGTTGTAGCCGCGCTCGCCGTAGGCACGAGTGCAAGCGCCGCCAGGAGGCCGAGGAGCAAAAGTCGCCGCATAGGACCTTCCCCTTTCGTCTTTCGCTGCAGGTAGAGAGGTCGACGCTATTGCGTCGTTTCGCACGAGTCAAGGTGCGCGTCCTGCCAGCGACCCGAATCCTCGTTGTCCCTTGGGTCCCGCCTTACTAGAGTAGTGCGCCTGGCAGAAATCGAATCTGCGACCTTGCGCTCCGAAGGCGCACGCTCTGTCCGCTGAGCTACAGGCGCGGAAGGGCTTAGTCTACGGCCGTGGAGCTGGTCCGTCGTTCCGTGACCTGCCGCCGGAGCCTCCCGCTCGAGGAAGAAACTCGACGAGCTTCTCAGTCTGGGCGCCGACGACGCCGTAGAAGCGCGGATAGTTCAGAACCCCTCCTGGCGGTCGCGGCTGAGGAAGAGCCCATGGCCATCGGAGTTCGTGCAGAGAAGGCCAATCCGGCTCGAGAGGCACCTGTAGGGCCCGTAGCTCCACGCGCTTCCGTAGCCAAGCGTGACGACCTCGCCAGGGCGGCCTCCAAGCGCGTCGCAAAAGGATGTCCGGGCGCCTGGCGCCTTGCTGCCAAGAGCGAACAATCGACCCCCCTCCCAGTCACACTCAGCCCAAGTGGGCCGGGGCAGGTCCGGCCCCGACATCTCCTTGATGTAGCAGCGCATCTGGGCGTCGGTGTCTTTCGGCCCGTAGATCCAAGCGTCGCAGTGGATGTTTCGGCTGGGTGTCCGGATGCCCACGACCTCGTCGGTGGGCTGCGTTTCCTTCGTGGCGGAGAAGGCTGGGGCCGATGTCGATTGACCCGCGACACTGGTCGAAGCACCGGCCGCTGATTCGCTTGCAGTCGTAGTTTCGCCATCGCCCCCGCTGCAGCCAGCGAGGAACACCACCAAGCCCACGAATAGCAATGAGACCCTCACGGCGAAATGCCTGAATAGAAGTCGAGCGTCGTCTCGAGGTTGCGGCTCGGAAGGATCGGGACTGCGGACTCCGCCATCTCGCGAGCAGCGTACCGACCCCGTTCTTGGGGGAAGCCCTTAGCTGCCCTACCGGGAGCCCTACGCACGCCGCAAGAGGCCTGGAGGACGGGCGGCCCCCCGACGAGGAAAAGAACCGCCCGAGTCCTCCTGACCTTGCCCCGACCTTTCCCCCTAATCCGTTAGATCCTGGTCGACGCGAAAAACTTTCTCGCTGTCCGCAAAGCTGGGAAATTGCGCATCGCGATAGGCCTCCGGCGAAAAGCCGAGACGTTGCGCCAGCGGCAAACTTGCAGTGAGGGAGCCCGCTTAGCGGGTTCTCTCGTTCTCGGGATAGTTTCCACGAGCTGGTCCATGGCCAGGACGGGCCGGTCCTGGTCTTGCACGATCCAGAGGCTTGGGCGAACGGGCGATATTTGAATAATCTTCGGCGCAATGAGCGCCGTGGAGCTGGTCGTGACGGGTCGGAACCTCCTCAGCTTCGACCGATGGCAACAAAGTTGCGAGGGCAGTCTGCGTTACCCGGCCCACTTAGACTGCGGCCAGTGCGAGGGCGTGATCGGCAGAGGCGAAGTGGCGTATGCAGTGAAGGACGACGAGGCGAGAACCGTCTATTGCAGTCTCTCCTGCGCCAAGGAGAACGGTTACGTCGATCTGCTGAGCTAAGCCTGAAGCCACGGCCGTGCTGACGCTCGTCCGAAATCCAAAGGGAAAGGGCGGCCCGAAGACCGCCCTTTCAAGCAGACTGATGGATGGTGCCTACGGCCCCGATGCTTGTTCTTACCGGAGCCCTTTCTCGCTAGTTCAACGAGCTGAACTGGGGGTCTTGCGAGTTGTCTTACGAGCGGAAGTGGTCTGGCTGCGGCCTTTGGTCCCGTTCCGGTTGGTCGACTTCTGTGTCCGGCCGGCCGACTGCTGCGATGTCTGGCGGACGCCCCTCATCAGATCGTCTGGCAATTCGGAGGCGCGCGTCTTGGCCTGATCCATGACATCCCTAGCCTGGCGTGAGAAGGAACCGCTTGTCGCTAGTGCGTAGAGTCCCGCGCCGGCCGCGGGCAGAATCAACCAGCGGGTCCCAAAGCTCCCTCTCCGGATACCTTTGCCGTTTGCGGCGTCAGCCACGTCTTCCAGTCGCTCCGCCAAGTCAATTACGTGCTCAGTAAACTTGTGGATACCTGCCATCTTCTCCGTAGTCTCCTTTCATCATTCGGGCAATTTCGCCCTCACCCTTCCCAAAAGGGAGTGCTCGAAACCTCGAAGACTCGCGAAGAGGCCACACGTGGCCCGGCCGCACGTCATAGCTTGTTCTTCTCTCACTAGCTGCTCCTACGAGCGTCGTCCGTGGGCGAGCGCATGCAGCGCCTTCCCCAGGCCGTAGCAGACGAACGATGCACCGGGAGGTCAAACACAAACAGGGCGCGCCACTCGCCGCAAGAGGGGCCGCGCCCTGCAAAATTCCATATCCCCATTCGAGCAGCGAATAGAACCCTCGTCTTGCGCCCGCGGACCGCGACGACTAAGGTCGAAGGCGGGTCGGGGAAGGTTTCCGGGGCCGCATCGTGCTTTGCCGCAGGGCGTCGGTGCGGCCCTGGTTTATTCGCCACTCGAAAGATGTGAACTCCCGGAGCCAAAGCGCCGCAGTGACGGCGCCCTGCGGCGCCGTCACGCTTCACGTGGCCGCGACTCAGCCGCCTCCAGTGTCGGCATAAAGTCCAGCTCGGATCTCCCGCGGCGGTGTCGACCCATCATCGCCGGGCTCTCTTCGTCGGCTTTGTTGAACTGCTTGACCAGAGCGTCGAGCCGGTTCTTCAACTTCTCCGGGGCACCGCCATGCTCGACGTCGATCTCCCGAAAACGCCGAAAGTCGCCGCACAACTCCCCGTAGCGGGTCGAGGCTTGTCGGTGCAGACGTGCGTTCTTGCTTGGGTCCAGGAACGTCGTGAGGGCGGTTAACACAGCCGACACGAGCGCCAAAACGCCGGCCACGGTGTTGTGGTGGTTGAACTCGGAGAAGGCGGATGTCCCGGCAACTGTTGCCGCGACGACAGCAGGTATGCCCAGGCCGTAATTGACCTTCTCCCAGTAGTGGCTGTGGTCCCGGTGCCCGATAGCGCGCGACCTGCTCAACTCCTCCAGGAAGCGGGCTTCATGCACCATTGTTGCGACGACCTTCTGCATCGGCGTCATCCTGGCCAGACTGCCACGGTGATCCCTTCTTTAGCCGACTTCGATCGCCTTGACCCGCAGATCCGTCGCGCTTGACACATGACACTTTCAGGGCGAGGTGCCCGCCCGGAGGATAGGGGCGCCTTCCCGAATAAGTCAAAACGCGCGCGGCGCCCGGCGAGGCCGGCCGTAGGTGACGAGGGCAGCTAGCGCTTGAAGAAGCTCGAGTGCCCCATTACGTTGCCGTACCGGTTTGCGGTTTTCGGCCCGAAGCCGGGGAAGACGTACCAGAGGTAGCGACCGTCCCGGAGTCTGTAGAGGCGGCCTTGGTACCGCCACTGCATCCTGAGCTGGAACCGGGGTCGTGTGGGCCAGCGGCTCAGAATCTTTTTCCCGTTGCGGTAAAGCTGGACGTTGTAATAGGTCGCGCGGGCCCGCGGCAGCCAGCGGAGCAGGGGCGCGCCTAGAACCTTTGTCCCGTCTCGTGGGGCCACGAGCTTCCCGTGTGGCAGGGCAAAGACGTCTGCGGCGGGCGACGTCCTGCCGAGGTCGTCGAAGACCACGACCGAATACTTGTAGGTTCGGCCGTTGAAGACGTGTGTGTCGATGAACTTGATCCCGCGGCCGGAGTAGACGAGGAGCTGCCTGCTTCCACGCCGGATTTCGATCCGCTGGAGGCCGATGCCGGTCGGGTTCGTCCAGTTCAGTCGTACCCGGTGGTCGCCGGCGACAGCCCGCAGGTCTGCCACCATGTTGGTTGCCACGGTCCAGGTGGCAGTAGCCGGCGTCACGTCGACGTTGTCAGACGGGTCGGTCGCCCGGACCTCGAAGGTGTACGTTCCGTCCGCAAGTTCGGAATACGTGACGGGCGAGGCGCAGGCGCTAAAGGCGTCGAGGTTGCGCCGGCACTCAAAGGTGGAACCGGCTTCGTTCGAGCTGAACGTGAAGGTCGCTAACGCGCTCGACGTCAAGGTGGGAGGAGCGGACGTGATCGTCGTCTCCGGCGCCACGGAGATCGTCCACTTGACGTGGGCGGGTTTCGAGTGTCCTCTGGAGTACGCCATGATCGCTCGAACGGCAAACGTGTGCGAACCATCCGAGAGCCCTGAATAGCTCTTTGGCGAGGAGCAGTTCCGAAAGGCGCGGCCGTCGCGAGAGCACTCGAACGTCGCCAGGGGATCGTTCGAGTGGAACGTGAACGTCGCCGTCGAGCTCGAGCTCGGGTCGGGTGGGCCGGAGTCGATGATGGGAGTAGGCCCCGGGGCGGTGAGCTGCGCCAGTGCACCCGCCGCGAGCAGCAGTACGCCCAGAAACGCGAGGAGCAGGGCAAGGAGGAGACGGGTCACGTCGCCAGGAGCCCTTTCAGAGCAGGATCAGTGTTGGGAGTCGGGGGCGGAACCCAGAATCCAACCCACTCGCCACAAGGACGAACCCCAGTCGCGAGTGCGAAAGCGATGCCGATGAGGACGATTCCCGGCCCTGGTAGTTCTGCTCGCGGTGGCATGACCACCGACTCCCCCTGTGCTTGCAGGCCTGCTCGAGAGGTATACCACGCTACAACCTGCGGGGGGAAGTATTGCCGCAGGGTCCCCGAGCCCCAACGGCTGGCACCGTGTCCCCACACAACCGCCAGCGCGTAGTTGGGGCACGGGGATACCCGTGAATCGCCAGCTGAGCCGCGATCCATGTCCCCCGCACGGGGGAGTCCGTTGACACCTAGTGCACGAAGAGTGGGGAGGGGAGTCCGAGCGCGAAGGCCTCGAGGAGGCGAGCACGGTGCTCGGCCTGCTCGACGATGCTAGAAAGTCGTCGGGAAGGTACCGCGGCCGGGCGGTCCGCCCAGGCAGGATCTGGCGTCAATCAGCGCTTGAAGAAGGTCGAGTGCCCCATCACGTTGCCATACCGGTTTGCGGTTTTCTTTCCGAAGCCGGGGAAGACGTACCAGAGGTAGCGACCGTCCCGGAGCCTGTAGAGGCGGCCCCGGTAGCGCCACTGCGTCCTCAGCTGGAACCGGGGTCCTGCAGGCCAGCGGCTCAGAACCTTCTTCCCATTGCGGTAGAGCTGGACGTTGTAATAGGTCGCCCGGGCTCGCGGCAGCCAGCGGAGCAGGGGTGCGCCCCGAACCCTCGTCCCGTCTCGCGGGGCCAGCAGCTTCCCGTGCGGTAGGGCAAAGACGCCGGCGGCCGGCGATCTTCTGCTGAGATCGTCGAAGACCACTACCGAATACTTGTAGGTGCGGCCGTTGAAGACGCGCGTGTCGATGAACTCGGTCCCGCGGCCGCGGTAGACGAGGAGCTTCGCGCTTCCACGCCGGATCTCGATCCGCTGGAGGCCGATGCCCGTCGGGTTCGTCCAGTTCAGCCGAACCCGATGGTCGCCGGCGACGGCCCGCAGGCCTCCCACGGACGGTACACCGGTGCTGCTGCTCGCCACGGTCCAAGTTGCAGTGGCCGGACTCGGATCGGTAAAGCCGGACAGGTCGGTCGCCCGCACCTCGAATGTGTACGTTCCGTCAGCAAGGTCCGAATACGTGAGCGGCGACGTGCAGGCGCTAAAGGCGTCGAGGTTGCGCCGGCACTCGAAGGTGGAGCCCGGCTCGCTCGAGCTGAAGGTGAAGGTCGCAGACGTGCTCGACGTATTGCCGGTCGGACCCGACGTCATCGTGGTCTGTGGCGCAGTGGAATCGATCCTCCAGGTTTGAGAGGCCGCCGTCGGATCTTCGTTGCCGGACGGGTCCCTCGCCCACACCTTGAAGGTGTGCGTTCCGTCTATGAGGCCGGTGTAGGTCTTGGGCGAGGGGCAAGGGAAGCTGGGAGTGTGTCCGTCCCGTTGGCACCTGAAGCTAGAGCCAGGCTCACTCGAGGTGAATGTGAAGGTCGCCGACGGGCTCGACGTTGTGCCGATCGGAGGGGACGTGATCGTGGTCTCCGGCGCAACGGTATCGATCGTCCAGGCGGCGTGGGCCGGCGTCGGGTCGGCGCCCAGCAGGCCGATCGCCTGGACGTCAAATGTGTGCGACCCGTCTGCGAGTCCGGTGTAGGTAGACCCCGAAGCGCAGGCGCCGAGCGCGACGCCGTCGAGAAAGCATTCGAACCCGGCAAAGGGATCGTCTGAGTAAAACGTGAAGGTCGCCGTGGAACTCGACGTCGTGCCAGTCGGGCCGGAGTCGATGATGGTGTCCGGCTCGCCGATGGCAGTGAGAGCAGGGGCTGCAGGCTGCCCCGGTGCAACCGCCGCGAGCAAGAGTCCGCCCAGGAGGGCGAGGGCAACGGCAAGGTAGAGACGGCGGGTCATGGCCCCATGAGCCCTTTCGCAAAGACGATCCCGACGAGAATGGAAACGCCGGTGACCCCGAGCTCGAAGCGGTGGTTGACGAGCGGCCGGAAAACCCAGGTCCTCCAGAGCGCGTAGGCGGGAACCGCGGCCAATAGCATCGCCGCGAGGCCTGCGGCGAGCGCCGCGAGGAGAATCATCGCCGCGGATCCGCCCGTGCTGGTGACCCGAACCGAGGCGAGTTGCGGCTCCGCCGTCGGCGGCGCGGCCGCGATTCGCGTCGCCGTGGCGGCGTCGCGGCTTCGTCGCCACTTCGGCACGGACGCCCCCTGCCTGGACTCGGCCGTTTGCCGGCTCGGGTGTGCGCGTTTCTTCACCTTCGGCTTCGGGCGTGCGGGCGCCGTGGACTCCGCGACCGGTGCCGGGGTAGGCGTCGATTGAACGGCTGGTGTAGTCGACGTACTCGGTGGCGGCGAAGACTGGGTCGGCTCGGGCGCTGGCGCAGGATCCGGGGCAGGATCGGGGCTGGGAGTCTGGGGGTCGGGCGCAGGATCCGCCCCTCTGGCGGCGGGGACGAACGAAGGCGCCGTCAGCGCGGTCGCGAGTGCGAACGCGATGATGCCGATTAGGACGAGACCCCGCCCCCGTAGTTCTGCTTGCGGTGGTACGCCCACCGACTCCCCCTGTCCTTGCAGGCCGCTCGGGAGGTATACCACGTTACGACTTGGGCTGGGAAGTTCTTGCCGCGTCCGCAAAGTACGTCCGCCCGTCGGCCTTTGGGCAGAGATAGGTCCCTCCTACGAATGAGTTTGCCACGAACTATTAGCAGTGGCTCGACGAGATCGTGAGACTGTCGGTTGTCGCTAAGAGTAAGGGTGGGAAGCTCGACCCCCGTTCGGTCCTGTCGAGCGAACACCGAGTGAAAGGAGACGCAATGGCGCACGAGGAGTTGAAGCAACGGCAGAGCGTGATGTGGGGCAACGGGCCCTACCAGCGGATCACCGAGACGATCACCGACGTTCACGACGCCGTCGTCGAGCGGCTGGCGCCGGAGTCGGGCGATCGCTGGCTCGACCTTGCTTGCGGCACGGGGGCGATCGCCGAGCGCGCTGCCGCCGCCGGCGCGCGCGTGACCGGGCTCGACCTCGCGCCCGTCCTGATCGAAACTGCGAAGGAGCGCGCCGAGGAGCTCGGGCTCGAGATCGAGTACGTCGTCGGCGACGTCGAGCGTTGCGCCTTCCCCGACGCGAGCTTCGACAAGGTCTCCTCGACCTGCGGGATCATGTTCGCCCCTGATCACGAGGCGGCGGCGGGCGAGCTGGCGCGCGTCACCGCGCCCGGAGGGCAGATCGCGCTCGCCAACTGGACGCCCACGGGCGGCATGGCGAAGGTATTCAAAGTGATGGCGCCGTATCAGCCGGCTCCACCCCCGAGCAGTCCGTTTGACTGGGGCGGCGAACAGCGCGTCCGCGAGTTGCTCGGCGAGTCGTTCGAGCTCGAGTTCGAGGAGCACGTCTCCACGCTGCGCGTGCCGTCCGGAGAGGCGTACTGGGAGCTCTTCTCGACGAGCTACGGTCCAACGAAGACGCTGGCCGACTCACTCGGTGACCGCCGTGAGGAGCTGCACCGCGACTGGGTCGACTTCTTCGAGACGAACTACCGTGCGAACGGTGAGATCGTGCACAGACGCGAGTACCTGCTCGTACTCGGAACGCGCCGCTGATTACGGACCCGAGTCCGATGACCGACCCGAGTCCGATGCGGGGCTTTGCCCGGTGCGGCTTCGTTGGCTTCCGCCCGTAGCCCAGCCCCGACACGAGTCGTCATGGCCCGCGCATCGCGCGGGCCGGACTCGTGTCGGTCAGCGGCCTGGCTGGTTCGGCGGAGGGGTAGATTCCGGCGATGAGCTTCACCAGGGCTGATGCGTACGACCGGTTCATGGGCAGGTATTCAGCGCGGCTTGCGCCCCTGCTCGCCGACCTCGGGGGCGTCGAGCGAGGGCAGCGAGCGCTCGATGTCGGTTGTGGGCCCGGGGCCTTGACCGGCGAGCTCGTCACGAGGCTCGGGACCGAGGCGGTGGCGGCGGTCGACCCGTCGGAGGCATTTGTGATGGCCGCCCGTGAACGCCACCCTGGCGTCGACGTCCGGCATGCCGCCGCCGAGGAGCTGCCCTTTCCCGATGCCGAGTTCGACGTTGCGCTCGCGCAGCTCGTTGTGCATTTCATGGCGGATCCCACCGGCAGCCTGCGTGAGATGGCGCGAGTCACCCGGCCTGGTGGGGTCGTCGTCGCTTGCGTCTGGGACCACGCTGGTGGGCGGGGTGCGCTCAGCTTGTTCTGGATGGCGGTTCGGCAACTCGATCCCGGTGCTGAGGACGAATCGGGGCGCGCGGGGGCTCGCGCAGGCCACCTTGCCGAGTTGTTCAAGGCAGCCGGCCTTCACGACGTCGACGACACCGAACTGGCCGTCGGAGTGGAGTACGCGAGCTTCGACGATTGGTGGGAGCCGTTCACGCTCGGGGTCGGTCCCGCGGGCGCATATGCTGCCGGGCTCGACCCCGTCCGGTGCGAGGAGCTGAAAGAGCGCTGCAGGCAGCTCGCCCCCGACGCGCCTTTCAAGCTCGAGGCAATCGCCTGGGCCGCGCGCGGCCAAACCTAGCTGCTCGAAACCAGCGGCAGCAGCGTTGGTAACGGATGCGTTTCCCATGCCGACCTGCCTTAGTCTGTGCGCTGGGTGCAACGGACGAACATACGTGCAGCCGAGGACCGGCCAGGAGCCGAGTTGGGCGCCATGGCCGACCTGGCGACCCCGATGGCGGTGCGGGTGGTCGCGACACTACGGATCGCCGACCACATCGCGCGGGGGCTGCGAACGGCGTCGGAGCTGGCCGAGGCGGTGAACGTCGACCCCGACGCGCTCGATCGCGTACTCCAACATCTCGCCGTCAAGGGAGTGTTGAGCCGCGACGAGTCGGGGCGCTACGCGCTGACCGCACGAAGCGAAGCGTTACGTGAGGATCATCCGAGTGACCTGCGCGGCTTGCTGGACATCGAGGATGCGATCGGCCGGGCCGACCTGTCCTTCGTCCATCTGCTGCACAGCGTACGCACAGGTGAGCCAGCCTTCCCCGTTCAGTTCGGCCGTGCCTTCTGGGACGACCTGGCTTTGGACCCAAGGCGTACTGAGTCCTACGACGCGCAAATGGGTTCCGATATCGCGGCCGACGCGCCCGCCATCGTTTCGGCCTACGACTGGGGATCGCTACGACACGTCATCGACGTCGGAGGCGGAAATGGTGCGCTGCTGGCCGCGATGCTAAGCAGCCATCCCACTTTGCGTGGCACGGTATTTGACCAGCCGCATACGTCGAAGGGCGCGCGGAGGACATTGACGGCGGCTGGTCTAGCTGACCGGAGTGACGTCCTGGCGGGCAGCTTCTTCGATCCGCTCCCGCCGGGCGCCGGAGGCTACGTGCTCTCGGCGATCATCCATGACTGGGGAGGCGATGCGGCGCGCACCATCCTGCGGCGTTGCGCCGAAGCGGCTGGTACGGACGGCGCCGTGTTCATCATCGAAAAGATCGGTGCCGACGGCGAGACCCTGCGGACCGGAATGGATCTTCGGATGCTTGCCTACTTCGGCGGAAGGGAGCGCGGCGTCGCCGAACTCACCGTACTAGCCGCAGATTCTGGGCTTAGGGTGGCCGCAGTACACCCTGCGGGCACCCTGTCAATCCTTGAACTGACCGCGGCTGATGCCCTTGGGAAAGAGAGCAACCGCCGCCAGCAAGTCACAGCAGGTCTAGCCGGTGAGGGTCATCTCGCGCCTGCGTCCCGTGCCTCGAGCAGGTCGCGGACGCGCACCTGCTCGGTCAGCAGCCTGCGGAATCGCTCCGGATCGCCCGCCACGTACGAGCGGCAGAGCTCTCGTCCCGCGGAGTAGTTCATCACGTATGTCCGCGAGGTCGGCTGGGTGAAGAAGCGGATCAAGTGGGCCGCCAGCTTCGGGGTCATCAGACCCCAGCGTTCGAGATACGCCTGCGCCTCGGCCTCGCTGGCTCCGGCGTCGTGCAGCATCAACGCCGCGTTGACGTCCGCCCAAGTGCACGGCTCGAGGGCCCGCTCGACGGCAAGGGCGTGAGCGAGATCGAGCTCGAAGCCGGCGTCGTGCATGACCGCGGCGAGCGCCGCCCCGCCGTCGCCCTCCAGCAACACGTTCGGTGCGCGCTCGGCGATCCCTTCCGAAACGAGCGACTGCGGCGTGGGCACGAGCACCATCGTCTCCTCGAGCAGTCCTCGGCCGCGCACGAGCAGGTGCTCCTTGCTTGAGCGCTCCGCGTGGTGGCCGGGATACGTCTCGTGGATCGTGAGCCGGAGCAGCTCCAGGGCTGACGTCGGAAGGTCGACGTTGACAGCGATCCGACTCCGCAGGTCGCCGAGGTAGTAGTTGAACGCCAGCCAGGGCTCGTCCCGCACGACCTCCAGGACGACTCCTTCGCCGGTCGGCAGCTCGACCAGGCCGCGCGTCCTCGCGCGCGCCTCCTCGATGACCGCCGCCACCGTGCGCTCGACCTGCTCGGTGGGCACGAGGATCGAGTTCCGCCAGCGCTCGTAACGCTCGGCCAGCGGCCCGCCGCCGGGGAGCAGCTCCTCGAGCCGCTCGTGCGCGGCCGTGAAGACGGCTTCGTCGGTGTAGGTCGGCCGCACGCCGTAGCACCCCTCCACCTCGTCGGCGTACGAGCCGGACTCGCCTGCCAGCACGCCGGCATAGGTGCGCAAGCCGACCATCTGGTCACGCAGCCAGCCGTCCTCGAGCTCGTCGAGCAGCGCCTCTGCGGCGGAGACAAGCTCCCGCGGGTCGACCGGCGGCTCTGCGTCGACGGCGGCCGCCAGCTCCGGAGGGCCGTAGTAAGCGTCGACGATTCCTTCGACGTGGCGGCCGAGCTGCAGCCCCAGCCGGAGGTAGCGCTTCGCGGCGTCGCCTGTCTCAGGCTCGGTAAGGGGATGCACGTCCTAAGAGTAGGCGTGTCGTGTCAGGAGACGGCCTTGTTAGCGCACAACCGATCGTCGCGCCCGACATGGCTCCGGTGGAAGGCATCTGAGATAATGCGAACATATGTTCGTGTGGAGCGAGGCAACGATCCTGCATGCCGACCTCGATGCGTTCTTCGCGTCGGTCGAGCAGCGAGACGATCCTCGCCTGCGGGGCCGGCCCGTGATCGTCGGCGGTGGTGTTGTGCTCGCGGCCAGCTACGAGGCCAAGGCCCACGGCGTCCGCACTGCGATGGGCGGGGCGCAGGCCCGGCGGCTTTGTCCGCAAGTGATAGTGGTCAAACCCCGCATGTCCGCCTACGCCGAGGCGAGCAAAGCGGTCTTTCGAGTGTTCGAAGACACGACCCCGCTGGTCGAAGGGCTGTCGATCGACGAGGCATTTCTCGACGTCCGCGGGCTCGAGCGGATCTCGGGCACACCCACCGAGATCGCAATGCGGCTGCGGAATGATGTTCTCGAGCGGGTGGGTTTGCCGATCACGGTCGGGGTGGCCAGAACAAAATTCCTTGCCAAGGTGGCGAGCGGCGTGGCCAAGCCCGACGGTTTGCTCGTGGTGCCGCGCCATCGCGAGCTCGCCTTTCTCCACCCGCTCCCGGTCGAGCGCCTCTGGGGCGTCGGACCGGTTACCGCCGACAAGCTCCGCGTGCGGGGGATCACGACCGTCGGCGAGGTCGCACAGCTCGATGAGGCCTCTCTCGTCTCGATGCTCGGGCGGGCGTCGGGCCGGCACCTCCACGCCCTCGCGCACAACCGCGATCCCAGACCGGTGCACGTGCGCCGCCGCCGAGGCTCGATCGGATCGCAGCGCGCGCTTGGCCGTTCGCTGAAATCACTCGACGCCATCGACACCGTCGTCGTCGGCCTGGTCGACCGTGTCACCCGGCGGATGCGGACAGCGGGACGGGTCGGCCGCACCGTTGTGCTCCGTCTTCGCTTCGACGACTTCTCCCGAGCGACGCGGTCGCACACGCTTCCTCTTGCGACCGCGCACACCCAGACGGTCCTCACCACGGCGAGAGGACTGCTCACGACCGCCGTT
This sequence comes from uncultured Actinomycetes bacterium, assembly GCA_963737615.1. Classification (GTDB taxonomy): domain Bacteria; phylum Actinomycetota; class Thermoleophilia; order Gaiellales; family Gaiellaceae; genus DASQGA01. The sequence goes on along the minus strand of CAVTTI010000036.1, from coordinate 31,413 downwards.
CCGATGATCGAACGTCAGGGCCTCACACTGGTCGGAGTGGCGGTCGCCAATCTCGACAATGACAGCGCCATCCAGCTCGTGCTGCCATTCGATCGACACAGCGGAGATGCACTCGACGCCGCGCTCGACGAGGCGCGTGACCGGTTCGGACCCACTGCTGTCACCCGCGCCGTGCTGCTCGGCCGCGACCCGGGATTGACGGTGCCGATGCTCCCCGACTAGGGCGGCCTCACTACCCGCACCGGGCGAAGCCCGGCAATGGCGCGCGAGGATAGGCTCAGCGTTCAACGAGGGGGATGACGGGGAGGGCGTACATGGCCACGCACCGCACGGCGGAAGTCACCTGGCAAGGCAGCCTGATCGAGGGCAGCGGCACGATCGACTCGACCACAAGTGGAGTCATCGCGCCCCTTCCCGTGACCTGGGCGTCGCGCGCCGAGGATCCACAGGGCCGGACAAGCCCGGAAGACCTGCTCGCCGCGGCGCACGCCTCGTGCTTCGCAATGGCGCTCTCGGGCGCGCTCGCCGACGCTGGCCACCCCCCGGACGAGCTTCACACCTCGGCCACCGTGACGTTCGTCCCCGGGACCGGAATCACGAAGCTCGCGCTCTCGGTGCGCGGCCGTGTCCCGAACATCGACGAGGGCGCGTTCCACGAGGCGGCCGAAGGTGCGAAGGCCGGTTGCCCGGTCTCGCAGGCGCTCGCAGGCGGGCCCGAGATCACACTCGACGCGCGGCTCGAAGGCTAGGCCGCCTCAACTAAACGTTCACATCCTGGCACTGCTTCAATGTAAGACTTGATCCAAAGCGCAATGGGCGCCGAAGGGCGCAAGCAGCACGGGGGACGCGTATGTCGGATGAGATTGTGTACGTCGACACTTCGGACGTTCGTGAGGGAGCACTCGAAGAGCTGAAGGCGGCCATGAAGGAACTCGTCTCCTTCGTCGAGGCGAACGAGCCACGGCTCATCGCCTACAGCGTCTACTTCAGTGACGATGGCACCAGGATGACCGTCGTGCATGTGCATCCCGACTCCGCATCCTTGGAATACCACATGGAGGTGGCGGGAACGGCTTTTCGCCGGTTCGTAGAGCTCGTGACGCTGTCATCGATTCACATCTACGGCGAGCCAAGCGAAAAGCTGCTGAAGCAGGCACGTGAGAAGGCACGATTGTTGGGGCGCGGCGACGTGGTAGCGGACGCCTTGCACGCAGGTTTCAGTCGTTTCGCGGTCCGCTGATGAGGGTGCGAGGGTGCGAGGGAAATCTTGCGACGCGGGCCTGCGTCAATATCGCGGGAGCCGCGGCCCCGCGTAGAAGTCGTAAGGCCCCTCTCGCGAAAAGCGCTCGACGCCGCGCGCGAGGGCGTCCTCGTCGAGCTCGACGCCCAGCCCTGGGGCGGTCGGGACCGGCACTACGCCACGCTCCGGTGAGAAAGTACCGCCGACGATCACGTCGTCCGTCGTCCACCGAAGCAACGACTGGCTCGGCCGGTCGAGGTACGGGCTTGCAGCCGCGATGTGGAGATAGGCGGCGGTCGCGATCCCGAGGTCGCCGCTGTAGAACCAGAACCCGACGCCAGCGTCCTCGCATTCGGCAATGAACCGCCGCGTCCCGGCGATGCCGCCGCAGAAGCCGAGGCCGATCACGAGCGTGTCCGGCGCCCCGAGCTCGGCAGCGAGCCCGATGTCAGGCGTATGCGCCGAGATCGGAATCGCTGTCGACCGTCGCAGCTCGGCCATGTCGGCGAACGATCCCACCGGCTCCTCCACGTTCGCGACGTCGAACGGCTCCAGGAGAGCCAAGGCTTGGCGCGCAGTTTCCAGTTGCCAGCCCATGTTGGCGTCGAGGCGCAGCGTCCGCGTGGGCCCGATCGCGGCACGCACCCGGCTGACGAGCTCGAGGTCGTCCTCAACGGGACGAACGCCGACCTTCCCCTCGAACGCAGCTGAATTGTGCTCCTCGACCATGCGAGCGCAGTAGGCCGCGACCTCGGACGGAGACTCCTCCAGCCCCTCGCGGTAGCCGAAGTACTCGGTGAAAGCGATCTCGGTCCGGCACGCGCCGCCTAGGAGCTGGTGCAGCGGAACCCCCGCGTTTCGCGCCTTGAGGTCCCAGAGCGCGATCTCGACTCCCGCGAGCGGGTTGCGGAGGAGCACCTTGGCGTCGCCCCGATGTACGGCGGGAGGCCGTTCGACGCGACCGAGTTCGGCGAGCACCTCCGAGCCGAGCCTGCCCACCAGTTGTTGTCCAGGCTCGCCGCGGAGCGCTTCTGCATCCTCGGGAGACGGGGCCTCGCCGAGACCGACCGCGCCTTTAGACGTGGTCACGCGGACGATCGTGCGGTCTATGCCTGCGACGATTCCCGGCGCCATCTCGTACGGCGCCTCGAGCGGCACCTTCACGGGCCATGCCTCGACGCTTGCGATCCGGCCCACTGGTTAGATCATGCCCGAGTAAGCTGGGCCGGTGGCTTTCAGATACGAGGTGGTCACCAGCGCTCGCGCCGGCAAAGAGCGAGTGCACCCGTACACGTCGGAGGAAGCGCTCGGTCCCGGCGACGTCCTCCGGCTCCAGGGCCGCGACTGGCTTCTGGTCAGCGTCGAGGACGGGGAGCCGGCCCGCGCCTTCGCGAAGCCTGCGCGCTACCGGCTGCGCCTCCATCATCCGGACGGACGCGAGGAGTTTGGTGCCTTTCGGCGCTACCGTCCGGACGAGCCCCGGCTCGGGCACGCGTTCACGACGGTCGAGGACGGGCTGCCGGTGAGCTGGGAGGTAGTCGAAGAAGCTCTCGCTTTCGACGAGGGGCGCGAGCCGTTCCTCGACTTGGTCGCCGAGCGTGACTACAGCGAGCTCGAAGAGCTTCCCGACCATGAGCTCGAGCACACACTCGCCCGGGCGGAGGCGGAGGTGCCGGGCGCAGCGCTTGCGACGGTCGCCCGCGCGCAGACAGCTGGGCTCGCCGTCGAGCTCGTCGCGCTCGATCCCGGTGAGGAGCCCGACTGGGAGGCCGCTCGGAGGTACATCGACGCGCTCATCCTCGAGGAGATCGAGGACGACCTGCTCGAGCTCTGCGGCGTCAACCTTGATCGCGATCCAGGGGAGACGTGGCTTGAGAAGGTGAAGGAGCGGCTCCAGTCCGACCTAGGGAGGTTCCAAGCGGACATCGAGGGAGACCACGAAGAGATCGAGGAATGGGATTTCCGTGACGGGCGCATCCTCGCTTCCGTCGGGAGCATCGAAGACGAGGCCAATCCCGAGAGCGGTCACGGTTGGATGACGAGACTCGTCGACGTGAGCGCGCTCACGGCAGCCGGTTTCGCGCGAGTGCGCAAGGCCGACCTGGCCGTCTCTTAGCTAGTCCCGCGCCGCCGTAGACCCGGGGAGCTGTGGGTCGTACGCTCTGCGTGAGCATGGCGGAGCTTCCGCACGGCACGGTCACCTTCGTGTTCACCGACATCGAGGGCTCGACACGGCTCCTGCACGAGCTGGGCGCCGAACGGTATGCAGACGCTCTGGCGGAGCACCGGCGCGTGCTGCGAGAGGTCTTCGCCCGGTCTGGCGGCGTCGAGGTCGACACGCAGGGCGACGCGTTCTTCTACTCCTTTCCCACGGCGCCCGCAGCGCTGGAGGCTGCGCGCGAGGGGCAGGAGGAGCTGGCCGCTGGGGCCGTTGCGGTCAGGATGGGCGTGCACACGGGCACGCCCGTCGTCACGTCCGAGGGCTACGTCGGCGAAGACGTCCACCGGGCGGCGCGGATCGCCGCGTGTGGGCACGGTGGTCAGGTGCTCGTATCGGCGGCGAGCGCCGGTCTCGCCGTCGATAACCCTCTACGCGACCTCGGCGAACACCGTCTCAAAGACCTCTCGGCACCTGAGCGCATCTACCAGCTCGGGGCGAGTGAGTTTCCGCCACTCAAGACGCTCTACCAGACGAATCTCCCCGTTCCCGCGACCCCGTTCCTAGGACGAAAGGAAGAACTGGCGGAGGTCGCAGCCCTGCTCGCGCGCGAGGATGTCCGTCTGCTTACCCTGACCGGGGCCGGCGGCACCGGCAAAACACGTCTCGCCTTACAGACGGCGGGTGCGGTGTCGGGCGGATATCCGAACGGTGTCTGGTGGGTGCCGCTGGCCCCGCTCCGGAACCCGGAGCTGGTTGCGCCCACGATCGCGCAGGTGCTCGGCGCTCCGGGTGGCCTCGCGGAGCACATCGGCGAGAAGCGGATGCTCCTCCTGGTCGACAACTTCGAGCACCTGGTCGAGGCTGGCTCGGCACTCGGCGAGGTGCTCGAGGCCTGCCCGAAGCTCGACGTTCTCGCGACGAGTCGCGAGCGGCTGCGCCTGGCCGCGGAGCAAGAGTACGCGGTGCCTCCGTTCGAAGAGAGGGAGGGGATCACCTTTTTCTACGCGCGGGCGCGGGCCGTGCAACCCGGCTTCCAGGTGGACGAAGCTGTTCCAGAGATCTGCCGCCGGCTGGACCACCTCCCGCTCGCGCTGGACCTGGCGGCAGTTCGCGTGAAGGCGCTCGCTCCCGAGCAGATCCTCGCCCGGCTCGAGCACCGTCTGCCGCTGCTCACCGGTGGCGCACGAGACCTGCCCGAGCGCCAGCGGACGCTCAGGGCGACGATCGAATGGAGCCACGAGCTGCTGGACGACGACAGTGAGCGTCTTTTCCGCCGACTCTCGGTCTTTCGCGGTGGCTGCACGCTGGCCGCGGCCGAGTCCGTTACGGGCGCCGAGCTCGAAACGCTGCAGTCGCTCGTTGACAAGAGCCTCCTCCGCCACACAGCTGATCGCTTCTGGATGCTCGAGTCCATTCGCGAGTACGCCTCCGAGCGGCTCGACGAGTCGGGGGAGGCCACAGAGCTGCGGGAGCGCCATGCAGAGCACTTCCTCGCGCTGGCGGGGTCGGCGGGCCTGTCGCTCGAGCCCCAGGGGAAACAGGATTTCGCGCTGTTTGCGAACGAGCTCGACAACGCCCGAGCCGCCCTCGACTGGTGGGTCGAAGCCGCTCCGACTCGCGCCCTGGAGCTCGCCACTGCGCTCGAGATGCTGTGGACCACCATCGATCCCGCGGAGGGGATGGGGTGGTTTGACCTGCTGCTCGAGAAAGCGGCCGATGCCCCGCTCGAGCTTCGGGCGCGCGCCTTGCTCGCCTACGCGAGCACGACCCATCCGACTGGCGACGACGCGCTCCCGGAGCGTCTCTACCAGGAGAGCCTGGAAGCGTTCCGGCAAGTTGGCGACGACCGCGGCGTCGCGATTCTCCTCTTCCGGCTCGGAAACAACGCGTACTACCGGGGAGAGAACGAGCGAGCTCGCCGGCTTGCCGAGGAAAGCCTGGCACTGCACAAGTCGCTCGGCAACCTCGCGGGAGAATCACAGGCGGTCGCCCTCTTCGGGGAGCTCGAGTACGCCCGCGGGAACGTCCAGGAAGGCGCCGAGCTGATCGAGCGGAGCGCGAACCTGGCCGGAGAGGCCGGATTCCTGTGGTGGCGCGCGCGGATGCTGCGCAAGCTCGTGGACTGCATGCTCGAGCTTGGCCGGACGAGCGACGCGGACGCGTGCGCTCGCGAGTCGCTCAAGATCATGAGCGAGATCGGCGACCGCCAGATGGTGATCTTCACGCTTGCCCGGCTGGCTCGCATCGCGGCGGAGACGGGTCAGCCCGAGCGCGCCGGGCTCCTGTGGGGTGCAATCGAAGCAGAGGAGGGGCGGTCACCGATGGGCGCATGGGCAAAGGAACGCAATCGACTGGCGGCGCCGGTCCTCGTCCACGATGGCGCCGATTTCGAGCACGGCCGCGAGCAGGGGAGGCTACTTTCGTTCGACGAGGGAGTCGATGCGGCGCTCCTAGCCGACACGAGTCCGGCCCGCGCTCCGCGCGAGCCATGACGACTCGTGTCGGGTTGGGCTAGGGGCGGAAACAAACGAGCCGCACCGGGCAAAGACCGGCGCGGCGGACGCTTGTGGAAATCGTAAGATCTGACCCCGCCCCGTTACCGTTTCGCTCCCGCGATTCGGCCGAGAGGAGAATAGTGATGGCGACGACCGAGCGTCAGTCCCTCGACCCGGACGTCGTGCGGAAGTTCCACTTCACCCGCGAGATGATCGAGGGGCCCGTCTACCGGAAGTACGAGAAGGCGATCCGGAAATTCTGGAGCGTCGAGGACCTCGACTTCACCCAGGATGTCGAGGACTGGAACCGAATCGACGACGAGCAGAAACGCGGGCTGCTCGGCGTCACCGTTCGCTTCCTGGCCGGCGAGCAGAACGTCACGGACGAGCTGGTGCCGATGCTCGCGGCCTCGCACGCGCTCAACCGGTTCGACTGGACCGTGTACCTCTCGACGTTCCTGATGGAGGAGGCGAAGCACGCCGAATTCTTCATGCGCTGGCACGACCGTGTCGTCGGCGTGCTCGAGCCGGAGGAGGTGGCCCAGCACTTCCTCGTCCGGGGGAAGACCATCGACCCGAGTGGGCGCTTCGAGGTGCGGGACGTCCTGCACGAGGCGTTGCCGTACTACGGCAGGCGATTGATGGAGGCGACGATGGGGGGTACCGAGGCCGAGATCGAGCGCGCCTTCGTTGCGTTCTCGGCCGCGTACAACGCCTTCGTCGAGGGTGTCTTGACCATGCCCTCCTACGAGATCGTCATCGACACGACCACCGGCTGGAATGCCTTCCCGACGCTCAGGCAGGGCTTCAAGCTCATCCTCATGGACGAGGGGCGGCACATCACGTTCGGCACCTACGCGAGCAGGGTCTTGATCGAGAAGGACCCGTCGTACGAAGAGCAGGTTCACAAGGTGTTCGACGCGTATCGCGGGAACATCGTCGGCCTCGTCGAGTACCAGAAGGCCGTCCCCGGGCTCGATCTGCAGAAGTACCAGACGATGAAGGTGCGCCATTATCGGAACCGATGCCGGGAGATGGGGATCACTCCCGACGAGACGCTCATCGAGCAGATCCTCGACCCGACGATCGACTTCATCGTCGGCGTGGAGGCCGGGTAAGGCGGTGGCAGGATAGCCAAGCGCTGGACGTGTGTGGAGGCGGGCTGCGACTTCGAGCTCGTCGCCCCGGGTGTCACGTCAGCGGTCGAGGGCGCGCAGCGGCACATCGCGGAGGCACACTCGAGCTTCGAGCTCGAGGAAATGATCGAGGACGTCTTGGAGGACATTCCCGACACGAGTCCGGCCCGCACTTCACGCGAGCCATGACGACTCGTATCGGGTTAGGGTATGGGCGGGAGTCAATCGACCCCTTGAGTAGCTCGACCGACGGCGCTAGACGCCGGTCCCCACGCGCAACATCTGTCCCGAAGGGGGCTAAGCGAGCCGCGGAAGCTCGAACCAGAACGTCGAGCCACCACCAGCGTGCGACTCGATGCCGATCCGCCCGCCCATGCGCTCTACCAGCTCCCGCGAGATGTACAGGCCGAGGCCTGTGCCTCGGACGCCGCCTTTCATGTCCGGGTCGAGGCGATAGAACTTCTCGAAGATCCGGTCCTGCTCCGATTCCGGGACGCCGGGGCCTTCGTCGGCGACCTCGAGGCGAAGCGCGTGCGGCGCCTCGACGATCCGCACATGGACCTTTGAGGCGTCGTTTGACGTCCCGTACTTGACTGCGTTTTCGACGAGGTTCGAGAGGACTTGCGCGACTCGCTCCCTATCGGCGTGCACCGGCGCGACCTGCTTGGGCGCCTCGAGCACGACCACCCGGCGCCCGGCGACGACGTTCGCGTTCTGGACGACGGCCTCGGCGACGGCAAGCGGATCGACTGCCTCGTGGTCGCTCGCCAGGTTGCCGGCGTCGATCTGGCTCGTGAGGAGGATCTGGTCGACGAGCGCCGTGAGCCGTTCAGATTCCGTGGTGATCATGTCGAAGAGCAGCGCCACTCTCTCGGGCGGCAGATCCTCACGTTGCAGCGTTCGCGCCGCCCCGTAGACGGCCGCCACCGGCGTCCGGAGCTCGTGGGAGACGGTCGCGACGATCTCGACGCGAAGCTCTTCCAACTCCCGCTCGTCGGTCACGTTGCGGAACCCGTAGACGGTGCCGCCGGGAAACCCGACGCCGTACACGGAGAGCCAGAGCTCGCGATCGTGGGCGTCGAGCGGCAGGGTCTGCGGCCTGCTGGTCCTCGTCCAGTCGCCAACGGGGACCTCGAGGGCAATCCGCTCCCAGCCCGGAACCGCCTCGCCGATCGGCCTGCCGACGACCTCCGAGTCGGTGAGGCCCGTGATGCGCGCAGCGGCGCGATTCCACAGGCGGATGACACCGTCGTTGTCGACCATGGCGATGCCGTCGTCGACGTACTCCAGCGCGATCGCGGCGTGCGATCGGGCCTCTGCCTCCGCGCGCGCATCCCGTTCGGCGGCCAGGAGCCGCGCTTTCGCAATCGCCGTTCCGGCCTGTGTGGAGATGCCGGCCGCGATCTGCTCGTCTTCAGCCGAGAAGACGCCGACCTCCGGGTGTCCGAAGAAGAGCCCGCCGACGACGGTGCCGTCCGGGATGAAGACCGGAACCGCAAGGTAGCTTCGGACGGGCATGTGCCCGGGCGGCATCCCGTGGTACGGCGCATTGCCGCCGAAGCGCGGGTCGACGGTCACGTCGTCGAGCCGGACGATCGCCGTGCCCTCGAAGGTGGGGCGGAAGATGTCTGTCGCGCGCGGCATCGGGAAGCTCGCGAATTTCGACCGCGGGACGCCTGAGATCGTGTAGAGGGAGTACTCGTCGCCGTCACGTCCGACGACGTTGTAGAAGAACGCCCCGAATTGAGCGCCAACGATTTCGGTCGTCTCGTCGGTCACGACCTGGACGATTTCGTGGAGATCGTCCTCGCGCGCGACCGCCTGCGCGACCCGATACAGGGTCTCGACGACGCGCTTCTCGCGCTCGAGCTCGGCGAGGCTCGCTTCGAGACGCTCGGTCGCCGCGTCAGACGAAACGAGCTCCATCGGAACTTGTTCTTTCATCAGGCTCGCATCGTAGGCTTCAGCCGCGGTTATGGTTTCGATCGACTGGGTAGGCTTCAAAGCTTGTCGGCCTCTGTCTGCAAACGGCACTACCATCCCGCCAGATGACGGTCGCGGCCACCTGCAGTCCTCCGCGAGCGGAATCGTGCCCACATATGGTCCAGCTGTACCGCGACGGCCACGAGATCGCGGCAACTGCCGCTGATTTCTTTTCCGAGGGATTGACGGCAGGAGAGCCGGCGATTGCGATCGCCACCGACGAGCATCTGGCCCTCTTTGCCGATCGCCTCCAGGGTCACGGCTGGAACACGGTCGAGCTTCAGGCGCAGGGGATGCTGCTCCTCGCCGATGCGGAAGCAACGCTGTCCTCGCTCCTCGACGACGATGTGCCTGCCCCGGAGAAGTTCGATGTGATCATCGGAGGTCTCGTCGGGCGCGCATCTGAAAGCGCCGGCGGGGCGCCCGTGCGGGCTTACGGGGAGATGGTCGACCTGCTCTGGCAGCGCCGGGATCCCGAGGGGGCCGTGGCGCTCGAGGAGCTCTGGAACGATCTCGGCACGCGCATGACGTTCTCGCTGCTCTGCGGGTACCGCATCGACATCTTCGATCGCACAGCTCAGGTCACGTTCTTGCCGCAGGTCTGCCGGACTCATTCCCGTGTTGTGCCCGGCCACAACGCCGGGCGCATGGAGCACGCCGTCAATACGGCACTGACCGAGACGCTCGGCCGCACTGATACTGAGAAGGTCTACAGCCTCGTGGCCGCCCAGGTGCGCGAGGAGAACGTTCCGCCTGCGCAGCTCGCGCTCATGTGGGTCAGCGCGCACATGCCGCGCGCGGCCGAGCACGTGCTCGCCGCCGCACGCGCTCACTACAGTGCGCCCGCGGCTGCGTAGCGACACCTCCGAAGCGGCTTAAGCTGGGGGCGTATGTCACTCGGCTCCGAGCTCGTAAACGCGGTCGCGGCACAGGATGAATCGGCCCTCCAGGCGTGCTTTGCCGCGGACGTGCAGTTTCGCGCGCTCATTCCTCGGGCCTGCGGGGAGCGCACGGGCGCCGCCGAGACAGCCGCGTTGATATCGGCGTGGTTCGCTGACTCGACGAGCTCGATCTCGTCGACACGCACACCGAGGAGGTAGGAGACAGGCTTTACATCTCCTACGGGTTCCACGGTGTCGAGGAAGGTGAGCCGTACGTCGTCGAGCAGCACCTCTACTGCAACGTCGGCGAAGGGGTTATCGAGCGGGCCGAGCTCCTTTGCTCAGGATTCCGCCCCAGAGGCAGCTAGCCCTTGGCCAGCAGCTCCTCCAGCTTGTCGAAGAACGAGTTGTAGCCTCCCTGGAGGCCATCGAAGTCCTTCTGCTCGAGGACTCCTGCATGGTTCAGCGTCACCTCGGTCTTGTCGCCGAGATCGTTGAAGGTGAGGGTCAGCACCTGTCGTTCTTCGTCGCTCGACCCCGCCTCTTCGAAGGTGAGCACGAGCCGCTCCGGCTCCTGCACCTCCCTGTAGAAGCCGCCGAAAGGCATCTCGGTGCCGTCTTCGGCGATCATCTGCGCCTTCCAGGCGCCGCCCGGCTTGACGTCCAGCGAGACCGTGTCCAACGGGACGTCCAGCTCCGCGCCGAACCAGTAGGCGAACTGCTCCGGGTCCGTGAACGCCTTCCAGACCAGCTCGCGCGGGGCGTCGAGGACACGGGTGATCGTGAGCTCGCGATGGGCCTTCGTGCTCGATGCTTCAGTCATTCAGTCTGTCCTTTCTGGATCCGTCGGAGATGGTCGTCGAGGCGGTCGAGGCTGCCCTCCCAGAACTGGCGGTAGTGCTCCAGCCAGTCTGTCGCGTCCTCGAGCGGTCGTGCATCCAGCCGGCTCGGCCGCCACTGTGCGGCGCGTCCACGGACGATCAGCCCGGCACGTTCGAGCACCTTGAGATGCCTCGAGATTGCGGGGAGGCTGATGGTGAACGGCTCAGCCAGCTCGGTGACCGTCGCTTCGCCGGTGGCGAGCCGCGCCAGGATGGCGCGACGCGTCGGGTCGGCGAGGGCCGCGAACGTGTTGCTGAGGTGATCGACCGCCATCTTGGCGCTGTCACCATACAGGTATTTAACCGATTGGTGAAATGCAATGAGAACCCGATTGATCAACCCTCGGGCACCCGTTACATCGGCTACGCATCGTGGAGCATCTGGCCCTCGCCGTCGCCGACCAGGAGCGGTCGCGCCACTTCTACGAGTCGTACTTCGGCTTCGACGCCCAATTCTCGCGCCGGTACGACGAGCGTGTCCTCGGCCGACCTTCTTCCATTTCGGGACCGGCCTTCCAAGCCGTGACGCTGTTCCCGCGTTCCGAGACCGTCTTGTCGCCGACGGCGTCCCCATCGCCGAGGAGTGGGACGAGCCTGACTACGTCAGCGTCAAGTGCATTGATCCCGGACGGCTACGTCGTGGAAGCCGCATGGGAGCCGGACGAGTAGCCCGGTTGCCGGCGGAGCCCGGGTTAGACAGCAGCCGCGGCGGGCAACCGCTCGCGGGAAAGTACGCGCTCGAGGGCGGCCACACATTTGGCGTCGAACGAAGTGCCGCTCTCCTCGTGTAGAAGCGCGACCGCGCGCTCATGCGTCCACGCGTCACGGTAGACCCGGCGGGAGATGAGCGCGTCGTAGACGTCGCAGACGGACAGGATGCGAGTGTCGAAAGAAATCAGTGATCCCTCGTAGCCGTGCGGATAACCGGATCCGTCCAGGCGCTCGTGGTGGTCCCGGACGAGCTGCCTGACATCCAACGCGAAGCCAAGGTCAGCGAGCATCTTCTCGCCCCATTCGGGGTGGAGCTGGATGGTTCTGAACTCCTCGTCAGTCAACGGACCGGGCTTCTGGAGGATCGCATCGGGCACCGAGAGCTTGCCGATGTCATGGACGAGCGCACCTGTCGCCAGCGCCCGCAACCGTCCCCCCGTCAGACCGAGCTCCTCGCCCACCTGGACTGCGCGAATCGCGACTCGCCGAGTGTGCTCCTTGGTGTACTCGTCTTTTCGGGCGAGGCTGAGAGTAAGGGCCCGGACTTGCGCGCCGAGGAACGCCTCTTCGGCGGCGACGAGATCGGCGCAGTGGACGTCGCCGGTCAGGGGCCGCGACTGGGCGGCGCGACGCAGGTCGAGGGCGACCGGCACTCCGACGACGAGGATCCCGAGCAGCTCGAACCCGTGCCCCAGCCACCAGCCGAGCTCCATGAAGTTGAGGAGCATGGCGGGCGGCAGGGCGGAAGCGAGCCAGACTATGCCGATGGCAACGACGAGGTCGGCTAGCCGGCGTGTCAGCAGAAAGGTTCGCACCGCCCGCAGAGCCAAAAGCGCGAACAACGCAAGACCGACAACGAGCAGGATGAGCGCCGCCGGGCTTCCAGTTGTTGGCACGCTCGGGACCGCGCTCGGGACGAGCATCCCGATAGCCCCGAGCGAGAGGACTGCGCAGAGCAGCCCGATTTGGAGGTAGACGAGGGGTCGGACGCTTCTGGGCCGGCGAAGGGCTGGTAGAGCCGACAGCGCCAGCACTGCAGCCCCGACGGGGAGGGTGGCGCCACCGGTGAAGGCCACGACCCCGTTCATCCCGATGAGGATCCCGGGAGTGGCGATCCCGTGGAGGGCGAGCAGCGAGGCCATGACGGAGAAGGCGGTACCCACGAGCACCGTCCGGCTGTCTCGCCGCCGCGCACCGGCGATCGTGAGGGCCAGGGCTGCGAGCGCGGCTGCAAGTGCGGTCAGCCCGACGCCGCTGAAATGAACCTGGCCGCCGAAATGAGCGTGTCGGTGGGCTACGGAGTAGATCACCGCGAAGGGAGCAGCGGCAACGATGATGCCGAGCGTCAGCGCCGGAGGAATGTGCTCGGTTGCGCTGCGCCGCATACATGCAAGAGATCGGGCAGCCAGAGCCATTTCCTATCCCTCGAAAGGGGGGAGGTCGAGCGGATCGTTACTTGTTACCCTCCGCCGCGACCGCCGGCCCGCGGGGGCCCAGGCACTGGCCGGGGGCGGAGTGGAAAGTCGCGCGGCGCTCTCGAGTAGCCGCTTCGGAAAAATCGTTTCGCCAAGCGGAGCGAAACCTCCTAATGCGGACAGCCTGGGGGCCCACATTGCACAGCGGGCCCCCAGGCAAAGCGTCATTGCTCGCAGCTAACGGGCTACGTGAGCGCCTCCGAAATCACCTCGCAGAAGAGCGTGAAGTCGCTATCCGCTTCGGGGTGCGGTCCCTTGGCGGTGAACTCGGACGAGATGAACTCGCCCGTCTCCAAGTCGAAGGTATCGGCGAATGTCGCGAAGCCGGCGTCACGGAGGAGAACGGGCCCGTTTGCCGTCTGGATCCTCTCGGGCAGGCCCTTGTACGTAGTGAAGAAGGTGATCGTTCCCGCGTCCTCGTACACGAGCGGGGGTGGTCCGATGATCAGTCCTGCGGATGAAATAACGACGGACTTGCCGTTCAGAGGGTTCGTGAACGTCCCCATGAAGGAACCGATGTCCTTGAAGGTGTCGTCCGCGTAGAGGAAGAAGTTATCCGTGGCCACGACCTCGACCTCGACGGGGATGCCGCAGATCTCATCCGAGAAGCTGTCTGTGAAGTGATCGTGGAACTGCTCGACCGGTTTCGCCCCGAGCGCGCTTGTCGGCAGAACAACAAGCATCGTGAAAGCCACGAGAAGGGCACGTACTAGTCTAGGTCGGCTCATGTGAGCCTCCTTTCCCTCGCTGAGCGAGGAAGCCGCCAAAGAGGCAACCGACACTAAGCTCCGGAAAAGCGAGCGTCAAGCCTTAGAAACTGGCCTGGTAAGGGTCTCTTAGAGACCGGAGTAGTCGGCTACGGCGCGACGGAGGATGTCTCGGAGGGCCCGCCGGTCGGCAGCGGACAGAGCTGCGATCTCGGCCGGCGGCTCGGTCATCGCCTCGATCACGCGCTCGCGCACGTCCGCGCCGGTGGGTGTCAGCGCAAGCATCTTCACGCGCCGGTCGCCCGAGCCGGCTCGTCGCTCGATCAGGCCCCTGGACTCGAGCCGGTCGGCGATGCCCGTGACGTTCGAGGCGTCGCAGACGAGGCGATCGGCAATCTCGTTCATCGGCGAGGGCCGCTCGGGATCGAGGAGCCGCAGGGCATGGGCCTGGGGGAAGGTGAGACCGTACTCTTCGAGAGCTGCCATTAGGCGCCATCGGTTGGCCAGGGAGATCTGGAAGACCATGCCCCACGCCTCGCGAGCGAGGGCCGACGATCTGGGAGGAGCGGTCTGCATGCGCCCATGATAGGTGACAACATCGATAGTATGCAACATCAATGCTTGACAACCTCAACAATATGCATCTAGGGTGGCCGACGTGACTGAGAACACGATCGAAGCAAAGGGCCTGGTTCAGCAGTACAAGAAGGGCCCTCGGGCCGTCGACGGCGTCAACCTCTACGTCTCGAGCGGAGAGATCTTCGGCTTCCTCGGACCGAACGGAGCCGGCAAGTCGACGACCGTCCACATGCTCACCACGCTTTTGCCACCCACGGAGGGCACGGCGCGCGTGGCCGGGTTCGACATCGTCAAGGAGGGTCCGAAGGTGCGCAGCGTCATCGGTGCCGCGCTCCAGGAGGCCGCGCTCGACCCGTTGCTGACGGGACGCGAGCACCTGAAGCTCCAGGCGGCGCTCCAGGCCGTGCCCCGCGAAGAGCGCACGCCTCGAAGCGAGGAGCTCCTCTACCGTGTGGGGCTCAGGGAAGCGGCTGACCGCAAGGTGCGGACGTACTCAGGCGGCATGAAGCGCCGCCTGGATCTCGCCCTTGCACTCATCCACCGGCCGCGAGTCCTCTTTCTCGACGAGCCGACCACGGGCCTCGACGTCCAGAGCAGGACCGCCCTGTGGGACGAGGTCGCGCGGCTGGCGAAGGAGGACGGCGTGACCGTCTTCCTGACCACCCAGTACCTGGAGGAGGCCGACGTCCTCTCGGATCGGATCGCGATCATCGACAAGGGAAAAATCGTCGCCGAGGGTACTCCCAGCGCGCTGAAGTCGCAGATCGGCCAGCCGACCGTCGAGGCGCGGCCTGTCGATGCTGCGGACTGCGAGGGCGTCGCCTCGGCCTTCGGGCGCTTCGGCGAGCTTGTGCCGTCCGCTGACGGCGTCGTCGCCGTCCGGCTCCGCTCGGCCGACGTCGGCCTCGCCGATCTTGTCCGGGCACTGGACGCCGAGAGCCTCAAGATCGAGAACCTCCAGCTCCATCAGCCGTCGCTCGACGACGTGTTCCTCGCCAAGACTGGACGCTCGCTCGAGGGAGCGAGCCAGGAGGAGCCCGAGGAAGAAGGGGACGCCGCGGAGGCAGCGTGAGGGGGGTCTTCGGGGATCAGGTTCTGCTGCTCGCCCGGCGCTCCGTCGTCCGGACGGCGCGGCAGCCGGCGAACGTCGTCTTCCCGCTCGTCTTCCCGCTCCTGCTCCTCGCCGTCAACTCAGGCGGCCTCGACTCTGCGACCCGTCTGCCGGGCTTCCCGACCGACTCGTTCGTTGCCTTCGCGCTTGCGATCCCGTTCATCCAGGGGGCGCTCTTCGCGACTATGAACGCTGGTACCGACCTCGCGCGAGACATCCAGACCGGCTTCCTGAACCGTCTGGCGCTGACGCCGATGCGGGGGGTGGCTCTGCTCACCGGCCAGCTGGGCGGCGTTCTGACGATGGGGGTGATCCAGGCGCTGGTGTACATCGGGGTCGGCCTTGTGGTGGGCGTCCGTCTCGAAAGCGGGCCGCTCGGCATCCTGGTCCTGCTCGCCTTCGCGATCCTGGTGTCGGTCGGTTTCGGGGCGCTCGGGGCCTTCGCCGCGCTCAGAACCGGGTCAGGCGAGGCCGTTCAGGGTCTCTTTCCCCTTTTCTTTGTGTTCCTGTTCCTCTCGTCGATGAACATGCCCCGGAACCTGATCGAGATCGACTGGTTCCGCTTCGTCGCGACCGTGAACCCCGTCTCGTACCTGATCGAGTGCGTGCGCTCGCTCATCATCGTTGGCTGGGACACTGAGGCACTCGCACTGGGCTTCGGCATCGCCGCCGCAATCACGGTCGTCGCGGTCACGCTCGCGTCCGTCTCCCTGAGCTCCAGGCTGGCACGGTCGTGAGAACGCTCTCCGTCGCAGTCGCAGTCGCTTCCCGGACTCTCCGCACGGTCTTCACGAACCCGTCGCTCCTCCTGCCCTCGCTTATCTTCCCGCTCTTCTTCTTCACTGCCTTCGCGGGCGGTCTCTCGAGCGTCGCGAACGTGCCCGGCTTCGACTTCCCGCCCGGCTACACCGCCTTCCAGTTCGTCTTCGTCTTGCTCCAGTCGGCCGCTTTCGGAGGTGTCTTCACGGGCTTCGGCATCGCCCGGGACTTCGAGAGCGGGTTTGCGCGCAGGCTGCTGCTCGCGGCGCCGAACAGAACCGGCATCGTGCTCGGCTACGCCATCGCGGCGCTCGCGCGTTGGCTCGTCACGGCCGCAGTCCTCACGATCGTGGCACTCGTGGCCGGCATGCAGGTTGGCGGCGGCCCGGTCGACCTCGTCGGCCTCTACGCGCTCGGCGTCATCCTGAACGTCGCGGCGATCCTCTTCGCCTCGGGAGTCGCGATGCGATTGCGGACGATGCAGGCCGGACCGCTCATGCAGATGCCGGTCTTCCTCGCGCTCTTCTTCGCGCCCGTCTATGTCCCGCTCGCGCTCCTCCAGGGCTGGATTCATACGGTCGCGACCTTCAATCCGCTCACCCGGGTGCTGGAGGCAGGCCGCAGCCTTCTGGCCGGCTCACCGACCGAGGTGGCCATTGCATTCGCGGTGGCGTTCGGGCTCGCTGCGGCGTTCTGGCTTTGGGCGGTCCGAGGCTTGCGGAGCGCCGAGCGGGCGGGGTAGCGCAGAAGCGACCTCGCCACGCCTGGGCTGCCGCGGAAATACTGTGCGCGATGAACGTCGAACCGCTGCTGGAGGTACAGCGACAAAGCTATGCCGGTGCGACGAGCGGCCTCCGCTCCGCCTGGCCCGAGTCCGCCGCCCTCGACGGACTTCGGATGGCGGCACTGCTTGAACGGCATCGCTACTGCGTGCTGGCGACTGGTCGCACCGACGGGCGTCCGCACGCATCGCCCGTAGCATTCGTCGTGGCCGCCGGAGCGTTCTGGATCGCGACCGTTGAAGGGCTGCGGTTACGCAACCTCCGCGCGATGCCGTGGGCCTCAGTCGTCGTGATGGAGGGCGATGCGGATAAGGGGGAGCCCGGCGATACACACCGGGCGCTGACCACTGAGGGCCCGGTCACACTGCACGAAGTTTCGGCCGCCTACGGCCGGCTCGAAGCGGAGTGGCTCCGTCGGCACAAGCATGCACCCGAGTGGGCGGTGGCATTCGCCGAGGTGCGTCCCGAACGCATCTTCTCGCACGCCGTCGACTAGACACCACATTCGGGGGCCGCCGTTTCGATGGCGCGTTCTGCGGCGCGTTAGACGACCAGGAACCGCGCCACGTCAGCCGCATCGGCGTCGAGGATTGCCGCGTCAGCGTGGGAGAGGCTTCCGAAGGGTGTGAGCACGACCTCCCCGTCTCGCAGGTTCCAGGTGCCCGCCGCACGGCCTCGGACGAGGGCGAAGGGGCGGAAAAGCCCGTTATCAGCGATGAGGCGCGCATGGGAGCCGACGATGTCCTGGCGCGAAGTCCAGCCGAGGAGGACGGGGTCGAACGCACCGAGGAGGCGGGGTGGCGGAAGGTCCGCGGGGGGCGGGGCTTTCTTGAGGCGGAGGAGCGTGCCCGCGAGTTGCTCGAGCTCAGGTGCGATGGCGGCAAGGCCGGCCCTGACATCTCGGAGCGGGAGACCCGCCCACTTGGCCAGGTCCCGGTCATCCGCTGGGCCGTGGCCCGCGAGGTAGCGGCGAGCCAGTTCCGCCAGGGCCTTGTCGCGATCTACAGCGGAAGCGTTGCCGAGCCAGTCCCTGACGAGGACATAGGCGTGCTGCTTGCCCACCATCGGTCCGCGGACGAGCACCCCGCGGAGGGCGGCGAGCCCGACGATGTGCGCCAGGGCCTGGCCTTCGGCAGGCACCTTCGCCGCCTGCAAGCGTTCCCGGACCTGCTTGCCCGTCAGGGGGCCCTCCTCTGCCAGTGAGCGCTCGATGAGGGCGACGCCCTGGTCCGCGGCGCTCTGGGTGACGCCCAGCTGCGCGAGGCGGCGGGCGTTGGTCGTCAAGAGCGGTGGTGTCGTCAGCGCGTGCAACCACGGATAGTCCTCGCTCCGGACGAGATGGAGCGTGCCTCGATTCAGCCAGGTGATGAGGAGCGACCGATCGACCGTCAGCGTGCGGTCGACGTCGGCTGCGGTGAGGCCTTTCGTCCGGGCGCGAACGGCGAGGCGAGCCCCACGAGGGTCCTGCCCCTGAATCGCCAGGAGGCGCTCGGCGACCGCGACGGGATCACGTGCCGGCGGTCCCGACAGGAGCTGAGAGGTCAGCCGCTCGGCGCGCACCGACGCTTCCCGCGAGCGGTCAGCCTTCGGCTGGGTCTTCGATCGCGTCGTCGGCCGGGAGCGTCTCGCCGTTCGCCTCGGCGATCTTTGCAGCCGCAGCCGCTTGCTTCTTCTCCTGCTTGGCCGCACGGCGTTCCTTGACTCTCTGCTCGCGCTGCATCTTCGCCATCGTCGTTTGTCGTTTCGAACTCGAGCTCATAAGCCTCTTTCGGTCGTTATTGGCATCGTTTACACGACGTTCTTCCCGGAACGGTACCCGTCCGGCCTGCCGACCACCACGCTTGCCTCTGTGGGCACGTGGCTGACATGGTCCCGGCAACTCGCCCGCAACGAGGAGGGAACATGCTCGGAAAAGCACACATCGCCGCCATCATCCCGGTCTCGAACGTCGAGTCCGCGATCAAGTTCTACGGAGAGGTGCTCGGCCTGAAGCTGGAAGAGCGTCGCGACGATTTACCGGAGAACCGTGAAGCCGAGTTCACCGCGGAAGGCGGGACGTTGCTCGTCTACGAGAGCGTCGGCGCCGGCCAGGGCCGCCAGACCGTGGCGGGCTTCCGGACCGACGACCTGGACGCTGTTGTCTCGGGGCTCAGCGAGCGCGGTGTGGTGTTCGAGGAGTACGACCTTCCCAACATGAAGACAGAGGGCGGCATCGCGAGCATCGGGGACGTCCGCGCAGCCTGGTGCAAGGATCCGGACGGAAACCTGATCGCGATCGAGTCCGTCAAGAACTGAGAACAAGTGGGACTGCCTCCCCGCCGGGTCTAGCCACGATCAGCCGGTACGCCGGACGTGGTAGACGGGAATGACCCGCGGAGGGTGAGCCGGCCCGTTAGGTTCCGCACATGACGGCAGAGCTAGTGCTCGGCCCGGACGAGACCGTTCCGGGCAAGCCCTTCGTCGATCCGGCTCACACCCGGCACGATCAGGAAGTCATGGACCGGCTGCTTGGAAACGAGCGCGAGCGTGCCCGGTTCCTGGCCGACGACTGGCGCGAGGGTCGGAAAGACGTGATCATCCGCGAGACCGATCCGGACGGGCTCCGGCATCTGCTGGTCGTACCGGACACCCGCGCGCTGCTCGAAGCACGCGACTCGACGGTCGTTGGCTTCTTCGGCCGCCCGCGGTCGGACGCCGATGTCAGCATCCTCTTCGACCTCGAGGAGGAATTGGTCGCTGGCATGGCGGCGTACGCTGCCGGCGGCCTGCTCAGCTACTACGACCTCGAGTTCGTCAAGGGCGCCTACGGCAATCTCATCCTCTTCGCGACCCCCGACGGTCCCGGCGCGTGGCGGGAGAACCCTGTCCACCATCGGGCCGTCGACATCTCGCCTGACAACTATCACGAGATCCGGCTGCATCAGGGGACGCTCTCAGGAGCGCTCCTCGAGCCAGGAACCCTGAGCCTGTCGCGCACGAGGTATCTGGACTACAACGGACCCGAGGTTTGGCGCGCGATTCGCGGGGTCGTCTAACCGGGCTCGGAGGGCTAGATCACTCGGGCCACCAGCCCTGTGTCATCTCGGCATCCCCGATGCCGCTCTCCCCGGCGCCGATCGCAAGGATCTCGGCACCTTCCGAGCCCGCTCGAAGTTCCGCAAAAGTGGAGACACGAGGTCGTTATGCTGGCATTTGATGCCTGAGCCTGTATTGACCGGCGGTTGTCTCTGCGGCGGCGTTCGCTTCGAGCTCTCGGAGCGCCCTGTCTCTGCCGGCTACTGCCACTGCACCCGGTGCCAGCGGCGAACCGGCACGGCCGCCTCGGCATCGGCGCGGATCGCCCCGGGGTCGCTGCGGATCACGGCGGGGGAGGAGCTCATCCGGACGTACGAGCCGCCGGGAGGGTTCGCGAAGGATTTCTGCTCGGCATGTGGGTCTGCGCTCTGGGGCCGGGATCCAGAGGACTCGGAGGCGAAGGTGATCAGGATGGGGGCATTCGACACCGATCCCGGCGTCCGCCCGGCACACCGCCAGTTCGTCGCCTACGCGGCGCCATGGGAGCCGCTTCCCAACGACGGGCTGCCGCGATATCCCGAGTCAAGACCCTGACGTATCGGTGGTGAGCTCGGCCTGGAGCTCACGCGCGAAGGACCCGCCGCCGACGAGCTTTTCGGCGCCAGAGCCGGCTCGCCGCCGGAGCTCGCGGTCGGAGGTGACCAGCCAGAAGCTCTCTCCACGCTCCCCATAGGCGCTCGCCTCCCTCGCCAGCCAGTCGTCGGCGCTCTCGCCTTTCGTGCCGACCACCTCGATGTTCGCGTCGCAGTCTGGAGGCGGCCCATCGAAGACGACGACCGGGGTCAGGCCCATCCGCTCTGCCCACGCTGCGGTCCGCTGGCACAGCTCGGCCTTCGTCAGATTCGGCCAAACCGAGCGCCGGACGTTCTCGGCGTCGACCAGCACACGCGTTGCCACGGAAGCCATGGTAGTCCTAGCCTTGAAATGTGCGGACAGTCATTTACGCTGTTTGGCATGGCCACTGTAGTTGAGCTCGCCCGGCACGCAGGCGTCTCGGTCGATCTGGTGGTCCGCGTGCTCAGTGGCGAGCCGGTCAGCGCTCAGGCATCAGACCGTGTCGAGCAGGCCATCGAGGATCTGGGCCGTCCCGGCCGGCCAGCTCGAAACGGCGAGCTCGTCCCGCAGTCCCATGAGGAGCTCAATGAGGTGCGGCTGCTCGAGCGGTTCACCGAGGCGGCCTCCAGGGCGGTTGCTTCCGACCTGCCTGAAGGAGTCGGCAGCGTCGTCTATGAAGCACTTCGGGTCGAGGTGCGGCCGGTGGCTGACACCGTGGCGCAACTTGCCATGCTCTTCGACGGTCTGCTCCAGCGCCTCGACCAGCTCACCGCCGAGGTCGAGGTGCAGCGCCGGGAGCGCCTCGAGGACGTCGAGCTCTTGACCGAACTAGCGACCTCGGGCTGGCGGAATGTGGACCGGAGGCTCGGACGGCTCGAGAAGATGGTCGAGAGGCAGCAAGCGCCGGCGTCCAATAGTTCTCCGGTGGCCCGGTTCCCCGACCGTCGGCCGGCGGCCGTCAAGGAGTAGCGCGGGCTTAGCTGCTGCTGGCGTGGTCGGCACGCCGCGTCTCGGCTTTTTCCGCTCGGCGCAATGTTTCCTGGGCGCGGCGCAGGAACGTCTCTGCGTTGTCCTCGGGAAGAAGCTCGAGGAGCCCTGAGACCAGGTCGAGCTTCGAGCCACCTTGCTCGAGGCCCGGGCCGAGGGCGAACTGAAGTCTTCTATGGAGATGCTCGGCCTCCCGCACGCCCACCTCCGGGAGGATGATGGCAAAGCGGCCGTTTCCGAGATAGCAGGAGACGTCCGCGCTTCGCACCGCGGAGAGAACGCGGCGGCCGACTGTCGTGAGGAGCGACGTTCCTCCCTCCGTGACGTCGAGCCGGAAGAAAAGGAGGGCCAACTCCCGTTCGTACCGGCGAGCCCGCGACACCTCTCGAGCGAGCCGCTCGTCGAAGTAGCGCTCATTCTGGAGGCCGGTGACCGGATCCATGTCCGCGAGCCGGCGAGCCTCCTCGTAGCGTCGCGCGTTTTCGATCGGAGGGCCGAGTGATGCTACGAGCTCCTCCAAAAGGTCCACCTCGCCAGCGCCGGGCTCGCGCTCGGTGCGTCTCCAGAAGATGGCGAGTGTCCCCGTCCGAGTCGGTTTGCCGTCGAAGAAAGGAACAGCGATCCCGCCCATGAGGCGGAACTCGTCGTTCGCCATCTCCTCCTCGGTGTACCTGTACCGGATCGTGACGGCGCGCGCCTGGCTCACGTCGGGCGGGAGGCCGATCAGCTGTTGTGAGGACTCTGCATTCGACAGACCGTACGTCTCCACGATCGGAGCACTGTCGCCCGGCTCCAGCACGATCATCGCAGCGTCGGTCTTCGTCTGCTCCACAGCGGCCTCGAGGGCACGATGCATGACGTCGTCAAAGTCGAGCGAGGCGCCCATCTCTCCGAGGCGGCGGAATCGTTCGGCTTCGTGACGCGCGGCCTCGCTCTCTTCTCGCGCCAGGTCGCTCTCCAACCGCGCTTGCGCGAGAGTCACCGTCAACTCGGCGACGGTCTTCTCGGTCTGGGCGGTCGACTCCTGTACTTGCGCGTGCTGGCGCGCCGCCGTACGCCGCCAACGGACGAAGAGGACGAGCGCTGCCAGGAGGATGAGCACCGCGAATGCGGTCGCGCCGACCGCCGCCCACGTGGTGCTATCGCCGATATCGCCCTCCCGTCGAACGGCTTGTGAACCCGGTCCCTCTACAAAGAATAGTGGTGTTTTGGCGATTTTCCAGGGCCCGCGCGGCATCGACTCCGACGAGATAGGGTCGCTCTGTGAGGATCAAGGCCGCCGTTTTGGAGGAGTTCGGCGCCCCGCTCGCAGTCCAGGAACTGGAGCTGGCGGCGCCGAAGGGAGGCGAGGCGCTGGTCAGGCTGGTCGCCTGTGGGGTCTGCCACACCGATCTGTACACGGCCTCGGGGGCCGACCCCTCCGGCTACGCGCCGACCGTGCTCGGCCACGAGGGCGCCGGCGTTGTGGAGGAGGTCGGCGAAGGCGTCACCTCCCTCTCGCCGGGGGACCACGTCGTGACGCTCTTCTCCCCGCAATGCCGCGAGTGCATCCACTGCCTGAGCGACCGGACCAATCTCTGCCTCGCGATCCGCGAAATGCAAGGGCAGGGGTATCTCCCGGACGGAACGACCCGGCTTTCCCGAGACGGCGAACCAGTCCGGCATTTCATGGGCACCTCGACGTTCGCGGAGTACACGGTCATGCCCGAGATCGCACTCGCGAAGGTGTCATCCGAGGCGCCTCTCGCCGGTGCGTGCCTGTTCGCGTGTGGGCTCTCGACGGGCCTCGGTGCGGCGATGAACACGGCCAAGGTCTCGGCCGGATCGACCTGCGCGGTTTTCGGGGCGGGAATGGTCGGACTGGGCGCGGTCGCCGGCTGCCGCCTCCAGGGTGCCGAGCGGATCATCTGCGTCGACCTCTCGCCGGGGCGGCTCGAGCTGGCACGGGGCCAGGGAGCCACGGACCTCGTCGAGGGCGGGGTCGACGCCGTCCAGCAGATCCTCGAGCTAACGGGCGGGTTCGGAGCGGACTACACCTTCGAGGCGACCGGGAACGTGAACGTGATGCGCCAGGCGGTCGAGGCGGCGCGGATGGGCTGGGGGCTCTGCACAGTGGCAGGCGTAGCTGGAAAGGGAGAGACACTCGACGTCGTCCCCCGGCTTCTGATCACCGGAAGGCGTATCGCGGGCTCGTCCTTCGGCGGCGTCAAGGGCCGCGACCAGGTTCCACAGCTCGTCGACCTGTGGCTGGCGGGCGAGATCGACGTCGACCCGTTCGTCTCCCACAGGATTAGGCTGGCGGATGTGAACAGGGGCTTCGAGCTCATGGAGGCGCAGGACGGGATCAGGAGCGTGGTCGAGTTTTGATCCTCGAGCGGACCGAGCACCCGGACTGGCTCTCGAACGCCTACCTCGTCGCCGAGGGCGAGAGCGGAAACGGCGTTCTGATCGACGGGAACGGCGTCGCTCAGCCGCTCCTCGACCGCATTGAGCGCGATCGAATCGTAATCACCGACGTCCTTTGCACCCATTCGCACCAGGACCATGTGGACGGCATCAAGGAGCTTGCGAGCCGGTTCGGCGTCCCGCTCCGGGCGCATCCGCTCGCCGCCGGATCGCTGGGCGCCGAGCCCATGTCCGACCGCCAAGCGATTCATTCGGGCTACCTCGAGATTCGTGCGCTCGAAACGCCCGGCCACTGCTCTGATCACCTCGCCTTCGTCGTAGGGGAAGACGATTGCTTCACCGCGGACGTGCTCTTCAAGGGCACCGTGGGCGGCACGGGAAGCGGGAGCTTCCAGGAGCTCAGGGAGTCGATCATGGACCGGCTGATGCGGCTCGAGCCAGAGACCCGCGTGCACCCGGGCCATCGAGAACCGACGACGATCGGCCGCGAGTGGGAGTCGAATCCGTTCGTGCGCGCGTGGCGCGGCATCGACGAGGAGCTCTCGGAGCCCTGCAAGGTTCGAGGTGAGGACGCAACACTCGTTCTCTGGGCGCCCGACTACGACGGTGGCCACAAGGCCTGGGTCCGCTATCCCGACGGCCGCGACGCGATCGTCGGCGGCTCGCAGGTCGAGCGCTAGAAGGATTGAGTGGAAGGTCGGGAGAAATCCGATTGATTGGATCCTCCGAAGTACCTCTGGGAAAGCTTCGACGCGACCAAAGGAGCCGCATGAAATACCGAACTCCCGCGTGCATCGTTCTCTTCTTCACGCTCGTCGTCCTAGTCGCGGCGGGGTGCGGCGGCGGCAGTGACAACAGCTCGTCGAGCAACGACACGGCTGCCGACACCGGTGGTGCTGCCGACACCGGTGGTGCTGCCGACACCGGTGGTGGCTCAGGTGGGGAGACCCTCCAGCTCGCGGCCGATCCGAGCGGCGCGCTGAAGTTCGATCCGACCTCGCTCGAAGCCACGGCCGGCCAGGTCACGATCGACTTCACGAACGACTCCTCCGTCCCGCACAACGTCACGATCGAAGGCAACGGGATCGAGGAGGTCGCAAGCGACACAGTCACCGGCGACAAGTCCTCCGTGAGCGCCGATCTGCCGGCGGGGACATACACGTTCTACTGCTCGGTGGACGGCCACAAAGCGGCCGGGATGGAGGGGACGCTCACGGTCAAGTAGGCGGCTCGGCTAGGGTGTCGCCCGTGTCACAGGCCACCCTGCACACGAATCACGGCGCGATCGAGGTCGAGCTCTTCGACGAGGACGCGCCACAGACCGTGGAGAACTTCCTGAAGCTCTCGCGTGAGGGGTTCTACGACGGCGTGTCGTTCCACCGCGTGATTCCCGATTTCATGATCCAGGGCGGTGACCCGACCGGCACCGGGTCGGGTGGGCCCGGGTACACCTTCGAGGACGAGCAGAACGACCACGGCGTCGATCGCGGTGCCCTCGCCATGGCCAACAGCGGCCCGAATACCAACGGCAGCCAGTTCTTCGTAGTCACCGCCGAGTCGTGCCCGTGGCTGAACGGCAAACACACGGTCTTCGGGCGGGTGACAGACGGAATGGAAGTCGTCGACGAGATCTCCCAGGTCGATCGCGATGCCGGCGATCGCCCGCGCGAGCCTGTCACGATCGAGCGCGTCGAACTACCCGAGCAGCCCTAGCGGTTCCCTCGTTCGAGGGACGCCTGGATGACCCGGGCGGGCGATCTTCTCGTGGACATGACTGCGGCTACCTCTCATCGCGGGGTCCTGATCGGTGCTTCCATCCTGACCTTCGGGCTCGTCTTCGCGGGGTTTCTCACGCTGGAGACCCCGGGCCTCGGGCTCGCGAACTTCTACTACTTCGCGGTCGCGCTCGTTGCGCTAGCCCTCGGGCCGTACTTCGGCGCGGCCGCGGGAGGCGCTGCGGCGGGTCTGTACGCGCTCGGAATCGTCCTGAACGACAGTCTGCCGACGGCCGAAGTCCTCGCCCAGAGCGCCTGGATCCGGCTTGTGACCTACGCGGGCATCGGCTTCCTGATCGGGTACTTCGCGCAGCGAAACCAGGAGCTGGTCGTCCAGCTCCGGCTCCTCGCCGAGCGAGACGCTCTCACCGGGCTGCCGAATACCCGCGGCTTCGAGGCCGCCATGAGCCGGCGGCTCACGGGAGGCCGATCGTTCGCACTCCTCCTCGGAGACATGGATGGGCTGAAGGTCATCAACGACAGCCGTGGCCATGCGGAAGGGAACCAAATCCTTCAGCGTCTCGCGGTCGTACTCAGTACGGCGCTTCGCGCCGAAGACGAGGTGGCGCGGGTCGGCGGCGACGAGTTCGCGGTGCTGAGCTCGATGCGCTCGAGCGAAGAGGCTGGCGAGCTGGCTGAGCGCCTGGAGGCTGCCGTCGCGGCCGAAGGAGCCAGGATCACCTTTGGCTGGGCGGTCTCGCCAGGCGAGGGAGTGGAGGCGCTCACACTCTTTCGGGCCGCGGATCAGCGTCTCTACGAGCGAAAGTCCGGTCGCGGTCGAACCGGCGACGGTGAGACTCTCCGCCTCGCGCTGCCGGCAGCCGGGCAGAGGTAATCCCAGAAGCGCGGCCGGTGGTTCGGCTAGTCTTGCCGACACCGGGGCTCAAGGGCGCGAACCGGGGTTTTCATGCCGAGTCACATGACCAAACGCCGGGCTCTTAGCGCGCTCGCGGGCTTACTCCTCGCCGGCTCGATCGTCGCTCCTGCCACGGGTGCACTCCGTCTCGCGCGGGTCGCCTCGGGGTTCTCGAACCCCGTGCACCTCGCGTCCACGCCGGCCTACTCGGGCCGTCTCTATGTTGTCGAGCAGGCGGGGCGGATCCGGATCGTCCAGGACGGCCAGGTGCAGTCGACCCCGTTCCTGGACATCACCGATCTGGTTTCTTGCTGCGGCGAGCGGGGGCTCTTGTCGCTCGCCTTCCACCCGCGCTTTGCGCAGAACCATCGTGTGTTCGTCAACTACACGAACCGGGCGGGCGACACCCGTGTCGTAAGCCTCCGCACGAACGCCAGCGGAACCCGTGCATTCCGGCAGAGCCTGAGGGTCAGGCTCAAGGTGGACCAGCCGTACAGCAATCACAACGGCGGTCAGGTCGCGTTCGGGAACGACGGTCGCCTCTATGTCGGGATGGGTGATGGAGGATCGGCAGGCGACCCGGAGAACCGCGCACAGCGTCTCACGAGCCGTCTCGGCAAGCTCCTTCGCATCAATGTCGACCGGGCCGGCGCGAAGGCCGTCATCGTCGCACTCGGGTTCCGCAACCCCTGGCGCTTCTCGGTCGACCCGAGGACGGGGCTCTTCTATCTCGCCGATGTCGGGCAGTACGACTGGGAGGAGATCGACGTCTTCAGGCCCGGTGCCCGTGGGCTCGAGAATTACGGCTGGCGCGTGTACGAGGGAAACCGGCACGTGTATGACAACTCGAGAGGGCTTCGCCGTCCAAGCGTCCTCAAGTGGCCGATCCACGAGTACAGCCACGGCGCAGGCCGTTGCTCGGTTACAGGTGGGTTCGTGGGCCGCGGCAGCGGTGTCCCGTCCGCCGCCCGCGGCCGGTACTTCTTCGGTGACTACTGCACGGGAGACGTCTGGAGCTTTCGCTGGGCGCGCGGGCATAAGAGTGGCTTCCGCCACGAGCCGTTCACGGTTCCCGGGAACCTGTCCTCGTTCGGCCTGGGCCCAAACGGGGCGATCTTCCTCCTCTCGCACAACGGCGGCTCGATCTACCGTCTCGCCGCCTCATAGCTGGAACCGGTTGCCCGGGCGGGGCGTAACTATTGGTGAGTCCATGCGCCCCGCTGCCCTTCTCATGCTGTCCGCGCTCGCACTCATCCCTGCTTGCGCCGGCAGCGGCGACTCTGATCGTGAGCCCGCGACGGGGTCGGGAGCTCTGGTCGAAACAGGGTCTTCCTCCGGGGGGATCCGCCTCGTCGCGGTAGCCCGCGGGCTGGAGAGGCCGGTTCACGTGGCCGCGGCGCCTGGTGAGCCGGACCGGTTGTATGTCGTCGAGCAGGCAGGCCGCATCCGGATCGTGGAAGGCGGGCGGGTGGAGGCGAAGCCGTTCCTCGATGTGACGAGCGAGGTCGTAAGCGGTGGCGAGCAGGGTCTCCTGTCCCTCGCGTTCCATCCGGACTACCGAGAAAACGGGCTGCTCTACGTCGACTACACCGACCTGAACGGGGACACGCGAGTCGTGGAGTACAGGGCGCTCGACGACCGGACCGCCGTCGACCCGGCGACCCGGCGCGTTGTACTCGCGATCGACCAGCCGTACTCGAACCACAACGGCGGGCAGTTGGCGTTTGGCCCTGATGGGCGACTCTGGGTGGGCATGGGAGACGGGGGCTCGGGCGGCGACCCGGAGAACCGGGCCCAGAACCTCTCGAGCCTCCTTGGCAAGCTGCTGACGTTGGACGTCTCCGAGAGTAGCCCCGACCCAGGGATCGCCGCATACGGCCTCCGAAACCCCTGGCGCTTCTCGTTCGACCGTGAGACGGGAGACCTCTGGATTGGCGACGTCGGGCAGGGAGAATTCGAGGAAATCGACCGCCTGCCGCGGGCCGAGGTCGGGAACCTCGTCAACTTCGGGTGGGACGCGTTCGAGGGGGATGCACCGTACGAGGAGAAGGAGCCGAACCCGGAAGGCAGCCTGTTGGGCCCGGTTGCGGTCTACGACCACGGCGAGGGGTGCTCTGTTACAGGCGGATTCGTCTACCGCGGCGGCGAGGTGCAGGAGCTGGAGGGCCGCTACGTCTACGGCGACTACTGCAGCGGCACGATCTGGAGCATCGCCGCTGACGGCACGAAGGAGAGCGTCCGGAAGGAGTCGATCCAGGTCGACGGGCTGACGTCTTTCGGCGAGGATGGCCGCGGGGAGCTCTACGCCGCCTCGTCAAACGGAACGATCTTCCGGATCGCAGCCGCATAGGGTCCTACGGCGTGCGCTACCAGTTCGTCGACTGCCGGTGGGAGCTCGGCAACCCGGACCGTGGCCGTGAGCTCTGGCTCGCCGGGCATATACCTGGCGCCAGCTTTCTCGACGTCGAGCGGGAGCTCTCGAGCCCTCCGTCCGGGGTCGGGGGCCGCCATCCGCTTCCCAGCTCGGAACAGTTCGCAGAAGCGGCTGGGCGGGCGGGAATCGGCGAGGAAGTCTTCGTGGTCGCATACGACCAGGGCATGAGCGGGGGAGCGGCGCGCCTCTGGTGGCTGCTGCGCCATTTCGGGCATCCCCAGGTCGCTGTGCTCGCGGGCGGCCCCGAGGCCTGGCGAGGGCCTCTCGAGGAGGGTGAGGCGGACGTCATTCGGGAAGACTTTGCACCTTCGGCGCCACAGCCGGACACGATCGAGGTGGAGGAGCTCGCCCGGCGGCTCGGCGAGCCCGGCGTCGTCGTCGTCGATGCGCGTGCGCCGGAGCGCTACCGCGGCGAGGTGGAGCCGATCGACCCGGTCGCCGGACGGATCCCGGGCGCGGTCAACGTCCCCTACGGAACCGCAACTTCCCTTCCGGCGGACGTGCTCGAGGCCAAGGAGATCGTCGTCTATTGCGGATCCGGCATCACTGCGTGCGTCGACCTTCTCGCCCTGGCAGTCGCCGGGCGTGAGGACGCCAAGCTCTATGCGGGCTCGTGGAGCGACTGGTCGAGCCGAGGGTTGCCCGCCGAGCGAGACTAGAGTGCCCCAGCCGGCGGGGCTCACCGAGCCGCTCGGATCGCTCCCTTGTGATTCCCCGGGGGACCCCCCTGGTTACTGGTTCCCCCGCGTCGAGCGTAGCGCCCCCCGGCGCGTGCGTGACGCGCGATTTGTGCCGGTTTTGTGTCGGAGTCCGGGTTCTAGCCGCTCGGCATCGGCACGGATTCGTCCGGTGTGAAGACGCCGAATGGGTTGCCCTCCGTGTCGATGCAATGGGCGAACCACCCGATCTCGGGGATCGGTGTCTTCTCGGTCGTCACCTGTCCGCCCAGCTCGCGCACCTGGTCGGTTGTCGCCTGAACGTCGTCGACGTCGAAATAGACGATCAGCCCGCGCTCCTGGTTTTCCGACGCATAGAGCCCGGCGGTCGGATTGCCGCCGACCTCCGCCATCGTGTACTGCATCGGCCCCTGCACGTCGCGAAACTTCCAGCCGAGCAGTGACTCCCAGAAGCCACGCGCTCGCTCGAAGTCCCCCGAACGAATCTCGAAGTGCGTGATTCCGCCCATATCGCCTCCTTGTTCTCCTGCTAGCCGATCGGAACGTTCACCGTATCCCCGAAGACGTCAGATTCGGGGTCTTGTTGGTAGCGCCGATAGATCGCGAGCGCCACGGCCAGATCCTGGACGGCGAGACCCGTCGAGTCGAAGATCGTGATCTCCTCGTCCGTCCGGCGCCCGTGCTCGGTCCCGATCAGGACGTGGCCAAGCTCGGCGACGTCCTCGCGCCGGATCGCCCCCGCCGCGAGAGCGTGGCCGAGGTCGCCATTGTGACTCGCCTGCTCCCACTCATCGCAGACGATCCTGGCCCGCGCCAGCTCACCGTCGGTGATCTCCGCTTTGCCGGGTCCGTCCGCGCCCATGAGGCTGACGTGCTGGCCTGGATGGAGATCCCCGTCCTGGAACACCGGCTCATGGCCGGGCGTAACGGTGACGACGACGCCGGCGGACCGGGCCTCCGCTTCGCGGGCTACCGATGACCCCTCGCCGATCTCGACGGCGGCCGCCGCCGCTTGCTCGGGCCGTGCGTCCCAGAGGAGAACGTCTCTGCCGCGCGCGAGAAACGTTCGCGCGACCGCTCGTCCGTTCACGCCGCACCCGATCACGGCAGCAGGGCTCGCGGCCTCGACGGAGAGGGTCTCGGCGGCGAGGACGGCCGCCGCGCCGGTCCTGAGCGCGGTGACCGCGCCCGCGTCGAGGAGCGCCCGCAGCTCGCCGGTCGCGGCGTCCGAGAGCAGCACCACGCCACTGACTGTAGGAAGCCCTCGCGCCGGGTTGCCGGGAAACGAGGTCACCCACTTGAGAACGGTGTGCCCGGCGCCGGCGGCGGGCATGGCCCGGAAGTCTCCGTCGGCCGCCTCCACGTAGACCTTCGAGGGCATAGCCCAGGACCCGCGTGCATGCTCGAGGAACGCCTCACGCACGGCCTCGACGGCCTCGCCGGGGTCGAGCGCCGCGTAGACCTGGTCGCGGGAGAACGCGGGGACTGCCACCGGCAAGTGATCATGCCAGGTCGGCATTAGATGGCTGCGCTAATTGCCGGGCGCGGGTAATTGTCGATCAACCATCTAGGCTCACGGCGTGAAGGTGACGATCTGCGACGTGGGCCCCCGGGACGGGCTCCAGAACGAGCCGGAGCCCCTGTCGGCACAGGTTCGGGCTGAGCTCGTTAACCGCCTGGCCGCGGTGGGCGTCCCCCGCATCGAGGCCGTCGCGGCCTGGCTCGAAGAGACTCTGGGCCGGGAGCT
>CAVTTI010000035.1:0-48809 GCA_963737615.1 uncultured Actinomycetes bacterium | reverse complement strand
CAGCGCGAGAAGGCCGCCGACGCACGCGGCTGCTGAGCTGCGGTCCCCTGGACCGCCGGCTTCGCTCCCAGCGCCGCCTCGGCCTTTGCCCGCAGGTCCGCGACCGAACCTCCCGCCCGCTCGACGAGCGTCTGCGACAGCTCCTGGTCGAGCAGCGCGAGAATCAGGTGCTCCGGGTACACCTCCGGGTTGCCCTGACGTCTTGCCAGGTCCATCGCCGCGGCCACGGCTTCCTGCGTCTTGAGTGTCAGCTTGTTGAAGTCCATCTCGCCCTTCTGTCAGGCATTGTTTCGCTGGCGCGGTAGGGCACGAGGTCGCGCCGATAGTGCTTGTGAACCTTGCGGACCTCGTCGTGCATCTGGCGCTCGAGGCGCTCCAGGCGCCTTTGAACTTTACGAAGCTCGTCCTCGAGCCGAAGCACGATCTCCACGCCGGCCAGGTTGATCCCGAGCTCGGCTTTGAGCGTCTGGATGAGACGGAGCCGCGCGAGGTCAGCCTCCGAATACAGCCGCGTGTTTCCGGGTGTCCGCTGCGGCCGCACGAGTCCCTTCGCCTCGTACATCCGAAGCGTCTGGGGATGCATGCCGACGAGCTCGGCCGCCACGGAGATCATGTAGCGCGGGTGGTTGCTCATCTCAGACCTCCAGCCTCTCGCGCGGGTTCTCGCGCGAGACCTTCTGGAGGTTCTCGACCGCTTCGCGCTCCGCCTTCGAAAGCTTTGTCGGGACGAGCACGCGCACGCGCGCGAGCAGGTCACCGCGCCCCGAGCCCTTCAGCCTCGGAGCGCCCTTGCCCCGGACTCGCAGCATCCTGCCGTCCTGCGTTCCGGGTGGGATCTTTAGTGAGATCTTTCCGTCCGGGGTCGGAACCTCGACCTCGGCTCCGAGGGCTGCTTCCGCGTACGTGACGGGAACCTCGATGATGAGGTCCGAGCCGCGTCGCTCATAGAGCGGCGAGGGTGTGACGCGGGTGACCACGTGCAGGTCGCCGGGCGGGCCGCCGTTCCGGCCCGGCTCCCCTTTCCCCTTCAGCTTGATCCTGGTTCCGTCCTTGACCCCCGGCGGAATCTTCACCGTGTAGCGCTTGGTCCGGACCTCGCGGCCGGAGCCGTGGCACGTCTGGCACGGCGTCTCGACGATGGTGCCGTTGCCGCCGCAGCGTGGACACGGCTGCGAGAGCGCGAAGACGCCCTGGTTTTCGGACACGACGCCTCGCCCGCGGCACACCGGGCAAAGCGTCGGGGTCGTGCCCGGCTCCGCTCCGGAGCCCCCACACGTGTGGCACGGCACCTCGAGCTGAACCGGAATCCTGGTCTCGAGCCCGCGCAGGGAGTCCTCGAAGGAGACGTTCACCTCGACCTCCACGTCGCGGCCACGCTCGCCGTGCTGGCTTCGCGCGCGGGTCGTCCGCCTTCCGCCGGCGTTCCCGAAGAGGCCGCCGAGGATGTCCCCGAAGTCCCCAAAATTTCCGAGGTCGCCGAGGTTTCCGTCGTAGTTGACGTTCCAGCCGCCCGCTCGGTTTCCGGCGCCGGCTCCCGAGAACATGCGGCTCCCGAGCTGGTCGTACTGCTTGCGCTTCTCCGGGTCGCTCAAAACGTCGTAGGCACTCTGAACTTCCTTGAAGCGCTCCTCCGCCTCGCTATCACCCGGGTTCGCGTCGGGATGATGCTGCCGGACGAGCTTCCGGTGGGCCTTCTTGATGTCGCTGGCGGATGCGGTCTTCGGGACGCCGAGGACCTCGTAGAGGTCCTTCATCCGCTCCCCTGCGAGATCACGACCCTGGCCGGTCTGAGAACGCGGTCGCCGAGGCGGTATCCCTTTTGGAGGACCTCGATGACCGAGCCCTCTTCCGCCTCGGACGGCTGCGTCAGCAGGGCCTCGTGGACGTGCGGGTCGAATTTCCCGTCAGTCTCGATCTCGAGGAGGCCCTCCCGCTCGAGCGCCGCGCGAAGCTCCCGCGCGACGAGGGCGACGCCCTCGGCCAGCTTCGCCTCCTCGTGCTGCTCCCCCGCCTCGAGCGCACGCTCGAGGTTGTCCAGTACCGGGAGCAACTCCTTCACGAGCCGCTCGTGCGCGCGCGCGGCCAGGCTTTCCTGGTCGCGCGCGACACGCTTGCGGTAGTTGTCGAAGTCCGCCGCCACCCGCTTCAGGTGGTCGACGGCCTCGTCCCGTTCGGACTCGAGGAGCGCGACGCGCTCCTCGAGTCCGGGGCACGTCTCGGAGGTCTGCTCCGAGGCTGGGCCGCTGGTCGTTTCCTCGGAAGAGGCCATTACGAGTGCTTGGCCCCTTCCTCTTCGTCGATGACCTCGTAGTCGGCGTCCTCGACGACCTCGTCGTCGCTTGCGCCGGCACCGTTCCCGTCGCCGGGAGTCGAAGTCGAAGCTGCCTGCTCCGTCTGAACCTTCTCGTAGACGGCCTGGGCGAGCTTGTGCGAGGCCTCCATGAGCTGCTCGGTCTTCGCCTTGATCTCGGAAACATCCGAGCCGTCGAGAACCTGGCGCAGCTCTTCGAGCCGGGACTCGATCGTCGAGATCGTCTCCTCGTCGAGCGAGTCGCGGTGCTCCTGGAGGCTCTTCTCGGTCGAGTACGCGAGCGACTCGGCCTGGTTCTTGGCGTCGGCCAGCTCGCGCAGGCGACGGGCTTCGTCGGCGTGCGACTCGGCCTCCTGGATCAGTTGCTGGACCTCTTCCTCCTTGAGGCCCGAGCCGCCCTCGATCCGGATCTGCTGCTGGTTCCCGGATCCGAGGTCCTTCGCCGACACGTTGATGATCCCGTTCGCGTCGATGTCGAAGGTGACCTCCACCTGAGGCATGCCCCGAGGCGCCGGCGGGATGCCGACGAGCTGGAACTTCCCAAGCGTCTTGTTGAACGAGGCCATCTCGGACTCGCCCTGAAGGACGTGGACCTCGACCGAGGGTTGGTTGTCCTCGGCCGTCGTGAAGGTCTCCGACTTCTTCGTCGGGATAGTCGTGTTGCGGTCGATCAGCTTCGTGAATACGCCGCCCTTCGTCTCGATCCCGAGCGAGAGCGGGGTCACGTCGAGCAGGAGGACGTCCTTGACCTCGCCTTTCAGGACCCCCGCCTGGATAGCCGCGCCGATGGCAACGACCTCGTCCGGGTTGACGCCCTTGTGCGGGTCCTTGCCGATCAGCTCCTTGACCTTGTCCTGGACTGCAGGCATGCGCGTCATGCCGCCGACGAGGATCACGTGATCGATCGCGTTCGCCTCGAGGCCGGCGTCCTTGAGCGCCTGCTTCGTCGGGCCGACGGTCCGCTCGACCAGGTCGGTGGTCAGCTCGTTGAGCTTGGCACGCGTGAGCTGGAGATCGAGGTGCTTCGGGCCCTCCTGGGTCGCCGTGATGAACGGCAGATTGATCTGCGTCGACATCGTCGACGAGAGCTCGATCTTCGCCTTCTCGGCGGCCTCGTAGAGTCGCTGCAGCGCCATCTTGTCCTGCGCCAGGTCGATGCCCTGCTCGCGCTTGAACTCGGCCACCATCCAGTCGACGATCGCCTTGTCGAAGTTGTCGCCGCCCAGGTGGTTGTCGCCGTTGGTCGCTTTCACCTCGAAGACGCCGTCACCGAGCTCGAGGACGGACACGTCGAAGGTGCCGCCGCCGAGGTCAAACACGAGAATCGTCTGGTCTGACTCCTTGTCGAGCCCGTAGGCCAGGGCCGCCGCGGTCGGCTCGTTGATGATGCGAATGACGTTCAGCCCGGCGATCTTGCCGGCGTCCTTCGTTGCCTCCCGCTGCGCGTTGTTGAAGTACGCGGGCACAGTGACGACCGCGTCCGTGACCGAGTCGCCCAGATAGGCCTCGGCGTCGGTCTTGAGCTTCTGGAGGATCATCGCGGCGATCTCCGGCGGCGAATTGTCCTTCCCGTCCACTTTGACCCTTGCGTCCCCGTTCGGGCCGCCGACGACCTCGTACGGGACGATCTTCTGCTCTTCGGCGACCTCCGAGATCTTCCGGCCCATGAAGCGCTTGATCGAGAAGATCGTGTTCTGCGGGTTGGTCACCGACTGGCGCTTCGCCGGCGCTCCGACGAGACGCTGGCCGTCCTTCGTGAACGCGACGACGGAAGGCGTCGTGCGCCCACCCTCGGCGTTCGGGATGACCGTCGGCTCGCCGCCCTCGAGCACGGCCATACATGAGTTCGTCGTGCCGAGGTCGATACCAATTGTTTTTGCCATGTGGTCCTTCCTTCGTCGATTGTTGAAAGAAAATCTGAGTCGCATTGTATCAATGTGAGCACAAGCTGAACCTCGCCGAGGAAAAACGTTTGACGGTCGCGCGACGGGGCGATGCGGAACGCCGGAGACGAGCGGGAGCTAGCTGATGACGACCTGGATCGTCCCGAGCGAAGGGTCCGAGCAGTACGCGAGGCGGGTTCCCGCCGCCGCCGCCTCGCGGAGCGCGTCCAGGAGCGGCGCCGTCACGACCTCGCCGGGGGCGAGTGCCGGGATACCCGGCGGGTAGGGCGCCACGGTCTCCGCTGCGAGCCGTCCCACCGCACGGTCGACCGGCACGGTCTCACGTGGTGCGAAGAACGCTTTTCGTGGACTCATTCCCACCTCGGGCTCGATGCTCCAGACGACGCTCGCCCCTCCGGGCTCGCGTGGCGTCCCGCGGCGACGCTCGAGGGCGCGAAGAAGGGCTCCGGCGAGGCGTTCGACGGTCTCCTCCGTGTCTGCGATCGTGAGGAGCGGGATGAGCGTATCGCGGTTCGCCAGCTCGAGGCGAATCCCCTCGCTCACGAGGTCGTCTTCGACCTCGAGGCCGTCAGCGCCGGTCGCGGCGAGCGCCACGACGAGCTTCGTCGGGTCGTCGGAGTCGACGACGGTGAGCCCTTCGACGCCGGCCATTCGCTCGCGGAACGCGGCGGCCAGCTTGAGCGTCCTGCCGAGCAGCTCGTCGCCGCGCGTCGCCATGAGGTGCCGGGCCCGGTCGAGACTCGCGAGGATCGCCGCCGAAGGGCTCGTCGTGTGCAGGAGATCGAAGGCCTCGCTGACACGGGCCAGGTCGAGCCGGCCGCCTTGCGCGAAGAGGTAGGCGCCCTGAGTGAAGGAGGTCAGCGTCTTGTGCGCAGACACAACCATGGCGTCGGCGCCGAGGGCGAGGCTGTGTGCCGGGAGCCCCGGGTGGAAGCCGAAGTGCGCCCCCCAGGCCTGGTCGACAATGAGCGGGATGCCCGCTTCGTGACTCAGCCTTGCGAGCCCGTCCACGTCGCTGACGACGCCGACGAAGGAGGGTTCGACGAGGATGACTGCCTGCGCGTCCGGCGCCACAGCCAGGGCCGCGGCCAGCGCCTCGGTCCGGATCCCCTGCGCGAGCCCGGTGCCGCGGTCGATCTCGGGCCTGATCCAGACGGGCTCGAGCCCGGCCAGGACGAGCCCGGCAAAGACCGACTTGTGGAGGTTCCGCGAGACGATCGCACGCTGCCCGGGACTCGCCGCCGCGAGCGCGAGGGCCTGGTTCCCTTGCGTGGAGCCGTTCAGGCAGAAGCGGCAGAGATCCGCCCCCCAGAGCTCCGCCGCGAGACCTTCTGCGGCAGTGAGGTAGCCGCCGCGCGCGTGGAGGTCGTCGGCCCCCGACGATAGTGGGAGATCGTGGCGCAAGAAGTCGTCGGCCAGCTGAGGCGCGCGCTTGTGGCCAGGAGTCGTGAACGGCGTGACGCGTGCGTCGGCGAGAAATGCCTCGGCGGCGTCCGCGAGCGGGGTGTCGGCCTGGTCCATGGCCAGGGGTTTCTACCGGATGGAGCTCGTACTCCGCCTGAGGCCCCGCCCAGGCTCCGTCACGCGATTCGAGGTCGCGACGATCAGCGCGACCGAGACGACGATCGCCGCGCCGGCCGCCAGTACCTGGAGGGTGATCTCCTCCCCGAGTAGCGCCCACCCGAGGAACACGGCCACGATCGGGTTCACGTATGCGTAAGTTGCGACGAGCGAGGTCGGCGCCGCGCGCAGGAGCCAGACGTAGGCACTGAACCCGAGCAGCGTCCCGAAGACGACGAGATAGGCGACGGCTGCGAGAGCCTCCGGCGTGAAGCGCGCTTCGCCGAGCTCGCCGCTCACGGTCGCCGTCGCGGTGAGGAGGACGCCGCCGCAGAGGGCGGCGAGTCCGGCCGCCACGATCGGTCGCCGCGGGAGCGGCGCGCCGCGCGAGTAGAGCGATCCCGCCGCCCAGGCGAACCCGGCAAAGAGCGCGACTGCTGCGCCGCTCCGGTCGATGTGCCCCTCGCCGAAAGGATCGAGCAGCAAGGCGAGTCCCAGGAAGCCGGTCACGAGCCCGACCCCGGCCAGGAGGTGGAGCCGCCTCCCGAAAACCACCCGGTCGAGCAAGGCAACCCAGAGCGGGATGCTCCCCATCAGCAGCGCGGAGACGCCTGATGGGACCGTCTGCTGCGCCCAGGCCAGGCCGCCGTGCCCGCCGAGGAAGAGCGCGCCTCCGAAGATTGCCGCTGCGCCGAGCTGGCTGCGCCCGATCCGGTCGCCGGCACGATCGCCGCTTGGCAACGCCCAGGCGAGCAAGAGCCCCCCGGCAACCAGGTGCCGGATTCCCATGGACAGAAACGGTGGGAGGTCGCGGACCGCAACGGTGACTGCCATGAAGGTCGAGCCCCAGACGAGGTAGATCGTCGCGAGGGCGAGCCAGACCTTCGTCTCGAGAGTTGGCACCCGAAGAGCATGACGACCCGGGTAAGCTGAACGCGTGGAGCAGCTGACAGACAGCTTTGGCCGCGCGATCAAGAGCGTCCGTGTGTCGGTCACGGACAAGTGCAACTTCCGCTGCACGTACTGCATGCCCGCAGAGGGGCTCCAATGGCTCCGCCGCGACGAGATCCTCTCCTTCGAGGAGATTCAGCGCCTCGTGGGGATCATGGCCGGGATGGGCGTGGACGAGATTCGCCTCACCGGCGGCGAGCCACTCGTACGGCGCGACCTGCCCACGCTCGTCGAGATGCTCGCGAAGACGCCTGGGGTGGCAGATCTCTCCCTGACCACGAACGGCGTCCTCCTCGACCGGCTAGCAGGGCCGCTCGTCGAGGCTGGTCTGAGGCGACTCAACGTCTCGCTCGACTCGCTCTCCCACGTTCGGTTCGCGGAAATCACGCGCCGCGACGCCCTCGATCAGGTCCTCCGCGGGCTCGAGGAAGCCGAGCGCCACCCTGAGCTTCGCCCCATCAAGATCAACTGCGTCGCCATCAGGGGGTTCACGGAGCAGGAGGTGCCAGCTCTCGCGGAGCTCGCCCGCCGGAAGCCCTACGTCGTCCGCTTCATCGAGTTCATGCCACTGGACGCGGACGAGCGCTGGGACGCAGACCAGGTGCTCGCCGGCGAGGAGATTCGCGCCCTGATCGGGGAGCGCTGGCCGCTCGTCGAGATCCCAGCGAAGCCCTCGTCCACCGCGCGGCGATTTCGCTTCGCGGACGGCTCCGGCGAGATCGGCTTTGTGAACCCCGTCTCGGAGCCGTTCTGCTCCACCTGCGACCGGATCCGGATGACCGCCGAGGGGCAGCTCCGCACCTGCCTCTTCTCGCGCGAGGAATGGGACCTGAAGACGCCGATACGCGCGGGCGCCACAGACGCCGAGCTCGAGATCGTCATCCGCCAGGCCGTGAACCACAAGGAGCTGAAGCACAAGATCAACGAGCCCGGATTCGTGCGCGCAAGCCGCTCGATGAGCCAGATCGGCGGCTAGGAACCAGGCTCCGCGAGGCAGAGCGCGGCGAGATCGACGCCGTAACCGAACGGCGGGAAAACCCGGCAGCCGAGGCGGGGCGAGAAAAGCTCCCCTAGCACCGGATAGCCGACGGCTGCGATCGGCACGTCGACTCGCGCGAGGCGGGCTGCGCTTGCAGCAGCCGAAGCCTGGCGGCGGGGGCCGGAGAGGGTCTTCCGGGGGTCGAGCGCCTGGACAGACGGAGGTAGCCAGCTCGGCGGCACGTCTCCGCCGAGCATCGTCGTGAGGAAGCTCATCGAGTCTGCGTAGTCCAGGGTCGTACCGGAGTCCCAGAGATCGATGTCCGTTCCAGGTTCACGCACCGCGAGGCCGATGTCCTCGACTTCCCGGAGCTCGACGTCGATCCCGATCGGCGCGAGCGCGCTCTTCACAGCCTCGAACGACTGCCGACACTGAGGGCAGCCGGCCGGCACGCCCATGACCGCCGAGCGGCGGCCGTTGGGGGCGAGCTCAGCAGCGCGGTCGAGATCGGCGTCGAGCCGGTAGAAGCCCCGGCTCTGGAACCCTTCGAATGGCGGCGGCAGGTACTGGTCAGACGGCACCTGGTTGAAGATGTCGGCGATCGCCCGCCGGCTCAGGGCGAAGGCCGCCGCCTGGCGAGTCCGCCGGTCGGCGAACAGGGGGCGCCCGGCGTTGAACGCGATGTACCCGATGTGCGGCAAGGGGGTGGCGTAGAACCGGACGGAGTCGCCTCCGCCCGCATGCTCGCGGGCGACCTGACTTCCAGGCCCGAGCAGTGGATCGCTGTAGGCGGCGTAGTCCCAGGTCCCGTCCTGGACACGGCCGACAGCCTCGGCAGGTTCCACACCCTCTCGGAGCGCGATCGCATCGAGCGCGTGCGGCCGAGGCCCTGTGTAATTGGGGTTCCGCTCGAGGATGATGTATTCGCCGTTCAGATGCTCAGTCATGTAGTAGGGCCCCGCCGAGGGCGGCGCGACCTCGCCGAAGTTCGAGACTGCCGGCGTACCGGACGGGACGGGACAGAAGAACGGCAACGCGAGGCGGTGGAGGAAATCCGGCGAGGGGGCCGCCAGCGTGATCGAGAGCCTGGTGCCCGCTGCGCGAAGGCCGGTGACCCGGCTCGCCTTGCCCTCGTTGAACGCCCTCGCCCCTGCGATGTCGCCGAGGAAGAAGATCCCGGGAGCGTCCGAACCGAGCTTCGTCGACAGGGCCCGCTCGATCGAGTAGCGGAAGGTCTCGGCAGTCACGGTCGCACCCGACGGTGGCGAGAAGCGATAGCCCGACTTGATCGTGAACGTGTAGGTGCGGCCGTCGGCCGACAGCCGCGGAAGCGCCGCCGCGATCTCAGGCCGTAGTTCGCGTCCGGCGGCCCCAGAAGCGTCGCCGTAGGCCAGGAGCTTCGCGCAGGTCGCATATTCGATCTGGAAAGCAACCGCACCTCCGGCGAGCGCAGGGTCGGCGTTCTCCAGCTCGTAGCCGGGGACTAGGAGGCGGCCGACGTCACCCGCGAGCGCGCTGATCGCGTCCTCGAACGTCTTGGTTGAGGACACGACGACAGAGGCGAGACCGCCGCCTGCGGCGACCACGTCGACGACGTGGCCGAACGCGTAGCTGCGCTGCTCCCCGGTCGAGGCATCGATTCCCGTGACGCTGCCGACGTCCTGGTTGGCGACCCAGAGCGTGCCGTCGCTATAGGAGACGGAGCGTGCGCCCTCACCGGTCTCGTAGGTGCCCACGATGCGGCCGGTCTGGTCGACCTTGTAAACCGTGCCGCTCGACTCATTCGCTGTCCAGGCGAAGCCCCCACCGGCTGCGACGTAGACGATGGGCGGTGGTACCTGCGCGGTCGCGACGACCGTGTTCGTCACGGCATCGATCCGCTCCAGCCCCCGAAAGGACGTGATCCAGACGTCCCCATCGGCAAACGCGATCGAGTATGAGGCGAAGTGTCCCGTGAAGCGGTGCTCGACCTCGCCGGTGCGAGGGTTGAGGCGAAGGATCTCGCCGACGTCAGGCCGGGTGACCCATACGGATCCGGCTCCGACGACCACCCCGACGGTCGGCGACGAGTCGCGACGGTCGCTGGACAAGCGGAATCGATCGACCTCGCGCCCGAGTCTGACATCCACCTTGACAAGCGTCGGCCCGGCGTAGTCGGTGACCCACAGATCGTTACCGTCGACCGCGAAGTACCCCACGTTCGAGACGGGAGAGGCGATTTTCTTGACGACGGTCCGGCTCTCAGCGTCGATCTGGGTGAACGAGATCGGCTCCAGCTCGAGAATCCAGAAAGAGCCGTCGGCATAGATCGCATCACGTCCTTCGTTAACCGGAATCTCCGCCACGACGTCGCCGCTCTCGGCATCGAGGATGGCGACGCCGGGCTCGACGGCGCCCTGCCCCTCGGAACCGGTGAGAGCAAACGCAAGAGCCGCGACGGCCGGTACAAGGGCGAGAAGTCCTGAGAGTGCAAGTAGCCGCGGCCGGGCGCCGAACCGGCGGCGGGCACGATTCAGCCGCCGCCGCAGCGCCGCCCGCTCGATGTGTTCCGCGGGCTCGACCTCGATCACCGGCACGGGTCGGTCGAACCCCTTCAGGCGCTCCAGGCGGCGCTCGCCGTAGCGGACGCCCTCGACTGCCCGGGCCAGGTGGACAACGCCCTCGGTCGCGAGCACCTCACCCGGTCCGGCCAGAGCGCAGAGCCGCGCGGCGAGGTTGAGCGCATCCCCGCGGAAACCGCCCTGCACCGGCACCGCCTCGCCGGCGTCCAGGCCCATCCCGACGCCGAGCTCGAATCCTTCTTCGGTGAAGCGCCGCTGCAGGGCCACGGCACAGCGAAATGCAGCACGCGCCGAGTCAAAGACCATCAGCGCCTCGTCGCCCCGCAGCTCCTGGAGCACACCGCCGTGCTCGCGAACCACCTTGTCCACGAGCTCGGCGAAAGCCGCCGCGAGCTGCCCGGCCGCCTCGTCCCCCCGCTCCTGCGTGAAGCGGGTATAGCCACGTACGTCGGCAAAGAGAAAGGTCCGGACGGTCGGCTCGGCCGTCCTGGCGCCAGGCGGGAGCTCCGGCTCGAGTCCGGCGACGGCAGCACGCGCAGCGGCGGCGAACTCGCCGGCGCTTGGGTAGCGCTCATCCGCCGTCTTCGCCAAGGCACCGGCGATGACGTCGTCGAGTTGCTCCGGTAGCTCGGGCTGCCTGTCCGCGAGGCGCGGTGGCGGTACAGCGAGATGAGCATGGATCACCGCAAGCTCGTTTTCTCGCTCGAATGGCGGCGCTCCGGCGAGGGACTCGTACAGCACGCAGCCGAGCGAGTAGACGTCCGCGCGCCCATCAACCGGACCGCCCTCGACCTGCTCGGGCGCGATGTAGTCGATGGTGCCGACGATCGCGCGCTCGCCGGTCAGGCTCATTGCGGTGGAGGCATGCTTGGCCAGCCCGAAGTCCGCCAGATACGCATGCTCCGCACCGCCGACGGTCGCGAGCAAGATATTGCCGGGCTTGACGTCGCGGTGGACGAGGCCCCTGGCGTGGGCGGCGTCGAGGGCCGCTGCGACCTGCGAGGTGATCGCCACCGCGCGCTCCGGAGCGAGTCGTCCTACCCCCTCTAGCAACTGACGCAGGTCGCGACCCTCGACGAACCGCATCGCGATGTAGAGAGCCCCATTCGCCTCGCCGGCCGCGTGGATCGGGACGATGTTCGGGTGCTCGAGCGAAGCTGCGAGCCGCGACTCGCGCAGGAAGCGCTCGCGGAACCGTTCGTCGCGCACGAACTCGGCCCCGAGGACCTTGAGCGCGACGCGCCGCTCGAGCATCACGTCCTCGG
Organism: uncultured Actinomycetes bacterium; assembly: GCA_963737615.1. GTDB lineage: Bacteria > Actinomycetota > Thermoleophilia > Gaiellales > Gaiellaceae > DASQGA01. The sequence goes on along the minus strand of CAVTTI010000035.1, from coordinate 37,278 downwards.
CGAGGTAGACCGCACCCGACGAGCCGGTTCCGAGAAGCTCTAGCACTCGAAAACCGCCGAACTCGGTTCCGGTCGGAACGTTCGAGCTCATGCGTTGGTCATCTCATCTCCGAGGCCGATGTTCACAAGACGGGCGACCTAGGTCAACGCTTGCAAAGTCCGCGCGACCTCCAAAACGGGGATAGCCGTACTGCACGACGCCCTACCCGATCTCTACAATTGATAGGTGGCCGCTCCTTTCGAACGCTGGCTCCCCAAGGGCTGGGGTGATCTCTTCCTCCAGCTCGGCATCTGGTTCGGCTTCTTCGGGATCTACCAGATCGCCCGTGGCATCGCAGATCGAAGCCCATCGGAGGCCTTCAGCAACGGGCAGGCCGTCATCGACATCCAGCGGGCGCTCCACTCCCTGATCGAGCCCGACCTGCAACGCGTCGCCATCCACACCGGTGGCTTCTTCCTCGACGCGCTCAACTGGACGTACTGGCTCTCCCAGTTCTCGGTCGTAGGGATCGCGCTGCTGTGGATCTACCTCTTCCGAAACGAGGCGTTCACGCGCGTGCGGAACTGGCTCCTCGCCGCGAACGTGATCGGCCTCCTCGGCTACGTCGCACTCCCGACGGCGCCCCCCCGCATGTTCCCCGAGTACGGCTTCGTTGACACGCTCGCCCAGTCGGCCTCCCTGAACCACGGGAGCGCACTGATCGAGCTCGCATCGAACCCCTACGCGGCCATGCCGAGCCTCCACGCGGCCGACGCCCTCATTATCGGCTTCGCGCTCGCCTCGCTCGTAAACAGCCGTTGGCTGAAGACGCTTTGGACGCTCTGGCCGAGCTGGGTCTGGTTCGCGGTCATGGCGACCGGCAACCACTTCTGGCTCGACATCGCCGCCGGAATCGGCGTGGCCTTGCTCGCGGGCAGCATGCTCGCCCTCGTCGAGAGCGACCGGAGGACGCTCTCGCCGGCGTATCTGGTCACCCGGCGCGGTTAACCTCCAGATGGTTGATCGACAATTACCACGCCCCCGGATGGCGGCCCAGACCCTGCGCCAGGCCGCACCCTCGCCCTTGTCAAGGCTTCTAGCCTTGCCTGCTGGCGATGCCGCACCCTGGCTTGATCTGGACCGTCCCCACAGGCATGCCAATTACCGACCAACCATCTAGCTTGTCCTACCAAGAGGAAGTCCGCCGGGTCGCCGGGCGGTCGATGACCCACCTCGGGGCCACACGCCTGACACCCGACGCACTGACGGCCGCAGGCGTTCTCGTCTGCCTGGCCGGCGCCGTGCTCGTCTACTTCGAAAACCACGGCTGGGGGTTCTTCCTGGCCGGATCGGCAGCCTTTGTGCTCGGGTCGGTCCTCGACATCCTGGACGGCGCGCTCGCCCGCACGAGCGGAAAGGGCACGCAGTTCGGCGCCTTCCTCGACTCCACGGTCGACCGCGTCGGGGAAGCGTTCATGCTCGGGGCGATTGCGCTTGTCCTCATGCGGGACGGAAGCGAGTGGGGGGTGGCCCTCACTTTTGCCGCGCTCGCCGGCTCGTTCCTCGTCAGCTACACCCGCTCGAAGGCTGAGGGTATGGGCCTCCGCGGCGACGTCGGCCGGTTCGGAACCAGGGCTGAGCGCGTCACCGTGATCGCAGTCGGCCTCGCGCTCGCGCCGCTCGGAGGGCTGCCGTGGGCGATGGCGTTTCTCACGCTGACCGCGTGGGTGACCGCCGTCCAGCGTGTGCTATCAGTGCGGGCACAGCTCCATCAGCGATAGATAGCACACTTGTGCTATCACTACCCGGATGGCCCGGGAACGAAAGCACGTACTCGTCCGCATGCCGGCGAAGCTAAAGCGCCGCCTCACCGAAGAGGTCGTGGCGCGCGGAAGCAACCTGAACGACGTGGCGGTCGAGATCCTCGCCTCCCGGTTCGCTGTCCCCTTCGAGACCTCCGGCAGGCGGAGCATCCCTCGCTCCAAGGCCGGAGACGTCCTGCTTCGCCTCTCCCCCGCGCTCAAGGAGAAGCTGACGCGCCGCGCGGGCGAGCGAAAGCGGACGACCAACGATCTGATCGTCGAGACCCTCTCCGAACGTCTCGGCCTCCAATACGAGAACGGAAAGGACACCATGGCTTCGAAAAACGGCTCTACGAACGGCAAGGCCCGTTCGGACGACAAGGTTCGCGTCGCGATCATCGGCGTCGGCAACTGCGCCAACTCGCTCCTGCAGGGGTGCGAGTACTACAAGGACGCCGACCCCGAGCAGTTCGTGCCCGGGCTCATGCACGTCGATCTGGGCGGCTACCACGTACGCGACATCGAGTTCACCGCCGCCTTCGACGTGACGAAGGACAAGGTCGGCAAAAATCTCTCTGACGCGATCTGGGCGCACCCGAACGACACCTACAAGTTTTCCGAGGTGCCGAAGTCTGGCGTCACGGTCTCCCGCGGGATGACGCACGACGGGCTCGGCCAGTACATCTCCGAGGTCGTCGAGAAGGCCCCGGGTGACACGGACGATGTAGTCGGCATCCTCAAGGAGACCGGCACGGACGTGGTCGTGAACTACCTCCCCGTCGGCTCCGAGTTGGCGACCAAGTGGTACACGGAGCAGATCCTCCAGGCTGGTTGCGCGATGGTGAACTGCATGCCGGTGTTCATCGCTCGGGGCGGCCACTTCCAGAAGCGCTTCGAGGATGCCGGGCTCCCGATCATCGGCGACGACATCAAGTCGCAGGTCGGCGCCACGATCACGCACCGCGTGCTGACAAGCCTCTTCCGCGAGCGCGGTGTTCACCTCGACCGGACGATGCAGCTAAACGTCGGAGGCAACTCAGACTTCCTGAACATGCTCGAGCGCAGCCGCCTCGAGTCCAAGAAGATCTCGAAGACGAACGCAGTCACCTCGATGCTCGACTACGACATGGGCGCGAAGAACGTCCACGTTGGCCCGTCCGACTACGTGCCGTGGCTGACCGACCGCAAGTGGGCGTACATCCGGATGGAGGGCACGTCTTTCGGTGACGTCCCCCTGAACATGGAGTTGAAGCTCGAGGTCTGGGACTCCCCGAACTCGGCGGGCATCGTCATCGACGCCGTTCGGATCGCGAAGCTGGCTTTGAACAACGGCATCGGCGGAGCGCTGGAGGGCCCGAGCGCCTACCTGATGAAGTCGCCCCCGAAGCAGATTCAGGACGACGATGCTTCCGACCTCTCCGAGAAATTCATCAAGCAGAACGCCCGCTCAAAGGCGAAGGAGCGCGCGGCCGCCGCGAAGTAGTGCGGCGTGAGCTTCCAGGCGGCTACGAGCTCGACGACGAACCCGCCCGGGTCGACGTCGGTGAGGTGCACCGTTTCCTCTCGGAGGAGTCGTACTGGGCGGAGGGACGGCCCCGGGAGGTCGTCGAGCGGCTCGTCCGCGACGCCTCCCGCGTGGTCGGCCTGTACGCGGGCGAGCGGCAGCTCGGGTTCGGGCGCGTCGTCTCGGACGGCGTCGCGTTCGCGTACCTGGCCGACGTCTACATCCATCCGGACGTGCGGGGACACGGGCTCGGGATCGAGCTCGTGCGGGAACTGGTCGAGAACGGCCCCCATCGCGACGTCGGGTGGCTCCTGCACACCACCGACGCGCACGGGCTCTACGAGCGCTTCGGCTTCGCCGCGCCGACCGAAAAGGTTCTCGAGCGGAGAAAAGAGCGTCCCGGCCGTTCCCCCTGAGAGCCGCGGGCGAAGCGGTTTCCTGCGGGCGATCTAGAATCGGGGTCATGGGTCTGCGTGTGTGCATGGTCACGCCGTTCGCGTGGTCGCAGCCCCACGCGGTGAACGACCACGTCGCCGGTGCCGCCGAGGAGCTGGAGCGCCGCGGCCACGACGTCGTCGTGCTCGCACCATCGAACCGCGCCACGGTGCTCGCCGGCGGCCGTCGGGCGCTGCGCCGGCTCGGGCGGGACGGCACACCACTCGAGGGAATGGTTGCCCTCGGCCCGGCGATCCCGGTCTCGCGGCGGAGCCGTCTCGGCGTTCCGGTGGGGGTCCGTGCGAACCTGGCGCTCGCACTCTCGGCCGACCGCTTCGACGTCGTCCACGCGCACGAGCCGGGCCTTCCGAGCCTCTCGTACCTGGCCCTTCGCCAGGCCCGGAGCGTCTCGGTGGCGACGTTCCACTCGCCGGAGCGCCTCGCATATCCGCCGGGGCGCGCCCAGCGGGAGAAGCTGCTCGCTCGAATCGACGCCCTGACCGCGGTCGGGGACGCTACGGCGGAGGCGGCGCGCGAGCGCTTTCCGGGCGACTACAGCGTCCTTCCGCACGGAGTCGACCTGGAGCGGTTTCGCCCTGCGCCGCCCGAGCGACGCATCGTGCTCGAATGGCGTGCAGACGAGTCCCAGCGGTTCCGAGCCGCCGCGCGCGCCCTCGCGGACATCCCCGGCTGGGAGCTCGTCGTCCTCCGTACGCGACCGCTCAGCGGCCGCCCGTACGTGGCGCGCTCGCTGCGTGGAAGGGTCCTCGTGCGCAGCGCGCTGGACGAAGCGGCGCGCGCCCGGGAGCTGGCCGGAGCGGCCGCCCTCGTCCCGGCCCTGCGCGGCACTTACCGGCTCAGGCTCGAAGCCGCGAGCTCCGGAGTACCGATCGTCGACCCGGCGGGCTCGGCGGAACAGCCAGAACTGGTCACGGCCGCTCTGGCACGCCTCGGCGAGGACCCGAAATGGCGCGAGGAGCTGGCACAGGCAGCGCGGCTGGCCGCAGAGCCAGAGAGCTTCGGGGCGCTCGCCGACCTGCTCGAGGAGATCTACGGGAGCGTCGTCCGCCGCAAGCGGCATTCCCGCCGGCCGTCCGATCCGCTGGCGGACCGCCCCCTTCTCCTGGCCGACCTCCACCTCCACACGGAGCACTCCCACGACTGCTCCGTGCCCGTAGCCGAGGTGGTCGACCGCGCTGAGGCGCAGGGGCTGGGCGCGATCGCAGTCACCGACCACAACGTCTTCGCGGGTGCGCAGGAGGCCATGGAGCTCGTCCGTGGCAGGCCGCTGACGGTCATTCCGGGCGAAGAGGTGAAGACCGAGCGCGGCGAAGTGATCGGCCTCTTCCTCGAGGAGGAGATCCCGCGTGGGATGACCATGGCCGAGACGATCGTGGCGATCCGGGACCAGGGCGGGCTCGTCTACCTCCCGCACCCCTTCGACCGCATGCACACGATCCCGGATCCACGGACGCTCCACCGCCATCTCGCCGAGATCGACGTCTTCGAGGTGTTCAACGCCCGCCTGCTGCGGGAGACATTCAACGACGAGGCGCTCCGCTTTGCCCGGAAGTACAACCTCCTCATGGGCGCTGGCTCCGACGCCCACGTGATCCAGGGGATCGGAACCGGCCTCGTCCGCATGCGGGCTTTCGAGACATCCGAGGAGTTTCTGCTCTCGCTCCGCTCAGCCGAGATCGTCCGCCGGCCGAAGTCGCTCGTCTACCTCCAGGGCCTCAAATGGGTCGCACAGGCGCGCGAGAAGCGAGGCCGCGCTGCGGTCCGGTAGGAAGAGCCAAGGGCGACCCGAACTAGTCCTAACCCCCGTGCGTGTGCCCACCGACGAACTCTCCGAGCGCTACCTCAAGAAGGCGATCGCCGAGATGAACGAGCTCGGCCACGAGATTGCCCAGGCCGCCGGCACGGACCGGGCGCCCGTCCTCGGGTCGGGGCACCCGCTCGGCGACGTTTTTCTCCTGAAACACACGCCGCGGGATTCGGAGATCCACGAGGGAGTCGCCTTCTTCGGCCGCGCCGGGCAAGCAGTTCTCAAGTCGATCCAGCGCCTCGGCGTGGAGCCCACGGCCATCTACGGGACGAATTGCCTGAAATACGAGGGTGAGGACGAGGAGGAAGCCCACCGGTGGCTCGCGCGGGAGCTGCACGTCGTGCAGCCGAAGATCGTCGTGGCCATGGGGGAAGATGCCCTCGCATGTCTGAACGCGATCAGCTTTCCCCTGTCGACCCCGATCGACCCCACAACGGGCACGGTCGCGTCGTTCACGCCGACGATCGACGCGCTGGTCACGCCCGACGTGGACGCTTCGCTGGACGAGCAGCCGGCGAAGCGGGCTTTCTGGGAGGCCTTCAAGGCACTCGGCCCCTGGTGGTCCGAGTTGCCCCCCTACTAGCCCTCGGCATCGCGCTCACCGCGTACGACGCGTGGGCGGAGCACCTCCCGAACGTCTCGACCTCCTGGGATGTGGTCTTCATCGGGCTCGTGCTCATTCCCGCGACGTTCGTCCTGCTCCTGCTGGCGCTCCCCCTCCGGGAGGAGCTCACGTCCGGGCGTCTCCTCGTGCTGGTGGTCGGACTCGCCGCGATCACGATCCTCCTCGAGCTCGTCGGCGCCGACCCGATCGCGAACCAGACGAAATTCGCGGCGGTGGCGCTCCTCGGCTGGTGGTTCCTCCAGTTCTTCGAGAGCGTCGGGCTCGTCCTGCTCGTCGCCGTGCTGATCACCCCGGTCGACATTTTCTCGGTCGCGCGCGGCCCGACGAAGCACATCGTCGAGCAGCAGCCCCAGGTCTTCGACGCCCTGAGCATCGCCTTCCCGGTGCTCGGAGAGAGCTCGTCGGCGCAGCTCGGCCTGCCGGACGTCCTCTTCTTCTCGCTCTTCCTGGCGGCCACCGCCCGCTTCGCGCTTCGGACGTTGGCGACCTGGGTTGCGATGACGCTCTCGTTCGGGACGACGCTGGCGCTGGCAGTGTGGACGGATGTGACCGGGCTTCCGGCCCTCCCGCTCCTGTCGGCCGGCTTCGTCCTCGTGAACGCCGACCTGATCTGGAAGGCCCTCCGAGACCGCCGGGACGAGCCCGACCCCGCCTAGGCATACATACTCGCCTTGGCTAGCCCGACGTGCGAACGCGCGCCCTGGCCTCCCGGAACCGGATCGCCTCGTACGTGATCAGGATCGCGCAGAGCCCCGCGATGGCCGCAAGGCCGACGATCGCCCGTGCGTTCGTGGCCACGGGGATGAGCGCGAGGCATCCGAGCGCGGCCACGAGTCGCTGCCAGTTCACGCTCCTGACGTTGCGAAGCCGGAATGCGATATGGGCCAGGTAGTAGAGGGCCACGCCGCCGCAGAGCGCGACCGCGGGCACGGGCTCGAGCGGCTCGTCCACGTGCCCGATCGTCTTCTTCACGCCGAGGGCGAGCAGGATGATGCCGGCCACCATCGGGAGGTGCAGGTAGCTGTAGGAGTCCCGCGCGATGCGCGAGCGGGCCACTCCTTTCGCCTCGGTCATCTTTCGCTCCGCCACGATCGCAACAACGTCGAAGTAGGACCACCAGAGTGCCGCTGAGACCACGACGCCGAGGATCGCGGCCAGTACGACTTGGCCACCGAGGTCGATCCCGGCGGCCCCGATCCCGATCGCGACGATCGACTCTCCGAGGGCGATGATCACGATCAATCCGTGACGCTCTGCGAAGTGCGCCGGGAAGACGCGCCACCCGCGGCCTCTACCGAAGAGCGGCCCCGAGTAGTCAACCGCCAGCGCGACGAGCCAAACGATCCCCTGGGCGGTCCCGTCGAGCGCGGCCGCTCCTAGGATCAGCCCCGGGGCGACGATCGAGGTCGGAGCGAGCCGCATGACCGCTCCGCGTATGTCCTCGTCGTCGGCCGCGAGGGCGTACAGGACGATGTGCAGCGCCCGAACCGCGAGGTAGGCGCCGCCGAAGAGGAGCGCGTCGTCGTCGAAGGCTCCTGGGGCGGCCAGGCCGACGATCAGCATCGCGGCCATCGCACCGAACACGGCCAGCCGCGCTGCCCCCTCGTCGGGGTCGATCGTGTTGGTGAGCCAGGCGTACGCGGCCCAGGCCCACCAGAGCGCCGCGAGGACGAGCATGCCCCGGGCGAGCCCGGACCAGCTCGGGTCGGCCGACATGAGGCTCGTGACCTGCGTAAGGCCGAACACGAACACCAGGTCGAAGAAGAGCTCGAGCGGCGTCACACGCTGCTCCGCCTCGACGTGGTGCTCGAGCTCGTCCCGCGTCGAGACCCCCATCAAGAGGTGTCTAAGGCGTCCTTGACGAAGAGCGCTACCGTCTCGATATGCGGCGTGTGCGGAAACATGTCCACGGGCCTCGCCCGCTCGAGCCGGTAGCCGTGCTCACTCACGAGCTCCTTTGCGTTTCCCGCGAGGGTGGTCGGATTACAGGAGACGTAGACGATACGGGCCGGCTCGAGCCTCGCGATCCGCCGAAGCGCCTTGGCGGACAGTCCTGCGCGAGGAGGGTCGACGACGACGACGTCCGGCTTTCCGGCGCGCTCGTGCAACTCCTCGATCGAATCACCGACCTCGCCGGCGAAGAAGGCCGTGTTCGTGATGCCGTTCAGCTCGGCGTTCTCGATCGCACAGGCCACGGACTCCTCAGACACCTCGACACCCCAGACTGTCAGCGCTTCGCGTGCCATCGAAAGCGCGATCGTGCCCGTGCCGCAGTAGAGGTCGAAGACGGTCTCGTCGCCGGTGAGGCCCGCGTACTCGAGGGCAAGCGCGTAGAGCACCTCGGCCATGGCCGTGTTCGTCTGGAGGAAAGCGTTCGGCCGCACCCGGAAGCGCAGGCCGAGGATCTCCTCCTCGATCGCATCCTCTCCCCAGAGCAGTTTCCCGGGAACATTCGTGACCTCGGCTGGCCTGTCGTTCACCGCGTGGTAGATCGACCGCACCTCCGGAAAGCGCTGCAGCGTCTCGACTAGGCGCTCCTCGCCGTCCAGCCGACCAGGAGCGGTCACGAGGACAACGAGGGCTTGACCGGTGTTCCGCCCTTCGCGGACGATGAGGTGGCGAAGGTACCCCTCGTGCGTCGCCTGGTCGTACACGGTCAGACCCTCCGCCCGGGCCCAATCTCGGACGGCGTTTCGTATCGCATTGCCGACGTCCGTGGTGAGCCAACACCTCTCGATGTCGAGCACCTCGTCCCAGCGACCTGCGCGATGGAGGCCGAGCCCGACCCCGTCCGACGTCTCCGTGAACGAGTACTCGAGCTTGTTGCGATAGTGGAAGATCGACTCCGCCGGGATGGCCGGCTCGAGCTCGAGCTGCGCAAACCCGCCGATCCGGGCCATGGCATCCGCGACCTGACCGGCTTTGGCCTCGAGCTGCCGCTCGTAGGCAAGATCCTGGAAGCGGCAGCCGCCGCACGCCGGATAGTGCACACAGGGCGCATCAACGCGGTCGGCGCCGGGCTCGAGCACCTCGACAGCGATCGCCTCGGCGTGGCTTCGCTTCACCTTTGTCACGCGCGCTCGAACGGTGTCGCCCGGGAGGCCGCGGCGGACGAAGACGACGAAGCCGTTCAGCCGCGCAACGCCGTTGCCGCCGTAGGCGAGCGAATCGATCCGGAGCTCGAGCTCCTGGTCCAGCGCGACGGGGGCGGCCACCGCTCGATCGTACCCGTGACCTACTGCAGCGTCGTGACGAGCACCTTGCGCGTCCGGGGACCGTCGAACTCGCAGAAAAAGATGCCCTGGTAGGTGCCGAGAGCGAGCGCACCGCCGTCGAGCGGTATCAGCACCTGCGGGCTCACGAGCGCAGCACGAATGTGAGACGGCGCGTTCGGCCCGTCCGCATCGGAGTGCTGCCACCCCCACTCGTCGCCCACGATGTTCTCGAGCGCAGCCTCGAAGTCGCTCTTCAGCGCAGGGTCGATGTGCTCGTTGATCGTGACTCCGGCGGTCGTGTGAGGGACGTAGACAAGGGCAGCCGAAGCTCCATCCGCCCCGTCGATCGCCGCGCGAACCTGATCGGTGACATCGACGACCTGCGTCTTCCGCTCCGTCGTGACCTGGAACTCCCGCAGCACGGGTCGCTATCCTACGCGACCGATGTCGGCCCACCCCTTTGGTAGCGGCGAGCTCGACGCGTACAGGGAAGAGGCCGACCGTTTCGTCGCGGCTCTTGACGAGGAGTTCTATCTCCATTTTGCCGGCCTCAAGGAGACGCTCGAGCTGGCGCCCATCTACGAGCGATTTTCCGACCTCTCGACGCTCGAGGCTTGCGAAAGGCTTGGCGCTGCGACAGTGGAAGACGCCCGCCTGATCGAGCTCTGGCGCTTCGCCTGCGAGGGATATCTGGGAAACCTGACGCGGGAGCAGGCCGAGCGGCTGGCGGGGCTCGAGGCAACCCTCACGGCCGAGGCCGACGGCGAGTCGATCGGCTATCGTGAGCTTCGCCCCCGTATGGCGAACGAGGCGGATCGGGCCAAGCGGGCGCGCCTCGAGGAGGCTCGTAACACGCTCACTGAGGAATTCCTCCTGCCCGAGTACGTGCGCGCCGAAGAGGCGAAGCGCGCGGAGACAGTCCACCTCGGAGCGCCGACGTACCGCGAGTTGTACGACCGGTTCGGATTCAACCTCGACCGCATGGAGGCCCAGTGCCGCGAATTCCTCGCTGCGACCGAGGACTCCTATGTCGACACGCTCGACGACCTCTTTCGAGCGCGAGTGGGCGTCGGCGTCGGGGACGCGGAGCGCTGGGACGTCGCACGGGTCTTCCGCGCCCCCGAGTGGGACGAGGGCTTCCCGGCCGAAGGAATGCTCCCGGCCCTCACCGGAACGCTGTCCGAGCTCGGCATCGACCTGCCTGCACAGCGGAATGTCGAGCTCGACATCGAGCGCCGGCCGCGAAAGTCACCGCGCGCCTTCTGCTCGCCGATCGAGGTGCCCGGTCGCGTGATACTCGTGATCCAACCGATGGGCGGGCCCGAGGATTGGCGCGCCCTCTTCCACGAGGCAGGCCATACCGAGCACTTCGCACACATCTCGCCTGAGCTCTCCTTCGAGCACCGCCGTCTCGGTGATGCCGCCGTCAGCGAAGGCTGGGCCGCCCTCCTCGAGCGCCTCGTCGACGATCCGGTCTGGCTTTCCCGCCGCCTCGACTTCGGGCGGCCCGAGGCGTTCGCCGCCGAGAGCGCGGCGCTCCAGCTCTACTTTGCCCGTCGCTACTGCGCCAAGCTCATCTACGAGCTCGAGCTCCACGGCGACACCGACCTCGAAGCCATGCGCGGTCGGTACGTCGAGATCCTCGGGGACGCAACCAAAATCGAGCCCGCCTCCTCGGACTACCTCGCCGACGTGGACGAAGGCTTCTATGCGACCGGGTATCTCCGCTCCTGGGCCTTCGAAGCCCAGCTCCGGACGTTTCTACGGGAGGAGTTCGGGCACGCCTGGTTCGCGCGCCGCGAGGCGGGCTCCCTCCTCCGGGAGCTCTGGAACGAGGGCCAGCGGTTGGATGCCGACGAGATGCTGCGCGAAGTCACAGGGGCGGAGCTCGAGCTCGGCGCGATCGGGGAGCGAATCCAGGAGCCGCTGTCAGCATGACCAGGGTCGTGATCGCCGGCGCCGCAGGCCGCGACTTCCACAACTTCAACGTCGCGTTTCGCGAGCGTGAGGACATTGAGGTGGTCGCCTTCACCGCGACGCAGATCCCTGACATCGACGGTCGGGTGTATCCGGCCGAGCTCGCGGGCTCCCGGTACCCGGAGGGGATCCCCATCGTCGCCGAGGAGGAGCTCACCGAAGTCATACTCCGTGAGAACGCCGACGAGGTCGTGTTCGCGTACTCGGACGTCACCCACGAGCACGTCATGCACGTCGGCTCGATCGCCCTGGCCGCGGGTGCCGACTACCGCCTGCTCGGACCCAAGGCGACGGAGCTCGCGTCCTCGAAGCCGGTCGTTGCCATCTGCGCAGTCCGCACCGGGTCGGGCAAGAGCCAGACGACGCGACACGTCGCCCGCCTCCTCCGAGAGGACGGGAAACGGGTCGCCGTCCTCCGTCATCCGATGCCCTACGGCGACCTGACGAAACAGGTCGTGCAGCGTTTTGAGCGCTACGAGGATCTCGATGCAAACGACTGCACGATCGAGGAGCGCGAAGAGTACGAGCCGCACCTCGCAGAGGGGAACCTCGTCTTCGCCGGGGTCGATTACGCCCAGATCCTGGCCGCCGCAGAGGAAGAGGCCGACGTGATCCTGTGGGACGGCGGGAACAACGACGTGCCCTTCATCGCGCCCGACGTCCACATCGTGGTCTGCGACCCGCATCGCCCCGGGCACGAGCTCCGCTACCACCCCGGCGAGCAGAACCTTCGCATGGCGGACGTCTGCCTCGTGAACAAGATCGACAGCGCCCCGCCCGAGGGCGTCGAAGCCGTCCTCGCGTCGACACGCACCGTGAACCCTGGTGCAACGATTGTTCGCGCCGCGTCTCCGTTCGATGTAGAAGGCAACCCGGAGCAGATCGCCGGCAAGCGTGTGCTCGCGATCGAGGACGGGCCGACGCTCACGCATGGGGAGATGACGTACGGCGCCGCCGTCCTTGCAGCGAAGCAGTACGGCGCGGCCGCTCTGGTCGATCCGCGGCCCTACGCGGTCGGGTCGATCCAGGAGACGTTCGCGAAATATCCGAACGTCGGAGAGCTCCTGCCGGCGATGGGCTACGGGCCGAAGCAGATCGAGGAGCTCCGAAAGACCATTGAGCGCTCCGACGCCGAACTAGTCTTGATCGGCACCCCGATCGACCTCCGCCGCATTGTGGAGATCGACAAGCCGGCCCTCCGAGTCACGTATCGCCTGCAGGAGATCGGAGAGCCCACGATCGGGGACGTTCTCCTCGAGCGGGGAATACTCGACGCCGCCCCCGCCCTTGCGAGCAGCTAGAGCCCGCTAGCGAACCCCGAGGGACCGCTGCGCGGCGCGGAAACGTATTGAAGACGTGCTCGCCGTGCGCCGCGCCGTTCTCGCTTTCACGATCACCGCTCTCCTCGTGCCATCAGGGGCGGCGGCCGGCGGTTGGTGGTCCGGGATCGACCTCGATCGATCGACGGTCGCTGTCGGACAGCGGGTGAAGATGAAGGCTCAGGTTCTCTTCAGCTCCGCCAGCGCCGCAGCCGAGGCCCGGAGGCACCCCTACTACGTCTACTTGCTCCGTGACTTCGATTACTCGGTCGTCGCGCGGGCGATGGGCAAGCGGTCACCTCGCCGCTGGTGGTCGGTCAACAGCGGTGCCGGCGTCTTCAACGTGGGCCGCGTCGTCGTCCATTCGTCCGACAGAAACCTCGGCAAGGCAAGCGCCTCATTCATCGTGCCGGAGCTAGCTCCAGGAACCTACGCCCTCATGTTCTGCGACGTTGGTTGCGCTCACCCGCTCGCGGATGTCATTCCTAGCAGGGGATTTACCGTCGTAGCGGATGTGGCGACGGCGCGGATCGCTCAGCGTAACGATCACCTGGAGAAGCGAGTTTGGCGTCAAGCACGGCAACTCGTGGCTGCGCGCGACGCGATCGGGTCGGCACGAGTCGACGCGATGAACAGCCGCTCAGACCTGGATCAGCTACAGGCGAAGATGCGCCTGATCGAGCGACGCGTGGGCAACGGCCAAGACTCGCCTTCCGGATCCCGCTGGGCCTCCGCAGGCTGGCTCGTCGCAGGAGCGCTCCTCGGCGCGCTTGTCGTTCTGCGTGGCCGCCGATCGAACGGGCCCGAGCTAGGAACAGCCACCCCGGGGCCGAAAGCCACCTCGTGCTCACGGTCGTGGCCCTCGGCGGGAACGCCCTCCTCGGTCCCGGCGAGCGCGGGACGGCGGCCGAGCAGCGCGCCAACCTGGCTCGCACGTTCCGCGCAGCCTCGAGGCTCTTCGCTGAAGCGCCACTCGTCCTGACGCACGGCAACGGGCCGCAGGTGGGCAACGAGCTTCTGCGCCAGGAGCTCGGCAGCACCGAGGTCCCGCCCCTCCCCCTCTGGCTCGCTGTCGCGCAGACGCAGGCGGAGATCGGCGCGCTCGCGGCCGCGGAGCTCCGACCCCTGGTTGGCTCCGAGGTCTCCGTCCTCCTGACACATGTGGTCGTGGACCCAGACGACCCGGCCTTCTCGAACCCGACCAAGCCGGTCGGACCCTTCTATGACAAGGCGACGGCCGACCGGCTCCGCGAAGACCGCGAATGGATCCTCCGTGAAGACGCCGGCCGCGGCTGGCGCCGGGTCGTCCCTTCGCCGGAGCCGCTCGAGATCGTCGAGCTGGAGACGATCCGAGTCCTCCTCGCGGCTGGGGGCATCGTCGTCGGGGTCGGAGGCGGCGGCATCCCGGTCGCCCGGCGCGGTGGCCGTCTCGACGGCGTCGACGCCGTCATCGACAAAGACCTCGCCTCGGCACTCCTCGCTATCAGGCTCGAGGCGGAGCGGCTCGTGATCCTCACCCAAGTTGCCGCCGTCGAGCGCCGCTTCGGGACGCCGGATGCGGAGTCGATCTCGGAGCTTCGCCCGGGCCGCGACGACGCGATCCTCGACGAGCTTGCTGCCGGCAGCATGCGACCGAAGATCGACGCCGCCTTCAGGTTCGTCCGCGAGACCGGAGCGGAGGCACTCGTGACGAGCGCCGACGCCCTCGAGGTCGGAGAGGCCGGAACGAGGATCCTCCCGGCCCCTTAGCCCCGTAGGATCCGCGCGTGGTTGCCATCCCCGTCACGCTCAAGGGCCGCGACTTCCTGCGGGTGAACGACTGGACGCCCGACGAGCTCCGTATCGTCCTCGAGCTGGCGGACAGGCTGAAGGCGAGGCAGCGCGAGCGGGTGGACCACCAGCTCCTCGCCGGGCGCGCGCTCGCGATGATCTTTCAGAAGCCCTCGACCAGGACGAGAGTCAGCTTCGAGGTCGGGATCGCCCAGCTCGGAGGCGCTGGTCTCTACCTCTCCGCGAACGATCTCCAGCTCGGACGCGGTGAATCGATCGAGGACACGGCACTCGTGCTCTCGCGCTACGTCGACGGGATCATGATCCGGACGTTCCACCAGGCCGACGTCGACGCGCTCGCCGAGGCCGCAAGCGTCGCCGTCATCAACGGCTTGACGGACGAGTTCCATCCCTGCCAGGCCCTAGCCGACGTGATGACGATCCGGGAGCACTTCGGCGAGCTCGAAGGGGTAACGGTCGCTTACCTCGGCGACGGGAACAACGTTTGCCACTCCTTGATGGTCGCCTGCGCGAAGCTCGGAATGCACTTCAGAGCCGCAACCCCACCCCGCTACGAGCCGGATCCGGAAGTGGTCGGCTGGGCAACGGTTGCCGCCGCCGACTCGGGTGGGTCGGTCCAGCTCGGTCACGACCCCGAGGCCGCCGCGAAAGGGGCCGACGTGCTCTACACCGATGTGTGGACGAGCATGGGCCAGGACGAGGAGCGTGAGCGCAGGCTCAGCGACCTCCAGGGGTTCGGGATCGACTCGGCAACCCTCGCCCTCGCCTCCGAGCGCGCGGTCGTCATGCACTGCTTGCCCGCCCACTACGGCGAGGAAGTCACGAAGGACGTCCTCCACGGGCCTCGCTCGGCGGCCTGGGACCAGGCCGAGAACCGCCTGCACGCCCAGAAGGCCCTCATGGCCCTCGTGATCAGGTAACCCGACAGTGATCCCGATCAGGGACAACGTGCCGACTCGGCGCTTCCCGGTCGTCACAGTCGCTCTGATCGTCACCAACGCCCTCGTGTGGATCTTCTACGAGCACGCAGGCGGCGCGGGGCTCGTGAGCGCTGTGAACGAGCTCGCGTATCACCCCTGCGAGGTCGAGGGCTCGTGCGTCCAGGTCGGCGAGGACTGGCCGGTTACCGCGCTCACGTCGATGTTCATGCACGCGAGCTGGGCGCACATCATCGGGAACATGCTGTTCCTCTGGATCTTCGGGAACAACGTCGAGGACACGTTCGGGCGCTTGCGTTTCCTCGTCTTCTACCTCCTCGGAGGACTGGTCGCGACAACCGTGCAGACTTTCGTGACGCTCCAGTACGGGTCGCCTGAGCAAGCCCTGATCCCGAACCTGGGCGCGAGCGGCGCCATCGCCGCGGTGCTGGGGGCCTACTTCGTCCTCCTCCCCTACGGGAAGGTGCTGACCTTCGTACCCCCGTTCTTCTTCTTCCCGATCCCCGCGGTCATCTTCCTGGGCATCTACTTCATCTACCAGCTCGTCGTCAGCGGAGCCTCCTTCGTGAGCCCGGAGGCGGGCGGTGGCGTCGCCTACTTCGCCCACCTGGGTGGGATCGCGTTCGGCCTCGTCGTAGCGAAGCCGTTCGCGGTCGGCCGCCCCCGACCCCCCCTGCCGACCTATTGACCAGCTTCGAGGAGCACGTGGAGCGGGTGGTCGACTCGCTCCCACCCGAGCTCCGGAAGGCGATGTCAAACGTCGAGATCGTCGTCGAGGACCAGAACCCTGAGGACCCCGACCTCTACGGACTCTACTTCGGGATCCCGCTCACGGAGCGCGATACGGGCTACGCCGGCGCGTTGCCAGACAAGATCGCCATCTACCGGCAGCCTCTCGTCGAGGAGTTCGGCGACGACCCTGAAGTGCTCGAGGACGAGATCCGGGTCACGGTTTTGCACGAGATCGCCCACCACTTCGGCGTCGACGAGGATCGCCTCACCGAGCTCGGCTGGAGCTAGCTCGTTCCCCACCCTAGGTCGACCGCATCGATGTCGATCCGGACGGGGTCGAGGGGCCGACGATCGCCGAGCCGGTACACGTGCACGGTCCCGACGCTCGTCGAGGCTACCCAGGCGCCGTCGGGAGACACGGCAAGCGCCTGCCCATCGGCCAGAAACCTGGGAAAGGCGCTGGCGATTCTGTTGTCGTCGATCGTGAGAAAACCTTGCCCGGGAGGACCGGCCCGCACCATGAGGCGGTTTCGTCCGAAGGGGCGCAGATAGGAGAGACCAGGAAACGAAAGCACTGGCCTAGCGAGTCGGCCCCCGGCCCCGGAGACCAGGACGCGAACCGACTCGGAGTTTCCGGGGCTGTCAAGAAGGATGGCGAGCCGCTCGTCGTCGATCCAGGCCAGCTCGCGAACCGCATCCCTTGGCTCCACCCTCATCGGAGTGCGCCGGAGGCAGTCCGCAGGGGCGGTGCCCGTGCAGCCCTTCACGACCTCGATCACTTTGTCGCCCCGCACAAACGTCAGCGTGCCATCCGGCTTCCAGGCTGGTGCGCAACCTTCCAAGAGGACCGGCCGCGCGGGGCCAAGAACGGAAATGTCGCCCCCGGGGCAAGGACCGCCGACGGCCACCCGGCCACCGAGGGACGTCGCGATCCGGCACGATCCGATGTCGACCGCGCTCGTTGCTTCCAGGCCTGGGAGCGCGAGCGACCCGAGCGCACACTGCCCCGGGCGGACTCTGACGGTGTAATGGAGAACACCCGTGATCTGGCGACTCGCAAGCTTTTGCGCCGCCGAGCCGCTGGTCGTCAGGTCGCTCTTCGAAGCGGAGTCGCCGTCGCCCCGAAGCGCATCGACGCCCGCCGCAACCCCGAGACCGACGATAGCGGCGACGAGGAGCGCTGTCCCGCGATTGGCCACTAGATGGCTGATCGGTGATTGGCGCGCCCGCGGGGACGGGCCAGACCAAGCCAGGGTGCGCCATCGTCCGCAGGCAAGGCTAGAAGCCTTGACAAGGGCGAGGGTGCGGCCTGGCGCCGTGTCTGGGCCGCCATCCGTGGGTGTGGTAATTGCCGGTCAACCATCTAACCCTCTGCGAGCGGCAGCTCGAAGAAGAAGGTCGAGCCCTCCCCCTCGGCCGAGACCACCCAGACCCGGCCGTCCATATGCCGGACGAGCTCGCGGCAGATGTAGAGCCCGAGGCCGGCTCCCCCGACGCCCCGGGTCAGGTTCGGGTCGAGCCGGTCGAGCGCGGCACTGGCGTCCAGCGACGAGTCCGGGCCGCCGTTGTCTGCGGCTAGGGCCTCCGCGGGCGCCCGGCGCGGTTCTGCGTCGGTCTCGGTCATCTGGCGATGCCCATGGTCGTGAGGCCCCTCCGAGCGAAGATACCACCGCACTCCGGGCTTGTCTTTAACCGCTTCGCGCGGTAGAACCTCGTTCGATGCCCGGCCGCCGCTTCCTGGCACTCTCGATCGTCTGCCTTGCCGCCCTGGTGGGCGCCGGAACCGCGCAGGCCGTAATCGTCCTGCAATCGTCGATCTCCGGGATCAAGCTCGGGATGGCTCGCCCCGAGGTCCGGGCCAAAGTCGAGCCTTCCTCAGTCGTGCACGGAACGAACGAGTTCGGGCCGTACACCGTCTTCCGCTACTTCCGTCTGCGCGTGACCTTCCAGGGAAACGAAGGTGCGACAGCAGTCTCAACGACGCGCACGCGCCAGGAAACCCCGGCCGGCATTCACGTCCTCTCGACGGAATCTGCGCTTCGAGCCGCATACCCCGGTGCCCGCTGCAAGACCGAGCTCGGGGCTTTCCGCCACTGCTGGATCGGGCGGTTCCAGGCGGGCCACCGCGTGACGGACTTTCGGATCAGCACGGGCGTCGTCCGAAGCATCCTCGTCGGCTTCGTGATCGACTAGCGCCGCGGACGCGTCTCTCTCAGGCTTCCACGTCCTTGGCGGGGAAGAGCACGGTCGGCGTCTCTTCCTTCGCCGGGTCGCGGTTACGGATGATGACATCGATCAGGGTCACCATCACGGCCGCAAAGGGGATCGCTAACAACACGGCAAAGCCGCCGAAGAGGATGGCCACCGAGGAGACCGAGACGAGGACGACGAGCGGAGAGAGCCCGACCGCGTCGCCCAGGACGCGTGGGATGACGATGTAGTCCTCGAGCAGGCGGACGACGAGGACCGCGATGCCGGCGGCGGCCGCGGTCTGCCAGGACACCGTCAGCCCGACGCCGATCGCGAGCGCGCCGGCGGCAATGGGGCCGATGACCGGGACGATCTCGACCACCCCGGCGAAAATGCCGAGCAGGAGCGAGTACGGGACGCCGATCGCGTAGAAGGCGAGTGAGAGCACGGTCGCCACCAGGGTGATCAGAAGAAGCTGGCCGCGCACAAAGGCACCCAGCTTGGCGTCGATCAGGTCCCACGTCTCCCGCACGATGCGGCGGCGCTTGACCGGGACGGCCGAGAGCAGGAGCCGTTGGGCGTCGTCTCGCTCGAAGATCCAGTAGGCGGCGCACGCGAGCACGAAGAAGATCCCGACGAGGACTTCGAAGGCAACAAAGGTCAGCTCGACCGCTGGGTCGATGAGGCTCGAAGCCTCGGGCAAGTCCCGTAGCCGCCGGTCGATGTCGAGCAGGACCCGGTGTTGGATGCCGGTCGTCTGATTGGCCTCTTGCCGGAGCTCCGGGAGACTCGCTACAGCAGTCTCGATCTCGCTCTTCGCACGCGGCACGACCTGCCAGAGCAGGACGCCGAGGAGCAGGAGCAGACCGAAGTAGTGCAGGGCGATCCCGACCCCGCGTGGCACCCGGTGTCGCTTCAGGAGATCGACGCCAGGCGTCATCGCCGCCGCGATGATGAACGCGAGGAAGAGCAGGGCGATGATGAGCCGGAGCTTCCAAAGCGCCAGCGCGAGGACAACGACACCGCCTACTACCAGCGATGCGACGAGGGCCCGGCGCGCGGTTTCTCGCATCCTGCCCAGTGTGTCGCCGCAGCCGGACGAGCGCAAACGCCCGGGGAGCTCTAGGCCGGTCTCACCTCGCGCCATGCGAGCACTTGCATGCCCTCCCACCAGCCATCACTGCCCGGAATGTCGAAGATGAGCTGCGCGTTCGGCTGTCCGGTCACATAGTCGGCGGTCGCACGTCGCACCTCGTCCCAGTCCGAATCGTCGACGACGAGTAACGCCTCGCGGGCGAGGTGGGGTTCGACGAGTTGAAGGCCTCTGAGCTGCGACTCGTAATCATGGGCTGCGTCGTAGTAGTAAACGCCGACGCTCCGGCCCTCGAGCGCACCCCCTTCGAGCAGCTCGAACGCGTCCCCACCCATGATCGTCGCACCCGCGAGCCCGAAGCGCCTGAGCGACGCCTCGAGCCCCTCCTGGGTGGCTTCCTCGAACGAGAAGTCATCAATGGCGACGAACTCGCCGTCGTTTCCGAGCATCGCCGCGATGAGGCTCGTGCCGCGATACGAGCCGACCTCGACGTAGCTCTCCCCCGGACCGACAAGCCCAGCGGCGAAGTTCAGGAGCGCCAGGTTGTTCTCGCGCGCGAGACCGGGCACAGCCTCGAGCACCTCCTCGAACCGGCGATCGTGCGGCCGGGGCGACTCCGGGAATCGCTCGAAAAGGAGGGGCAATTCTCGCTCGAATCGTTGGAGATCCATGTGTTCAGATGATTGTGATAGCTTCGGCGTCCGCCCGCTTCAGGTTATGAAGTCCCCCCGTTTCCTCACCCTCCTCCTGGCGCTTTCGCTGGCCATCGTGGCTGCGGGCTGCGGCGGTTCGGACGACTCCGGGGACGAGGCAGCAGTGGGCGATACGGGTACCGCGACCGAGACCGCCGCCCCCGACCCGTGCGCGAAGGACCAGCTCCAGCTCACGTCGCCCGGCAAGCTGACGATCAGCACGAGCAACCCGGCTTTCCCGCCCTGGTTCCAGGACGCGGACGGAGCGCCGTGGGATCCAACCACGGAGCCGACGAAGCAGGGGTACGAGGCCGCGGTCGCCTACGCAGTCGCCGAGCAGCTGGGTTTCTCGGACGCCGAGGTCGAGTGGACGGTCGTCACGTTCGACCAGTCGTTCGCGCCAGGCCCCAAGAGCTTCGACTTCGGCCTCCAGCAGATCTCCTACAAACCGAAGCGCGCGGAGGCGGTCGACTTCAGCGACTCCTACTACGACGTGAGCCAGGCGGTCGTCGCGCTCAAGAGCTCCAAGATCGCCGACGCGGCCTCGATCGCGGATCTCGCTGACGCGAAGCTCGGTGCGCCAGTCGGGACGACAAGCTACGACTACATCGTCCAGAACGTGAAGCCAAGCCAGGAGCCGTCGGTCTACAGCAGCCTCGCTGACGCGGTCGCCGGTCTCAAGGCGAAACAGGTGGACGGCATTGTCGTCGACCTGCCGACGGCGTTCTTCGTCACCGCCGCCCAGGTGCCGAACAGCAAGATCGTTGGCCAGTTCCCGGCCGTCGGGGAGCAGGAGTACCTCGGCTTGGTTCTCGCCAAGGACAGCCCGCTCACCCCGTGCCTGAACGACGCGCTCGAGACGCTACGGAACGACGGGACGCTCGATAGCCTCCAGCAAGAGTGGCTCTCGGACAAGGCCGGCGTCCCAGTCCTCGAATAGGCTCCCCGCAACCACCCGGCCCGACTGACGCGGCACCGAAGGGTCGAAGCTCGCGAATCCTCGGCGGCATGTCGAGCGACGCGCGCAGCGTCGCGATTGCGGTTATCAGCACCATCGTCTTCATCGCGATGGTCGCCGTCGTCGTGGTCAACTCGCCGGGCTGGGACGAGGTGCGCCAGTTCTTCTTCAACGGAGAGCGATTCAGGGAGTCGTTCCCGAAGGTCGCCGAGGCGTTTCTCGTCAACGTCAAGCTCTTCTGCCTCGCCGAGGTGCTGATCCTCGTTTTCGGGCTCCTCCTGGCCGTGCTCCGGAGCCTGCCCGGCCCGGCCTTCTTCCCGATCCGCCTGCTCGCAATCGTCTACACGGACGTCTTCCGCGGTGTCCCCACGATCCTCGTGATCGCGATGCTCGGCTTCGGTGCACCGGTCCTCGGGATCTCGGGCGTTCCGAGGAGCACCTTCTTCTGGGCCGTCGTCGCGCTCGTCCTCGTCTACTCCGCATACGTGGCCGAGGTCTACCGCGCGGGCATCCAGTCCGTGCACCCGAGCCAGGAGGCAGCGGCGCGGTCGCTCGGGCTTTCCCGCGCGCAGACACTGC
This sequence comes from uncultured Actinomycetes bacterium, assembly GCA_963737615.1. Lineage (GTDB taxonomy): Bacteria > Actinomycetota > Thermoleophilia > Gaiellales > Gaiellaceae > DASQGA01. The sequence continues at coordinate 15,620 of CAVTTI010000035.1, read as the reverse complement.
GGTTCGTCGTCGTCCCCCAGGCGGTCCGCCGCGTGATCCCGCCGCTTCTGAACGACTTCATCGGCCTCCAGAAGGACACGGCGCTCGTCGCGATCCTCGGCACGGTCGAGGCCTTCCGGCAGGCGCAAATCGACACGGCCTCGAGCTTCAACTACACGGCCTACACGGCGACCGCAGTCGTCTTCATCCTCGTGACGATCCCGCTCGCTCGCTTCACGGACTGGCTGATCGAGCGCGATCGCCGCAAGCAGCTCGCCGGGAGGCCCGCATGACTGAAAACGGCTGGGCACTTTCGCTCGAAGACGTCCACAAGCGGTTCGGACGGAACGAAGTGCTCCGCGGGATCGACCTCAGGCTCGCCGAGCACGAGGTCGTCTGCCTGATCGGCGCCTCGGGCTCGGGGAAGTCGACCCTCCTTCGCTGCGTCAACCTGCTCGAGCCGATCGAGCGCGGCCGTATCGTCGTCCTCGGCGATGAGATCACGGCGCGCGGCGTGGACGTAAACCGCATCCGGCGCGAGATCGGGATCGTCTTTCAGGCGTTCAACCTCTTCCCGCACATGAGCGTCCTCGGGAACGTGACTCTGGGCCCGCGGAAAGTGCTCGGCCTGTCGAAGGAGGAAGCCGGCGCCGCGGGCGAGGAACTTCTCGCCCGCTTCGGCCTCGCCGACAAGAGCAACGAGTACCCGGACCGTCTATCCGGAGGCCAGCAGCAGCGCGTCGCGATCGTTCGGGCCCTCGCGATGCACCCGCGACTGATGCTGCTCGACGAAGTGACGAGCGCGCTCGACCCCGAGCTCGTCGCCGAGGTCCTGAGCGTCATCCGCGAGCTGGCCCGGGAGGGCATGACGATGCTGATCGCCACGCATGAGATGGGGTTCGCCCGTGACATCGCAGACCGCGTCTGTTTCCTGGACGCGGGCGTAATCCTCGAGGAGGGCCCGCCGGCTGAGATCTTCAGCACGCCGAAGAATCCACGGACACAGCAGTTCCTCCAGCGCATCGTCGCCGCTGGGCGGATGTGAGCGCTGGCGGCCCGGCAGGGCCCGAAGGCCTTACGCCTGGCGAACGGCTGCCGGCTCGGTCTCTGCGGCCTCGGCTAGCTCGACGGTGCACGACGAGCGGCCGGTCTTCTCGAAGTAGCGCTGGTGGTACTCCTCCGCCCGCCAGAACGTCGGTGCCGGCTCGATCTCCGTCACGACCTTCTTCGGCCAGTGGAGCCCCGCCTGAATCTGCTCCTTCGAGGCCTCGGCGGCCGCCTTCTGCTCGGGTGAGTGGAAGAACACGGCTGACCGGTACTGGGAGCCGACGTCCCAGCCCTGACGGTTCTTGGTCGTCGGGTTGTGATTCGACCAGAAGACGTTCAGGAGATCGTCGTAGGAGACCCGTTCGGGATCGTAGGTGACCTCGACCACCTCGGCGTGTCCAGTCGAGCCGGTGCAGACCTGCTCGTAGGTCGGGGCATCTTTGGTGCCGCCCGCGTATCCGACGGCCGTCTCGACGACACCCGGAACCTGCCGGAACGCCGACTCGACTCCCCAGAAGCACCCAGCTCCGAACGTGGCCTTCTCCATGCGATCTCTCCTCCTGGCAGCGGTTACACCCGAATTGTGCCCACTCTAGGCGGGGCTGCGGGCTGACAGCCTCATAAACGCGCAGCGAGGCACTACGAGTCCCGCTTCGGGGTCGCCGTCCGCCCCTTCTCGTACCGCACCGCGAGAAAGAGCACCGCGATTCCGATCAGCACGGTAAGCGCGATCCGAAGGCCTTCGTTGTCCACGTTGCTGAGGGCGACGCCCAGCATCATCACCAGGATGAAGAGGATCAGGAAGGCGACGACCTTGTTCCCGACCCAGCGAAGGAGCGAGGCCGTGGCCATCGTCCAGCCGACGGGCCGCAGGTCTGGCTCTTTCTCGCGCACGCGACCATCGTAATACCCCGGTTACAGTGAGGCGAGTGGCGTTCCCGTTTGCTCTCGAGCAGCGTGGATACTCGGCGGAATCGGGGTCGGGCGAGCTCGTCGAGGGCCGAGGATATGAGCTTCGCGACGAGCGTGATCGCCCCGTCCGGTGGGATGACTCGCGGCTGGCAGCGGCGGGGATCACCGTCCTGAAGGTGGCGGGCACGTCGCACCGGGCCGAGGAGCTTCAGGACGCCGCCTTCCGACCAGGATCCGGGCTCGCGCTCCGACCCGATCCGACCAATGCGTTCGATCCGCACGCGGTCGGCGTCTGGGACGCCGATGGCCGGAAGCAGGTCGGCTTCGTGCCGCGCGAGGCCGCCGGCGAGATCAGCGAACGCCTCGAGCATCAGAGCCTCGACGCCTGGATCCTGTGGGAGTGGAGGGACGAGGGTGGGCGGCGAGTCGGCCTTCGCATGCTCATCGCTCCTCCGGACTTGCTCGGCGGGCTTCCGCGCCCGGTCTGATCACCTCCGACTTGACATGTGACTGTTAGGTCACCTATTGTCGAGCCATGACCGACGACGACCGTGTGTTCAAGGCGCTCGCAGATCCGACGCGTCGCTTCCTGCTCGACCGGCTCTTCGTGCGTGACGGCCGCACGCTGACAGAGCTCGAGTCCGAGTTGGAGATGACGCGCTTCGGCGTCATGAAGCACCTGCGCGTGCTCGAAGACGCGGGCCTCGTCGTCACACGCCGGCAGGGCCGGGAGAAGCTGCATTTCCTGAACCCGGTCCCGATCCGGCTGATCCACGACCGGTGGATCGACAAGTACACGGAGCGCCAGGTGTCGGCGCTCGCAAACCTCAAAACCGAATTGGAGTGGACGGCATGACAACCATGACGGAGACCAGCGTCACCACCCAGGTCTATCGGGTGTACATCAAGGCGACGCCCGAGGCGATCTGGGACGCGATCACAGATCCAGACTGGACGGAGAAGTACGGCTACGGCGGCCGCGCCGAGTTCGACCTGCGCCCGGGCGGTGCCTACAAGGGCTTCACGAGCGAGGCGATGCGGTCGATGGGCTCGCCGGACGTCGCAGTCGACGGTGAGGTGATCGAAGCAGACCGACCGCGAAGGCTCGTTCAGACGTGGCGCATGGTCATGGACCCGGAGATGGCGGAACAAGGGTTCACGCGCCTGACTTGGGAGATCGAGGAGGGCAAAGGCGGTGTCACGAGGCTGACTGTCATTCACGACCTCGAAGGCGCGCCGAAGCTGGCGACACTGGTCTCCGGCGCCATGGAAGACCAGGGAGCAGGCGGCGGCTGGAGCTGGGTACTCAGCGATCTGAAGACGCTGCTCGAGACCGGCAAGCCGTTCGACAAGACCGAGTTCTAATCAACACAGAGTCAACTCTGGTGGAGATCCTGCGCAAGCAGGGTCTCCACCAGGCGCACCACGGATTTCCGCTCCCCAGGCCTGTGTGCTCGGGCGGCGGTCTTGACAAAACCTAGGGGCTCGGCCACGCTAGCCGTGCCGTTGAGCCCCGAGATCGGCAAGTCACGCACGAAAGTGAATGAAGCCGGTGAGTCGCCTTGGACGCCCGGCGTGCTCGACCTGCTTCGCGACTGGTCGGCCCGGGCAGCGAGCAGCTCGGCCGGCCACTACTCAACCGCCCACGGCTTGTCGAGAAGGAACATCTTGCTCGGGGTCCCGGTCGTGGTGCTCACGACCTTCATCGGAACGAGCGTTTTCGCCACGCTCCAGGACGATATCGACGCGAGCCTCAAGATCTTCGTCGGTGTCATCAGCGTCACGGCGGCAGTGCTCGCCAGCCTTCAGACCTTCCTGCGGTTCGGGGAGCGAGCCGAGAAACATCGTGTTGCGGGCGAAAGTTGGGCAGCCCTGAGGAGAGAAATCGACGAGATGCTCGCCCTGCATCCGACGTACCTGGCCGCCCGCGGCGATCCAAAAAACTATCTCGATGACCTGCGTAAGAGGATGGATGACACCGCGGCGCTGTCACCGGCGCTGGGCGACCGCCAATGGGATGTCCTCAAGGAGGAACTCCCGGTCACGAAACAGGCTCCGGACACGGCTAGTACAACCGGCAGGGCCTAGGCGTCCATTGGACGGCCGTCTCAATCCGAGCCTTCGCCGGCGAGTGCGGCCCGTGCCGCCCGGTCGAAGGGCGTGAGCTCGAAGGGCACGAGGGCCCGGATCCTCTTGTCGTGGGCGACCGTCTCGGTGCGCAGACCGTCGACCAAGGGCCGAGCGACACCCGCCTTCACGGGGGTGACGAGATGGAGCCAGAGGGAGGAGAGGCGGGGCGTCAGGAAGGGCACCTCGACTATGAGGGGTCGGCGTCCGCGCAGGCGGGCAACCCGCTCGATCATCTCCCGATACGTCATCACCTCGGGCCCGGCCGCATCGTACGCTTCGCCGAGGGCCTCATCGACGCCCCCCACCCCGGCGAGGTACCGCACGACATCGGCGAGCGCGATCGGTTGCGTCTTCGTCGTCACCCACCGGGGGCAGATCATCGCAGGCAAGCGCTCGACGAGCGCGACGATCGTCTCGAAGGCCGCGCTACCTCCGCCGACGACGACGGCCGAGCGGACAATCGTCACGGGGACCGGCCCGGCGGCCAGGCCCCTGGCGGTCTCCGCCCGGCTGCGCAGATGCGCCGATACGTCCTCGCGATCGTCGCCGAGCCCGCCGAGAAAGACGATCTGGCGAACCCCGGCCAGGTCAGCGGCTGCGGCGACCGATTCTGCGGCCAGCCGGTCGCGCTCCGCGAAGTCCTTCGCGCCGAGCGAGTGAACGAGGTGGTAGACGACGTCGGCCCCGGATAGCGCCGGCTCGAGCTCGGAACGCCGGGTGACGTCTGCTGCTACCCAGCGCACGCGGCCACGCGAGGGGTCCCGCGGACGCCGCGACACGGCGACGACCTCATGCTCGCGGGCGAGTGCGGGCACGAGCGCGCGCCCGATGACGCCGCTGGCACCCAGGACAGCGGCTCTCACTGGCGAGCCTCGCCGACGAGGCGTGCGACGTACCTGCGCCCCACGGCTCGGTGAAGCCGCGCCTGAACTTGAGCGTAGAGGAACCCGGTCCAGCGGGGCCGCCCGGGCAGGACGCCGAGACGCGGGAAGAAGCCGCGGATGGAAGTGCGGATGCACCACGGACCCGCCTGTTCCTGGGCAAACACGAGGACGCCCCCTTCAGCTCGCGCGAGCAGGCCCCCGAGGATCGGGTACGAGCAGGAGATCGACGTGGGGCACACCTCGAGCTCGGGCGGGCCGAAGCCGAGGAGAAGGGGTCCCTTCCGGAGCAGCCGGAGCTCAACGCCTCCGTCCGCCGGCTGGACACTCATAAGGCCGCGCGTCGTTTGCTCCACTTCCTCCCAGTAGGCCCTTCCAAGTCTACGAGCGCCTAAAGCGTTCATCGGCACCACGGAATCGGGGAGCGGAAAAGTCTCCTCAGAATCGACTGCGACTTCGACGCTCGGCCCCATTGGAAAAGCGAACCGGCCGGCGCGAGGGCCGGCCGGTTCCGTTCCCCGTACTAAGCGTGCGCGACGTGCGGGTCGCGGCTCCAGCGGCGGCGGATGGCCGCCTGCTGGAGGACCTGATAGACGGCGGCGACGCCGACGAGGCCGTAGACGACCCGACTGGCCGCGTTCGTCTCCCCGAACTCCAGACCGACGATCGTGGCAACGAGGTCGAATTCGGCCAGGGCGACTAGGCCCCAGTTCAGGCCTCCGACGATCAAAAGTACCGCCGCGAGGATGTCCAGCTTCTTCATGTCCTTTCCTCCCTGTCGAGATTACGTCTAGATTTGTACAGGCTCAGTAAGATACCCTGTCAAGTGTGTGTATAAACATCGTTTTGGTTCTGTAAGGTGGTACGCGTGAGCGAAGGGCACCTGCGAATCGGTGAGTTGAGCCGGCGCGTCGGCGTCAGCCCAGAGCTCCTGCGCGCGTGGGAGCTCCGCTACGGGCTGCTGCAGCCCACCCGTTCGGCCGGCGGATTTCGGCTCTACTCGGAGCCGGACGAGGAGCGAATCCGGCGCATGCGCGCCTACCAGGATCAGGGCCTTTCCGCCGCCGAGGCAGCCCGGCTCGCGCTCGAAGGGGCGAGCGACGAGGGCCCCGCGACGACCGTTGCGGTGCCGGACTCGAGTTCCCTCGCGGAAGCGCTCGAGCGCTTCGACGAGCCCGCGGCCCAAGCGGTGTTCGACCAGGCGCTCGCGACCCTGAGCCTCGACGCGCTCCTGCGTGATCTTCTCATCCCTTACCTGCGCGACCTCGGCGAACGCTGGGAGGCCGGTACTGCGAGCGTCGCGCAGGAGCACTTTGCGACCAGCGTGGTGCGAGGACGTCTCCTCGGCCTGGCGCGCGGCTGGGGACAGGGCGCAGGACCCCTTGCCGTCCTGGCGTGCGCACCGGGCGAGCTGCACGACCTGCCGCTGATCGTCTTCGGTCTTGCACTGCACGCACGCGGCTGGCGCATCACGTATCTCGGACCGGATACGCCCCTCGGCACGCTACTCGACACGGCGCAGGCGCTCGAGCCGAGGCTGGTAGTGGTCAGCGCCACGACCCCGCGACATCTCTCCCGGGTTCGGGACGAGCTCAGCAGGCTCGCGAAGACGGCGCCGCTCGCGGTGGCTGGAGCGGGGGCAACGGCCGCGCTTGCCGCATCGGTTGGCGCCGCCTTGCTCTCTCGGGACCCAGTAGGGGAGGCCGAGCGGGTGGCGTCCCGACCGCGCCCGAAGCCCTAGCATCTCCACCGACCGTCGAACGCCCTTGGTCATCTGAGGTTCCAACCGCCGATACGCCTCGGCGCCAGCGGAGCCCGCAACTACGGGACGTTGGTGACGGTTTCCCCGTTCACGGCGGTGTCGATCCCGGCGCCGCCGTCGATCGTGTCGGTATCAGCGCCTCCGTCGAGCGTGTCGTTGCCGTCGCCGCCCCGGATCAGGTCGTCGCCGGCCTCGCCGTTGATCGTGTCGTTCCCCAGGCTGCCAACGAGGATGTCGCCGTCGTCGTCACCGTTGAGCGTCAGGAGGACGCTGGTGCTCGCAAGCCCGGATGCGCTGATGAGATCGGCGCCGGCCGAGGCGTTGACCGTCAGCGTGTCGTTAGCCGGCTCGGTGTTCATGACCGCCACGGTAAGCGACGGCCGGGTGAGCGTCACGGACCCGGCACCGCCGGCGATGCTCATCACGTCCACGCTGACCGTGTTATTGACGACCACCGCGTCCGCAGCGCCGTCGCCCGCCGCCGCGACGCCGAGGTCGACACTGACGGCGTCCACGTCCGTCGCGGACAGATCGTTGATGGTCGCCGTGTCGGCGCCGCCCAAGGCGTTGAGCGTGAGCACCTCCACGTCGTCCGTGTCCATGACGATGGCTCCGACGTTGCGGGTGAACAGCAGCCGGCCGCCGTTGGCCGAAGCCGCGAAGATCTCGGCGGCGGCGGAGCCGTTGAAGCGCAGCGTATCGGTGCCGTCCTGGCCCTCGACAACGTCGCTGCCGTCACCAGGATCCCAGACGAACGTGTCGTTGCCGGTCCCGAGGAAACCGATGTCGGCGCCCTGGTTGCCGTCGACCGTGTCGTTCTCCGTGCCGCCGTTCAGTACGTCGTTGCCGTTGCCACCGTTCAGGATGTCGCTGCCCGCACCTCCGTTCAGGGTCAGCAGAATCAGTCCGGTGAGGGCGCCGCCGGAGAGCGTGTCGCCCCCGGCAAGGCCGTTGACCACGAGGCTCTCGGCCCCTACGAGATCTGGGCCGCCGCTGACGCTGACGTGACCGAGGGTCGCCGTTGGGGCGACGTCGATCGTGTCGGAGGCGCTTGTGCCGTTGACCGTGACCGTGTCGGAACCCGTTTGGCCCTGGATCCGGTCTGAACCGTCACCGCCGTCCCACTTAGCCCGGTCGTTGCCGGCACCGAGACGCACCGTATCGGCTCCTCTGTTGCCGTCGGCCGTGTCGTTTCCGGTTCCGCCGTTCAAGGTTTCGGCAAAAGACCCACCGAGCAGCACGTCGCGGCCGGCCCGACCGTCCAAGATCGTCCTCTCCGTGTTCGTGAACGGTCCGTTCCGCTCGTCGATCCTGAGTCGGTCGTTGCCGCGCCCCGCGTTCACGACGATCCTTGTGAACCTGTTGCGCCGGAAGGTGAAGTCGGCCGACCCGTTTTCCCGCACGTCGACCACGAGGCGACCACGCGCACCCAGACGGAGAGCGATCTTCTCGCCCCCGCGAGTTCCCGTCACCCTCAGGCGAAGCCAGGGGCCTTCCAATCCGGGAAGGATTCGTCCGTCCTAGGCTTGGTGCGTGGGGAATCACAAATCCGGCGCTCGGGTAGAGCGATGTTCGGGACGGATCCTGTCTGGCGGGCCGGTTACTTCTTGGTAAAAGTGGCCGTGTAGGTAACGGCGCTCGCCGGAGCGATGATCGTGCGACTCAGCGTGGTGACTCCGTCTGCCCATGACCGGAAGATCTGCTTACCGCGCAGCGTCTGGGGTGAGGGGGCACTGACCGAGTTGCTCGATCCCACGATCACCGTTCGGGAGAAGGGCGCGGTGGCGTTGACGCCGTTGAACGTCAGTTTCAGTCCGGTCGGGCTCGTCTGAAACGTCAGTGTGGTGGTTCTCGGCAGCAGCCTAATGCTCGCACTTTTGCTGCGGCCGGCGGAGTCGGTAGCCGTCAGGGTCAGCTCTAGCTCGGAGGGATACTCGTGATCCGGCGCATTGAAGCTGCCCTGCTGATGCCGCTGTAGGTCTGCAGGAAGTGCTCGTGGCAGTCGGGACAGGCGCCGTGCTTGAGTACGAGCTTCCAGGTCAGATTCGAGGAGGGGATTTGGCGCGCCCTGTTGTCGGTCGCCGAGCCGGAGAATGACACCGTGTCGCCGACGCCCACTGCTGGACGTGGTTCGGCTCGCAATAGTCACGATTTGGAAGCCCGACGCCGATCGTGACGTCTCAGTCGCGGTCCCGCCCTGGCCGTCGCCCACTTGCAGCGAGACGCGAAATGCGCCGGCGGCGTTGTACGTCCAGGTGGCCAGGGCGGTGGCGGCGTCATCGAAGGCGCCATCGCCATCGAGATCCCATGCATAGGAGAGCGGATCGCCGTCGGGTCGCTCGACGCCGAGCCGTCGAAGCTGACGGTGATGCCGACGTCCCCGCTCTGTGGGGTTGGCCGAGATCACCGCCGAGAGGCGCCCGGTTGACGTCGGCCGTTGTACTCGATCCGGCGAACGGTGCCCCCACGATGTCGACGTAATACAGCATGCCGTCCGGCCCGACCTGGAGGTCGACCGGCTTGGTCGCGCCGCCCACGAACCCCTGGATCTTGGATGGGCTCGGGCGCACCGTCCCATCCGGTTCCATCACCCAGATGCAGCGGCGGGTGTAGTCGGCGAAGAACAGGGCGCCGTCGTACTCCGCGGGGTACGGGCCGCCGTCGTAGAAGGCCGCATGCCCGCGATCGACGAGCCTCCCAGCGGACAGGACTCGCTCGGAACCACATGGTCGGAATGACGGTAGGTGAAGTAAGGCGCGGTCACCGCGTTGCTCCGCGAGTACAGCGACTCGCAGATCCCCAGGTTCTGGCGTCGTAGCCGGCCTGCCGGCGCGTTCCCCTCGTAGCAGGGCCAGCCGAAGTTCTCGGCCGTCGCGTCGGTCGCGTCGGTGAATGAAGTCGACCTCCTCCCACTCGTTCCAGCCGACGTCGCCGGCCCAGAGCTCGCTGGTGCCGGGCCGGAAGGCCATCCGGAAGGGGTTGCGGAGTCCGTGAGCGATGATCCGCCTCGCGTTCGCGTCGGCGCTGCCCGCGAAGGGGCTGCCGGCGGACGCCGGCGCCGGTGTCCGGGTCGATCCGAAGCACCGCGCCGTTGAGCGCGGTGGGTCGGGCGACGTCCGCATGTCCTGGCTGCGAAGCGCGCCGCCCTCGCCGGGCGGGTCCGAGCACCGGTTGACGGCCTCGCCGCCCTGCCCGAAGTCCACCCAGTTGAAGCTCGCCCCGTCGCCTCCGCTGACGTAGAGGTTGCCGTCGGGGCCGAAGGCCACCGAACCGATCGAGTGGCTCGGGTACTGCTGGCACCAGTCCTCGATCATCACCTCTTCGGGCCGTCGGCGAGGATCCGCGAGAGTCGGGCGCTGACCCTGCAGCCTGCCGCCGGTGGGATCCGCGCAGACGTCGTTGTAGACACGGGCGCGGTTCCCCCAACGGGGCGTCGTAGGTGTACAGCACGTACATCACGCTCTTGTCGGGAAGCAGGATCGAGGCGAGGCCGAGCAGCCCACGATCCCAGTAGTCATGCACGTTCGTGCGGAGATCCGCGTAGACCGTCGGGGTGGTGTCCGTCACGCTGTCGTACTCCTTGATGACCCCCTCTTCTCGGCGACGAACACCCGCCCGTCCGGTGAGAACCGCACGGCGGTCGGCTGGGTCAGCCCCGTGAAAACCGTCTTTTCGCTGAATCCCGACGGCAACGTCGCCGCCTGTGCGCGCGGCACAACTGCCAAGGCGAGCAGCGTCACCACCAGCGCAGTCGAAAAAACAATCCAGCGCGAAAGGACGCCGTCGTCCAACCACACGCTTCCCTGCTGGCGCCTCGTCCCCCTAAACACGGCACGCCCTGCAAACGACAGTCACCGTGCGGTACTTCATCCCGCCATCGTCCTTCCCCTCACCGCAGAAACGCGAGATGCCGAGCCTGCAGCACCCGCACTCGGATCAAAGCAGAGGTATCTCAACCTGTCAACGTCGCCGAGCCGAAGCGCCGGAGGCACTGGCACTTTCTTCCCGCGCCACTTGTTCCAAACGACGTTCCAAATAGTCCTTTCAAGGAACGCCGCGTTGCTGACCGGCCGATGAAAAGGCTCGGCGTGCTGCGAGGGTGTCAGGAGTAGCCGACTCAGAAAACGCAAGCGCTTGTGTACGCGCTCGTGCCGTTATAGCTTTGACCGAGACGGGGCGGCCCGTCTTGCTTGAGACGGGGCGGCCCTGTCTTAAGCAAGAATCGATGGAAAGGGTTATCTATGCGGCTTAAGTCATTGTTCGTGGCTGGCGCCTGTGCGGTTGCCATCGCGGCTCTGGGTGCTGGTTCCGCGTTCGGCGGCGAGATCAAAGGGCCCGGCAGTCCGATTGGTATCCCCGCAGAGGGGCCGGACACGGCCGCTCTGGAGCATGCGGCTTCGATCTGTTCGGCGTCTGGGCTGAACGAATACCACGCGGGGGAAGAGGGCGAGTTCCTGACCCGGACCCAGTCGTACGGGCAGCTCGTGCGGATGGGCCTCAAGGCGTTCATTCCGAGCCCCGGTGAAGCGTGCAACGGCCACAGCGGATTCTTCAGCGGGAACTAGAACCTTCGCTATGAAATCGGGTTGGCCTCGGCTGCTGTCGGGGCCAATCGCTCTTCAGGCAAAAGCTGTCGCCGGACGTGCAGTGCAGCGGCCAGCCTCAGTTCTTCGCCGCCGCGACACCTGTTGCATGAGCGACAGAGCACGCGGAGCGGGCCGAGCGGGTGGCCGCCGCGAGCAAGCCCCTGAGCAGGGCCTTTCTCTAATGGAGCGTACCGGGATCGAACCGGTGACCTCCGGCTTGCAAAGCCGGCGCTCTCCCATCTGAGCTAACGCCCCCGCGCGCAAACGAGTCTAGCGCCGGCCCGGGCTGGCCCCACGCCCTCAGACAGACAGCTGCGTCACAGGGAGGCCAAAGCGCTCGTAGGCCGCGCTTGCGCTGTCCTGCTCGAGCCACCCCGCCTCGTCCCCGCTCTCGGTCACGATCACGATCTCGTCTGCGGGGAAGGTTCGCAGGGCGTCCTCCACCGCCTGGACCGGATCGCTGTCCCCCACCTCAGTCTCGACCGATGCCGCCGGCTCCACCGCCTCGGCTGCCTCGTCGGCATGCTGAGCTGCCTCCTCGCGCGCCTCGTCCTCGTCGTTCGCGAGCCACTGGAGCCGCGATACGTCTGAGGCCGGAGCGACGATCTTCACCTCCGCTCTCTCGTCTCCCACGTGGCGAAGAACCTCCTCGCGAAGTCTGTCCGGCTCGACGGAAGCTGTCGTCACCACCAGAACGCATTTGCTCGCCATGCCTTGCGAGTACCGCACCACGAAGGAGGCGAAACCGATACCTTGAATTGAAGTTTCCATGAAGCTAAAGGCATGGCCTGAAACGGCCGACACCTGGCACATGTGGCGCTTCCTGCGGTTTCTCCCGATCTTCGCGATCGTTTTTGCCTTCTCGGCTTCGTCCGCGTCTGCTGCGAGAGCACCGCAAGCCGGATTCATCATCTTCAAGGACATGGGTCGAACGGCAGGCGTGGTCGAGTTCCGCGACAAGGCAACCGGCGGCATCATCGCGAGCTCCTCAACGAGCGGCGGCAAGACCGGGAACGGCACCGCCTGCGGGGACTCTCGGCACAAGTACATCGGCGCCCGCTGGGCGGCCGTCCCCACCTACAAGATCAACGCGACCAGCGTGCCGGACTACCTCGGACAGGCACTCTCGCGAGCCCAGCTCGTGAGCGCGCAGGAAGCCTGGGAAGGCCGCTTCCGCACCGACTGCTCGACGATCCCGGGCGCGTCGCCCTTCAACGCGAGGGACGGCGGAAACACCTCACGTGTGGGGACGCTGGTCAGCGAGCTCACGCGCGACGGCGTCAACACCGTCTCGTTCCAGTCACTCGCCGGCACGGTCTGCGACGGCGCGCTCGCATGCGTCGTCACGGACTACGACCGCGGCCGGATCAACGAGGCCGACCTGGCGTTCGAGGAAGACCTGACCCGTTACGGCTTCCTGGACTTCTGGTCGACGCGCCCCACCACGTGGACGGACGCTCTCGGCGGAGAGTTCGCGATCAGCGACGTGGCCACGCACGAGTTCGGGCATTTCGCGGGTCTGGACCACACGGAGAAGTCGCCTGAGCTGACGATGTACACCTTCATCCACGATGGCGACGAGACCGTCGGCCTCGGGGACATGAAGGGCCTCTTGGCGCGTTACAGCGGCTAGAGCCGGTCAGTCGCCCCAGTCGAAGTCGCGAGACCTGCCCCAGAGCGTGTCTTCAACGTCCGGCTGGGCCTCGGGCTCGCTTTCTTCGGTCGGCCAAGCGAGGACCAGGCTCGGGTCAAGCTCGGGATCCGTACCGCTCAGCGTGTCTTCGATGCGAGCCTGCTCCTCGGTCTTGAAGAGCGGATGATTGTGGAAGGGGTCGTCGACGCGGTACCGATCGATCGGCATCCTCGCGTCGAGTCCTGAGTTCTGTCGTTTCAACTCGAGATGGTCTTCGATCACTCGGGCGAAAGTGTTGTCCATTGCGCCTCCGGTATCGATTTGGGGGTCGGCGGTCGATTGTAGACCAGGGCGGGATGGCGTGGGAAGAGATTAGGGCTCTGGCCGGACGGTTACCCGCTCCCCCGCAACCGAGACGCAGTTCTTCCCTGCCTCCTTCGCAGCGTACAGCGCCTGGTCGGCGGCGCCGAAAAGCTCGTCCTCGTCGACTCGTGGGAACGACGCGACCCCGAAGCTGGCGGTGATCGAGAAGAGCTGTCCTGCATAGCCCCGGACCGCCCGGTGCTCCATGCGCGTGCGTAGCCGTTCGGCGACCAGCTCGGCACCCTCGGCATCGGTGCCGGGGAGGAGCACTGCGAACTCCTCGCCTCCGTAGCGGGCGGCGACATCGATCTCGCGAACCGTCTCCCGTAACACCTCGGCGAACGCAACCAGTACGTCGTCTCCGGCCAGGTGTCCATGCCGATCGTTGACGCTCTTGAAGCCGTCGAGGTCGGCGACGATCAGCCCCAGATCCCCGTTCAGCCGCTCTGCGCGGCGCAGCTCGATCTCCAACGCCTGCTGGAAGCCGCGCCGGTTCGGCAGCTCGGTGAGCCCGTCGGTCACGACTTCCTGCTGCAGACGGCCGTGGAGCCGGGCGTTCTCGAGCGCGGTCCACGCCTGCGAGGCGAGCCAGTAGGCAAGCTCGCGCGAGTCGTCGCTGAAGTCGCCACCCTTCGGAGTCAGGAGCAGGAGGCCGGACTCGGGCGCGTCGTCGTCCCCCAACGCGATCTGGAGAGGCTGGCGGCGTGCGTCGGGTCGCCCGGCGCGCGCAAGCTCCTCGCCGGCAACGAGCAGCCGCCCGCCGGAGGCGCCCGTCGCCTCGACGATGCTCTCGACGATGACCGGGAGAAGCTGGAGCGGGTCGTTCGTCGCCGCCAGCGCCTCGCCGAACCGCGTCAGCGCGTCGCGCGCGCGTCCGCGCTCCCAGGCCAGCTCATCGACGCGAGTCTCGAGCTGGCCCGCCATTTCGTTGAACGCGTGCCCGAGGCGGGCGAACTCGTCGCGGCCGCGGACGGGAACGCGCGAGCCGAAGTTGCCCCTCGAGACATCGGCGGCGGCGTCGGCGAGCTCGCGCAGGGAACGGACGATGTTGCGTCCGAGCGCATACGCGAGTAGGCCGACCAGGGACAGGGCGATGATCGAGAAGAGGAGCAGTCGCCGCCGGAGGTTGGCCGCCGCCGCCTCGATTCTCGAGTTCGGGACGAGCACTGCCAGCTGCGTGAGGGGTCTACCATCTACCTCAGCGCCGGAGGCCCGGTATTTCTTATCGGCAAAGTTGACCGTTGCGGGCAGGTAGTCCAGCGTGGGGAGCGGGAAACCCACTTCGCGGCCTGCGATCACCCGTTCGCCGCGGGACAGGACAAGGAGGTCGTCTCTCTTCAGACCCGAGCCCCGCCGCAGGAGGCCGATCAGATCGTCGTTCAACGGGACGAAGACGACCACCCGTCCGATTCGCCTGCCGCTTGGGGAGTCGACGAACGCCTCCCGCGTGGCGGCCATCGCCGGGGGCGCCACCCCGGCCACGCGGACGCCATTCTTGAAGAACCCAGCGTTCTGGTCTGGATCTTGATACAAACGCGAGAGAGCGATTCGGCTTTGCCCGACGAGCCCCTGTTGGAACGCAGTCGCATTCGCCAGCGCTTCCGCAGTGCTCCCCGCGTCCGCCACCTGGTGGTTGTACTCGGCCGCGGCGATGCGGAGAGCAGCGTTCACGCGCGTATCCGCACGGCTAGTCTCGCTTCGCTGGGCGACTTCACTGAAGGCCCACAGCGCCGCGATCAGCGGCAGGAGCGAGAGCAAGAGGAAGAAGGCGACGAGTCGAAGCTTGAAGCTCCCCAGGTGGCGCGCGATTCCGTTCATGACTCCATACCCGACATCTCTATCGACCGGACGGCAATCCCGCTTTAGAGGGATATCCCGCGCCTGCGCCTTCGCCGAGTACGGCGGTCCTTAGAAAAGCGGTCGCTCAAGCGTGATTGCGATCACCATGCCGATAAACCACCAAATCGTCGCAGCGGCGACCGCGGAAGCAACGAACAGCCGCTGGCGGGGACCCGCGAGGGCAGCGGCAAGCAGCGCCACGAGCATCGTGGCGGGGCCGATCCGGCCGGGGTAGTAGACGAGCGCGACAGGCGCCGTGAAGTGGACGATCGCCGCCAGGTACCCGGCCACAACCCAGCGGGTCGGCTCGCGAACCGCGAAAACGCCGGCTTCCTCCGCGCTCACAGGCGCCGCGCACCCGTCCTTTGCAGCCTGCCCGGTTGCGCCCGGCGCGTTGCCCGGCCGTGCGGACCCAGAGCGGGATCGGGCCGGCGCCTACCGCCGTGTGGCCGCGGCCGCCAGGGGACGTCGTCGTCCGGCGTCGGCCG